>CALRFF010000001.1 GCA_943356495.1 Candidatus Nomurabacteria bacterium
CCCGACCTGATGTCGCCGAAACACCGCCGATGTGCGGTTTTTTGCGAGCACCCTGCCCGTCCTCCAGACGCCGATCATCTGCCAGAGGAGGGCAGCTACCACAGCGACTGTCAGTAGTTTGAAGAACATCCGCCCCTCCCTTACTTAAGTACCACCCAGCCTTTTGCATCGATCGTGACGCTCCGCGCCTCTTTGCGCCCTTTGATAGGGTGGCCGTAGAGCGGTACGCCGATGCTCAGGTGGTTGCGGACATGTTCAGGACACTCCGCATGACGGTAGTATTGTACTCCGCGCAACCGGCGGATGGTGGGGTAGCATGCGCCGGTCGGCACCATCATCGGCCCCTCCAGTACTTGGCCGGAGGGCACTTTGCCGCGCCACACAAGCTCGCTGGCACTGACTGCCGCGCTCGACACCAGAACCAAAAGAACGCCTGCAAACATCCGCTTCATGTCTTGCTCCTGTGCGTGGGTTCGAAAAAAGGTCAAAAAACCACCTCGACGGTACCATACCGGTTTGTGTTTGTCAGCTTTACAAAATCGCTTAAGGAAGCGAGTTGACGAACTTGCGGGTTTGGGTGGCAAAGATGCCTGTGCCTTTCTGCAAATCGAGCGGTGTAAGAATTTCTGTAGTATACGCCTCTTGAAATTTGATGAGGGCCGCTTTGGTGCGCGGGCCAAAGGTCGTACTTTCTTCGCCCGGCGCTCCTGCGCCACTTTTTGCAACCACAAATCCGCGCGCGTTTAAGAACAGCTGCAACTCCCGCACATCTTCGCCCTCAGAGCCCACCCGCAAGTTGCGGCTAAACATAAATTTATTTTCAGGCATTTTTGCAGGAGTAGAAGCATTCGGCGTGCTCGATGTCGCCGCTGCGACGGGTAGTATCGCGGGGTTGCCCACATGCGTGCCGACGCTGCCGATAAGACCCACTACACTGCCACCACCAGAGGAGCCTGAACTGCCGCCTGAACTGGAAGAGGATTCGCCAAAGATACCAAAGTCGGAGAATCCGGTCGTGGTACACGAGACTGTGTTTGCGCCGGTGTCGACCGTACAGCTCGAGAGTTCTGACCATGTGGTGCCGTCGTAGCGATGGATAGTAAGACTCGACTCGTCCACGCCTGTAACATCCGCGTCGTCGTAGGACATGGTGACTGTCACTGGCGAGGTAAAGGTCGAGAGTGTGGTGGACTCGTCGGTATACGCAGAGAGGTGATACACGGTAGTAGTGGCTCGCGTAAGTCCGCTTGGAGTACCTGCGCTGGCAAAAAAAGTCGAGCCATCGAGCTGGCTTGCTTGAAAGGTTGCCGATGATGATGTTGCGGTAAACGAAGTTGGTATCGTAAGCGTCAGCACGCCTTCGGTGAGTGTCCCACCGGCACCAGTGGTTACCGCGCCTTGATTATTCGAGACTATCGAGGCTCCGCCGGTACATCCGGCCGTTCTTAAACTTGAGGTTGAGCTGGTCGCAGCGTCGCCGCCAGAGGTTCTGCTCACGGTCACATACTGATACACGGCGCAGGCGGGGAGTCCCGAGAGGTCTACCGAGTGGCTGGTGACGCCGCTTCCGGCGTTTGCCTCGGGGGTTGAGGAACTCACCGCGCTTACAAACCCGAAGAACATTCTTGATGAGCCTTCGTACGGCGTTGTCCATGTGACTGCCGCGGCACCGCGCACGGTTGAGCTTGCGGTGACTGATGAGGGGGTCGGGGCGTTGTTGAGCGTCACCGTAGCACTGGTCGAAGTGGCGTAGTTGTTCGACGTGTCGCGTGCTACCGCCACAACGGTTTTTGTTCCAGAGGTGGTCGCAGAAAGGCTATTCCACGTAATGCTATACGGCGAAGTGGTGTCCTCGCTGCCGACCAAAATATTGTTTACATAAAATTTGACCCCCGCGACCGCCGTCTCGTCAGAGGCCGTGGCGGTAATCCCTATGGTCGAGCCGCCGATGCTGGCGCCGTTTGCAGGAAGGTCGAGTGTAACGGTTGGCGGAGTGGTGTCGGAGACCCCGTCATATTCGTACGCACCAATGTCTGTTGCACCGCTCCTACTAAACCCTAGTTGGTCGGTCGAGGGTATGGTGACCGCCCCGTGCGCCGTGGTGGTGCCGTGATTGATGCCGATAGAGCCGGTAGCAAGCGGAGCGTACTGGGTTCCGTTTGCTGCTGTCGTAGTCGCACTGAGAGTGAGTGTGCCGGTCGTACCGACCGAAAAGAGCCTAAAGGTGCCACTACCGGTACGGTCGTCCCAGTCGCCGGTTGTTGTGGCGTTGAAGTACGAGGTGTTGTAGGGGCCGAAGATGTTATACCCGCTGCTGGTAATGGTGCCCGAGGATCGATACAAGTTTACGCTGTCGGCGTTGATACCGGTGTTGCCCGCGACGATAGTATTTTTGAGCAAAGCAGTACCACCTCCGAGCTTGAGCGCGCCGTAGGGGCTGCTGTTGCCGGTTATGGTGAGGTTGGTAAGTCGCATGGTACCCGAGCCAAGGTTGAGTGCCGCACCGCCGTTGGTGCTGTTGCTGCCACCACTTATGTTTGAGATGTTGCCCGAGAGTGTTGTGCTGATCATCTGCAGTGTACCGCCTGTGGTGGACCAGAAGAAACCGCCGCCAGAAAATCCGGCCGTGTTGCCCGTAAAGGAGCTATTGGTCGCGACAACATTGGTGTTGGAGGTGGTGGTATAAAAGGCGCCGCCGTGTATGCTCCCGTTGCAGCGGTCTACTGCCACACGGTCGAGTGTGGTTGTGCCGGCGACGGAGAGAATAAAGCACCCACCGTTGCTCGTGTTGCCGTGGCGGATGCTCAGTCCTGAAAACGTTGTCGACGCGGCATTCATAGTAAAGACTCGGCGGTCTGTAGTAGCTATGGTTGAGGCGGCTTGAATGATAGTGGCGTTGGCTCCTTGTCCGCGGATGGTTAGGTTGTCGGTTGCGATGGTGTAGCCCGAGGTTGATGCGTCGCCGGACTCTCCCGCGTTGGCCCAATTAAAAGTGCCGGTGAGGTCGATGGTGTCGCCGGAGCTCGCGACCGTGTACGCTTTATGAAAGGTCGCGTACGGGCTCCCCGAGGTGCCGGCGCCGGTGGAGTCGTTGCCTGTGGAGCTGTTGGAATAAATGATTGCCGCCGATGCAAAAGCGGGCAGGGCAAAGAGTACACCAAAAATAAAGCACGCAAATAAAAAGCGCTTGCCCTGAGCCACGTAAAAAGTATAGCACTAGTACAAATAAAAAAGCCGCCCAAAGTGGGGCGGCGGGGAACTGTCGAGTTGCGTCAGGCAAATTCAGGGACGCGACCGAGCACCTTGAGCACGCGCTCGCGGCCGTGCATGTCGTTGATGCCGGCGAGCGAAAGGCTGTGCGACGATCTCACCGGACACACCATGGCCTCGGCGCGGCTGGTGACCCGCCATGCGAGAGCGCGGTTGCCGGTCAGTTTGTAGGCTTCATGGACAAGCGCGCCGCGGGCGCAAAAGCGCTTGGCAAAGAAGATCGTCGGCGAGCAAGGGATGCCGAAGTAGGTGCGAGCGAGCACCCCTTCGCACCACTTGTTCGGGTCAGAAAGCAACTGCCGTGCGCGCACAATGGTTTCGACTTCGAGCGGACGTGCCACGGAACTCTCCTTTTCTAAGGTGCAGCAACCGCCATCCTTATACCACAAAATACAAAAAATGTCTGCTCAACGATGCGTACAGCCGGCCCAACAGCAGGGTCGGCGCATGCCGCCCTTTAGCTTTGAGAGTGCCTTCTTTATACGGATACCCCTCGTCTCCGCTTTTTTCCCTGACGTAACCCAGCAAATCCACTCGTTGCGGGCGAGTGGGGTAATATCCTCCCACACCGCCCGCGCTGTGGGCATCTGAAGCAGAACCTTTTTAAAATCTTCGGGCAGTTTGTGTACCGTACCTGCAACAATAGTGTTAGTAGACATCGTCCGTCTAGAATAGCATTTTGCTCCGCGGCCAGGACTCGAACCTGGAACCAACTCCTTAACAGGGAGCTGCTCTACCATTGAGCTACCGCGGAATATACGAACACTTCGAAGTATACCGATTTTCCTGATTTTTTCTAGGGTCCGCCTTATTGTGCGATACCAAAAAGCCCCCGACATTCGGGGGCTTTTTGCACAACTAACTAGGAGTTAGTTGAAGGTCTTGAAGGTCTCCGGCGCGGTGACCGTCGCGTTGCCCGAAGCGTCCTTGCTGTACACCACGTAGTAGTACGTCGTGTTCGGCTGGAGGCCGCTGGCGGTGATGGTGTGCGAGGAGCGGAGCGTGGTGTCAACCGAGGCGCTGTTGCCTTGTATAACCACATCGTTGGGGAGCACATCGGTCATGCTCATCCACGAGGTGCTGTAGTACAAGATGCCGCGGGTTGCTTCGCTGCTGTTCCACTGCGCGGTAATGCTGTTGCTGGTGCCCGATACGGTAACGCCCGACAGAGACGGCGCGTAAATGTCGGCGCCCGTGTTGCCGCCCATCTTGGCGTTAATCGACGCGAGCGTTATCGGACCGACGCGGCCGACGGCATCAATGCCGTTGCGGGTCTGGTAGTTGCTTACTGCAGTGCGGGTAAGGGCACCGAAGTAGCCCGTAACGAGGCCCTGAGGATAAATCGTCGGGTCCTGCGCCAAAAAGGTCTGCAGGGACGACACGTCCGAGCCCGTCATGCCAAACTGGAGCTGGCGGGTAAGGGTGTCTGCAAGCGCAAACATCGGCGCTGCAAGCAAGAGGACAGATACTGCGGCTACGCTAATTTTTTTGTTCATAAAGTTTTATAGAGTTACATACGCACGGGTTGGTAATAGCCCCACTAAGGTGTAGACGCTTTCCGCCGCTATCGGTTACTGCACCGGTAGCGCTCGACTTGCGGAAAGGCTCTACGGTAGAGCTTACTTGCCATGGTATAGAACGCAGATGTGTTCTTCATGAGCGCCCGATTATACCTATACCTGCGCAACCTCTAGAGTCTCCGGCACAATAGTGGTGTTTGGTTTACGCTCGACAAACACAGCAGTGCCTTTAGGGCTTGTTTCAACCCGTACGGTCGCTTTTAGCTGGCGGGCGAGCGACTGGACAATCGTGGTGCCCAAACCTTCGGCCGAGGTAGTCATGCCGCCCTCCGACTCGACCGTTAGCGTCAGCGGCCGGCCCTGTATCATGCTGTTGCCTAAACTTCTGCATAGGCCGGTAAGATACGGCCCTACCTCTACCTCTTCTTCAAGACTGGTGGTGTCAAGAAATTTCTCTACGGTGGCGATAGACATAATCCGCTGGTGTGCGTCTTGCAGGTGGGTGCGCACCTCGGGCGACTCTACCGCCTCGGATTTAAGTATCAGCACGCTCGCGATAAGTTGCAGACTGTTGGCCATGCGGTGCCGCATCTCTTTTAACAAAAGGTCCTTTTGTTTAGAAAGTTTTTCCTTTTCTTCATTTAGCAGCTCTTGGCCCGTTACGTCGCCTATGGTTAAGAGCAGGTGTTTGCGTGTGCTGTTTTCATACCGGACCTCGCGGGCGCTCAAGAGCATGGTGCGCCGCCCGATAGTGGGGAAGTCGTGCATCAACTTGTACTCCTTCATAACCGCGTGCTCGGGTATAATGTTGTGCAAAAAATGTTTAAGCGCTGGTATGTTGTACTGCCCGTTTCCTATGTTGTACAGCAAGCGGCCCTGCGTGTTCTCTTTTTTAACGTTGAACTTGGTATAAAAAGACCGGCTTGCGACAATAACCCGCAAGTCGGCATCGAGTACTAAAAACGGTTCGTGTATGGTGTCAACAATGGCCCGCGTCAGCGCGTTCCCCAGTTTGGTGTCGGCAAAAGGGTCATCGCCTGCAAAATATGTTTCTACTTCTGTCAAGTACCTGTAGTCTACCACGGCTGAGTGCGTTCCGCATGAAGTCTCCATGTAGCCTGCGTGCTAAGGCTATTTGGTGTGCAGCTGCGGAGCGCATTTGGCGCATCTGCATCCCTTGGGCTTTATATACTCGTCAAAGTAGTCGCTGTCGTAGTCGTAGCAGAGCTCCTCGCCGGCTTTAATGGCGCGTTTTGCCATGACCCACACGCGCTGACCCCATGTTTCTATCTCGCAGTTGGGGCGGCAGGAGTGGTTAATGTAGCGGGCGGTATTACTGCGCGCCGCGCCGTCTATAGTTTTTGTTTTACTTACTAAAAACAGGTACAGGCTGTTGCTCTCCTCATCTTCTTTTTTGCTGAGCGTTTTACCTTTGTACTCGATAACGCAGGCGCCTTTAGGTATGGGGGAGAGCGTAAAGAGCCCCAGCCCCGCAAGAGATCGTTTGACGCGCAGGTCAAAATTGCCGGGTTCGAATTTCCTTTTTTTCTTCATGCTTCAGTACATCTTAATACCACAGGAGTACAGTGCGCGTACAGCGCTTATGAGTTAATGCACATCATAAACATATGGATATAGAAACCGAAGATACAGAAAAAACTACCAGCAACCGCGGCTTTGCGGTGATGGACCAGCAAAAACAGCGCGAGATAGCCAGTAAGGGCGGCAAGGCCGCGCACGCCAAAGGCACGGCGCATGAGTTTACGTCGCAAGAGGCGGCCGAGGCCGGCCGTAAAGGCGGCCGTGCGCGCCGAGGCGCCGGCGCCTCCCGCCGCGGCCTTGACAGGTAAGGCTTTTCTGTGGGTTAGTTGACAGGGGATACCGACTATGCTATAATAGACAGCGGACATGAAGGTGCGCCGGTATTCGGCACGCCATCCTTGAAACGGGGGAGTTTCCCATGATTCGTTCTGGTATCGCGGCTCTTGCCGCAATTGCCTGCATCTCGGCCGCTTCGGCTGCTGATGTGCCGGTTCGTCGGGCTCCGATGCAGCACTATGTTGCGCCGGCCTACAACTGGACCGGCTTCTACATCGGCGTCAACGGCGGCTATGCTTGGGGCAAGGCGACGGATACCTTCGTCGACTGGAACCACAACGGCGGCATGTTCGGCGGCACGGCCGGCTACAACTGGCAGTTCGGTTCGATCGTGCTCGGCATCGAGGGCGACGTGGACTGGACCAACATGAGCGGTTCCACGCTCGGGGGTCTCGTGACCACCAAGTCGAGCTGGGTCGGTTCGGCCCGCGGGCGCGTCGGCTATGCCTTCGATCGGTTTCTGCCCTTCGTTACGGGCGGTGCCGCCTTCGGCGACGGCAAGATCTGCATCGTGCAGATCTTCTGCGACCAGAAGACCCATGTCGGCTGGACGGTCGGCGGCGGGCTCGAGTACGCTCTGCCGATGCACAACTGGACGGCGAAGGTCGAGTTTCGCCACAGCGAGTTCGGCACCAAGGACTACACGATCCTCGGCATCACCGGCCCCGGCGGCTTCAAGAGCAATACCGCTCTCGCCGGCATCAACTACCGCTTCTAGCTGCTTCGGCAGCCGGAATGCAAAAAGGCCTCGCAATTCCTTACGGAGTTGCGAGGCCTTTTTCTTTTTCTACCCCTCGCTTACGAGAGGTGCTTGGAGACCAGCTTGGTCATTTCAAACATGCTTACCGTGCCCTTACCGCCGAACACCTTGTTGAGCTTTTCGTCGGGGTTGATATTGCGCTTGTTCGCTTTGTCCTGCAAGTCGTGCTTCTTGATGTATACCCAGAGACCTTTTACCACCTCGGAGCGGGGCATCGGGCCCTTGCCGACTACTGCCTCGAGCTCATCAGAGAGCTTCATCGGCTTCATAAACGCGGAATTTGCCATACGGTTTGTTAAATTAGGTTCTTCTTAATAATTAAATTACCCACTTAGTAGTATACTATACGGCAATGGAGCACAACCTAAAGGGCACAGGCTTGACACTAACCGATGAAATACGGTCTTATATCGACAAAAAACTCGGCGGGCTCGATCGGTTGCTCAAACATGAGCAGTCAGCGCGCGCCGACGTCGAGCTCGAGTACCTCGCGAGCGAGGACAAGACCTTTCGGGCGGAGCTTATGCTCCACGACGGCATGGTATTGCGTGCCGAGGCGCGCGGCACCACCTTGCACGAGGCTATCGACAAGGCTACGCAAGAGCTATATATAGAGCTTACGAAAGTTAAAAAGAAAAATATGCGCGTCTTTCGCCACAGCGCTGCTCGGGTTAAGGAGTACTTACGCGGCTGGCGCGATAAAATCTAATTTGGTAGGGTAGCGGCAGACGACACCCAAAGGAGAGTCTCTCATGCTCAAGAGTAGTGAAGCTAAGTACAAGCGCGCTAAAGAGCGCGCCGATCGCACCGAAACACTGGTGCAAAAGAAGCTTGAGGCGGCAGACGTCCATGCGGGCCTTGCCGTCGATGCACGGATCCTTCGCCTTATCCGGCCGGGCTATTACGAGCACTTTAAGAGCTCGCCCCAAAAGCCGATGTTCTATCTGGTGTCCGAGGTCCTGCCGCACGTCAACTATCGCGACACGGCGAACGCCTATCAAGTCAAATACGCGGCGCAGTATAAGCCGCACAAGGGCCGCACTACGCTGCGCGAGATGCTCGGCCCCGACGGTTTTCTCACGCCGATTCAGCGGCTCGAGTACAACGGGCCGCGTTTCGTCTACGTCGGCAGCAGGTTGCCGCGCAAGTCCTCCGGCACCTGACACGACCCCGCCAGCAATGGCGGGGTTATTTTTTACGGGCAAACTCGCTGTACGACATTTCTTTTTTACCTTCGGGGATTACTTTCAGTATTTCAAGTGCGCCGTCGGTACCTGTTGCGTCGGTAACAATAACGCGCTTGCCCGCTTCGTCTACAAAGTAGGCGCGGGGGCCGTGGTCAAAGGCGCGGATTTTTAAAAGAGCTTCACGAGCGTATTCTGGAAGGTTTAGCCTTCCAGAATCGAGTCGGGCGTCTTCGTCGGTAAATTTGCGCGTAAAGGTCGCTTTGCTTTCGTCCTGCGGCTCGGCGGTAATCTCACCTGCGAGCCATTGCGGCAGCACCTCGGCAAGTAGGTTGCCGCCCTCGGTCGCCAGCAGGTCCTCGAGCATCTGGCCTTGCAAGGGCCACTCTTCCTCGCCGATTTCTATCCGTGCCTGCGCGACTATGGGCCCGGCGTCCATGGTCGGGGTCATCTGCATCACGCTTACGCCGGTTTCGCGCTCATCGGCAAGTATGGCGGAGAGTGCCGGCGAAGGGCCGCGGAACTTCGGCAGCATCGAGGGGTGTATGTTAAGCGACCCGCCGCGCGGGATATCCAGTATGTGTTTGGGTATCAGTTTGGCGTATGCCGCAACCACAAACGCGTCCCAGTCGGTATTACCAAGTTCGGCGGCAAACACCTCGTCTTTAAGGGTGGCGGGGGTGGCAACGTCGATACCGCGCTCGGTAGCCCACGCTTTAACGGGCGACGGCGACACCTCAAGCCCGCGCCCGCGCGGTTTGTCGGGCGCGGTTATGACCAGTGCAGGGAGCAGCCCTTGGCGCTCGAGTGCATCAAGTACCGCTACGCCAAAGCGTGGCGTCCCAAAAAAAGCAAAAAGCGGTTTACTTGCCATGATTGTCCTTAAGTTTTTGCCGCGCGCTCTGTAGGTCGACATCCTCTTCGATAAGTATGGTCTTATCTATATATAGTATGCCGTCGAGATGGTCGCACTCGTGCTGGAAGATATGCCCTAAAAGCCCCGTGCCGTTGTAGCTTATCAGTGTGCCCGACTCGTCATAGGCTTTTAACGATGCTTTTTCGTGGCGCATAACGGTGCCGTACTTGCCGCGCACCGACAAGCACCCTTCCGACATTTCTTTTTTTACGCGCGAGAGGCGACTGAGTACGGGGTTAATAAACACACGGTCGGGCTCGGACGTTTCTTTCGACCCTCCGTCTACCGGTTTTTCCGCTGTCTTGTCTTCAAACACGCTTCCCGCTACCACAAAAATCCGCAACGACTCGCCGATTTGCGGCGCGGCTATAGCAACCCCAAAGTCCTCGCCTTTCAGCACCTTTTTCATACGGGCAATAACCTTCGCAATGTGAGGCGAGGTAATGTCTGCTACCGCGACCGGTTTTGCCTTGGCGCGCAACACCGGGTCGCCGTCTTGGACTACGGGGTCCTTCATATATAAAATATGCAACAGTTTTTATAAAAAATAAAGGCCGTCGATCCTCCGGGAGAATCGACGGCCGTGTGCAACTTGTCCGGACCAACAACCTGCGGGGTTTCATACCTAATGGTTGTCCATGCGAACAAACTGCACCTCGCACTATCGCTAGAGCTGCCAAAGTTTTGCGGCGGGGGCGGCGCTCGTGAGCGATGGTGCGGAAGAAGAACCTGAAAACATCATATAGCACAGCCTTGTTAATGTCAATAAGTGTATACTTTAGGCCATGGATCACATCGGCCGGCACTTAAACGCTAATAAAGGACAGGAAAAAAAGACCGAGCGTGGGGAATTGATGAAGTACTTTATGGAGCGGCTTAACCCTAGCCGCGTACGTGATGGGTTAAAGCCCTTAAGTATGCCGCGCATGGGGCGTCTGTTGGTAGCTATACCCACGCAAGACCTCTACTTTTTAAAAAGCGTGTGCGACGACGCGGCAAAACGCGGGCAAGATTTCTCTAAAAAGTTTTGGTGGGAGATTAAACCTAAAAAACCCGAGGCTACACGCAATGGCTAGCCAATTTTGCATACAGGGCCTTGGCGGCAAACGCACACTGCGCGGCGACATTGCCGTGGCGGGCGCTAAAAATGCGGTACTTAAAGCATTTGCCGCAACGGTACTCTTTGACGGCGAGATGCCGATGCATAATATCCCCGCAATAGAAGATGTAACCCGCATGCGCGAACTTCTTGCAGGTCTTGCAGACGGCCCTGTATTAAAAACCGAGGTAGCCGAGCGCTTGCGCGCCTCTATTGTACTGACGGGCCCCGTGCTTGCGCGCTACGGGAGCGTCACCTTCCCGCACCCCGGCGGCGATGTTATCGGCCCGCGGCCTATCAACTTATTTTTAGACGGGTTCGTAAAGATGGGTGCCAGCGTTACGCTCGAGGGCGACACCTACCGTGTCACCGCTTCTAAACTCCGTGGTGCGGACATTACCTTTGAGCCTATCAGCGTAACCGCAACCGAAACATTGCTGATGGCGGCGATACTCGCCGAGGGCACTACCGTGCTGCGCAATGCGGCGATGGAACCCGAGATAACCGACTTGGCGCTGTACTTAAACGAGTGCGGCGCAAAGATAACCGGCGCAGGTACGCCGATCATAACCGTTGTGGGCGGCGGGTTGCTTAAGGCCAACGGCATACCGTATATAACCCCGCCCGACCGGATAGAGACAGGCACTTTTGTACTGCTCGGCGCGTTGGCGGCGGAAAAAATAAAAATAACTAACTGCAAGCCCGAAGAAGTGTCGGCGCTGACAACGCTTTTACGCGACTCCGGCGTACCATTAACCATAGGTGCCGACTATATAGAGGTACAGGGGTGCGCCGAGCCGCGCGCGCTTACGGTGCGCACCGCCGAGTATCCGGGGTTTGCCACCGACCTGCAGCCGCCGATGGCCGTGTATTTAACGCAGGCGCGCGGCATAAGCGAGCTTATCGAAACTATCTGGAAGGGGCGGTTGGCGTACACCGCCGACCTAAACACCATGGGCGCGCGCATTATGCTGGACGACTCGCAGCACGCGCGCATCGAAGGCCCGACGCCGCTGCGCGCCCAAGCGCTCCACAGCCCCGATATCCGCGCGGGGCTCGCGTTCCTGATGGCGGCGGCTATCGCCGAGGGCACCTCGACCATCGACAACGTGTACCATATAGACCGCGGCTACGAGCATATAGAAGAGCGTCTGCAAAAGCTCGGGCTTAACATCGCTAGGGAAGAAGTATAGAATGCCTAAGCAATGTCCTTCTTTACTCCCAAGCTCGGTATCGATTTAGGCACCGCTAATACATTGGTATTTGTGCCGGGGCGGGGGGTTATTTTAAACGAGCCCTCCGTGGTCGCGATTTCCGAAGTCGACAAACGTATTTTAGCCGTGGGCGCCGAGGCCAAAGAGATGATAGGTCGCACGCCGGGCGAAATTATCGCGTACCGGCCGCTGAAAGACGGCGTCATCGCCGACTACCGCGTGACCCAAGCGATGCTTAAGTACTTTATCCGCAAGGCGATGGGGAAGTATCAGTTTTTTAAGCCCGAAGTAATGATTAGTGTGCCGACCGGCGTTACCTCGACCGAGCGTCGCGCGGTGGTCGAGGCCGCTATACGCGCCGGTGCGCGCAACGCGTACGTGGTTAAAGAGTCGGTGCTCGCGGCCATCGGCGCAGGCATCCCGATACAAGAGGCGCGCGGACACATGGTGGTAGACATCGGCGGCGGCACGACCGACGTGGCGGTTATCAGCCTTGGCGGCATTGTGGCGTCGACCTCTATTAAATGCGCGGGCGACAAGCTCGACCACGCCATTGCCGACTATATAAAGAAGACGTTTAACTTGGCCGTGGGCGAAAAGACGGCCGAGCAGGTAAAAATAGGCATCGGCTCGGCGGTACCGGTAGACGATGAGTTGGTGATGCATATCCGCGGCCGCGACTTTATTACGGGTCTCCCTAAGCAGGTAGAAATTAAGACCAATGACATTGTAAAGGCGATGGGCAAAGAGTTGCGCGAGATTATTAAAGCTATCCGCGACGTACTGCAGGAAACGCCGCCGGAGTTGGCGAGCGATATTATCGACTCGGGTATTACGATGACCGGCGGCACCTCGCAGCTGCGTAACTTCCCCGAGTTGGTGCTGCGCCGCACCGGCGTTAAGGCGCAGTTGGCCGAAGACGCGTTGTATTGCGTGGCCAAGGGCACGGGTATCGCGCTCAACCACCTCGAGACCTACAAAAAAGCCGTCATCGCCAAGAGGTAATGCAACACCATGCGTATTATATAGAAGGGGACTTGGCGCGGTTTGACGCCTATGCGCAGGCTATTCCGCATATTGTAGCACAAAAGTACGAACGCTTCGGGATAGACGAGGCGCGCGCGCTAACCGAGCGTGCGGGGTTTAAAGTTATAGGCCGCGAGGCGGTGTTTGTTGTGGGCGCTTCGGCTATTACCAATGAGGCGCAGCAGGCGTTGTTAAAGTTGTTTGAGGAGCCGCAGGTAGGTGTGGTGTTTGTGCTCTTAGTGCCGCACGGCACTTTGCTGCCCACGCTGCGCTCCCGTATGCTCCCGTATCCGGAGTTATTAGATGACCAAAGTCAGACCTCGGTCATTGCAAGGCAATTTTTAAAAGCATCAGGCAAAGCGCGCAGCGAGTTAATTGCAGCACTGCTTAAAGACGAAGACGGGGTAAAAGAGCGGGTGCGCACTCTGCTCGACGGCCTCGAGCGGGAACTGGCGAGGCTAAACCTTGCACAAAAGGAAGTGCGACAGGGGTTAGAGGATATTGCTAAAGTGCGCTCTTACGTCGGCGACCGCTCCCCGTCTTTAAAAATGTTGCTCGAGCACCTCGCTATCTCTTTGCCGCAACTATGATTCCAAAAAAACTGGCAGAGCGAAAAGTACGACTTTTAAAACTTGACCGCGCGCTTAAAAAACTTTTTCCTAAAGCGCAGATAGAGCTCAATTACGGCAATCCGCTGGAGCTTTTAATTGCCGTGCAGTTAAGCGCTCAGTCAACCGACAAACAGGTTAACAAAATTACCGAGAAGTTATTTAAAAAATACCGCACACTCGACGACTATGTAGCCGCCGACCCGCGCGAGTTTGAACAGGATATATTTGCGTCGGGCTTTTATCGCGCTAAAACAAAAAACATCCTGCGCGCGGTCAAGATGACACAGCAGGAGTATGGTGGTGTCGTGCCCAACACTATTGTTGAGTTGTTGCGTTTGCCGGGCGTGGCACGCAAAACAGCAACCGTTGTATTAAAAGAAGCGTACGGTATTGTCGCCGGCATTACGGTCGACACGCACGTTATCCGGTTTGTGCAGCGCTATAATTTGAGTGATTTTAAAGACGCGGTACGGATAGAAAAAGACTTAATGCGGCTGGTGCCCAAAAAAGAGTGGGGATACATCACGCACCGCATCATCCACTACGGCCGCTACCTAGCGCCGGCACGAGTGTACGACACCAGCAAAGACCCGCTGGTAAAAATTTACCCACGGGCGGCAAAAAGATTCCGTGCTTGACAGGGTTTTCTACGGAGTTAAGGTTATGGACGGAGGGTGTAGGGAAGCTCGGGGGCGCAACTGGGCCTCAGGCCGCAATACGGAATCTCAATTGGCCTCTTGCTATAAGGGGAAACGGTGACCAGTTTTAGGGTTGCACTTTGAGGGTTCGCTCATCTGTGGCCGCTCTAGTTCCTTAGGGCCCCTAATTTCTTTACGCTCTCCACCTCATTCGCTCCCGACCAAAAGTCGGGGGCTTTTTCTTTACACCCTGCCTACCGGCGGGCAGGTTTGCTACAATACAGCGATGGCATACGATTTTAAACCGTTCGAGAAAAAAATAGCCGAGGTGGTTGCGCACGCGCAAAAGGAACTGTCGGGTGTGCGCACCGGACGCGCGGCGCCCGCGATTTTAGACGGCATACAGGTAGAAAGTTACGGCAGCCGCATGGGTCTGGCGCAGGTCGCCACTATTACGGTCGAGGACGCGCGCACCTTGCGTGTTGCACCGTGGGACAGTGCGCTTGCTAAAGAGATAGAAAAGGCGATTACGCTGGCTAACCTCGGGCTTTCGGTCGGTATGGACGAGCGGGGCGTGCGGGTCGCATTCCCCGAGCTTACCGCCGATCGTCGCGTGTCGCTGGTAAAACTGGCTAAAGAAAAAATAGAAGAGTGCCGCACCCGTTTGCGCGGCGCCCGCGACGAGGTGTGGAGCGACATACAAAAAAAAGAAAAGGACGGGCTTATCCCCGAGGACGACAAGTTTCGCGCCAAAGACGACATGCAAAAGCGCGTCGACGAGGCCAACAAACAGTTTGAGGCGCTGCTTGAGCGGAAAGAAAAGGAAATAGCCGGATAGTATATGGCCATACTTATCTTTATAGCCATACTGGTCGGGCTGATCATTATCCATGAGCTGGGGCACTTTGGCGTGGCCAAGTTTTTTAAGATACGGGTAGATGAGTTCGGGGTGTTTTTTCCGCCGCGATTGTTTGCCAAACGTTTTGGCGAAACCGAGTATTCTTTTAACGCCCTGCCGCTCGGCGGCTTTGTCCGTATCTTCGGCGAAAACCCGACCGAAGGCAGTAGTGACCCCCGCAGTTTTGCTAAAAAGTCGCGCTGGGCACAGGCCGCGGTGGTGCTTGCGGGCGTTGTCGCCAACGCGGCGCTTGCGTGGCTGCTGGTGAGCGCCGGTTATATGGCGGGCCTGCCTACCTCGGTTGAACATCAGGGTATAGGCACCGTTACCAACGCGCGGCCGATGATTGTCGGGGTTATACCGGAGTCGCCCGCCGCGCTCGCGGGCCTTGTGGCGGGCGACGTGGTGCAGGTGCTGCAAACCGGCACAACGCTATTTGACTTGCGCCTACTCAGTATCGACCGGCAGGCAGAGGCCGTGCGCGCGTTTATCGGCGCGCACGGCGAGGAAAGCATTGTCTTTACGGTCTTGCGCAGCGGGGAAGAAAAGACTTTTCTGGCAAAACCCGCAGAGGGGTTGATAGAAGGGCGCAAAGCGGTCGGGGTCCAGCTTGACGACGTGGGAGTATTGCGTTTGCCGCCGCATTTGGCGCTGGTGCAAGGGGCGATACTCGCTAAAAATATTTTTGTGCAGACAGCCACCGGGCTCGGCGGCTTTTTTGCGCAACTGGTAACCGGCAAAGCAAACTTTGCCCAAGTCTCGGGGCCCATCGGCATAGTTACGATGGGCGGTCTTGCGGTGCAAGAAGGGTTTACCGCCGTGTTGGTGTTGGCCGCGTCTATCTCGATGGCACTCGCGCTCTTTAACTTGGTGCCGATACCGGGGCTCGATGGCGGCCGCCTGCTTATCATTATGATAGAAGGCGTGTTGCGCCGGCCGGTGTCGCCAAAACTCGTGCTGTACACAACGCTCGCCGGTATGGCGCTTCTCTTAACGTTGATGGTTGTCGTGTCCTACCACGACATCGTACGCTTGGTCGGGTAGAGAAAAAGCCGCCCCAAGTTTGGGGCGGCTACTCAACTGATGACGGAGTTGTTACTGAGCTTGCTCCTTCTTGATTTTCGGGGGCTTGGCGGGCGCGATGACGACGATGCCCTCAAGCGGCTGCGGCGTCTGAGCTTGAAAGACCACCTCGCTCGGAGGGATCGACAGGTTCAGCTTCGGCTCGACGATGAGCCGATGCGTCGCGGGCACATCGACCGGCTTCAGGTCGATGTACAGGAACGACCTGCCGTCGCCGAGGTCCTTGCGGATGATCTCCGCTTGGGCAGTGATGGTCGTGCCCGCGAGACGCTCGTTGTCGGTGTGAACGAAGATGTTCACTTTGCCACGAGGCGTCACGTCGCGCGCGAACTGCAGGAAGTTGATCGTTTCGTCGCCGTTCTCGACGATGCCCTTGCGGACTCCCTTCGGAATGGCGATTTCGATAACGCCGTTCTGCCACAACGTCTCGCGTTTGAGAACGTTGCTTGGCGGACGACCGGCGAAGCGCGAGAGGTCGGGCTGCTCCAGTTTTGCTTCCGGAGCAGAAGATACCCCTGCGGTGCGCAGGGCAGCTTGCAGCGAGGCCATGTGGTTCTCCCCTAGATGGCTATACTCGGTTCAACTACTATCTAGTTTAGCATATTTAACCCTAAAAGTCAAGGAAGACTTCATACTCAAAATCCTCTTTTGCCCCAAGCAGTTTTTAGGCTTACAATGACCCGCATGAGACAGTCGCAACTCTTTACCAAGACACGCAAAGAAGCGCCCAGTGACGAGGTCGCCAAGAACGCCCAACTTCTTATTCGCGCGGGGTTTGTCCACAAAGAAATGGCGGGGGTGTACGACCTACTGCCGCTTGGTCTGCGCACGTTTGAAAAAGTGGTAAGCGTTATCCGCGAGGAGATGAACAAGATCGGTGGTGTAGAGATGCACCTCTCGGCACTGCAAGATCCGGCCGTGTGGCAAAAGACCGACCGCTGGAGTGACGAAAAGGTAGACAGCTGGTTTAAGACGTCGCTCAAAAACGGCGGAGAGTTGGGGCTTGGCTTTACGCACGAGGAGCCGCTCACTAACCTGATGCGCGAGCAGATTTCCTCCTACAAAGATTTGCCGACGTATCCGTATCAGTTTCAGACCAAGTTCCGCAACGAGGCGCGCGCCAAAAGCGGGCTCATGCGTACGCGCGAGTTTGTCATGAAAGACCTCTACTCGTTCTCCAAAAACAGCACCGAGCACATGGCGTTTTATGAAAAGGCGGCTGAGGCTTATAAAAAAATATTCGAGCGCGTAGGGTTGGGCGACAAAACATACATGACCTTTGCCTCCGGCGGTTCGTTTAGCAAGTACAGCCACGAGTTTCAGACCGAGTGCGAGGCGGGGGAAGACGTCATTTATATTGACGACGCATCAAAGCAGGCTATCAACAAAGAGGTGTACGACGATGCAGAGGTATACAAAACCACGGGCATCAACAAAGCGACGCTACGCGAAGCCAAGGCTATCGAGGTTGGCAACATCTTTACGCTCAGCACCCGCTTCTCCGAGGCGCTCGGACTCAAGTACAAAAATCAGGAGGGTACCGAAGTGCCGGTGTTTATGGGCTCTTACGGCATCGGCCCCGCGCGCCTGATGGCGACGGTGGCAGAACTGCTTTCCGACGCCAAAGGCCTTGTCTGGCCCAAAACGATTGCCCCGTTTGCGGTGCACTTGGTAGAACTTTCCGCTGGCAACGAAGATGTAAAAAAAGAAGCCGATGAGGTGTACGCGCAACTTACGGCTGCCGGCGTGGAGGTGTTGTTTGATGACCGCGACGCGCGCGCAGGCGAGAAGTTTGCCGATAGCGATCTTATCGGCATTCCGTTGCGTGTCGTGGTGTCGCAAAAAACGATAGCCTCGGGCGCCTTCGAGTGCGTCGAGCGCGCAACCGGCCACACGACGCATAAAACATTGTCTGAGCTTATTACCGATCTTTCCCATGTTTAAGCGGCTCGCCAATCGTTTTCTTCCCTTAGTATCAAATGACGTTGGCATAGACCTCGGCACGGCGAACACGTTGGTGTATTTGCGCGGCAAGGGGATTGTTATTACCGAGCCGTCGGTGGTTGCCGTAAACCAAAAGACCAATCAGGTGGTGGCGGTGGGTACCGCCGCTAAAGCGATGCTTGGCCGCACACCGGGGCACTTGGTGGCGGTGCGGCCGCTTATCGACGGCGTCGTATCGGACTTCGAGGCTACGGAAGAAATGTTGGCGTACTTTATCAACCGCGCGCAGGGGGTCAGCAAAAAAATGCTGGGGCCGCGCGTCGTGGTGGGCGTGCCAAGCGGCATTACCAACGTCGAAATGCGGGCGGTTAAGGACGCTGCCATGAGCGCCGGCGCGCGTGAGGTGCATATTGTCGAGGAGCCCATCGCGGCGGCGCTCGGCATCCGTATGCCTATCCGCGAGGCGGTCGGCTCGATGATAGTAGACATCGGCGGCGGCACCACCGACATTGCCGTACTTTCGCTCGGCGGCATCGTGCGCGCAAAAAATTTGCGCATTGCGGGCGACAAGTTAAACCAAGACATCATCAGCTACGTCCGTTCGGAGTTTAAAATTTTAATAGGCGAAAAGACGGCCGAGGCCGTTAAGATGGCGATAGGCAGCGTGTCCGAGGGGTTGCCCGGCAAAAGCTCGGGTAACCGCGAGGCCTTAGTGCGCGGCCGCGACCTTATTACGGGTCTGCCGCGCGAAATACTGCTGACCGACCAAGATGTGCGCGAGGCTATATCGCAGTCGATAGACACGCTTATCGAAAGCGTGCGGGAAGTCCTGGAGACAACCCCGCCGGAAATTTTGTCCGATATTATGCGCTCCGGCATGGTGCTCTCCGGCGGCGGGGCGCTTCTGCACGGACTCGACCAACTGCTGAGTCAATGGCTTAAGGTGCCGGTGGTGGTGGCCGACGACCCGCTAACTGCGGTGGCGCGCGGCACCGGCGTTATTTTAGAAAACTTAGAGCTCCACCGCGATATGCTTATCGAACATGAGGACGACTTCGCGTAAACGTTACTCCCTTGGCAGTATCGCGGCGATACTCGCCGCGGCATTTCTGGTGCTGGTGGCGGTGATATTCCGACACTCTCTCGGCGGCGTGGTCACGGCGGTTACCTCGCCGCTCTTGCAGCTGCGCAACAGCTGGTCTACCACCGAGGTTGCGGGCCTGCGCGCCCAGCTTGCCTCTACCACGGCGGCGCTTGCCGACCGCGACCTGCTCGCGGTCGAAAACGCCGAGCTGCGCGCCGCGTTTGGCCGCGCTACGCAGACCCGCCACCTGCTTGCGGGTATTATTGCGCGCCCGCCCGGCACGCCGTATGACACGCTACTCCTTGATGCGGGGTCCGATTTGGGCGTGGTACCGGGCGCGCCGGTATTTGCCGGTACGGTACAAATAGGCCAGATAGATACGGTATACGGCGGCACCGCGCGCGCCACACTGTACTCTGCGCCGGGGCAGTCATATCAAGCACTCCTTACGACCGCTAAAGGGTCGGTGCCTATTAGTGTCGAGGGGCAAGGTGCCGGCTCGCTGCAGGCGCGCGTACCCGCGGGTACTACTGCAAACGTCGGCGACACGGTGGTATTCCCCGGTGTGGCGGGCGCGCTCATGGCCAAGGTGTCGGCGGTGTCGGCGCCGGAGGGGGAGTCGTTTAAAACACTGTACTTGCATATGCCGGTCAACTTGTTTGACCTGCGGTTTGTATATATCGCCCTATGATGTCTCCACAACAACGCTGGACACTCGCAGTTTTTTTTGCAATCGCGGCGGCGGGTTTTTTGGTGCCGTTTTGGCCGCTGTCGGTGCTCGGTATTGTGCTTATAGTACTTTCGGGCCACTGGTTTGTGGGGTTGGTGGTGGGCATCTTACTCGACTTGGCATCCGGCACGCCGGTCGGGCCGGTACAGCACTTGTACTTTCCTTTTACAATACTTGCGGTGGTGCTTGCGCTCGCGCGTTGGTGGGCGGCGGGGTACTTTATAGATAGGTCGCCCGGCGACACCCTATGAAAAAACGCCGCAAAGTAGAAATCCACCCCGACGAAATATTGCTCGACTCATCAAACCTGCCGGAGTTTAACACCGACCAGATGGAAGGGCGTATCGAGCGGCCGCTCCGCCGCGGCTCGTTTGCGGCGGTGGGCGCTATTCTTGCGCTTATGTGCGTGGGGCTTGTATTCCGCGCGGGGCAGTTGCAGATAGCGAAGGGCGCGGAGTACGCCAAACAAGCGCTCGAAAATAAATTAAGCGAAACGCCGATTTTTGCCGACCGCGGAGTTATCGTCGACCGTACCGGTGCCCCCTTGGCGTGGAATGAGCGGGAGTCGGTGGGGCAAGAGTTTGCTAAACGTACCTATGCTTCGTACACCGGCCTCGCGCACGCGGTGGGCTACGTTAAGTCACCGGCTAAAGACTCCGCCGGCTACTACTATCGCGATTATTTTATAGGCATGGACGGCGCAGAAAAAGCCTACGATGTATCGCTTGGCGGACACAACGGCCTGCGGCTTACCGAAACCGATGCCCGCGGCGCCGTAGTGTCGCAGGCGCAGGTAGACCCGCCAAAGGCGGGGGAGAAGTTAGTGTTGTCGCTCGACGCGGCGGTTACCGAAGGGTTGTACAAAGCGCTTGCCCGTGTTGCCGCCGGTTCGCATTACCAAGGTGCGGCCGGCGTGGTAATGGACGTGCGCACCGGCGAATTGTTGGCGCTTACGAGCTACCCCGACTATCCGCAGCAAGCCATGACCGACGGCAACTCGGCTGCTATCAAAGCAATTAACGCCAACCCGTACCGACCCTTTCTTGACCGCGCAACCGACGGTTTGTACGCACCGGGCTCGATTGTTAAACCTATTGTCGCGGCCGCCGCGCTCGACGAAGGGGTGATAGACGAGCACAAGCAAATACTCTCGACCGGCTCGATTAGTATCCCCAACCCCTACGATCCGGAGAAGCCCACGGTGTTTAAAGACTGGAAGGCGCACGGCTGGGTCGATATGCGCGACGCTATCGCGGTGTCCTCCGACGTCTACTTTTACGAGGTGGGGGGCGGCTTTCAAAATCAACTCGGGCTCGGTATAGCCAAACTCGACGAGTATTACAAAATGTTCGGCTTTGGCACCGACCCGGGGCTACTAGGCTTTACCAGCGCGCAGGGCAATATCCCGACGCCGGAGTGGAAGGCGGAAAACTTCCCCGACGATCCCGCGTGGCGCGTCGGCAACACCTACCATACCGCAATAGGGCAGTACGGCACGCTAGTGTCGCCTCTGCAAGCGGTACGCGCCGCCGCGGCGCTGGCCAACGACGGCACACTGCTTACACCGTCGCTGGTGGCGTCGAGCACGCCGCAGGGCACCAAACTCGGTGTATCGAGCTACGCGTTGCGCGTTGCGCGCGAGGGCATGCGTCAAAGCGTTACGAGCGGTATTGCACAAGCTATTAACTTTTCTTTTGTGCGCGTGGCCGCCAAAACGGGCACCGCGCAAGTCGGCATGAAGAATGAGCATCAAAACGCGTGGATGATCGGCTTTTGGCCGAGCGAGGCGCCGCGGTACGCCTTTGCCGTAGTGCTTGAAAAGGCTCCTGCAGGGACGCTTACCGGTGGCTCGGCGGTGATGGCCGAATTTCTACAGTTCCTTAACACCGCCGCGCCGCAGTACCTGTCTGCCGACTAGGCAGGCTTGCAATAATCCTCGGTTCCGTTACACTACTAACTCAATGACCGAAGAACTTATTTCGCAGGAGAAGTTTGAGGAGCTAACCAAAGAGTTAGACGAGCTGCGCACCACGCGCCGTCGCGAGGTGGCCGAGCAGTTGGAGTACGCCCGCAGCCTTGGCGACTTGTCCGAAAACGCCGAGTACCAAGAGGCGCGCGAAATGCAGTCGGCTGTCGAGGAGCGCATCGGCAAGCTCGAAGCGATACTCAAAAACGCAAAAATCGTTAAAAGCGCTAAGACCGACGTGGTCGGCATGGGCTCTACCGTAACCGTGCAAAAGCTCGGTGCCACCGACAAACACACCTACATTATCGTCGGTGCCGAAGAGGCCGACATGCTCTCCGGTAAAATTTCCTACCACTCGCCCTTGGGCAACGCGCTGATGGGCAAAAAGAAATCAGACGAATTTTCCTTCCACACTCCGAAGGGAACGCAAAAATACAAAATCTTGAAGGTTGAGTAAGAAAAAACCCCGCCTGTGCGGGGATTTTCTTTTACGTTATACTCAACTTATGTTTTGGTTGGACAGGATATTCGGGCAGATAGAAACCGAGCTTAAGGACAAAATAGCTTCGGGCAAGACGCTTTTGGTGCGCGACGAAAAGACGGCGAGTGGCCGCGTGCATGTGGGAAGTATGCGCGCACTGGTACTGCACGCCGCTATTGCAGAGCGGCTCGCCGAGGCGGGCGTACCCGCCGTGTTTAAGTTTGAAATAAATGATTTTGACCCGATGGACGGTCTGCCGGTTTATTTGGACAAAGCCGTGTACGAAAAAGAGATGGGCAAGCCGCTGTATACCATCCCGAGCCCTGACGGCAAGGCTAAAAATTATGCCGAATACTTTGGCCAAGAGTATGTCGAGGCTATCCACGAAGCCGGCTTTGCCCCCGAGCTCTATCGCGCGAGCGAGCTGTACTTGGGCGGCAAGATGAACGACGCTATCCGCATGGCGCTCGACAAAGCCGACGTGGTGCGCGGCATATATAAAGAGGTATCCGGTGCCGACCGGCCGGCGGACTGGTACCCGCTCTCGGTTATATGCGAGAACTGCGGCAAAGTAGGCACCACCAAGGTAAGCGCTTGGGACGGCAAGCAGGTTACCTACAACTGCTACCCGACGGCCGTTACGTGGGCGGTGGGTTGCGGGCACACCGGTAGCGTTTCGCCTTTTGACGGGCGGGCTAAGCTGCCGTGGAAGGTAGAGTGGGCGGCCAAATGGTTTGTACTTGGCGTTGATATCGAAGGCGGCGGCAAAGACCACTACTCCAAGGGTGGCGCGCGCGACGTAGCGCGGCGCGTGTCGACGGAGGTGTTTAATTATCCCGAGCCGTTTGGCGTACCAAACGAATTCTTTTTAGTGGGGGGCAAAAAGATGGCGAGCAGCAAAGGGCAGGGGGCTTCGGCAAAATCGATAGTCGAGTTAGTACCGCCGAAGATATTTCGCCTCGCTCTTTTCGGCAAGGACATCAACCAGCAAATCAACTTCGACCCCGAAGGGGATACGATACCGGTACTCTACGACCAGTACGACAAGCTGCTCGAGCATCATCAAAGCGGCGTTGCCGACGACTACACGCGCTTGTTTGAGTACCTGCACCCGGCGCGCAAAGTCCCCGCGATAAAAAATCCGCCGAGGTTTAGCGAGGTGGCCTTTACGGTGCAGATGCCGCACATGGATTTGGCGAAAGAGTTTCCCGACGCCGACAAGGCCGAGTTGGCCGAACGCGCAGCCTACGCCAAAAAATGGCTGGCCCAGTACGCGCCGGAGAAGTTTGTATTTAAATTGCAAGACTCGCTGCCCGAGGCCGCTCGCGCACTCACACCCGAACAAAAATCTGTTCTCCAAGAGCTACTACGATATATCGTAGTAGCTGGAGCCATGCCGAGCGGAGAAGAGCTACAGGCGAAGTTACATGAGCTCAAGGCATTTAAAGCGGTTTACTTGGCGTTCTTGGGCAAAGATCACGGCCCGAAGGCCGGCTGGTTTATCTCGGTCTTGGACAAAGAGTTTGTAGTAAAGCGTCTCAAAGAAGCGAGCGCATAAATAAATACCCCGCCGGTTTAACCGGCGGGGCGTGGTGTCAACGGTCGCGTACGACCTGCTGCGATGCTGCGGTACCGGTCGTCGGCGCCATCGTAAAGTGGAAGAAAATGACGCCGAGAACTGACACTGCGAGTGCGGCCGTTATTATGGTCGCATTTTTGTTAAAGGTTGGCATTTACGCCTCCTCGCTTGGGGTGGAAAGGACAGGTACTCTTTTTGTATAGCAGATATATAGACATGAAGAAAGGTGTGCATAAGAAAAGGGCGCTCCGAGGAGCGCCCTTTGATGTCAATCGACGGGCATCATGTTAAGGATGAAGAGCCCGTAGACGTAGGAGCCCACCAAAATCGCGAGCAGCAGCCCGGCGATCAGTAAGCGGTTCTCCCATTTGGTGCGATTGCGACGGCGTTCGTTGTCGAAGCGGATATTGTCTTCGTCAGCGTACACGCGCTCGAGATCGTTCCAGAAATTTTCTTGGTTCATTGGTCGTCTCCTCTCGGGTTTGAGTTGAGACGCCTCCATTCATAATCATATACCCAAAAGCACTTTTTGTCAAGTCGCCCTATGGCGTAAGGGTTTTTATGCCACAGATAAAGCCTTTGGCAATTTGTGGACAACTTTCCTACAGGGTGGGAGAAAGTGCCGTACAATGGGTAACTAGTGGGACAAAGTGGGATATAAAAATACACACATGCTTATCGGCGAATACCTACATACACTCGACAGCAAGAAGCGGCTAAGCCTGCCGGCAAAGTTTCGCAAAGAAGTCGGGCGCAAGGTGGTGATTACGCGCGGGCTCGACAGTTGTTTGTTTATGTACCCGCAAAAAGCGTGGGAAAAGATTGCAGAAAAGTTGGCGACCTTGCCGGTAGGGCAGGCCGACACGCGCGGTATGAGCCGGTTTATCCTTTCGGGTGCTATCGAGACCGAGGTAGACGGCGCGGGGCGCATCTTGCTGCCGGAGTACCTTAAGGAGTTTGCCGACCTTAAAAGCCGCGTAGTACTGGCGGGCGTTTCGGACCGGATAGAAATCTGGAACGAAAAGACTTGGGAGGAGTACAAACGCCGGATCGAAAAGGGCGCCGACCAAATGGCGCAGACGTTGGGAGAGATGGGGATTCTTTAGCATATGCCAAGCACTTTTAAATCAATGCCTGTTCGTGGTTCGCAGCGCTCATCTCGAGAGGAGGGCGCCGAGGTTCGCGAGCAGGCATTGGTTCGAAAGCACGTAAGCGTGATGGCCAAAGAGGCTATCGAGCTTTTGGCGCTTACAGACGGCGACGTGGTGGTGGACGCGACCTTTGGCGCGGGTGGCCACAGTGCGCTTATACAAAAGGCGGCTAAAGTGCACCTGATAACCGTTGATGCCGACCCTGCATCGGGCGCGCAGCATGCGGCAAATTTCGGCGATCTTTCGCACGTGCTCGGTGCTCAGAAAATACATAAGGCGCTGTTTGACTTGGGCTGGAACAGCACCCAGCTTTCTTCCGGCCGCGGATTTTCGTTTATGAGCGACGAGCCGCTCAATATGAGTTACGGCGAGCGGCCGCGCTCGGGCTTTACCGCCGCAGAAATTTTAAACACGTGGAGCGAAAAGGTTATAGCCGACGCGCTGTTTGGCTACGGCGAGGAGCGCTACGCGCGCCGCATTGCCAAGGCAGTAGTTGAGCGGCGTGACCTGCACCCGTTTGCGACAACCATGGAGTTTGTCGAGCTTATTAAAGACGCCGTACCCGCAGCGTACCGCCGCGGCCGCTTGCACCCCGCCACGCGCTCGTTCCAAGCACTGCGCATTGCGGTCAACGACGAGCTTGGTGCTATAGACGCCGGCCTGCGCGCCGCGTGGAAGCACTTGGCAACGGGTGGGCGCATCGTGGTTATCAGCTTTCATAGTATCGAGGACCGCGCGGTCAAACGCCTGTTTGCTTCGTTTGTAAAAAGCGGGGAGGGCAAGCCTGCCTTGCCGGCAGGCAGGTTGGTGGTCAAAAAGCCGCTTATCGCAAGCAGCGAAGAAGTTAAGCGCAACCCGCCGAGCCGCAGCGCCAAAATGCGCGTTATCGAAAAACTATAATATGAAAGCCCTCGCTCTATACCAGCAGTACTTCCGCAGCACTTTTGCGGTCTTGGCCTGCTTGTGCACCGTGTCGGTGTTTTTGTACGGTGTCTTTTTGCTCGAGGCGGTAGGACACACCGCCAACCGCGCCCGTGCCGGCCGCGCAGGCACCGAGATTAAAGCGCAATTGAGCGTGCTTGAAGGGCGCTATCTTACTGCAACGCAGGCGCTTACCCCCGCCCGCGCTACGGCGCTGGGCTTTGTGGCCCCCAAGGCGGTGGCTACGGTGTACGCCACCGACGCCTCGCGCATGCTGACCCTTACCACAGGCGATATATCTGCCGCGGCGCGGTAGAATAGCCCTATGCAGCGCTACTTAGGCCGTATACGTGTATTGACGGCTGTATGTGTTTTGGTGGTACTGGTAATAGTCGGCAGGCTCTATTATCTGCAAGTCATGCGGGGCGACAGTTATGCCCGCAAAGCGGACGCGCAATTTACGGTGTCGCACGACCCGCTGCTCGACCGCGGGACCATTTACTTTACCGACAAAGACGGCGTGCAAGTAACCGCGGCGACTTTGCACCCCGTTGCTTCCTCGACCAACCATCAACGCTACTACCCCGGCGGCTCTTTGGCGGCGCAGGAAATCGGTTTTGTCGCATACAACAACGACCACATACAAAAAGGCCGCTACGGGTTGGAGCGCTATTATGACGAGACGCTAAGCCGAACCGACAGCTACTCAAACTTTTTTGTACAACTCTTCGGCAGTGTAAAAACAGCCATCGAGGGAGGGCAAGGGCAGGGCGATGTAATTACGACCATCGAGCCGTCGGTGCAGGCCGAACTTGAGCGCACACTGGCCGACTACGCCGCCAGCTGGCACCCCACACTTGGCGGCGGCATTGTGATGGATCCAAAAACCGGCGAGGTGGTGGCTATGGCGGTGTATCCGACCTTTGACCTTAACTCTTTTAATACGCAGACCGACCCGTTGATATACGCCAATCCGATGGTGCAAAACGTGTACGAGATGGGCTCGATTATTAAGCCGCTTACGCTGGCGGCGGGGCTCGACTCCGGCGCCATAACCGAAAAGACAACCTACAACGACACCGGCTGTATCGAGGTTGATACTAAAAAAATATGTAACTTCGACGGCAAGGCGCGCGGCGTTATACCGGTGCAGGAAATTTTAAACCAGTCGCTTAACGTCGGTGCTTCGTTTGTGGCAACTAAAATGGGGCAGGCAACCCAACGGGAATACTTTTTAAATCGTTACAAACTAGGGGAAGAGACGGGTACCGACCTGCCTGCCGAAGGGCATGGGCTTATGTCGCCGCTTAAAACAAACCGGCAGGTCGAGTTTAACAGCGCGTCCTATGGGCAGGCTATCGCCATGACGCCTATTGCGACCGTGCGCGCCTTGGCGACGCTTGCCAACGGTGGCTTGCTGGTGACTCCGCATTTGGCAAAAGCGGTAACCTACGACAGCGGCGTTACGCGCGCGCTTGGCTGGGGCGAGCCGGTGCCGGTGCTTAAGCCCGAGACATCCACTACTATTAGCCGCATGCTTACCACGGTGGTGGACACGTCGCTGGTGCACGGCGACACTAAGCTCGAGCACTATAGCGTTGCAGCAAAAACAGGCACCGCGCAAATTGCCAACCCTGCAGGCGGCGGCTATTATGCCGACCGGTATCTGCATAGCTTTTTCGGATACTTTCCTTCGTACGATGCTAAGTTTGTGGTATTTCTTTTTGCGGTCGAGCCGCAAGGGGCATCGTTTGCCAGCCAGACATGGGCATCGCCGTTCCACGCGCTGACCAAGTTCCTGATAAACTACTATCAAATCCCGCCCGACCGCTAACATGCGCACTCTTTTTAAAAAATGTATTGTCGCCGTTATTACGTGGGAGGCGCGTCTGGTCCTGCGCAAATACAAGCCCAAGATTATTGCGATTACCGGGAGTGTGGGCAAAACATCGACCAAAGACGCTATCTACGCAGCCTTGCGCAAAAGCGAGCATGTCCGCAAGTCGGAAAAGAGTTTTAACAGCGAGGTAGGTATCCCGCTTACTATACTGGGCGCGCCCAACGGTTGGAGCAACCCTTTCCGCTGGCTGGTAACTATAGTTGACGGTTTGTCGTTGGTATTATTTACCACCCGGTATCCGGAGTGGTTGGTGCTCGAGGTGGGCGCCGACCGCCCCGGCGACATACGCTCGCTCAGCGGCTGGTTGCGCGTGCAGGTAGCGGTGATTACGCGGTTGCCGGAGCTGCCGGTGCATGTAGAGTTTTTTGACTCGCCCGAAGCCGTGATAGAGGAAAAAGCTTCGCTTATAAACGCATTGGTGCGCGGCGGCACGCTTATACTTTTTGGCGACGATCCGCGCACGCGTGCGCTCGAGCGTCGCTTGCCGGAGACCGGCGGCACACTTATAACATTTGGTTTTGACGAGGATAACGATGTCCGCGGTGTCGAGGTGCAAGCCTTGCGCGACGAAGAAGGCGGCTGGCCCGTGGGCATGGCCGCAACTATTACCGCCGGAGAAAGCCGCGCGCATCTTACTGTCCGCGGCGCGCTCGGTGCGCATGCCTTTTTGCCCGCACTCGGCGCGGCGGCGGTTGCGGGCGCGCTTGGTAAAGACATACACGATGTAGCCGCCGCATTGGCAGGGTATGAGCCGCCCGCGGGTCGTATGCGCTTGCTGCAGGGTATTAAAGACACGCTGGTTATAGACGACACCTACAACGCCAGCCCCGCGGCCACCTCGGCCGCGCTCGAGGCGCTGGCGCTGGCACACCGGCCGCGTGGGCGTGAGGTGGCGGCGCTCGGCGACATGCTTGAGCTAGGGCGCACCTCGGTGCAAGAGCATAAAAAGTTAGGGGCCCTGTGCGCTAAAACCTGTAAACTGCTTATTACCGTGGGCTTTCGCGCCCGCGACATTGCGCAGGGCGCGCTCGATGCCGGCATGGACGAAAGCAAGATATTTCAATACGAAGACTCCGCGGTAGCGGGCAGGGAACTACAAAACATGCTCAAGGCCGGCGACGTTGTGCTATGCAAAGGCTCACAAAGTATACGCATGGAGCGCGTGGTAGAGGAACTAATGGCCGAGCCCAACCGCGCGGCAGAGTTGTTGGTGCGGCAGGACGCAGAGTGGAAAAAACGCTGATTGTGTTGTAAATTGTTTTATTGGCCCTATCGTCTAACGGTTAGGACGGAAGCTTCTCAAGCTTTAAATCGGGGTTCGATTCCCCGTAGGGTCACAAAGTGAAGCAAAAACAAACTGTTTTGTTTTTGCAAACATTTGTGAGGCCGGAGCGATGTTTTGCACTTGCAAAACCGCGAGGCGGGGGCTGCGACCAAATTTTGCGACGGCAAAGTTTGAGTTGTGGCCACAAACCAAAAGAAAAACCGCGCAGCAAGTGCTGCGCGGTCTGGCGTTACGTCGCCGGTTGTGACATCTGCGGCTGGGGCCGCGCGGAGCGGCCGGAGTCGTAGCGCGCACGTCCTGCCCGCGGCTTCTGCAAATGCTCGACCACTTGCGTGGCGACGAGCACATACAGGGCAAAGATAGCGGGCTCGAGCGGCTTGGCCGTGGTGGCGCTCCTGACCGCGCTTTCGATCAGTTGGCTTTGCTTCAGGCCCGAGTCGCGCAAGTTGGCGAGGATGCCGCCGACGTTGCGTAAAATGCGCGTGCTTGGGGTGTGGGGCGGATTTCTCCCCAGAGCGATTTGGATGCCCCTTCTGACCTGTTCGTCGGTAAATACTTTAAACCCCTGATGTCTCAAGCGATTCTCCCCTAAGTTCAGCTTCAGTGTCGTCTGGCAAGCACTATAGATAAAAAAGCTCCCCGAGACAAGCTCGGGGAGTAGTAACTTCATTCGGCCGCTTCGCTAAAGAAGGGCAGGCTGTCTTGCACAAAGTGCATGGGCTTTGCTTCGTCCATGTACTTCTTGAGCCGCTTACCGCGCTCGGCGTCGAGGTCGATAGCCCGCTCGGGCTTCGGCTCGGGCAGGTCGCGGTCACCGTTCTTGCGAGCGGTTAACGCTACGGTAGCTTGCACCACTTGTGGTGCGTGCCCGATGTACGGCCACTCCGACGGCCTTGCGAGCCCAAGGTCGCGACGGCGACGTTTTGCCGCACGACGTGCAACCGCATTGCCCCATCGCTCAAAAATTGCTCCGAGCTCCGAGTCCTTCTCGAATTCTGTCATGACACCTCTCCCGAGTTGGGAGGGTACGCACTACCTATGAGACCCCTCAGTCTCTCCCTCTGCGCCTATAATACACAAAATCACCTGAAAGTCAAGTGATTCGGTGGGGAAAAGCGGTTATGCAAACATCCCGTCTACTACAGCCTTTACAGCATTGCCGTCGGCCTTGCCTTTAAGGTCTTTCATCAGCATACCCATGAGTTTGTTGGCGCCGGTTTTGTCAGTAACCCCCAACTCGGCAGCTTTGGCTTTAGCCGCTGCAATAATTTCCTCTTGCGACATTTGGGCGGGGAGCATCGTCTCGAGTATCGCCAGCTCCTCTTTTTCGCTTACGGCAAGTTCGGGGCGGCCGCCTTTCTCAAACTGTTCGATAGAGTCTTTGCGCTGTTTTGAGGCGCGGATAATAACCGACAAGACTTCGTCTTCGGTAAGTACGCCGTCGGGACCTTTGCCTTTGGTAACCGCCTCGTTGGTCATGGCCGAAAGGAGCCCGCGGATAACATTGAGCTTTACCGGCTCCTTGGCCTTCATGGCGGCCTTCATTGCTTCTTTTAGTTCTGCTTGGGTCATGGCATGATAGTACAATGGATTTGCTTACGATTCTAGTAGTAGTGGCCATACTTTTGCTCGGTGGCACTCTGGGTATGGTGTACGTTTTGTGGCGCAAATTGCAAGAGCCGGCTGCTGCCCAAGACACCTCGAGCCTGCTTATGATGCAAAACCAGCTGGCCGAGCTTACCCGCTCGATGGACAGCAAGCTTGGCGAGGGGACCAAGACCATGTCGGAGTTTATGATGACGCAGACCGACCAAGGTCGTGCACTCATGGCGACTATTACCAAACAGGTGGGCGACCAACTTATCGAGGTAGTTAAGGGTGTGAGCGAGACTAGAGAATCTACGAAGCAAATCTTTACCATCGCCGAGCAGTTGGGCAACTTAGAAAAAGTGTTAAAGAACCAAAAGCAGCGCGGCAACTTGGGCGAGGCAAGCTTAGAGCTTGTGATGAGCAACATTTTGCCGCCCGGTGCCTATGCGATGCAGTATGAGTTCCCGGGTGGGGACACGGTTGATGCTATTATCCGCACCAAAGAGGGCTTTATACCGGTCGACGCCAAGTTCCCGCTCGAAAATTATTCGCGCCTGCGCGACGAAAAGGATGATATCCGCCGCGGGGAATACGAGGAGGCGTTTAAAAAAGACCTCAAAAAGCGCATCGACGAAACGAGTAAGTATGTCCGCCCTAAAGACGGCACGCTACCGTTTGCGTTTATGTATATACCGGCAGAGGGTATCTACTACGACTTGCTTAACGACGGCGTGGGCGCGGTCAACACGCGCAGCCTGCTTGATTATGCGCAAAACGACCGCAAGGTCATTATCGTAAGTCCGACCACTTTTGCCGCCTACCTGCAGTCAGTACTCTACGGCTTTAAGGCATTTAAGATAGAGGAACAGGCTAAAGATATCGCCAAAAACGTTGAGGCGCTGGGCCGGCACATCAATGCGTATCAGGACTACTACAAAAAGCTCGGTGCATCGCTCTCGACCACGGTCAACCATTTTAACGCGGGCACCAAGGAGCTCGGTAAGATTGAAAAAGATGTGCTTAAAATTGACGCCTCGGCCGATATAGCGATAGACATACCGCTCCTTGATCGCCCTGTTGTTGAAGGTAAAGAATAAAAAATCCGCGCCAAGGTGGCGCGGACCTCCGTATTTATAGGCGTTCTTCCTTGGAGCGTTGCCGGTTGAGCCACCAGACATGTCCGAGCGCGGCAAGGACGATACCTGCAAAAATCAGATACGGCATAGCCTCTCTCCCTAGACTTTTGTAGTTTCTGTCTTCTGGCTATAGTATTGCACAAATAGGGCTTTTGGGCTAGTATATTTCCACGAGCCACAGGGCTCGATTTTATATGAAAGAATTCGCGATAATCAAGACCGGCGGCAAGCAATACCTCGTCGAGGAGGGCACCGTCGTCAAAATCGAGAGCCTTAAGGGCGACCTTAAAATTGGGGACAAAGTGTCCTTTGATGAGGTGCTCCTTAGCGACAATGGCAAGGACGCCACGACTGTCGGTGCCCCTTTTATTAAAGGCGCCAAAGTAGAGGCGACGGTGCAAAAAATCGCCCGCGCCAAAAAGGTTACGGTTATTAAATACAAGGCAAAGAGCAACTACTTTAAAAAGCGCGGCCATCGCCAACCGTTTATGGAGGTTAAAATAACCAAACTCGCCTAGCAAAAACTCCCCGCAAGGGGAGTTTTTAGTTGCGTGAGTTAAGTGCGCTGGCAATGGTGTCTGGGTCGGCATACTCGAGCTCCGAGCCGGTCGAGAGCCCGCGCCCAAGCGACGATATAGTAAGCCCCGTGTCTTTAAGCGTTTCCTGCAGGAGTTGGCGGGTATGGTCGCCCTCGGTCGTGGCCGACAGACCAAGGATAATCTCGGTTAGGCCGTTTTCGGCAATCCGTTTTTTTAGCTCGCGCAGGCGGATATGTTTAACCGGCTCTTCGCTCCCCAGTGGGATAGTGCCCCCCAGTACAAAGTAACGCCCCTTGTAGCCGCTGCGCTCGACGTTGTCGATGTCGGCATCTTTTTCGATAACAAACAGAGTGGCGGCGTCGCGCGAGCTGTTGCCGCACACCGCACACAGCCCGCTTTTGCCCACAAACCAGCGGTAGCACTCGGTGCACTGGCTGGTGTTGGCCCCGAGAGCTTTTATCTGCTCGGCCATGTCGGCGCGCAGGTTCGGGGCCGCGCTCAGCAGGTATTGCACAAAGCGGCGGGCCTGCCGCGGCCCGATACCGGGGAACTTTTCAAACGCTTCGGTCAGCCGGTCAATCGGATTCATATGTCTAGAAATCTTGTGCAGCCGCCTCAAACACGCCGAAGTCGGTTTTGGACAACGACTCAAAGGTGGCGCGCTTTTCGTTAAACTTAAGCTCGATTTTACCGGTGGGGCCGTTGCGGTGCTTTTCTATCAAAATTTCGGCAATACCGGGGCGGTCGGACTCTTCTTTGTTAACTTTGTCGTCGCGGTGGATAAACATCACCACGTCGGCGTCCTGCTCGATAGAGCCCGAGTCGCGCAGGTCGGAAAGGCGCGGTTTGCCGCCGCGTTGCTCGACCGCGCGGCTCAGCTGCGAAAGCGCCAAGACCGGCACATCAAGCTCACGCGCCAAATTCTTGAGCGAGCGGGAAATCTCGGTCACTTGCTGGACCATACTGTCGGTCGCGCGGGCGCCGGTGGGGATCATGAGCTGCAAGTAGTCGACCACCAGCAGGCCCAGACCGTTTTCGCGCTTGAGGCGGCGGGCTACGGCGCGCATTTTAAGAATGTTGTTGCCGGGCTGGTCGTCGATAAATATCGGTGCGGCGCCCAAGCGGTCGTAGGCGTCGCGGATACGGCCAAAGTCGTCGGAACCCTCTTTAATGCGGCCCACGCGCCAGTCCCATGCGTTTACCCGCGCTTCGGCGGCTATCATACGGTCGACCAGCTGCTGCGAGGACATTTCGAGGCTAAAGATGCCCACGGTAGTGCCGTGTAAAATGGCGCTTTGTCGCGCGATGTCGAGCGCCAACGACGTTTTACCCATCGAGGGACGTGCCGCAAGGATTATGAGGTCGCTTTTTTGAAATCCGGCCAGCAGGTTGTCGAGGTCGGTAAAGCCAGTGCGGATACCGCGCGACTCACCCTGATGCTCCTGCAGGTGCTCGTAGTGCTCCCACGCTTTGCCCAAGCTTTCGCGCAAGCTTACAAACTTCGTCAATGACGGCATGTCGGTAACTTCGTATATTTTCTTTTCGGCTTTGTCGAGCGTGCTGTCCAAGTCTTCGCTCTCGTCAAAACCAAGCTCGGCCACGTACTCGCCGGCGTCTATAAGCGAGCGGAGCATAAACTTTTTCTGCACTTGGCTTGCGTAGTGCTTGGCGTTGCTCGCGGCGGGGACCTCCGAGGCAAGCTCGGCCAAGTAGCCAACCCCGCCTATCTGCTCGAGGTGTCCGAGGTCGCTCAGCTTTGCACGTACCGACTCAACATCGATGGGCTCGGCTTTGCCGTAGAGCATCAGCATTGCGCGGTACATAATGCGATGCTTTTCGCTATAAAAAGCGTCGTCCGTAAGCACCTCGGTAGCCTCTATCATCGCGTCGGGGCGTATCAGCAAGGCACCGAGGAGTGCCTTCTCGGTCTCGAGTGTTTGCGGGGGCAATCTAAGCCCGTCCCTTTTGCGTACCATGTACCCATCGTACGCTCCTACAGGCCAAGGTCAAAGATGTGTATAGGTCGGATAACGAGGGGACAAGAATACGGCCTACTTTTTGGTTATTTGGGAGCCGGCGGGGGTGTCTTTTAATTCGTAGCCAGCGGATTCAATTTCTTTCCGCATGTCGTCGGCCTTTTCGAAGTCTTTGTGCTCGCGGGCGGCCTCGCGAGCCTCAACCAGCGCTTTAATACCCTCGGGCAGCTCGTCGCGGGTGACGGTAAGCTTTTGTGCAGGCTTAACCTCAGCAAGTCCCAACCCTAATATTTTGTCGGCCTCGGTCAAAGAGGCGCGTTTGACCGCCGGCGTTACGGCAGGGTCGCGTACAAGCTCCCACACACGCGCCAGTGCTTGCGGGGTGTTTAGGTCGTCGGCTATCGCCGTATAAAACTCTTTTAAAAATACAGGGTCGCCGGCCAAGGTAGATGCAGGGAGCTCGTTGTAAAAACGGGCGAGGCGCACGAGTGCGGTGTTGGCGCCCTCGACCGCGTCCCAGGTAAAGTTCATCGGTGTGCGGTAGTGTCCGGTCAAAAACCAGTAGCGCAAACTGCGGGGGAAGAGCCCGCGGTCTACTAAGTTGCGCAAGTATACCGTGTTGCCTAAAGACTTGCTTACTTTTTTGCCCTCAATAGTAATGTGCGCGTTATGCACCCAGTAGCGGGCAAACGGTTTGTGGGTCAAAGCCTCGGCCTGCGCCAACTCATTGTTGTGGTGCACGGGCGCCAAGTCGATACCGCCCATATGTATGTCTATCTGTTTACCGAGGAGTTTAAAAATCATGGCAACGCACTCGGTGTGCCAGCCGGGGAAGCCAAGCCCCCACGGTGACTCCCAGCCCAATTTGTTATCGCGCTTCCACAAGGCAAAGTCGTTTGGCCCGCGCTTTTCTTTATTTTCTTCCACACGGGCACCGGCAAGCTGTCCCGCCAAGTTAACGCCGCCCAGTTTGCCGTAGGCGGGGAATTGTTTGGTGTCAAAGTACACGCCGTCACTCGTTTTGTAAGCGTAGCTTTTTTGCTCGAGTGACTTTACCAAGGCTATTTGCTCTTCTATATAGTCGCTGGCGCGCGGGTAGCGTATCGAAGAAGGCGTAATACCCAAATGCGGCAAGTCGGCAAAAAAAAGTGCTGCATACTTTTCGGCCACCGTGCGCATGTTGGCAAGCGTCGGCTCGAGCCCCTCGCGCCGTAGACCTTTGGTCATTTTGTCCTCGCTGTCTTCGTCGTCGCTTATGTGCCCGAAGTCGGTAATGTTGTTGACCTCGTCTACGTTGTGCCCCCAGCTCTCCAGCGTGCGGCGCAGCACATTGGCCACCACCGGCGGGAAGAGGTTGCCCACATGCTGTTCGTCATAGGCGGTAGGGCCGCAGTTGTATAGCTTGACCGTGCCGTTTAAGGGCACAAAGCGCTCGAGCCCGCCGCTTAGCGAGTTGTGGAGCATAAGCTTGGGCTTTACAGCCAGCCCTTTCTTTTGAAATAGAGAAAACATGTAAAGGCTAGTATACCCATTCCTCCGAGCAGAATCCAAAAGTCCGCCGGTAGGCCGATAATGGGGTTGTTTATTGTGTTCATGCCAAACAGGCTGGCGATAAACTGCAGCGGCAAGAAGACAAAGGCCAGCACGGTAAGCGTCTTCATTATTTCGTTTTGCTTGGTGTTAAGCAAAGAGTCGTTGGTGGCGCGCAGCTCGCTTAACGAGTCGCGCAAGTTTTCGAGCGCGCTTTCGACCCGCTCGTACGCGCCTATAGTTTCGCGCACATAGTAGGAGTACTCGGCCCCAAACACGCGGTTGCCCACCGGCTCGTACGAGCGCAGCATGTCGCGGTGCGGCGCCAGCGCTTGGCGAAAGTCGTGTATCACGCGGCCGGTCTGCGACAGCTCGATAACCATGCGGCGTTCGTCACCTTTAAAAATCCGGTCTTCGATGTCCTGTAAATGGCGGTGCAGGTTGTCGCACTCGTTGCCCAGCGCCTCGTACAACTTGCGCACCATGCCGGCAAAGAGGTGCCCGCCGTGGGTCGAGCCGCCGCGGCCCAAGACCGAGTTAACCTCGAAGGCTTTGGCAAAGGAGTGCAAAGGATCGATGTTTTCGTACCGCGCGGTGATAAGAAAATGCTTGCCTATGACAAAGTCTATTTCCTGCTCGGGGCGGCTTGAGCTAGCCCGCATGCCGTTGCGCATGGCGGGGAAGTGCAAAATCATGTAGATAGCGTCGCCGCGGCGCTCGACCTTTGGCTTAAACGAGGGTACCAAAAGCTCCTCCGCAATAAGCGGGTCGAGATCGAACTCTTTCATAAGCGCGCGGACCTCGCTTGGTGTGGGTGCCACCAAGTCGACCCATGTCAAAGCGTGCTGCGCGTAGCGCGTGAGCATGCTATTTAGTATACTGTATCCATGAAAAGGCAGCGGTGGACAGCGGCGGGGAGTCTTGTCGCTTTGGCTATTGCGTTTAGCGTGGGGCTCTACACCGGCGTCTCCGAGTGGGGCGGCAGCCGCGCCGCGGCACAAAGCGACTTGTTTGGGACCGGAACCCAGCCGGGCAGCATCAACATGGGCCAGTTTTGGCAGGCGTGGAACGTGCTTGACGAGCATTTTGTGCAGGTGCACGCATCGACCACGCTCCCCACCGATGAAGAAAAAATATACGGGGCGATAGCGGGGCTTACCGCCAGCTACGGCGACCCGTACACGGTCTTTTTGCCGCCGGAAGACGCGCAGATATTTAACGACGACATCAGCGGCTCGTTCGGCGGCGTGGGCATGGACTTGGCTCAAAAAGAAGGCCGCGTAACCGTGGTGGCTCCGCTTAAGGGCTCGCCGGCCGAGGCCGCCGGTGTCCGCAGCGGCGACGTGGTGTTGGCGGTTAACGGCACCTCGACCGAGAGCATGTCGGTTGACCAAGCGGTCAAGATAATCCGCGGACCCAAAGGCACGACCGTTGCGCTTACTATGTCGCGCGCGGGGGTAGCCCAGCCGTTTGTGGTAAAGATAGTGCGCGACACTATTACTATCCCCGTTATCAACGCGTACGCGCGCGGCGACGGCGTGTTTGTTATCGAGCTGTACAGCTTTTCGCAAAACTCGGCAGAGCTGTTTCGTGGCGCGTTGCGGCAGTTTTTCCTGTCGGGCCAGACTAAAATGATTCTCGACCTGCGCGGCAACCCCGGCGGCTACTTGGACGCGGCGGTGGACATGGCCAGCTACTTTTTGCCGGTGGGCGACGTGGTGGTAACCGAGGACTACAAAGGCAAGGCGTCTAATATCGCGCACCGCTCGCTCGGCTACAACGTGTTTGCAAACAAACAACTGAGTATGGCGATATTGGTTGACCAAGGTTCGGCCTCTGCTTCAGAAATTTTGGCGGGCGCCCTGCAGCAGCACGGTGTAGGTAAGTTGGTGGGCCAGCGCACGTTCGGCAAAGGCTCGGTACAGCAGCTGGTAGACCTAGGGAACGGGGCCGAGCTTAAAATTACGGTCGCGCGCTGGCTAACCCCTAACGGGACTTCCATTAGCGACGGCGGGCTTACCCCTGACTTTACGGCAACCACGACCGCCAAAGACGTTGCTGCGGGCAAAGACCCGCAAAAAGACGCCGCCCTTTCGTGGCTCGCAACGCAGTAGGGACATTTGGTACAGTAGGGGCATGAAAGTCATTTTGCTTAAAGACGTGCGCGGGGTGGGCTTGCATGGCACTATCCAGAATGTGGCCGACGGCTATGCGGTTAACCGTCTTTTCCCCGCCAAGCTTGCCGTAGCCGCTACCGAGGAAAAAATTAAAGAAATAGAGGCGCAGGTAGCCGCCCGTGCGGCGCAGGTAGCCAAAGAGGAAGAGCAGTTGGACAATAAAGTAGCCGCCCTGCGCGGCAAACGCGTGAGCTTGGCGGCTCGCGCCACCGACAAAGGTGGTTTGTTTAAAGCGGTGTCTGTAACCGACATTGCCAAAGCTATCCGTGCAGAGCACTCGCTCGAAATTGCCGAGGCCAACATACACCTACCTGAACATATAAAAACAGTGGGGGAGCACATGGTGTTGGTGCGCGGTAAAAACCAAAAGGCCGAACTTGCCGTGGCGGTTACGCCGGCCCTGTAGGCCTCATGCAATCTTTAGGCTGTTTTGGTATTGTGCCTGTATGAAAAAAGTCCTAGCCGTTGCTACCTTTGCCGCACTGCTGGCGCCCTCGTTGGTGTTTGCGTCGTACCTGCCGTACAACTCGAGTTACCAAGGTTCGTACCTGCCGTATCAGCAGCAATACTCGGCGTACCAACCGGCATCGTACTACTACCCGTCATACTCATACTCCAACTACTCTTACCAAAACCAATACTCCTACCCAAGCTACTCATACCCTTCGTACAATCAATACTCCTACGGCCCGAGCGTCCGCGTAAACGTAAACGCCACCCCGTATTGGGGCGGCGGATGGGGAGGAGGCTGGTGGTAGTGTTACTTCACCAAAACGTCTACTTTGGAGCGCTTGACGACGTGGCCGTCGAAGTTGGTTTTGCGCACAAGTTTAAAGGAAACTACACCGCCCTTAACCGCATAGATAGTATGGTCTTTGCCAAGCTTTACGTTGGCCCCCGGCATCATTTTGGTACCGCGCTGGCGCACGATAATGGCGCCCGGCTTGGCAAATTGGCCGGCAAAGAGCTTAACGCCAAGGTACTTAGCGTTAGAATCGGTTAGGTTTTTAGCTGTCCCGCCTGCTTTCTTTGATGCCATATATTTAGTATTGTGTATGAGATGATACCAAAAGAGTGGCTTACTGGCAAGCACTGGGAGCCTTTGGTGGTACCGGCTATTGTTATCCTGGTAGGACTCTCTGCTTTTGCGCTTGGGCGGCTCTCGGCGGTAGCGGGGCAGGGCGCAGGGGGGCTATTTAACACCGAACAACTATGAACAAACAACTAAAAAGGGTATTGGTGCTGTCGCTTGCGGTGCTGTTTATTGTGCTGGGGCTTGTCGGCCTTGTGTTGCCCTTTTTGCAGGGGTTTTTGTTTTTGGCGATAGGAATACTCTTGCTGTCGCTGTACTCGCCGACGGTGCGGCACTGGCTCGACACCCACACAGTTAAGTATCCGAAACTCCACAGATTTGTCGGCAAAGCCGAGGCGTGGGTAGTTAAAATATTTGGCGCACCGGACGCGTAACTGCGCTATACTCAACCCCATGATTGCAGTTGATGTAGAAGCAAGCGGCATTGGCCCCGACACCCACTCGATAGTATCGGTAGGCGCGGTTGACCTCGACAATCCGACCCGCACTTTTTACGAAGAGTGCCGCGTGTGGGAGGGCGCGCATATCAACGACGAGGCTATGGTGGTAAACGGATTTACCAAAGAACAAGTAACAGACCCAAACAAACAAAGCGAAGCTGATTTGGTGCATAAGTTTGCCGCGTTTGCCGAGCCGATAGCCGACCGCACTTTGGCGGGGCAAAATGTGTCTTTTGACCGTGATTTGTTGCAGGCCGCGGCTAAGCGCGCGGGCCACACCAATTGGCCTTTTGCGCACCGTACCATCGACAGCCATAGCCTGTGTTGGATGCATATGGTTAAGAGGGGACTCACTCCCCCGATAGATGCCGAACACAAGCGCTCTGGCTTGAACTTAGACGCGATACTCAACTATTGCGGTATCCCCGAGGAGCCCAAGCCCCACAACGCGCTTACCGGCGCCAAGAGCCATGCCGAAGTAATTTCGCGCCTACTGTACGATAAAAAACTCCTGCCGGAGTTTGAGCAGTACGAGATTCCGTGGCTTAAGTAGTTGAAACAGAGTAAAATCGCATAGTTAGAAACAGCGGGCCGTAGTATATCGGCAGTACACATGCATGGGGTGCATGTAGGCCGGGTTCGATTCCCGGCGGCCCGACACGTTTAAAAGTTTTGATACAACGATAAAAAACGTTGTCAAATAAGGGTATTTTGTAATAGATGGGGTAGGCTTTTTTCTTGTCAAGCTCGGCGCTTGACCCCCTTGACAAAAATGTAGTATCATATCCTTATCCCTGAGCGGTCGAGCTCGGGGCTTTTTTGTTCCCGTGCGCCGTTAATCAACTTATATGAACACCATACAATGCCTTTCGCAACTGGTTTCGCTCTTGCGGTCTCTCTGGCACTAAGCAGCGCTTCGGCGCCGCTCCAGACGCAGGGTCTGATGCCGGCCGCGCAGTCGCCCAAGGAGTTCGTTGAAAGTTACTTCGCTGACGTTCCGATTATGATTAAGGTCGCGCATTGCGAGTCGCGTTTTCGCCAGTACGGTACCGACGGTTCGGTATTTCGCGGCATAGTCAACGACCTCGACGTCGGTATTATGCAGGTTAACGAGTATTACCACTCGTCTACCGCAGAAAAGCTCGGTCTCGACCTCTACACGATACAAGGCAACGTGGCATACGCCCGCTACTTGTACGAAAAGCAAGGCACCGCCCCGTGGGTATCCTCGGAGCCGTGCTGGGGTAAATACAAAACTAAACCCTCGGCTATCGTAGCCACGGTTAAGAAATAATTTTGCAGCAAAAGCCGCCTTTGGTTAACCCCAAGGGCGGTTTTTGTCTGTCGATATATACAAGAGGCCGCCGATGATCCCGAGGTTAAGCACAAACCGGTTTAGGTCGCCGTCGTCGTTAAAGTTGGTAAGAAAGCCGGCCTGCAGGACAAGGTAGAGCGTTAGCATAAGTGCCGCGTAGCGGGTATACACGCCGATAATAATCGCAATACCGCCCACCACCTCGACAACTACTACCGCCATTGCCAAAAGAGACCCGTAGGGAAGTCCGTGGGCGGCAAACATAGCCGCCGCGGCAGGGAGGTTGAGCGCGGCCTGTATCCCGTTCCACAAAAAGAACCCGCCCATAAACACCCGGCCGATCAAAGGAGCGTAGCAGTCTATCCAGACGTTCATAGGTTGATTATACGGTATAGTCGGGATAGGCTTCTGATAGTTGAAAATTGAGGAGGGCCGCATGGCTGAAGAGCCTCTTGACCAAGGTAAGCAGTTGCAAGTTTTCTTGGACGCCATAGGCATGGGCAATCCTTGGATTGCCGGACTCTACGCGTTTGGGAGTCTTGCCGGGCTTGCTGCCGCCGTGATTAGTTTCTGGTAATCCGGCCGCCCCACCTCGGGGCGGTCTTTTGTATCAAAGGCGGGGGAGTGACTACCCTCTTTTAGTCGAGATTTTTACGGGGTATAGTGGTCGCAGATTTGACCGGAGGTATCACTATGACCGAACAGAAGCCATCTTTTGCCGAGCTGGTCGAAGGCGCCGCACAAGCCCGTGGCAATCCGCCCGTAGCGCGCTCGTTTATCGAAGAGGCGCTTCGCAAGATCAACGCCAACGAAGTTGAGGTCACCAAGTATCCAAGCGGTTCGCCGACATTGCGGGCCGTCTACGAGGTGGCGGTGCTCCTCGAGAGTGAGGCAACGGTAAAGAATTGAGCACAAAGCCGCCCAAAGTACCGGGACGGCTTTTTCTTTGCAGGTGGAGTAGGGGGCTATAATCAAACAGCGGCCCCCCTAGGTTCTCCTGTAGGGACAAGTCGCAAAAGATATATTGTGCGACGTTAGTATATTCGAGTAAGGCACCAGTCACCCATGGCTTTAACTAAGTACCAACAACAACTGCGCACCCTTCTCTCCCCCGCGGAGCGACGGGTCTTTGCGGGGTTGAGCACGCCGCAGAAGATCCAAGACTATTTAGACCACTCCCCCGCAAATTTGCTTACAAAAGGGGAGCACACAATGAAATCGCCGCGTAGGGTACTGCAAACCGGCTCGGCCCATTGCCTTGAAGGGGCAATGTTGGCGGCCACTGCCCTTGCCTATCATGGCCGGCCGCCATTACTGCTTGATTTAGAGTCGACCGACAACGACTACGACCATATTGTTGCTTTGTTTAAACAAAACGGGCGTTGGGGTGCGATAAGCAAGACAAACTATCCGGTCTTGCGGTGGCGCGACCCGGTGTACGCGAGCGTGCGCGAGCTCGCGTTGTCGTACTTTCACGAATATTTTCTCGACAACGGCAAAAAGACCCTGCGCAGGCACTCCGGCCCGTTTAATCTGCAAAAGTTCGATCCAAAGAGGTGGGTTATAGCCGAAGGTGATGTCGACTGGCTCGCCGAGGCGTTGGGCGATGCTAAACACTTTCCCATCGCATCACCTAAAACTATTAAAGCTCTGCGCCGCGCCTCAAAAGTAGAAGTCAAAGCAACCGCTGTCCGCGAGTGGAAAAAAGATATAAAGGGGAAGGTACGGAAGGCTACTGCTTAAGCCCTATCCCCTTACGGAAGAGCCACATGGCTGTGCCGGTAAACAGTACAACAAGACCGATAAGCACGGTAAAGCACAGTGCGATGCTGATGTCGCTAATACCGAGGAAGCCGTAGCGAAAGGCATTGATCATGTACAGTATCGGGTTAAAAAGCGCTACCTGCTGCCAAAACGGGCTAAATTGCTGGATAGAGAAGAAGATACCTCCCAAGTAGGTCAAAGGGGTCAGCACGAAGGTCGGCACGATAGAGATGCCGTCAAAGCCTTTGGCAAACACGCCGTTAATCAGCCCGCCGAGGCTAAAGAGCACCGAGGTAAGCACCAAAGCGGAGACGAGTATAAACGCGTTAAAGATTACTAGGTGCGTAAAGAACAGCGAGACAATAAGCACCAATGCGCCTACCAAGAGCCCGCGGAGTACTCCCCCGCTCACAAAGCCCAGTATCACTACCCAGTTGGGCATCGGCGAGACTAAAATTTCGTCGAGGGTGCGCGTCCATTTGGCAAAGTAAAAGGTCGACACTGTGTTCATGTAGGAGCTTGTGATAACCGACATCATAATAAGTCCCGGCACGATAAACTGTATGTAGCTAAAGCCGTCTATGGGTTGGAGTTGCGAGCCTATAAATTTACCGAAGACCACAAAGTACAGCGTGGTCGTAACCACCGGCGGCAAGAGCGTTTGCGACCAAATGCGTATAATGCGCACAAACTCGGCGCGCATCATAGTGTAGTAGCCTATCAGTTGTTTTTTGGGAGTCATATGGTTATTCCGCCTCGCCTACACCGATTACTTCGAGGTAAATGTCCTCGAGTTTTTTGTTGTCGTGCCGCTCCAAAAAGCCCTGCATGGGCTCGTTAACCAAAATTTGCCCCTTGTTGATGATAGCCACATTGCGGGCCAACTGCTCGGCCTCTTCAAGGTAGTGGGTGGTCAAAATAATTGTAGTCCCCTCTTCGTTCATTTTGCGGAGGAAGGTCCACATACTGCGGCGCAACTCGACGTCTACGCCCGCGGTCGGCTCGTCGAGTATCAGGAGTTTAGGGTGGTGTATAAGCGCGCGGGCTATCATCAACCGGCGCTTCATGCCGCCGCTAAGCTGTTGGCTGGGGGTATGCCGCTTTTCCCATAATCCGAGGTCTTTGAGTATCGGTTCGGCGTCCTTTAAAGCTTGCCCGCGCGGTATGCCGTAGTATCCGGCTTGATTGACGATAATATTCTCTACTTTTTCGAAAATATTAAAGTTAAACTCCTGCGGCACCAGCCCTATGTGCGTTTTGGTAAGCGAGGGGTCGGTGTCTATCGAGGTACCAAACACCTCTACCGTGCCGCTTGTCTTGGTTATCAGGCTGGTAAGGACGCTAATAATGGTGGTCTTCCCCGCCCCGTTGGGCCCCAACAACGCAAAAAAGTCGCCCTCGGCGACGGTAAGGTTTACCCCCTTCAGTGCCTCGACAGTTGGCCCTTTGCCGCCTGTATAGGTCTTGCGGAGGTCGGTAACGGAAACTGCAGAAGCCATAATAGCTTCTGCAGTATATCACAACAGGTTTTTCCGTAGATTACATCGCCGAGCAGGCTTTGCAGTCTTTTTTGTGGCCGACAAGCGTCCAGACAGCCGCAAGGCCGACAAGAACGTAAATGACCGACTCTACCTGCGAACCGCCGATATAACCGGCAAGCCAGGTAACGACGTTCCAGTTGGCGCCGGAGATCAATGCGCCAAGGCCCACGAGGCCCCAGTTGATGCCGCCGATCCAGACCAGAGCGTAGGCAATGATGTGTAGTGTTTTCATAGCTGTAAGAAATTGAGTGTTGGAGTACGCGGTTCGACCGCTCCGCCTCTATAGTATGAAGCCTTTATAAGCCCCCGCCAGAGCGTCGTGGGGATATCTATTTAGGCAAATATTGGAGCGGGTTAAGGTACGCGTTGACCGGCACAATGGGGATCATGGTCGAGCTGCCGCTGGCGCAGGAGTACTGCTTAAACGATATAGCGGCCGCCGCGTATACGGTCATATGCAAATGCGGGCCGGTGGCGTAACCGGTGTTGCCGGAAAGGCCTATAACTTGGCCTGTAGATACGGTCGTACCCTTGGTGACGTTGATAGTCGAAAGGTGGGCATACAAGGTGGCAAGACCGTTGGCATGCTTGATAAGCACCCATTTGCCGTATTGGCAGTTTTTGACCGCGCCTTGGTTAACCTCGAGTACCGTGCCGGCGAGCGATGCACGCACCGGCGTGCCTATAGATGCCCGAAAGTCGATGCCGTTGTGCGTGCCCGAGGTATACAGGCGGCCCGACACCGAGGTTTTGCCGAACTGTTGCGTAAGCACCACGTTGTCGAGCGGCCAACGCAGCACCCCTCCCCCGGCCGTCGGTATGCCGGATATATCGGCCGTGCCCAACTGCGATGCAAGGGTAAAGAGTATGTCTTCGAAGCGCCGCTGCTCGGCCTGCTTTTGCGCGATAAGCGCTTGGTAGGCGCTTTCTTTGTTTTGCGTTTCGGACAAAAGGTCGGCCTGCGACTGGCGGTTGATAGCAAGCGACTGCTTTTGCTGGTTAAGCTGTTTTTGTAGTGTTGCCAGTTGGGTGCGTGCCTGCGTGGCGGTATTTTTATTTGTTTGCAGGGTGGACTTTAATCGCGATAGGTCCTGTATCCGGTTGCCCAACTCGTCACGGAGCGACCCAAGTGCTATAGCCTCATCAAAAAAGTCGGACAAGGTTCTCCCCGCAAGCAGTGACGCCGCCACCGAGGCTTCGTCGTGCTCGGAGAGGTTGCGCAACGATGCGGCAACCTCGCTACGGGTGGTGTCTATGGTGTTAGAGGTGGTGGCAATACCGCCGCTTAAACGCAGTATTTCTTTGTCTTTTTGCGTAATCTGCGCGGTGGTGAGCGTAATACTTTTAGTGAGCTTTTGGATGTTGAGGTCTATCGTCTTGACCGTCGACTGCAGGGTCTGCTTTTGCGAAGAGACGTTGTTAAGTTGTATCTGCAGCTGGTCTATCTCGTTTTTGAGCGCATTAATTTGCTGGGCGGTGGCATCGGCCTGCGCCTGCAACTCTTGGGTAGCAGAGTCGGTATCGGTCGTGGTAGCGGTCTGCGCGTGTGCAACAGGAGTAAGCAGCAGGAGTATCGCTAAGAGGAAGCCCATTTGTTTTATTTTAAAGGCTTTGGGCCGCGCGGGCAATGCGCGCCAGCGCCTCGTCTTTGCCGACAAGGGTAAGGATAGTGAAGGGGTCTGGCGAGCGCTCGCGCCCTGAAAGCGCGGTGCGCAAGGGCCACAAGACGTCTCCCCTGCCTTCGGCGGTCGCGTAGGGCCATATAAGGTCTTTGTAGCCTTGGGAGGTGAGTCCTTCATTGGGTGTATCGTGCAAAAGCTCCGCAAGTGCGTTCAGGTGCTTTGACGCTACCGCGGGGGCTATCTTTCCTTTGTTGGTGAGGAGCGCAGGTTCGCAAGAGACACCCTGTAAAAAACCGAACTCCGTGTCCAGCATGTCGGCGGCTTCCTGCAGTGTTGCCGCGCGCTCTTTAAGCAGCGGCACTATGCGCGGGTCGATATCTTTTTTAGCAAAATCGCGCACGCGCGAGGCGTACGCATCATCGGTCATGCGCTTTAGATGCTCATGGTTAAACCAACGCAGCTTCTCTTCGTCAAAAATACCGGCGCCTTTTTGTATGCGCTCCAGCGTAAACTCCCCTACCAGCTCGTCCATAGTAAAGAGTTCTTTGTTGCCCTCCGGGTGCCAGCCAAGCAAGGCCAAATAGTTAATCATCGCTTCGGCCACGTAGCCTTCGTTGCGGTACTGCGTAAGCGCTTTGGCGCCGCGGCGTTTAGACAGTTTGGCGCGGTCGGGGCCAAGTACCAACGGCAAGTGCGCGTAGATAGGCGTCTCGTAGCCGAGCGCCTGTTGTATCAGTATTTGCCGCGGCGTGTTGGAAATATGGTCTTCGCCGCGTATGACATGGGTTACTCCTTCGTCATAGTCGTCGACCACTACCGCAAAATGGAAGACCGGCTCGTCGAGCGAGCGGGCGATAACAAAGTCGCCCAAGTCGCTGGTGTTAAAGGTTATTTCCCCGCGTATCGCATCGGTAAAGGTAATAGTAGTCTTCGGGTTCTTAAACCGAATCACTTCTTTTCTTTCACCCTCGGTTTCTTGCGATACAAATGCTGCGCCGCTTTTGATAAGTTGCTCGAGCTGCTCGCGGTGGCGCACGGCGTTGCCGCTCTGGCGGTAGTTCCGCTCGGGCAGGAGCGCCAGCCACGACAAAGTTTCGTGGATATTGTCCTCGTACTCGGGTTTGGAGCGCTCTTTGTCGGTGTCCTCGATGCGTACGATAAACTCTCCCTGCATTTTGCGGGCAAACAGGTAGGCAAACACCGCGGTGCGGTAGTTGCCGCCGTGGAGGAGGCCGGTGGGGCTTGGGGCAAATCGGGTAACTACTTTTTGTGGCATGCAGGCAGTGTACGAAAATTATGACTCGTGGGAAAGGGCGACGGCCAACAATGCCTCGGCTATCGTTTTGGCGGCATCCGCACGGGCAAAGGCGCGCGCCGCGTTGCCCATCGAGTGGCGGATTTGCTGGTTGCCAAGTATCCGGTTAACTTCCGACAGCAAGAGGCCGGGGGTCAGGTTTTGCTGTTCGATAACCGAGCAGGCGCCGGCGCGCGCGTAGGAAAAAGCGTTTTTACTTTGATGATCCTCGGCGGCGGTGGGTAGCGGCACAATAATACTCGGCAGGCCCCACGAAGCGATTTCAAAAATAGTCGAGCCTCCGCGCGAGATAATTAACTGCGCCGCGCCGGAAGCCATGCGCATTTCAAGGTCGTTAAGGTAGCCCATCGGTTTGTATCTGTCCGCGTGCAGGTTGTTGCCCATCGCTACCTTTGCGCGGCCGGTAACATCGTCTAGGTTGTCGGCACCGGTCTGGTGGATAATCTGATATTTTTCTACCAGTTGTGGCAAGGCAGAAAGGAGCCCGTCGTTTAAAGCTTGCGCGCCTTGTGAGCCGCCGGTGACAAAAATGACCGGGAGGTCCGGAGCAAATTTAAAAAACTCCAGCGCTCCGTCGCGCGCCGGCACCAGCGCCGCTTTGCGCACGGGGTTGCCGGTAAACGCCACTTTGTCGGCAGGAAAAAACTTTGCCGCCTCGGGGTACGAGATAGCCACCTTTTGCGCAAACTTCCCCGCCCAGCGGTTGACCTTGCCCGGCTCGGCATCGCTTTCGTGTATCACTACGGGTATGCGAAACAGTTTTGCCGCCAACAAGGTAGGAAAGGACGCATAACCCCCTTTGCCGAACACGACGTCCGGGTACAAAAAGAAGACGCGCAGCACCGACCGCGTTACGCCCCACGCGGTCTTAAAGTAGTCGAAGAAGTTGAGTATAGAAAAGTAGCGGCGCATCTTGCCCGCCGCGGTCGGCACAAAACGCACGTTGTTGGCAAACAACATTTCTTTGTCGTAGGGCTCGGGCGCGGCATAGATAAGCTCGGGCTCGACCAGCTTGCGCTCGCGGACAAGGTCGTTAACGGCCTCGGCCACCGCGATAATCGGGTAAAAGTGCCCGCCTGTCCCCCCGCCGGTAAAAAGAATTTTCATACAACAGTACTTACGACTTCATTCTGCGCGATACGCTTAATAGTACCCCGACTTCCGCCAACGAGAGCGCCAGCGCGGTGCCGCCGTGCGATACAAAAATAAGCGGCACGCCGATAAGCGGCACCAACCCCAGCGCCGAAGCGATGTTAAAAAACGATTGCCCCACAATGATAGTCACGAGCCCCACTACGATAAGTCCGCCGAACGGGTCGCTTGCCCGCGCGGCGATGCGCAGGCCTAAGACGCAAAAAATAAGAAACAACGATACCAACAGCACCGACCCGACGAAGCCGAATTCTTCCCCCGCCACCGCAAAGATAGAGTCGCCTATAGGCTCGGGCAGGTAGGAAAACTTTTCGATACTTTGGCCAAAGCCGCGGCCGGTGAGTCCGCCGGAGCCGATGGCAATAAGCGACTGCTGTATCTGGTAACCGCTCCCTTGCGGGTCGGCCGAGTGGTCGAGATAGGTTACTAACCGCTCGCGCACGTGCGGGTAGGCATAGGCCGCAGCCCCGATAGCGCCCGCGGCAAGCAGTGCCAAGATAATTAAATGAGACAACCGCCCGCCCGCGGCAAACAGCATAACCGCAAGCGCTCCGCAGAGTATCAGTGCGCCCGCGGTGTTGGGCTGGGCCAGCAATATAGCCGCACCGCTGCCGCCGACCAGCAGCATGGGTACTATGCCGCCCCGTATGGTCGGCACTTCTTTAAATTTAGTAGCGTATATCGCGGCCAAAAAAAGGACGCTCGCGAGTTTTAAAATTTCTTCGGGCTGAAAAGATACGGGGCCCAGCAATATCCACCGCGACGCGCCCTTAAGCGACAAACCTATGCCGGGGACAAAGGTAAGCAGCGTAAGCCCGAGCGCAAAAAAGAAAAAATAGGGCGTGTAAGGGCGCAGTAAACGGTAGTCTATACGCGAGAGTATCGCCATGGCGATACTACCGAGCACCAACCCCAGCAATAGCTGGGACACTGCGACGTTGGTAAAGGTGGCTCCGTCGCGCGCCAAGAGTCCCAGTGCAGCCGAAGTAAAAATAAGTAGGCCGACAAACACCAGCGCCGATACCGCTATTAAAAACGGTCCGTCTACCGAACCGCGCTTCATAAAAGCGCGACCGTCATGCCGATAATCGCCGATACGATGCCTACTATCCAGTAACGCATGACTACTTTGTACGGAGGCCAACCTAACGCTTCGAAGTGATGGTGGAGCGGCGCGATGCGCAACAATTTACGCCCCAATATTTTTTTGCCGAAGATCTGCAGTATGTTAGAAAACACGGTGGCGACAAGCGGGAGCGCAATAATGGGTAATACGGTAATGCCCTTGCCGCTGCCGAGCGCATCGGTAAGAAAGGCCACTACGGTTAACAGCAAGGTAAGCCCCATGGTCCCTGTCTCGGAGAGATAAAAGCGCGCGGGCGGCACGTTAAACCACAAAAAGGCCAATAGTCCCCCCGCCACTGCCGCGCACAGCGCAGCAATATCAAGCTGTTGCTGAAAGAAGGCTATCCCCGCATAGGCGGTAAACATGGTGGCAAAGAGTCCTCCCGCAAGGCCGTCGATGCCGTCGATGACTCCGCCGGCATATATAAAGAGTGCTACCAGTACAAAAAACGGTATAAACCACCACCCTAGCTCGATAGGACCCGGCGAAAACGGGAAGGAAATAGACGATACCTCAAGCTTGTCAAAAAACCACCACGCACACAGCAGTGCCACCGTTGCTACAAGGCCTAATCGCGCGCGCAGACGCAGACCTTGCCGCCCCTGCACTTCGTACAGGTCGTCGAGTAACCCGACAAGGGCGCCTACCAACAGTGCGGCAAGCGGGACCCAGGTTTGGTTGCGGCTGATAAATGCCGTTGCTTCGAAGGACTCGGGGAATGCTATCCATAGCACCTGTAACAACAGTGCGGTCAGCCCGACGCTCCCCCACACCACGACGCCGCCGAAGCGCGGGGTGCCCGTCTCGCGCGTCTCGTGCAGGCGGTTAAACTCGCTGGCAGGCGTGCCGTCGAGCGCGAGTTTGCCGGCCTTCGGCTTCCATAGTTTGCGGGCGTACAAAAAGTGCGTCACAAACGGAGTCATACCCACCCCGATTAAAAAGGCGATTGTAGCGGGCAAAAATATTTCCATTACAGTTGCGGTCATTGGGTTTGTTGTTGGGCAGTACGTGCGGACTCGATAATCGTGCGGACGTCCTCGAAGCGGCCCGCTTCGGTAGACTGTAACACCACTATTACCACCGGCCGGCCGATGTCTAAGTCGAATATAGCCGACAAGTTGCCGCCCGCCAAATCAGTGTAGCCGGTTTTCCCGCCTACAAAGCCGGGGATATCGAGGAGCGGCACCGTTGTTGCTTTAGCCGAAAGGGTGCGCTCCCCTGCGGTAATAGACACGGTCGGGTGGGTGCTGAGCTCAAAAAAAGTCGGATAGGATTTGTAAAAGGCGGCGGTCATACGCGCGACATCAAAAGCCGAGCCGTACGCACCGGCGGTATCGTCGTTTACATCAAGACCGGTCGAGTTTAAAAAGTACGTTTTAATAAGCCCTAAGGACACGGCGGTGCGGTTCATTGCCGTTAGGTACTCGCCGCCCAGACTTGCCGCGGCGGCGGCCATCGCGTCGTTACTCGATGCCACTAATCCGAACTTCAACAGGTCTGCGAGCAACACACTGTCCCCCGCACGCAAGCCCCAGTCACCTTCGGGGGCAAGATCGCGCGCGGTAATGCGCACTACGGTGCCCGGCGGGCGCGCGGCCAATACCGCCTGCGCCGACATTAGTTTAGTAAGCGACGCCAGCGGCAGTTGCGCCTGGCCGTTTTTTTGGTACAGCACCTCGCCGCTGGTTACGTCGTACAACAAGGCAGACTTAGCACGCAGTGTTGCCGGGTCGATAACAACTTCGATAGTCCGCGACTCTACCGCCGCGGCGCTTTGCGAATGTGCGGGCAGGTTAACCAGAGTCGCGCCTACACCAAAGGCAACCGCAATAAGTAACACCGAAAAGAGACCGGTAATAAAAGGGGGTATCATGCCGGTTCTTGAGCGTCCGGCCTGCTTTGTGCTTGCCGGTACGACTCTTCGAGCTCGGCTAATTTAGCGCGCACCACGGTGTACTCGGGCAGTTGCTGCGTTTGCGACACGCCCAACTGGCTTAAGAGTTCGGTGGTCGGCTCGTACAAAAAGGACCGTTCGTCTTTGGGGTTCGGTACGCGGCGTACCAGCCCGCGCATAGTAAGCGTGCGCAGGGTTTGGCTGGAGTTAACGCCGCGTATAAAGTCTATGTCGGCGCGCGACAGAGGGCCGCGGTAGAGTATGGCGCTTAACGCCTCGAGCCCTGCCTTGCCGATGTCGCGGGCGTACTCTTCTTTGCGGATACGTTCTATAACTTCGCCGGCCGCTGCGGCCACGCGCAGCTCGACCTCGCGACCGTCGTTGACTACCACTACCCCGCCCTCGCGCGCGCCAAGCTCTTCGAGCGCGGTTTGCAGCTGCGCGTCATTTAGTTGTAGCTGCTTCTTTAGCTCCTCATGAGAAAGCGGTCTACCCAAGGCAAAAAGCAGCGCTTCAATGTGTTTTGCGGCATTACTCATAGGTTGGTGTTGATACCGAGTCACTCTCGAGCGTTATCTCGCCAAAATGCTCCCCTTGCGTTGCTTTTAGTATACCCTGCTTGACCAGCTCTAAGAGCGCCAAAAATCCGACAATAACTTCGCCGCGCTCGCGTGCGCCGGCAAACTCTTTAAACGACATACGCATCGCCGAGGTAACGCGTGCCGCAAGATTGTCTATCATCTCCTCGAGCGACATAATTTTTTTAACCGCAACTTTAGGCAGCGTCAGCATGGTCGGGAAGCCGTCCATGAGTGTTTGCGCCGCAGCGCGCAGCGAGCTTGGCGTTGCCGACGCGTCGGGCAAAAACAGCGGCTCTTGTGCGGGCGGGATGCCTTCGTACAATGCCGGCTCGCCCAGCTGCGCGCCGAGCCCGCGTGCGGCGTCTTTAAGCAGCTGATACACGGCCAGCCGGTACTCAAGTTCTTTAATATCGCGCGTTTCGTCGTCGCTTAGTTGTAGTGTCGGCAAGAGCGAGCGGGACTTAATTAACAAAAGCGTTGCGGCAAGACTGATAAACTCGGCTGTCTCGCCCACCGGCATGCTTTCTTGCGAGTTAACGCGCGCAATATACTCGTCGGTTACCGCGGCAAGCGAAATATCGTTGATAAGGAGCTTACGCTTTTCTATCAACTCCAACAGAAGGTCCAACGGACCTTCGTAGACGGCTGTTTTGATACTAATGGGCATGCTTTTCTATTAATGCAAGTAGAAAGCGCACGGGTGCGCCCGCCGCGCCTTTGGCCAAGTACTCGCCCGCTACCGAAGTCATGCGTGGTGCCATGTCGATGTGTATCCACGGGGCGTCTAACTCTTTCGCAAACACCTCCAAAAACTTGCCGCCCGCGATAACGCCGCCGTAGCGGCTGTTGCCTGCTGTCGAAATGTTGGGCACATCCGCAAATTTACCCTTAACCATGTCGTCATACTCCTCCCATAGCGGTAGTGGCCACATATAGTCGCCCGAGCTTTCGGCAAGCGCCATATAGTCGGCAATAGAGAAGCCTTTTTCGTTGGTCATAAAGGCACTGGCCTGCTCGCCGAGTGCTACCAATGCTGCGCCGGTAAGCGTAGCAACGTCGGCAACCACCGCGGGGTTGTAACGCTTGGCATAGGTAATAGCATCGGCCAATATAACGCGGCCTTCGGCGTCGGTGTGCAGGATTTCTATCGTTTTACCTGACAGTGACTTCAAAATATCGCCGGGGCGCATGGCGTTGCTTGCGGAAGCGTTTTCGACCGCGGGTACCAGCGCTACTACGTTTACTTTGAGTTTTAGTTTTGCGGCTAGGGCAACGGCGTGTATCACCGAGGCGCCGCCCGACATGTCCATGTGCATTTCGTACATCGAATCACCGGGCTTTACCTGCAAACCGCCGGTATCAAACGTGACCCCTTTTCCTACAAGCACTACCGGTTTTTCTTTTTTATTAGCGCCCCAGTACTCCATAACAATAAACTGCGGCTTTTCGGCAGAGCCGAGGCCCACGCCCAGCACGGCGCCCATGCCGAGCTTTTTCATTTCTTTTACACCGAGCGCCGACACTTGTATGTTCTGTCCTTTTGCGGCAGCTTTGGCGGCGGCGGCAAGCAAGGCTGGGGTCATGTCGTTGCCGGGCGTGTTGGCTAGCTCGCGACAGGCGTTGACCTCCGCCCCGATAATTTTTCCGCGTGCAAAACCGGCTTCGGCTGTTTTGCTAGCACCAATAATCGCAACCGCGGTAACCTCGGGCCAGCCATCTTTAGGTGTTGTTTTGTAACCGGTTGGTTCGTAATTGGCCATGACAAAGGCGGTACCCGCCACCTGCCCCACTTCGTGGTCGGAGTAATCGTTGGGTGCAAACGATCTAATATCCGTAAATGTCAGAGCAATAGCCGTACATTTATTTTGTTTGGCGACTGAAATAACTTTGCGCATACGCAGCACAAATTTGCGGCGGGTTATGGACTTTTCTGTACCGGTGCCGATAAAGAGTGTTTTGCCGTCAAAACGGGTAAGCAAACCCTCGATAAAGCTTATACGGGTAGCGTTTTTAGCGGGTTTTGACTGAAAGTGCATAGCAAAATTATACCTATAAAATAAGGGTTTTTCTACGCATTGACAAAAAGCATAAAAAAGAGTATACTAATAGCTAGTTGCATCGGCGCGCCAAAAATTTTGGTCCGCCAACTCATTGGGGGTTGTTATGAAGACCGAACTGATCAGGTTGTCTTTCTGTGCTGTCGTTGCCGCGATGGTCCTGCTCTTGCTGGCTATCTTCAATGTCGGAACGACAACGATGTTCATCTTCTTCATTCTCATCGGCAAGGCTTCGTTTGCGTTGGGGGTGCCCTACCCGCTGGCGAGCGTGGTCGGCTTGTTCTTGCCGTTGGTGGCAACAACAGCTATCGTGCGGATTATCTTGGCCGCCGCGGCAGAGCTGATCAACCGTGATGCGCCGACGCAGACCGCCTAAACCTCTCTATCTTCTTGGTTCCCCGTGTACTACTTGGCCGCCTGACAGCAATGTCGGGCGGCTTTCTTTTTGTAGATATAAAAAACCGCCCAACGTTGGGCGGTTTGTTGTTAGCGGCGGTACAGAGCCGCCTTCTCGATCTGGATGATAGCCATCATGATCGAGTATTTGGAGAAGTCCTCGCGCGGCATCTTGGCGTCGGTGAGATAGCCGATGATACCGCCCTCGACCGCGCCTATCTTTTCGTGCTCGGTGTATCCGAGCTTTTTAAACGCAACACTGGCGTCGCCCTCGCCGCGCAGAATTGCTTCGGTGACGCCGGTGGGCCACTCGAACGCAGGCGAGAGCCCGAGTGCGACGTCTTTGCCGTCGTATATCGCGCAAGCACCCACCTCCATATAGCCGGATTTGGTGTGCGGCACCTCGATAAGTCCACCTTCGAGTCCGACACTGTAGGTGCAGCCGCCGGTGAAGGCCTGCTTGGCTCGTTCGATGGCACCTTGGACCGTCTCCTCAAGATTCTTGGGGTGGCCAAACTCCTCGATCTGCACCTCAACGCCGATCACCTCGGCGTTTGGAAAGAGGTTGGGGTACATAGCGACCGCGTCGCGCAGCCCCGCAACTTTTGTGATGTTCTTTGAGCCTAGGTTGATTTTCATACGAATCTCCTATTGGCGCGTCTGCAGGGACTATAGCCTAGTCTTTTTTGTCCGTCGAGAGGAGGGTGTCGATGCGGTTCATATCACGGGGGAAGGCTGTTGCTTCTTTAACATTAGGGAGCTCGAGCATGCGCGCGGTAAAGCGTTCAAGACCGGTCGATGAGCCCCCGTGCGGTGGGAGGCCGGTTTTAAAGGCCTGCAAATAGTACTCAAACTTTTTAGGGTCCAGCCCGCGCTCCTGCATGCGCGCTACCAATTGTTCGTAGTTATGGATACGCTGCGCGCCGGAGTTTATCTCGAGCCCGCGGAACAAAAGGTCAAACCCACGCGACAGCGGCGCCTCGCCCGGCTCTTCGTAGGTATAGAACGCGCGCTTTTTTGTAGGGAACCGCGTGATAAACACAAAGTCCGAGCTCAAATTCTTTTTTGCATACTCACAAATCTGTCGCTCGTCTTCCGGCGACATGTCGTTGGTGTCCTCGATGGTGCGATTGTACTCCTTGGCCACAAGCGCCTGCGCCTCGGCAAGGGTAAACACGGGGATAGCCTCAGGCACCACAGGGACGGTGGTGTTAAACCGAGCAAACACATCAGAATGGGCCTCGGCTACCGCGCGTACCGTGTCTTTGACCGCTTGCTCAAGCACGGCCATGGGCTCGCGCTCGTTTTGTATAAAACCCATTTCAAAGTCGAGGCAGGTGGCCTCACTTAAGTGGCGGGTAGTAGCGCTTTTTTCTGCGCGGAATATCTTGGCTACAGTGAACGCGCGTTCAAACGGCCCCACCATAATTTGTTTGTAAAACTGCGGGCTCGTCGCAAGGTAAGCGGTACGGTCGTAAAAATAGTCGACCTTAAAAGCGGCCGCTCCCCCCTCGGCATCGCCGCCCACCAACGCCGGCGCAATAAACTCGGTAAAGCCCTGCGCGCGCAATGAGTTTCGGTACGCATCGAGTATAGATGCCTGCATGGTAAAAATATCCCTGCTGCGTTCGGTGCGCAGGGTAAACGGCAAGTGGTCGAGGTGGGTGTCGAGATTAACCTCACCGCCGAGCTCAAATGGTATTTCAGCTTTCGAAAGTATTTCGATGTTAGTTATCTCAAGCTCGATATCGCCGTTTTGTACTCCCGCCTTACGATTTTTTTCCGGTCGTTCGTTAACCTTACCCTCGACCGACACAATGTACTCGTTGCGGACCTCCTTAGCGGCCTCGATAGCCGGCGAGTTGGGCAACGTCACTCCCTGCACCACACCCGAGCGGTCACGAAAGTCGAAGAATACCATTTTTCCTTGGTCGCGCCGCACGCTCACCCAGCCTTGTATAGCTGCAGTCTCGCCCTTCTTTCCCGCCAAATCGGCTAGTAGAGTTCTTTCCATAAAATTAGTAGAGTCCTACTCCTATTTTTTCACGAACCTCTTTCATTTTTGCGTCAGCGCGGGCGCGGGCAACCTCGCCGCCGTCTTTGAGTATCTGTATAACCGCTTCGCGGCTTAGCGCCGCACGCTTTTCGCGCATGGGGCTTACGGTCGCGATAATATTTTCGGCTAAAATCTCTTTAGATTTCTTATAGCCGATAGTCCCCTCGCGGTAGCGCTGCTCGAGCTCTTTGATGTTGGGGCTAAAGTGCTTATGCATCGCAAAGGCTATGTCGGTCTCGGGGTTAAGCGGCGCACCCACGGGCGTCGAGTCGGTGGTAATGCTCATAACCGCAGTGCGGATAGCATCGTCTGTGCCGAACAGCGGTATCGTGTTGCCGTAGCTCTTGCTCATTTTTTTTCCGTCGACGCCCGGCACCGTGCCCACATGGCTCATAATCAGCTCTTTAGGCTCGGTAAAGGTTTGACCGTACGCGACGTTAAATTTGTTGGCTGCCTCGCGGCTGTACTCCAAATGCTGACGCTGGTCCTCACCTACCGGTACAAAGTGCGTGTCGTAGAGGAGTATGTCGGCCGCCATAAGCATCGGGTAGTTAAAGAGCCCCGCGTTGGCCTCGAGCCCTTTGGCTACTTTGTCTTTGTAGGCGTGCGCTTGGCTTAAAAAGGGGACAGTTACTAAACACTCAAATATCCACGCCAGCTCGGTGTGCGCCGGCACGTCGGATTGCTTAAAAATAACTACATCGGCGGGGTTAATGCCGGCGGCTACGTAGTCGGCCACCACGTCTATCGTATTTTCTTTAAGCTGCGTGGCGTTTTTAACCGAGGTAAGCGCATGGTAGTCGGCAATCATAAGCATCGCCTCGTACTCGGGTGCCGTGTCGGCAAAGGGCTTAAGCGCCCCCAAATAATTACCGATATGCAACTGCCCGCTCGGCTGAAGGCCTGTAAGTAAGCGTTTTTTTGCGTCGGTCATGGAGCCTACTATAACAGACTAATTTTTATTCCTCCACCTGCACGGGCTCGGGCACTATACCCAACCATTCTAGTATTTTAGTTATCAGTGTCTCTCTCATAAGTTATATTCCCTCCTCTCGCAGTTTTTCAATGAAACCTTTAGCCGTGCGGGAAAGCTTGCTGGGCAGCTGTATTTTGACCCGCACCAAAAGGTCGCCGCGCTTGCCGCGCGAGGGCACGCCCTTGCCCTTAACTTTAATAAGTTCGCCGTGGGTAAGACCCGCGGGGATATCAATCACCTCTTCGCCCTCGAGTGTCTGCAAGGTGTAGGTGGTGCCCAAGAGCGCGTCGGTAAGCTTGACCGACAGCTCGGTTAGAAGGTTTGGACCTTCTTTTTTAAACCGCGCGTCGGGGGTTACGTGCACCTTTACATATAGGTCGCCCGAGGTGCCCGCCGATACCGCCTCGCCCATGGAGGTCAAGCGGATCATCTCGCCGGCTTCGATACCCGCAGGCACCACAATTTCTATCTCTTCTTGTTTTTTGTAGACGCCTTCGCCGCGGCAGGTCGGGCACTTTTCTTTAGGAATTTTGCCGGAGCCTTTGCAATGACGGCACGGCTGTATCATCGTAACGGTGCCAAAAAAAGACTGTGACGTTTCGTGCACCTTGCCTTGCCCGGCGCAATGCGTGCAGGTCAGCATTTCGGTACCCATCACCGCGCCGCTTCCTTGGCAGGAGTCGCATACGGCCGTTTTTGCCAAGAGTACCGTCCGCTTGGTGCCGAACACCGACTCTTTAAAACTAATTTCAAGGTCGATAGAAATATCGCGTCCGCGCTTTTGGCGGGTAGTGCTGGCTTGGCCTGCAAAAAAGTCGCTAAAGATGTCGCCCATGTCAAAACCGGCGCCGCCTTGGTTAAACGCTTCTTGGAACTGCGAAAAGTCGAAACCGGCGCCCCCAAAGCCCCCAAATCCGCCGCCTTGCGGGCCCGCGCCGCCCTCGAACACGCGACCGTAACTGTCGTACTCGGCGCGTTTTTTGTCGTCGCTCAGTATCGAGTAGGCCTCGCTCAGCTGTTTAAACTTTTCCGCATTACCTTCCTTTTTGTCGGGGTGATATTTATGGGCGAGCTTGTGGAACGCCTTCTTTATGTCTTCTTTGCTTGCGGTTTTGGTGACTCCCAGTGTTTCGTAATAGTCGGGTTTTTGAGCCATAGATAAAAGTATTCTACTGCTCTTCTTGGGGTACAGCAAGCTCGGCCGTAACGTCGAAGTCATCTACAATAAATCCGCCCGCCTGTATGCTCCAAAGCTTATGGTACAAACCGCCTTCTTTCAGCAGTTCATCATGTGTGCCGTCGGCCACTACTTTGCCGTCCTCGAGCACGACTATCCTGTCCATCTTCATAATGGTACTCAGGCGGTGCGCAATAACCAACACCGTTTTGTTTTGCATCAGCGTCGCAAGCGCGTCTTGGATTAACATTTCCGACTCGGAGTCGAGTGATGAAGTGGCTTCGTCGAGCACCAGTATTGGCGAATTTTTGAGTATCGCGCGGGCTATAGCCACACGCTGACGCTCGCCGCCGGAGAGTTTGATGCCGCGCTCGCCCACAAAGGTGTTGTATTTAAGCGGCAACTTTTCTATAAACTCGGCGCAATGCGCGGCTTTGGCGGCGGCGACAACCTCCTCGTCGGTGGCGTCGCGACGGCCGTAGCGGATGTTCTCCATCAACGTGCGATGAAAGAGTATGGGCTCTTGCGGCACAAAGGCGATAGCATCGCGCAAAGAGTCCTGCGTTACATCGGCAATATTCTGCCCGTCTATGCTAATGGTGCCCATCGGCACGTCATACAGGCGCAAGAGTAGTTTTGTAATAGTAGACTTGCCGGCACCCGACGGTCCGACCAACGCCACCTTTTGGCGGCCCGGTATCGCAACCGAAAAATCGTGCAGCACCGGCGATGTTTTTTGAAAGTAAAACTTAATGCCGCTAAATGCAATCGCACCTTCCGTAACGGCGAGCTTTTTAGCGCTCGGCTTATCTTTAATCTCATGCGGCAGTTTGAGTATGTGCACCATCTCGGCCGCATCGGAGAAGGAATTAAAGAAACGGCGCAGTTCGCGATTGATGCTTACCAGCCGGTCGAACACGGTCATAAGGTACGCTTGGATAAGTACAAAGTCTCCTATCGTGACAAGACCTTGCTGCCACAACTTGACCGCGCCAAAGAGGAGGCCCATTTCGATCACAATAATAAAGAGGCCGATCCCCGCCCAAATAGAGTGGTCGACGGTCCATGTACGGAGAGTTGCTTTACGCCAGACTTCGACTACGCCGCCAAAGAGTGTGCGCTCAAAAACGGTACCGGAAAAAAGCGCGATAGTCGATTGATTACCTATCGCATCGGCCAGAGTACCGGTCATGCGGCTATCCGCGGCAGAGAGCTCGGCGCGCACGGGTTGCCGCATGCGCGCTACTTTGATCTGAAATATCAGGAAGACAATCGTCCATGCGAGCAAGCCCAGCCCCAGCCAATGATTGCGGAAGAAAAGCACGATGATGGCGCCGGAGACGAAAACAAAAGTCGGTATAAACGAAATTACGACGGTATCGAACAAGGACTCAAACGAACGCCCGAACTTGCTTACTTTGTGAGTTAACGTGCCGGCGAAGTTCGACGTAAAAAAGTTGTACGAATGCCCGACAAGATAGCTAAACGTGTTAGTGAGCAGGTTTGTCATCACCCGTGTCTCCAAGTTGATGTTGGCTATCTCTTGTACGCGGCGGCCGATCCACTCGACAAGCCACATTGCGGTCACAACCCACAACACCCCAAAAAGCACCCCTACGGCCTGATCGCCGGGGTTAGAAGACGCAAGAAGGTTGAAGAATTGCCGCATATACAGCGGCGCCACAAGCATGCCCGCCTGAACAATAAAGCCTCCGACAAGCACAAGAACCAACAGCACTTTATGCTGCCGCAACTCATGCCAATACGCACGAAATACATCTCCGGCCGAAGCCAGTTTTTTGGATTCACCCTGCATTACTTACACTATACCACAGTTTGACAGAAAAGACTATTTCTTGTCTGCCTCAGGCGGAGGAGTTTGCTCGGCTGCAGGCGGCTGCTCGGGCGGAGTTTGTTGGGCGGTCGCTTTTTGGATAGCTTCGTAGACTTTTGAGAGCTCTTTGCTTAACTCTTCGGTCGCGGTGCGGGTTGCGGCTGCGTCTTCCCCCGCTTTTACTTTCTCTACCGCGGCAATCTTTTCGTTTATTGCGGTCTCAAGCTCTACCGGTATTTTTGCCTTGTTGTCGGCAAGCGCCTTTTTAGCTCCATATACGGCTTGGTCGGCTACATTGCGAACTTCAGCCAGCTCGATCTTTTTCTTGTCGTCTGCGGCATTAGCCTCGGCATCTTTGCGCATACGCTCGATATCCTGTTCGCTCAGGCCTGAAGAACCTTCTATGCGGATACTTTGTTCTTTGCCGGTTGTTTTGTCTTTTGCCTTTACGGTCAATATGCCGTTAGCGTCGACGTCAAAGGTAACTTCTACCTGCGGGAGCCCGCGCGGCGCCGGCGGTATGCCGTCGAGCACAAAGCGACCGAGGGACTTGTTGTCCGATGCCATCGCGCGCTCGCCTTGGGTAATGTGTATCTCTACACTAGTTTGATTGTCCGCCGCGGTGCTAAAGGTTTGCGAGCGGCTGGTCGGGATAGTCGTGTTGCGCTCGATAAGCTTGGTCGCCACGCCGCCCATAGTTTCGATACCCATCGACAACGGGATAACATCAAGCAGCAACACGTCGCGCACCTCGCCGCCCAAGATCCCGCCCTGTATGGCGGCGCCTATAGCCACCACCTCGTCGGGGTTAACGGACATGTTGGGCTTTTTGGCAAAATACTTTTCTACCGCGGCCTGCATGGCGGGCATGCGGGTCTGGCCGCCGACCAAAATCACTTCGTTAATATCGCCTATTTTAAACGGCGAGGCTTCCATCGCGCGCTTGGTGATAGCCATCGCGCGCTCGATAAACTCGTTCGACAACTCTTCGAGCTTGGCGCGGGTTAGTTTAAGCAGCAAGTGGCGCGGGCCGGACGCGTCGGAAGTGATAAACGGTATGTTTATCTCGCTTTCAAGCGCGGTGCTCAGCTCTATTTTTGCCTTTTCGGCCGCTTCGTCCAAGCGCTGGCGGGCCAACGGGTCGTTGCGCACATCTATAGCCGACTCTTTTTGAAACTCAGTGGCTATCCAGTCGATTATTTTTTGGTCAATGTCTTTACCGCCCAAATGTGCGTCGCCGTCGGTCGAGCGGACCTCGATGCTGCCTTCGTTTTCGCCGCCCATTACTACCTCGAGCACCGAGATGTCAAAGGTGCCGCCGCCAAAGTCAAAGACCACTACCTTTTCGTCTTTCTTTTTGTTAAAGCCGTAGGCAAGTGCCGCCGCAGTAGGCTCGTTGATGATGCGCTTTACATCAAGGCCGGCAATTTTGCCCGCGTCGCGGGTGGCGGCGCGCTGGGCGTCGTTAAAGTAGGCGGGCACGGTAATAACCGCCTCGGTAATAGGCTCACCCAAGCGCTTTTCGGCATCGGCCTTGAGCTTGCCGAGAATCATCGCCGAAACCTCTTCGGGGCGGAACCACTGGTCCCCCATCTGCACCTCAATGCCGCCGTTAGCCGACTTGCGCATCTCGTACGGTACCGATGCTTTGTCTTTTTGCACCAACGGTTCGTCGAACATGTGTCCGATAAAGCGTTTTATCTGGTAGACCGTATTTTTAGGGTTGGTTACCGCTTGGCGGCGTGCAATAAGCCCTACCAACCGCTCGGCGGTTTTAGAGGTGGCCACAACCGACGGCGTGGTACGGGCGCCTTCTGAGTTTTCCAGTATCTGGGGCTCACCGCCGCGCATGACCGCCATTGCGGAGTTTGTCGTGCCCAAGTCGATTCCAAGTATTTTACCCATATAATTTTCTTTTTATATAATTACCTGTGCAGGCCTGATAATATGGTTGTCTATTTTATATCCGCTACGCTCAACTGATGCAACGGTATGGTCTTCTCCCCGCTTAGCCAGTGCTTCGTGTTTGTGCGGGTCAAACTCATCTCCTACTGTACCAAATCGCTCCACGCCGATTTTACGTAACGACTCCAAAAACTGCTTCTCCAGCATCTTCAGTGTCGGTGTCTGCTCGTGCTTAAGCGACAACTCAAGCGCGTCTAATGCGGGCAACAGTTCTTCGATAAGGTTTGCGGTAATACGTGCTTCTTTGTCGGCGTGGATAGTTGCCTCCTCGCGTTTAAAGTTGGCAAAATCCGCGCGGGAGCGTTGCCAGCCTTCGAGGTATTCCTGCTTTTCCTCAACCGCTTTTTTTAGTTTCTCGCGCAAGCGTTTGAGCGCAGCCGGCCCCTCTTCTGCCTCCTCTTCGGAGACAAGCTCATCATCTCCAGTCTGCATACGTTGCACTATTGTAAACAAAAAAACGCCGGAGTCAAATCCGGCGTTTTTTATTTTAGCGTTTAGACCACTGCTTGCGCTTGCGGGCCTTAACAAGCCCCGGCTTCTTGCGCTCTTTGGCGCGCGGGTCGCGCTTGAGGAAACCTTCTTTTTTAAGTGCGCCGCGCATCGTAATGTCATACTCGATAAGCGCGCGCGAGATAGCGTGGCGCAGAGCGACCGCTTGGCCTGCAATGCCGCCGCCGGTAATAACCGCCGTTACCATAAACGGCGTGGCGGGAGTTACCTTAAGAAACGAGCTCAACGCCGTAACGCGCAGCTGCTCGGTCGCAAAGTAGTCGTTAGAGTCTTTGCCGTTAACCACCACGCTCATACGGGCGGCCGGCGTCAGACGCACGCGCGCAGACGCCGTCTTGCGGCGGCCCGTAGCAGCGATGTAACGCTCGTCTTTTTTAGTAGTGGTAGCCATATACTTATTCTTCAATAGTCAAAAGTTTAATGCGTGGGGTCTGGAGCTTGTTCTTGGGTAGCATGCGCAGTACGGCGCGGCGGATAGCCTCCTTCTTGCCGCGGCGTGCAGTCAGCTGGTCAAAGGTCTCAATTTTTTGGCCGCCCGGATAGCCCGAGTAGCGCACGTACTCCATAGCCTTTTCCTTGTTGCCGGTAACGCGGATCTTGTTTGCGTTAACAATCTTAACCTCGACTTTGGCAACCAAGTGCTTAACAAAGTCGGTATTGTGTTTGCCGAGCAGAGCTTTAGCCGCAGCTGATGCTACGCGGCCGAGAGACTTGTCCTGTGCGTCGATAGTAATCATATAATTATACGAATTCGATTATGGCCATTTCTGCGGCATCGCCTTTGCGCGGTCCCATCTTAACGATGCGCAGGTAGCCGCCGGTGCGGCCGTCGTAGGTTTTGGCGGTGGAGATAAGCTTGGTTACCGCTTTTTCATCGCCCAAAGTCGAAATAAGCAGGCGGCGGTTGCTCAGCGTATCGGTGCGGCCGCGGGTTATCAACTTTTCTACATACGGGCGGATTTCTTTTGCCTTGGCAATCGTGGTCTGGATCTTGCCGCGCAGCACCAACGAGCGCGCCAAAGACTTCAAGAGCGCCTTGCGCTGCCCCCTTTCGCGACCAAATTTACGATTTACATTACCGTGACGCATATAGTTTATTTAAGGACGATCCCGAAGGCGCCGAGCGCGCGCTTGATCTCTTGTATTGCCTTCGGCCCCAAGCCCTCTATCTCAAGCAGGTCCTGCTCTTTTTTGCGGGCAAGGCCGCCGACGGTGCGGATGTTGGCCTTTTCGAGCGCAGAGACCGTGCGGCTGCCGAGCTCGAGGTCCTCGATGCGGGTCTTGAGCGCCTCGGAAGCGTTTTCCGACGATGCCGGCGCGGCCGAGTCACCCGCCGGTTCCTCAGAAGCAATAGCCTCTTCGCGGAAGCCGACAATGGCTTTAAGCTGCGTAATCATAATTTCGATAGCCTGCTCGAGCGCCGCACGGCTACCCAAGGTGCCGTCGGTCTCGATAGAGACGCGCAGACGGTTAAAGTCGGTGCGGTCGCCGACGCGCATGTTTTCTACCTCGTAGTTAACGCGGCGAATAGGGCTAAAGATAGCGTCGACGGAAATTTCGCCGATATCAACGCGCTCCTTCTTCAATGCCTCGCGCGGTACGTAGCCAAGCCCGCGCTCTACGCGAAACTCGGCGTTAAGGCCGTTTTTGTCGGTAACTTCGCAGATGTAGGAGTTGGGGTTAAGCAAACGGACTTGACCGGGCAACTCCAAGTCGGCGCCGGAGACCTTTTGTGCACCTTTGATGTTAAGCGTGACCGTTTGCGGTTCGCTGGTAAGCACCTCGAAGCGGAGCTTTTTAAGGTTAAGCAACATAGTGACCACGTCCTCGCGTACGCCCGCGAGCGTGGAGAATTCATGCTCGACACCGTCGATTTTAACCGAGGTGATAGCCGCGCCCGGAAGCGAGGAAAGGATAATGCGGCGCAAGCTGTTACCCAGCGTGTGCCCGTAGCCCGGGTACAGACCGTCTATTTCATAGACGCCCTCTGTCCCTTCCTCTGAAACTACACGAGGCTTGCTCGGCAGTGTTATAGAATATTCCATCATAACTCAATCGTGATTCTTAATAATTCTTTTTAATTGGCCAAATTTCGACAAAATTTGGCTTACCGACTGTAGAACTGAATGATAACCGGCGCATTAAACGGCGCTTCGGTGTCAGAAAGGGTGGGTGCCTCGGCTAGCGTAGCCTCAAATCCGTTGTCGCCCATGGTAATCCAAGACGGCGTCTTGGTCTCGGCGGCCATCTCGGCACGGGTCGCAAACAGGGGGCTGGTGCGGCTCTCGGCACGGATAGCGACCGCCTCGCCCGCCTTAACCTGGTAGGACGGTACGTTCATGCGCTTGCCGTTAACAATAACGTGGCCGTGCGACACCAGTTGGCGGGCGGCGCGGCGGGTCTTAACAAACCCCGCGCGGAAGACGACGTTGTCGAGGCGCGCCTCAAGACGTGAAAGGAGGCCTGAGACCGCGGTCTGACCCTTCTTTTCCATAGCCTCGTGCACGTAGCGGCTGAACTGGCTTTCAGAAAGACCGTAGGTAAAGCGCGCCTTCTGCTTTTCGAGCAGCTGTGCGCCAAAGTCGCTGCCGCCGCCGCGTTTTCCGCGGCTTTGCTTGCGCGGCTTGTTAGCCTCGGAAAGCTGAAACTTCTGCGTCTGGCACTTTTCAAAAACGCTCGCACCCAAGCGCTTACAAATTTTATATTTTGGTCCGATTATCATAGTGGTTTATATGCGACGTGCTTTAGGCGGGCGTGGGCCGTTGTGCGGCACCGGGGTGTTGTCCTTAATGCCCGTAATATGGATACCTTTGGTGGCAAACGCGCGTATAGAGCTCTCGCGGCCGGCACCGACGCCGGAGACGACCACCGACACCTCTTTGCAGCCCATGTTGCCGGCACGCTCGCCGATAAGCTCGCCTACCTTGGCGGCCGCAAACGGGGTGCCCTTTTTAGCACCGCTAAAGCCCAGACTGCCGGAAGAAGACCATGTAACCACGTTGCCCGAGGTGTCCGCAAGGGAAACCTTGGTGTTGTTGTAGGTGGCCTCTACATACAAGGTACCCGCGTCGAGCTTGCGCTTAGTGCGGGTTGAAGTTGCTGCAGACTCGTCTTTTTTAATTGTTTTCTTAGTTGCCATACATCAATTAGGTTTTGCTTTCCTTGCGACGACCCGAACCCATGGTCTTGCGGACGTTGCCGCGTACCGTGCGGGAGTTGGTCTTGGTGCGCTGACCGCGGGCCGGAAGTTTTTTAGCATGGCGGGAGCCGCGGTACGCGCCGATGTCCTTAAGGCGCTTGATGTTGCCGGACACTTCACGCTTAAGGTCGCCCTCGAGTTTTAGGCCTTCGAGCTGTTTGCGGATAGCGTTCTCTTCCTCGGCGGTCAAGTCGTCCGCTTTTTTTGAAAGGTCAATTTTGGCGGCGGTCAAAATTTTAAGCGCGCGGGCAGGCCCGATGCCGTAGAGCGCCGTAAGAGCGAAGGGAACACGTTTATTGGGGATAGTAATACCTGAAATACGCATACAAAAATATCTACCTTAGCCTTGGCGCTGCTTGTGGCGCGGGTTAACGCACACTACGTAAATCCGCCCTTTGCGGCGGACCAACTTACAAGTAGCACAGCGGGTGTGTATAGAGGATTTGATCTTCATCTGACCTAGAGTCTTCGGGTGATGCGCGCTTTGCCGCCGTACGGATCAAGTTTAAGAAGCACCTTGTCCCCTACGAGCACTTTAATGCGGTGGAGCCGCATTTTGCCTGCGAGGTACGACAACACCAGTTCGCCGTTATCCAAAGACACTTTGAATAACGTGTTAGGCAGGGCCTCTTCTACGACGCCCTGTATTTCCGGTGCTTTCGTATCCATCAACTGACGACGCGTTCTATCTTAACCTACTCTTTTGATGGTGTCAAAGCCGACGCTTTTAGGTCGGCTCCCCGACCAAAAGCGTCGGGGCAAAGGCCTTATTTGGCCACTTTGACCGTTATTTTTTCGGGGTCTGAGGGGAACGTTGAGCTCCAAACCGGCCGCATAGTAGCCGCCACATTGACTATCGCCGGTTCTAGTGACTTAGTGTAGGTCTCAAGTTCCGACTTTTTCATGCCTATTAGTGCGGTTTTAAGCGCCGCGCTGTCAAATAACCAGCTAAGTGTGGCAGTCCCCTTTAGCTGCAGCTGGAGCGTATTACCCTGCGGCGTGCTGCTGGCAGAAAGATTGATTGCCGAAGGGTCGGTAAATCCTACGGGTTCGCCTGTATATCCGGTGACAGTTTGTTTTGCTACGGCGCTTGCCAAGTCGTTCAAGCGGACGATTACGGCATTGGCGGTAGCGGTTTCTGAAAGTGATGCGGTGTCGCTGCTTGCCGGAGTCTGTAGCATCTCGCCGAAGGTTACGGTCAGCGTGCCTTCAACTAAAGCGTATCCTTCGGAGATGTTGCCGGTCAGTTGTGCGCGCAGCGAAGCTTCAAGCTGTTGTTCAAGCTGTTGCTTTGCTTTTTGTTTGTCGGCCGCAGCGACCGCGGGCTGGGTGCCGGTAAACCCGCCGGTTATAGGGCCTGAAGTAGCCGTTATTTTGGTGTAGCGGGGGTCGCCTTTAAACCCCGGGACTGTGTACTTAGTATCGCCGGTGCGGTTGTAGTCGGGGCCCGGATTGTCCGCGTACGCCATAGCCGAGGCTATCCCCGGTATTGCGCCTTTGCTCCCCGGTATTACTATCGAGTCGCGGATACGGTAAATTTTGCCGTCCGGCGCCTGAAAGCGCGTGTTTGCAATAATACGCTGCGGGTCGGCGCTGTAGGTGTTAGATATCGTTATAAGTCCGCTTGCTTGTTTAGAAACTTTTTCGGTACCTTTGGCTGCTACGGTAGTGGTCCCCGACTGACTAACGGCCAATGTTTGGTACGGCAAAGTTCCCACCGGACCGCTAAGTTGCGCGGGTATGGTAGCGGGCAGAGTTACCTCGGCCTGGCGCGGCGTTACCGTAACAGTCGCTCCCGCAAACACCGTTGACAATAGGGTGCCCAGCAGGGCGGCTATCACCGCCACAACCAGAGCCAGCAACCACACGCGCTTATTGCGTTTTGGTGCACGGCGACGCACCGGTGCCGCGGGTTCTTGCGGTAGGGAGTGCTCGTGCTTGCGGCGGACGGTAATATTGCGGATAGAGCGGTCTTGGTTGGGCATAGGTTTTATTGAGTATAACGCAGGTACAGCGCATCGAGAACAAGGAACAGGTCTTGGCCGCCCGGAGAACCGAGATGTTTGTGGATCTGCGCCGGGCGCAAGGCGCGCACCACCCCGCCCTGGGGAAATAATTCCGACAAGTGCCGGTGGCTGAGCGCGCGGGCAAAGTATTCGCCCGCCGGCGAGACTACCCACACGCGGTCGGGCGCATAGGCGTCAAACAACTCTTTAGCGGCGCTTTTAAACTCTTTCGCGTAGTGCTCGCTCGAGGAGCCGAGCGGCCCTTCAGGATGTCGCAGATGCAAAGCCGAGCGCGCCTCGGCATCGGAAAGCCCGCCATGCGTTTTAAGCGTACGGAGGGGCAAGTTCATGCCGTGCGGGATAGTCGCGTGTCCCGCCACGACACCATTATGTACCAGCACCAGCTCGGTTATTTCGTGCGTCACAAGGCACAGTAAGTATTTATCTTCGTACGGAGTGAGTGCCCGCATCCCTTGCGCGGCCGCTCCTGCATGGGTAAAAAACTGTGCAGGAGCATCAAAATACGGCGACGCCTCCTGCAGGAGTACTTCCTGCATGTGCGGCACAAAGTCGGGGGTGCCGTTGGCAAGATTGGGCTTGCCCCACGGCGGAGACATAAAGGTGGAGATGTTTGAGACAACACCCATGCTCGGGTTGCCGCCGTTGCGCAAACGCGCCGCAAGCTCGCTCATGCGCACCATAGCCTCCTGCAAAAGTTCTCGCGTCTCTGCCGCCAGCGACTCTGCGCCGCGATGCGGACGAATGGGCATATGCTTGCGGAATTCGCCTAACAGTTTAAGCGAGCCGTCCGGGCCAAGACGCGCCAAGGCAGAGCCGACGCTCCCCGACTCGATGTCGAGTATAAGCACGGTTTTGCCTTCTTTCTCTTGTATTTTTTTCCCGCGCCCAAAGAGCATGCAGTTATTCTATCACTGCTTTTATGCGCCGTACGCCTTGTGCCACCGCTTCTTCTTTTTGAATTTTAAAGACGCCTGCCTCGCCTATCTGCCCCGTGTGCTCGACATGCGGGCCGCCGCAAAACTCGATAGAAAATGCTTGGTCAAGCGGGCCTACCGAGTACACCGACACACGGTCGGGGTATTTGGCGCCAAACTCATGCTCGGCACCGAGCTTTTCGGCCTCTTCTTTAGGCATCAAGGTTTGCACAACGGCAATATCTTCTTTTATTTTTTCATTGACTATGCGCTCCACCTCGGCTTTTTGCTCCGGTGTCATCTTTTGGCCGTAGCTAAAGTCGATGCGCAGACGCTCTTGGGTAATATTGCTACCGCGCTGGTGTACTTCGGGGCCGAGCACTATCTGCAAAGCCTTTAACAGCAGGTGGTGTGCGGTGTGCAGGCGCGTTGTCTTTTCGCTCGTGTCAGCCAAGCCGCCTTTAAACTTTTGCTCGCTGCCCGCGCGGGAAAGCTCGGAATGCTTTTTTAGCAGTTCTTTAAACCCTTCAATATCTACCTGCTTAATCCCGCGCATACCCGCTTCTTCGATAATAAGCTCAAGTGGAAATCCGTAGGTAGTAAAAAGCTGAAACGCGTCCTCCCCGGTGATGGCGCCGTCGCCGGCGAAGCGCTCGAGCTCTTTAATACCGCGCTCAAGTGTTTTACGAAAACGCTCTTCTTCCTGCACCAACTCGAGCCGTATATTACCTTTGTGCTCTTCCAGCAACGGGTAGGCGTCTTTGTACTGGGCGACAATAGCCTCTACCAAGGCACCCAGCTCGCCCGGAGGTACGCGCAGCTGGTCGCAAAAGCGCACCGCGCGGCGGATAAGGCGACGTACCACATAGCCGCGCTCAACGGGTCCCGGTTTAACGCCGTCGCCTATAAGAAATACGGCGGCTTTACTATGGTCGGCCACTATACGAAAGGCTTTGGTTATCTCTGCAGACTCCGCGTAGCGCTTGCCGCATACTTTTTCGAGATGCTTAATAACCGCGCCGTGATTAACCAAAAAGATATCGTTGTTATTTTGCGCGACCATGGCAATACGCTCAAGCCCGCCGCCGAAGTCGACGTTTTGTTTAGGCAACAGGCCGAAGGTACCGTCAGTGTTCTTTATATATTGCATAAAAACCGAGTTCCCAATCTCTAAAAACCGGCCGCAATCGCAGTTGGGGTGGCACGCCTCGCCGAACTCCGGATTGTGCACGATGTCGGTAAACTCGTAGAAGATTTCCGAATCGGGGCCGCCGGGCTCGCCTGCGGGCATGTTTTCGGGGACGCCGGCGCGGCTCCACCAGTTTTTATTTGATCCGTAATAACAGATATGATCTTCGGGCATGCCTAGTTTTTTCCAAATCTCAAAGGACTCCGTGTCTTTGGGCAAATTAAGCGCCTCTTCGCCCGCAAAACAGGTGACCCACAAGCGCTCTTTGGGCAGGCCTACCTCTTTAGTTAAAAATTCGTAAACAAAAGAAAGCTGTTCTTGTTTAAAATAATCACCCAAAGACCAATTGCCGAGCATTTCAAAAAAAGTGGTGTGGCGGTTGTCGCCGACCTCCTCAATATCCATCGAACGGAAGCATTTTTGCGAGTCTACAAGTCTGTTGCCGGAGGGATGGCTTTTGCCGAGCAGATACGGCACCAGCGGCTGCATACCCGAGCCGGTAAAGAGCGTGGTAGGGTCGTTTTCGGGCACCAAGGGCGAGCTGGGTAGCACCGTGTGCCCTTTGCTCACAAAGAAATCCAAATATTTCTGCCGAATTTCGCTAGCCTGCATTGAGTCCTATCATACCCAACTTCAGAGAATTTTGGTACCATGCACCAACACATGTATTGGGGCTTTGATATAAAAAATATAGACAAACGCGTCCGGCCACAGGACGACTTTTATACGTACGCCAACGGCGCGTGGCTTACAAAGACCGTAATACCGCCCGAGGAATCGCGTTGGGGCTCCTTTACTATATTGCGTTACAAGACAGAGCATCAGCTCAAAAAAATAGTTACTACCACCAAGCACCCGCTCGTCGCCGGCATGTATCGCTCGGCCAGCGACATGCACACCCGTAACAAGCTCGGTGCAGGACCTATGGCACCACTACGTATGTTGGTGCGCGATATTAAAACTAAAAAAGATTTGCTGAAGATTCTGGCGCGCCTGCACGTGCTTGGTATCTCCGGCGGCTGGGGCGCGTTTATTGACCAAGACTCCAAAAACTCTTCGCGCTACCTGCTGCACTTGTGGCAGGGCGGTTTGGGTATGCCCGAGCGCGACTACTACCTGCTTAATACGCCCGAGCAAAAGCGCGTGCGCGCCGCATACCTAAAGCACATTGCCGGACTGCTTAAGCTTTTAAAGTTCAGCTCTGCAGGCATCAAACACACTCAGGACGTAGTGATGAGGATAGAAACCGCGCTTGCTAAAGCCTCTATGAAAAAAGAGGATACCCGCGACTCCGAAAAGATTTACCACAAACTGTCCGCTGCGCAGCTGCAGAAGCTCTGCCCTGCGGTTGATTGGAGAGCTTATTTTGTGCACACTCATGCCGCAGGCGTTACAACGCTGATTGTCGGCCAGCCGGAGTTTTTTAAAGCACTGAGCAAACTACTTAACACTATCCCGCTTGAGGATTGGAAGGTGTATCTGGAATGGCATGTCATCAACGACTCGGCCTCGGCGCTCTCCGCCCCGTTTATACAAGAAAGTTTTAAGTATATTTCGGCGCTGACCGGACAAAAGAAAATGCGCCCGTTGTGGCGCCGCGCCTTGGGTGCAACCGGTGTCGTGGGCGAGGCGCTCGGAGCACTGTATATACGGAAGTACTTCCCCCTTGCCTCCAAGCGCACCATGGACGCACTGGTCTCGGACCTGTTTGATGTATACGAAGAGCGTATTAAAAATCTTGATTGGATGAGCCCCGCCACTAAGCGCAAAGCGGTGTTTAAATTGCGCGCCATGAGCCGTAAAATCGGCCACCCTAAAAAATTTGAACGATATACAGGCTTGGCAATAACGCCAGGTGACTACTTCGGCAACATGCTGCGTGCCGAAGAGTGGCATCACCGCAAGCAAATGCGCAAACTTCGAAAAGGCGTCGACCGCGCCGAGTGGCACATGACCCCGCAGACCGTTAATGCGTACTGCAACTTCAATTTAAACGAAATTGTCTTCCCCGCCGCCATTTTGCAATGGCCGTTTTTTGACGCCAAAGCCGACATGGCAATTAACTACGCGGGCATCGGTTCGGTTATCGGCCACGAGATGACCCACGGCTTTGACGACCAAGGCTCTAAATTTGATGCCAAAGGCAACATGAAAAGCTGGTGGACAGCCAAAGACCGCGAACGGTTTATGAAAAAGGCAACACTATTGGTAGCACAATATAACGAGTTTGAGGCCGCCGAAGGCGTGCACGTTAACGGCCAACTGACTCTGGGAGAAAATATTGCCGATCTTGGGGGCCTAGCTATTGCATGGGATGCCTACCAGAGATATCTGGATAAGAAAGGGCGCAAGAGTATAGCGGGCATAACGCCCGAACAGCGGTTCTTTTTAGGTTTTGCCCAGATGGAGCGCGAGCTCTCACGACCGGAGTTTACTAAAACGCACGCACTAACCGACCCGCACTCGCCCGCTCCGGCCCGCATCAACGGCCCGCTCGCAAACTTTGGTCCGTTTTATACCCACAACAAAGTACAAAAAGGCGACAAACTCTACCGCGCTCCTGCCAAACGCGCCGAAATTTGGTAACTACAGCCACTCGATAGGCTTTTGTCCGTGTACTTTTAAATAAGCATTTGTTTTACTAAACGGCTTACTGCCAAAAAAACCGCTGTAGGCAGAGAAAGGCGACGGATGCGGCGACTCCAGACAGAAATGCTTCTCGCGGTCTATGTGCGCGCCTTTTGCTTTGGCATAGTTGCCCCACAATATAAAAACAAGGCGCTCGCGCTGCTCCGAGAGTGCTTTTATGGCAGCGTCGGTAAACTCCTCCCAGCCGTGGTTTTGGTGCGAGCCCGCAGTAGCCGCGCGCACCGTAAGCGTGGCGTTTAATAGCAGTACGCCTTGTTTCGCCCAGCGCTCCAAGTCGCCGTTTCGGTGTGGCAGCTTTTCGTTCAAATCGCTTTCCAATTCTTTGTATATATTTTGGAGCGATGGCGGCAACGCTACACCGTCCCCCACAGCAAAACAGAGACCATTGGCTTGGCCTGTGCCATGGTACGGGTCTTGACCGAGTATCACTACTTTTACTTTGTTAAACGGGCACAAGTCGAACGCACGAAAGATATTCTTAGGCGCCGGATACACTGCGCCTTTTTTGTACTCGTCTTTAACAAACGCCGTGAGCGCCGCAAAATACTCTTTGTTAAATTCGTCTTTCAACACTTCCTTCCAGCTTGGTTCTATCTTGACCTCCATGTGGATAGCTTACACAACCCCCACTCGTTGCCGCAAGATACCCGACCCGTCGCCTGCCATATGGAACTCTGCATCAATACTTTTACCCTCAAGCACGAGCGGCAGCCAATATTTGTCGTCTATCCACATCTTGTCATACGGAATTTCCTCGAGCGCAAACCACTCCGGCGCCATCTCCTCGCTCTCAACCGGCTCTCCGGCCCACGCCTCGGCGACAAACACATGCATGGTACGGCTCCAATCGGGCTTACCTTCAAAAGAAAAGTGTATAGTGCCCACCGGTCGCGCATCCGCTTCTTGCACCACCACTCCAACCTCTTCTAACAACTCGCGCACCGCACCCTGTCGCGGAGTCTCGCCTTCGTCGACCCCGCCGCCCATGCCGTTGTACTTCCCTGCGCCAAAGCGCACTTTTTTCATAGCAAGCAATATCTTGCTGTTGGCCTTGTCTATTATAAAAATAAGCGTCTCTTGCTTCATACAAAGATTCTACCGTGCCCTAAAAGCCTCCTCCATAAGCATCTCCATCTTGCGGCTGGGGCCGCCGCGATTATAGTCGCCCACCCCGCCGTCGCTGCGCACAACACGATGGCACGGTATTGCAGGGTCATAGTTTTTAGCCATAAGCGTCCCAACCGCCCGCGCGGCGTTTTTGTTGCCCGCTTTGCCGGCCACCTGTTTATAGGTCAGAGTTTTGCCGCTGGGAATCTTGGACACGACCAAATACACCCTTTCGCTGAAAGTTTTTTTAGAAGAGCGGGTTGGTTTTGCCCTTTTCATACTTTTGCAATGCGGCGCCCGCGGACTCGCGGTAGCGGCAATAATCGCACTCCTCGCCGGCAGGCGGCAACGACTCGCTGTCGAGGCATGCTTTAAGCCGCACCAAACAATCATCAACCCAATCGGTCGAGCCGGTGTACGGCACCAGTGTTAATTCAAAATCAAGACGTCCGTCAAACGCTTCGCGGTCTTTGCTCGCGTTAGCATATACCCAATAGCCGGTGTCGTTTACCTCAAACCCGTTTTGCCGCAAGAGCCATTGGTACACCTCGAGCTGGCGCTTATAGCCGCGATGCCAGTCTTCATCGAGCGACTCTATCTTTCCGTCTTTGCTGGTCGCTTTGTAGTCTATAACAATAAGCTTGCCGTCTTTGCCGACCCAAATGTCGTCGACACCGCCGCGCACGGTAAGGCCGGTTTTTGCATGTACAGTTTTTACCCCGTGGCGCAGCGCGTCGCGCCACTCGTCCATCTTGGCGTGGGCAAACGGTACCGCATCAAGCCCGTACTGTGCGGCAAGCGGATACTGCGTGCCGTTTGCACGGTGCGCATCGAGCTCTTTTTTTAGCAGGGCGTCTACCGCCGAGTTGAGGTTAAACGGAAATCCGGGCGGCCGCGCCACACCCAGCTTGTTGTCGAGGTAAAAGCACCGCTGACACTCCGAAAACAGGTCTATTTTAGAGCGGGACAGAGTCCATTTAGGACCGCCGTAGTTGTAGTCGGGCTTGCGGTTGGGCTTGTAGAACTGGCTCATAAGCCAATTCTAACCTATCCGTTGGTTTCCTGATACTTCGAGCCGTAGCGCACACGCATGGCGCGCTCAACTTTTGCAAGCAAAGAAAAGATGATGACACCCAAGATCGATGCGGCAATAGCAATACCGAAGAAGCCGAAGCCCACCGCGATACCGACACCCGCCGCCAGCCAAATACCGGTTGCGGTTGTAAGCTCGACCGGATGCTCGCCGCGAAACACCGCGAGACCCGAGCCGATAAAGCCGATGCCGATGACGACCGAGCTCGCTATCTGCAGCGGGTTAACGCCGACAAACATATTGAGTTCAAGACTCGCCAAAAGGCCCGCGATCGTGAAGAGTGCCGAGCCCATCGATACAAGCGCGTACGTGCGCATGCCGGCATGCTTACCCGCGAGCGAACGTTCAAAGCCCAGTACTACGCCAAGGACCGCGGCGATAACCAGCCGCCAGACCATATCGGATTCGAGAAAGGGTTGCATGCAGGTATTGTACGCCCAAACGTTAGTTGGCCGTAAAGGTTACCCACATAGCCTCCCCGCCTTCGGTCAATACGGCATCAGCCGCAAGAGAGAATTTGCGGTCGCCGTTGTCCTGATGTTTGGTGACAAAGTACGTCTGCCCCGCAACGGTACCGCGCAATAGCTCTACCGTGCCCGCCTGTCGGTCGGGGAAAAAGAGTGCCGCACCAAGAACATTGCCGGGCTTGCCCGCACGGCTTTCATACACGACCACCCAAGTAGGTTCAGAGACAATCGCTTTGTTGATAGCAACCGAGGTCCCCGCTTTTTGCGGCGACATCAGGAGCAGGCTCGGGTCGGAGCCTTCAGCGGGAGTACCGGTGCCGGTGTTTGCAGTGTTGGTCGACGTGGTCGAGTTAGTAGTTTGCGTAGTCTCAGTAGCAGCGGTGTCAGTCTTGTTCGAAAGCAATGCCGTGCCGCCCCACGCCAGCACTACGCCCGCGACAATGCCGCCGGCAAGCCAGCCGACTATTTTTGCACTGCTCATGCCGGAGTCGACAGACTCTGCGGGCATAATGGGTTTGCCGAGCGGCGCTTCCGGCTTGTGGTGCGTCGGAGCCGGCGCAACCGGCGTCAAAGGCTTTTGCGGGGTCGACCAGCTAAGATTATTTTTATTGTGATTCGGATTCTGCTGTTGGCCCCCGTTCTGCGTGTTCATAGTGTGTTAGAAAATAAAATAGTAAGAAAAGCAAGACCCACTCGAGTCTGCGCCCATTATATAGCGGTACCGGGTACGCACAAGCCCGCGACCTCCTCGAGCACCAGTTGGGCTTTTTTGCCTGAAATACCCGCCGTAGCCATGGCGCGGGTATCGGTCGTAAGCGAGTTACACAACACTATCCGCTGGCTCAGTAAAGCCATTTTTTCTCGGTTGCTCAAAGTGGTAAGAGCGGTTACGGGGTATAACCCGGCGGCGTCGATCCGGTCGTGTAGGTTGCGCCCGTGCGGGTACTCCCACCCTAAAAGCTCGAGTCCGCGACAGCTGCCGTACTGTAGCGCCGGCGTCGTAAATTTGGTGTTGGTAACCACCATGCCGCGGCCGTTGCCTATGTCTTCGATACGGGCCATCACGTAGAGCACCGTTTTAAGGTCGGTTTTAAAACCGGCAGTGTTATGAAATTTTGCCTCAACGTATACCGTCTCTTCGCCTTTGTCGGTTTTTTTGGACATCACTACGTCGACCTCATGCTCGACGCAGTGCCCTTGGACAATCTGGTCTACTTTTGTCTTCCATCCTTCAAACTCAAAGAGTTTCGCAAGATAGGTCTCGAAGGGAAACCCCGACGGGCCGAAGTCGAGCACCGCGCGCTTAAGACTGTAGCGCGCCGCCACCCCTTTTTTATGTTCACGCAACAAAGCAAAGGCACGGCGATATATTTCGCTCGTAGTGGTACCGCTTTTTAACGTCGGCGCAATGTCGCTCGCAATCTGCTCGGCTGCCGCAGAGTCGGCACCCGCGCGCGCGAGGCTAGAAACTAGTTTACGCTGGTCAAACGGCTCTAGGGTGCCGTCGGATTTCACTATGAGGATAGACATGCCTCATCAATAATACCACCACCCATACAGCGGCCGTCGCGGTAAAGCACAACCGACTGCCCCAAAGGCGCGTAGTGCGGTTCATGCAAAGTCACTTTATGTGCCGCGCGGTCGAGCGTAGCCGGAATTAACTCTTGGCGATAGCGGTAACGTGCCGCATACTCCCCGCTTGGCGCCCCGCCTATCCAATTAACCTCTGTAAGAGTTAACTCAGTGGCTTTAGCACCTTGGGGAAAGGGGTTTGGTGAGACGGTAATGGTATTAAACTCGCTGTCTTTGCCAATCACAAAATGCGGTTCGCTGTTGGGACTTTGGTTAGCAAGGGTAAAGCCGTGGCGCTGGCCGAGCACATAGGCAGGTGCGCCTTCGTGGGTGCCTACCACTTCTCCCGATTCACTAAGTACATCGCCCGGCACCAACGTTAGCTCACGCTCCAGCATGTCGCCGATCGTAACATCGCCCAAAAAGCACAGCCCTTGGCTGTCTTTGCGTCCTGCGTTAGGCAAGCCGAACTTTTTGGCGAGCTTGCGCACCTCCGGCTTATGCAAACTCCCGACCGGAAAAAGCGTTTTACGCAACTTGTGCTCAGGCACCATCCATAAAAAGTAGCTTTGGTCCTTACTGTCGTCGGTGCCGGCAAACAGTTGGCCGTCTTTAGTTTGCGCGTAATGGCCGGTGGCTACCTTGTCGGCACCTTGAGCCATGCACCAGTCGTAAAAGACGCCGAACTTTATCTCTCGGTTGCACAGCGCGTCGGGGTTGGGGGTGCGGCCTTTGGCAAACTCCGCAATACTCGCTTTAAAAACTTCTTTTCGATATTCCTCCGACAAATCAATCTCTATAAAAGGAATCTTCAGATGCGCCGCCACCCGCTGAGCCTCAACCTTGTCTTCCCCCGCAGTGCACGGGTACCCGGGGAGCGCGATGCGTATAAAAGCCCCCACGACCTCATACCCCTCTTTTTGCAAAAGAGCCGCCGACACAGCCGAGTCCACGCCCCCCGACAATCCTACGAACACTTTCATGCCTTTGTTATAGCGCGGTACGGGCGAAAAAGAAATCGGACGCTAATTGCCTAGATATTTTCTGGCGTTTGCCTGCTGGCAGGAGTACGTAACGCAGTAGTGGAAGACCCCTTGCTTGTCGGAGAGATAAAACACGTAGTTCGACTTAATAGGCGTTACCGCGGCGGTAATAGCGCCCAGCCCCGGGTTGGCGATCGGCCCCGGCGGCAACCCTTTGTTGGTGTAGGTGTTGTACGGATGATCGGTACGCAGGTCTTCGCGCGTCACTTCAAACGTGTTGCGCCCTAAGTAGTACGGAAAGACGGCGTCTACCTGCAGCGGCATGCCGTTAGCAATGCGGCGCCATAATATGCCGGCAATGGTGCGGCGGCTCTCCATGTCGGCCGCCTCGCGCTCAAGTAACGACGCCATAATAATGACGTCACTGAGCGGCTTGCCGAACTTTGCTATAGAGGTAGAGGCTGCGGTAATGCGGTTAGTAAAGTTAGTTTGCATGGAATGCAGCAGGACCAGCGGGTCGGAGCCCGGCAGCACAAAGTAGGTGTCGGGGAACAAATACCCCTCGTTAGGCTTGCCTTCCTGTATAAATAATTCCGCGTCAAAGTCCGGTACGCGCTTGGCGAGCAGTGCCCCCATTTGTTCGGCGGTTAACCCCTCGTAAAACACCATACGTACAGGAGTAAGCTCAAAGTCGCCGAAGGCCAGCCGTTCGGCTATTCTCCAGCCGCCCTGTTTGCCGGAAAAAAAATATTCTCCTGCGTATATCTTTTTGTCATTGCCCATAAAACGCACTAACGCCTCAAACACCGCTACCGAGCGGATAATATGCTTGCTTTTAAGCGTCTCGCCCACCTGCCGCAAGGTTTGGCCGTCTTTAACCCGCAAGTACGAGCCGGAGGGAAAGTCGAGCGGCGGGCTGAGCGTCACAAAATACAGCAAATAGACAAGCATCCCGAACAAAAATGCCATAGGGAGTATCCGGTCGTACGCGCGACACTCCCAGCACGTTTCGTCGCAGACCAAAGCGCCGCGGAATATATGTTTGCGCTCTTTTGTCATTAGTGTCCGGGCAGCGTAATCTGCGCGGTCGGCAAGTTGGGCGGCGCTTCGCCCACACGGCTTGCCACGCGCACCAACCCCGGTGTTTTAACCGCCGCACTCGGGAAGTGCCATATACTGGCCAGCTCCTCGGTGGTCATAGCGACCGGCACTTGGTCATACGGCACATAAAAATAGGCGCGATGCTTGTACCAAAAAAACATGCGTTTACGCACCATCTTGTGGCGGATATCGTTCCAATCCTGCCAAGGGTAGTCAAAAATGGACATACCCCGCGTTACGTTAATGGTGTTGTAGTCCGGCGCCCTAAACGGGTCCCACAAACGCACTAAGTTATTGACTTTAGACAGGTCAAATTTTCCTTTCTGTACTATATACATGCCGCGGAAACCGCATTCGAAAATAAGTTTATTAAAGTTGCGCTCGATAGCCTCGATACGATCTTTTTCGGGGGTAGAAAGTAGCTGCACGCCGCGGCCTGCCGCGGCTTGCTTTTGCACCGGATCCTCTACGCGGTCTTGCGCGCGTTTTACCGCGTCGTCAAAAATTTTCTTAATAGCAGCCTTCCCGCCTTCTTTATAACTGTCGGCCGTTTTATAAAAGCCGTACCATTCGTCCTTCTTGCGCGCTTTCATTACAATTTGAATCCATACATGCTCGTCGGGCCTGATAGACGCCAAAAATTCGAGAATGTTGGTAATAGGGTCTACCTGCTTTTCGGGTTTGTCGGGGTCTTTGTCGAGCCCCCAGTCGATATACGTTTTAATAGGCACGGCGCCGGGCTGGCTTTTTTCGTACTCGGTACCCCACAGGTCGTGTGTCTCGGGGCTATAGCCGGCCTTGGTGACGTAGTCTTCTCGTACTTCAGTAATCTGCGCTTCGGGGAATTGGCCGTAAATACGCGCCTCCATAAACTGCTTCCATGCGCGGCGTAGATGGATATAGTAGCCGATGCGCCCGCCGTTGCTTACCAGTTCGAGCGTAGTAACAGCGCGGTACTGCCCTTTCCAAATGCGCTGAATAAAGGTGGTTTCAGAACCGTTATTCCAGAGGCCGGTCAATATAACCTCCATTGCCAAAGGCGACTTTTCAACCACGGCGGGCAGCTCGATATGCAGCAGCACAAAATCCTGTTTAAACCAAAAAGCATAGCGCAGATAATGTATCCATCGCTTCCAAAACATAATAAACAGCACTACCGGCAGCCAGAGCGGAGAGGTAGCGACTAAAGCAGCGAAGGTGCCTGACACCGCGTCCGGGTCGACGCCGAGCGCTACTATCGTTAGAAGCAGCATTGCGGGGGGCACAACCGCAATCGGCTCTACATGCCAGCCGTCCAACCAACTGCTTATACCTTCGGCCTCATGATGCAGGAACATAGGATGCATCTATTGTACGGTATTTTTTGCGGTACACTAGAGCGATGGAGGCTTTTGCGATTGCGCTTGTCACCGACCCTCTGCGGTATATCGCGTATATCTTTGCGCTCTTTGGCGCCATAGGAACGCTATTATTTATGGCGGGCTTCGGCGGCGGGATTAAATTTATATTTACCTATGCCGAAGACGCGCACCATATGGCGCATGCGCGTGCCCGTATTGTGTGGGGTGTGCTTATCTGCATGGTGACGCTCGGGTTGTGGGAAATTGTGCGCGTGGTTATAGGACAAGCACCGCTTGGGTATCTGTGGTTGTCACTATTCCTCTTAACTCCGCTGTGGATACCTGCACTTATGAAGCTTGCAAAAGGAGGCGGAGGCGGTCACTAGTAAAAAACTCCCCGAAGGGAGTTTTTTACTTTACCAAGGTAAACTTGTTGTCTTTGCCGCGTTTAAAGTATTTTTGATTCTGCAAGTTGACCACAATAGTGCCCGGCTTTACATGGCGCTCTTTAAGCACCTTTTCGATAATTTGGTCTTTGGTCATAGGGCCGCCGTTGCGCAACACCTCGCGCACCACGTCGCGTACGACGCCTTGGGTATAGCCCCACTCGCATAGCGCGTACATACCGCGGCCCACCAACACAAAACGCGGGTCTTTAATAAGTTCGTTGTGGGTGGTGGCCACGTGCGCCTTGCGGTCGAACATCTTTTCAATCATGCTTGCCACCTCGCGGAAGTGCAGCGGAGAACCGTGCTTTTTAACCGCCAAGTACGCGTAGTCGCGTACCCCTTTGGTCTTTACGTTTTGCGAGCTGGCCTGGCCCCACTCGCCGAGCGGGTTTTTACCGATGTTTTTAGAAATAGAGAGCCAGCGCTTAAGCACCTCGCTGTTGCGGTGCTTGTCGTTAATATTTTGCAGCTCCTTAAGAAAGCGGTCTATCATCTCGCCCTCCGGTATTAGGTCCTCGTCAGAAAGGCCTTCATACAAGCGCTTGAGCGAGTCTTCGACTTTGCCGGCAAGCTCGTGGTCGACGTACCAGCAGCGGTTAACCTCGTCGTCTTCTTTGCGGTATTTAAACGGGTCGCCGAGCACCAAAAGGAAGTAGATATGGTTCTGCATCGACTTGTCCTTGGTCATAAAATCGAGTAGGTCGTCCTCGCAGACAATGCCGCCGAGGCCGTCGATAATGCGCTCGAGCTCGCCGAACGCCGGCGTAACCGAGTCGAAAGCCGGCGACTTTTTAAGCGCGGCAAGGGCATGGTTTTCAATCTGGCGGACACGCTCGCGGGTAATACCGTAGCGCTTGCCGATAGCCTCCAACGTCACCTTTTCGGTATTAGTGCCAAGGCCAAAACGGGCCTCAAGGACGGCGCGCGAACGCTCCGGGAGCGCCGAGAGAAGGCGCTTAACTATCACTTTAGGTTTGAACCCGGTTTTATCGGCAACAGCCGCCTTGGTCATAGGTATACGTTGTATCACAGGGTTGCCCAGTGAGTCAAATGTGTGGTCAAGCACTCTTGACAGACAAACTTAAAATCTTGCCCGGTACATACACCACCTTAGTTATGTCTGCGCCGGAAAGCCACTTAGCCACCACTGCATTGGCCTGCGCGGCAGCAACCGCCTCCTCTTGCGAAGCGGTGGGGGCAAGCTCAACCGTGCCGCGTAATTTGCCGTTAACCTGTACGCCCAAGGACAGCACCGCCGCCGTAAGTTTGGTCGCGTCGTAGGTGGGCCACTGCTCCCAATCGGTTGTTACAAAGCCCGCGCGTTCGGCAAGCTCATGGGCAAGGTGCGGCGCAAAGGGGTTAAGTATCTGCAAAAATTGCATCCACTGCGCCTTGCCTATCGTCTTTTCTTTTTCTACGGCATTAAGCAGTATCATCATCTGGCTTACTGCGGTATTAAACTTAAACGCCTCGATATCATCGCCCACCTTTTTAACCGTCTGCGCAACAATAGTATCAAGTGCCGGCACTGCGGACTCTTGTACCGCGTCTTGGAGCTTCCACACACGCTCGACAAAGCGCGACACGCCGTTTATCGAAGCGGGGTTCCATGCGGTCGTATTTTCAAACGGACCCATAAACATTTCGTATAAACGGAAGGTGTCCGCCCCCACCTGTGCCACCACGGTTTGGGGGTTAATAACGTTGCCGTAACGCTTACTCATTTTGCGGCCGTCCTCGGCCAAGATAAACCCCAAAAACTCCAACCGGGCAAAAGGCTCGGTGGTGCTTACCGCCCCGATATCGTAGAGAAATTTGTGCCAAAAGCGGGCATAGATTAAGTGCCGCACCGCGTGGTCGCCGCCCACATATACATCAACCGGCGCCCAATACTTTTCTTTCTTCGGATCCACCAACGCAGTGTCGTTATGCGGGTCCATAAAACGCAGATAATACCAGCTACTCCCCGCCCACTGCGGCATGGTGTTTGTCTCGCGCTTGGCGGGGCCGCCGCAGGTAGGGCAGGTCGTGTTAACCCACTCCTGTATATTCGCCAAAGGCGACTCGCCCGTGCCCGAGGGCTCATAAGAGGTAACTTCCGGCAACAGCACGGGCAAATCCTTTTCGGGCACGGCAACGGCGCCGTCTGTAGGACAATGGATAATCGGGATAGGCTCGCCCCAGTAGCGCTGGCGGCTAAACACCCAGTCTTTTAGTTTGTAGGTAGTGGTCATCTTGCCGCCGACAAACTCGGTTATTTTTTTCTTGGCTTCCTCGCTCTCCAAGCGGTCAAATTGCCCTGAATTAGCAAGCGTCCCGTTGCCGGTATAGATGCTCTGCGTGCCCAAGAGCCAACGCAGACCATGCTGATGCGTATCGGGAGTCAAGAATTTTTTAAGCTCTTCAGCCGTGAGCCAAAGCATCTCATGTATAGATTCTTCTTCGGCCGCGACCGGCTTACGCGCATCGCTCCGGAGCTCGAAATACACAACATGCGCATGGGCATTACGGTTAGTTTTTTTTGGCACGTGATAAAACTTGCCGTGGACAATGCCGAAGTCCTTTATAAACTCCGCATCGGTATAGCCAACCTCTTCCTCAAGCTCTGCGCGTGCCGCGATTTCGGGAGTTTGCCCTTTTTCTATGCCGCCGGTTATAAAAGTCCCCCACGCCACTTTTTTCCACTTAAGCGCAATATATTTGTCTTCGGCCCAATGCTTTACTATCGCAATTATCGCCTCGCGATGGTCAAAAGGCTCCCCTTTTTTTATCTTTCCGGGTTCAGTGGTTTGTTCGTAGGTAGGCTCGATGACCTGTCTGATAGGTAATTTAAATTTATTTGCAAACTCGTAGTCGCGCTCGTCGTGCGCGGGCACAGCCATAATTGCGCCGGTGCCGTAGCCCCACAACACATAGTCGGCGACAAACACCGGAATTTCTTCTTTCGTCGCGGGATTGATGGCTTTGACGCCTTTAAGCTCGACGCCGGTCTTTTCTTTAGCCGCCCCACGCTCTATCTCGGTTTTGCTTTGCGCTTTCGCTACATATTTTTTAACCTCGGCATTGCCAAATTCTTCAACCAGCGGATGTTCGGGGGCCAACACGATATATGTGGCTCCAAACAGCGTATCCGGTCGCGTCGTAAACACTTCTATTTGTGATTTGTTATTTGTTATTTGAAATTTCAGAAGGGCACCTTCCGAGCGGCCTATCCAGTTGCGCTGAGCTTCCTTTATATACTCGGGCCATTGCAGGCCCCCCAAGTCTTCCAACATACGGTCGGCATAGGCTGTAATTTTAAGCACCCACTGCGGCAGGCGCTTTTTTTCTACCTTGGTACCGCAACGCTCGCACACGTCGCCGTCCAAGTCCTCGTTAGCAAGCCCCGTCATGCACGAGGGACACCAATTGATAGGCTCACTGCTCTGGTAGGCCAAACCCTTTTTAAACATCTGCAAAAAAATCCATTGCGTCCACTTGTAGTACGCCGGGTCGGTGGTATTAATCTCACGCGACCAGTCGTAGTCAAAGCCGATGTCGGCAAGCTGCTGCTTAAAGTTGGCGATATTTTGCTCGACCGCTACGCGGGGGTGGATTTTGTTTTTGATGGCATAATTTTCGGCGGGTAGGCCAAAGGCGTCCCACCCCATGGGGTGCAGCACGTTGTGTCCGCGCATGCGCATATGGCGGCTGTAGATATCGGTCGCTATGTAGCCCTTAGGGTGCCCTACATGGAGCCCCTCGCCCGAAGGGTACGGAAACATATCGAGCACGTAGGTTTTAGGTTTGGCAGAGTCGTCGGTAGCGGCAAAAGCTTTGGACTCTTTCCACTTTTCCTGCCATTTTTTTTCTATACTCCGATGATCGTACTGGTCGGCCATTGCGCTTTAAAATAACACAAAAATCCCCGCCCCGCCTGCCGACGGGCAGGTTGGTTAGAGCGGGGATTTTTGTGTTCGATTATTTAACGCCTTTTGGGTTCGGAGGGTAGAGCTCGGGGTCGATACTGCGGTCAAAGCAGGTTTCTCCTGCCGCGTGCTCCCATTTGTCGCTGACGCCACCGTACAGTGCCGGCATCGTCACCGGGCGGCCGTACTGGTCGCCTGGGCCTGCGGTGCCGAAGGTTGCGCACAAGCTAAAGTCAAGCGGGCTGTATCGCTTGTAGACATACGCCTCCTTGGTTTCGGGGTCAAACGGTATCGTGTAGTACGACAATGAGTCGTTGAGGTCGCTTAGTTGCGCCGGCAAAGACTCCTTTTGCTGCCAATAGTAGACAATCTGCGACTGTAAAGACTGCAGGTCGCTGATGCGCTGCTGGTCAAGACGCAGTTGGCGCTGGCTAGCCGGCGAGCCAATGATGACAAACCCCGCGGCGATAGTGAGTACGATAAGCAAGCCTACCGCCCACGACACCATGCGCGCGTATTGCGGCTTCTTCTCCCAGTAGCCCCATAGGTCGGCCATAAAGTGCATAAAGCCGGCACTTGCCACCAGCAGCACTACTAGGACTTTAAGCAAAAAGCGTGCGGAAAGCTCTTCGCCCTGCAGAAAGGTGTTAATAAGCACAATAAGGTCAACAACAATAGTTGCCCCCGCGACAAACAGCGTAAGGAACAGGGCCCAGCGGCGTACCCACACTTCGCTGCGCGTCGGGTCCTTTTGTATGTTGTTGCGGATAATCCGCATCAATATAAGGAGTACCGGCGCAAGCACGATAAGGCTCGCCATTTCGTAGCTGATAGAGCCTTGGTACGGGTCGTAGTAGTACTGCAGCGCTTGGTCCTTAAAAACGTAGTTAATGTAGTCGAACAAAAGCCCCACAAACGAAAACGTGCCTACGTATAAAGCGAGCATCGCACCGGCCCACAGGAAGAAGTCCTTAGGCGTTGCTTTGGGTTTATCCATGCAGAAATTCTATCACATCGCCGTCCTGGACAATATACTCTTTTCCTTCTGTCCTAATCTGGCCTTTTTCGCGAGCTGCAGCGCGGGAACCGGCGGTTATAAGCGTCTGCCAATTGATAACCTCGGCGCGGATAAATTTGTCTTTAAAGTCGGTGTGTATAGCCGCGCCGGCCTCGGGGGCAGTAGAGCCTTTTGTAATAGTCCACGCGCGCGTCTCGTCCTTGCCGGTTGTAAAGTAGCTCATAAGGCCAAGTAGGTCGTAGCCGGCACGGATAAGATTATTAACCCCGTCGTCAAACACGCCGTACTCTTGGCGGAACTGCTGTTTGTCGTCTTGGTGCAAGTCTTTAAGCTCGCCCTCGACATGTGCATCTACCACTACATATTGAGCGCCCGTCTTTTCAAAAAATTCCATTAGGCGGTCCCAGCGGCCGTCGGCCATCTCGTCCAAGTTGTGGCCGCCGGCTTCTTTATTAAGCACATACAGCATGGGCTTGTTGGCCAGCTGGCGTGTTTTGTCTTTGGTTTCGATGTCGGAGAGCGCGAGCTCGGTGTTAATAAGCTCGATGTCGGCAAGCGGGTCTATCTGCTCTTGGGTGCTCACGACGTTAGGATTGTCAAAAATACGCACCACGTGGGCGATAGCGTCTACCTCGCGGATATGGGAAAGGAACTGGTTGCCCAAGCCCTCCCCTTCGGCTGCGCCCTTGACCAACCCGGCGATGTCCACAAACTCTATAGCCGCGGGGATATCTTTTTCAGACTCGCTAAACTGCGCCAGCTTCTCGCGACGCTCGTCGGGCACGGCCACGACCCCGACCGAGGGGTCGATGGTCGCAAACGGATAATTAGCGACAAGCACCGACTTTTTGGTCAGTGCATTAAAAAGAGTGGACTTACCGACGTTCGGAAGCCCTACGATACCTATAGATAAACCCATACGAAAGGACTATACACTACTCACCCAATGTTCCCAAACGGATTACTTTACGGCGCCATTCGTTTAACTTCCACTCCGGCGCAGTTTCGGACGGGCCGAACAAAGATGCGCGTACTTTAAATCCGGCAAACCACAGTATCCCCCGCCGTATTTCGTTGGTGTAGTCGCCGAAAAATCCCCATATCGCCCACGGATGCGTACCAGAAAGGTTTATGACACGCGCGGTTTTGCCTTTTAATAACTTATGCCACCCGCCGATGTTGCGCCCAAACCAGTCTTTGCGCATCCGAAACGCGACCCCCGGCAACCACGCACGGTCAAACAACCCCTTAAGCAAAGCGGGCATGGTGCACCACCAGTTGGGGTACAGCACGACCAAGTGGTCGCACCATGTGACCGCTTCTTGAAATGCTTTAATGTCCGGTTCGCACTCTTGGATAACTTTGTAGCCTTTGTGCAAAATCGGGTCAAAGCGCATGTCGGCCAAGTTAAAACGCTTTACTTCGTGGCCAGCCTTGCGTGCAGCGGTTTCATAGAGCAGCGCCATATTGCCGGTGCGCGTAGGGCCCGTGTCGGGGTGCCCAAGCAGTACAACTATTTTTTTTGGCATGTGGTCGGAGAAAAAACGCATAAGTTTAGAACGAGGGTTGCACCACCGGCGCGCGGTTGTGCAGATGCAAGTCTTCGTGCCGCTGTGGCATAATCCGCAACCCGGGCAAATGATTGTAGTCCGGCACATATACCGGCTCTTGCGGTGCCACTACGGTATGCGGTGCCGTGAGCTCTAGATGCTCGACCACCGGCAGGTTGGCGGGGTTAAGCGGGGCAAGTGGTGGCGCTACGGAGACTATCGGTTTAGGTGGAGGCGGGGGTGGCGGTACGGGTTTGGCAACTGGCACAGGAGGTGGTGGCGCTACCGGTTTTGGCGGAGTGGGAGGAGGTGCCGCCACTACCACCGGTGCGGGTACGGGTTTGATAACCGGCGGCGGCACAACCGGTGCGGGTCTAGCCGCAACTACCGGTGCCGGTGCAGCCTTAACAACAACCGGTACAACAATTTTAATTGCGGCAGTGTTGGTCCGCTTCATCAACAGTACAAACATCCCCCACCCTAAACCAAAGACCGCCAACCATGCCGCATAAAACATGCCGAGTATCGCCCATGGCGCTATGGGCGCGGCACTATGTACCATAAACAAAGCAAGCCATGTGGCGCCGGTAAAACCTTCGAGAGCGGCGTGTCCGCGTATCACATGCTTTTCGAGCAGGTAGGCAACCACAAGAGCCACAATGAGCACCCATTTAAATGCAAATACGGGCAGCAACAGTAATTCCTGCTGACCGATAATAAAATGAAAGGCGGTTGCACCCGCGCCGGACAGCACCATAAGCGCAAGACCGATAAATTGCGCCGCGCGCACCGCGGGGATACTGGCAAACCATTGCGGCCGGTGCTCGTGGAGCGAGATAAGATGCGACACCAACAGCACGACCTCGGCGCCGACGCCGAGTACGACGCCTAACCATTGCACGCAATATAACAAAAGAGCCGCGAGCTCGAGCATATATAAAGTATATAGCAAAAAAAATAGCCCCGCGTATTGCGCGGGGCCGTTTTTATTACTTTACCGGCATTGCCGTTGCCTCAAGGCGCTGCGGCCACGCAGCGATACGGGCGGCGTCGATTGCGTCGAGGCAATCGGTTAAGTCGGCACGAGCGTCGTTGGCAAGCGCGGCGACAGCTAACACTTTTGGGTCGACTAGGCTCACGCCTGCGGGCCTCAAAATATCGAGCAGGGTGCCATACGCCCTAGTAAAGGCGGCTGTTTGTGCAGGACACGGCACTGCGTCTTCTTGTCCATGGGCGGGATGTGCCCACAACAGGATAAAAGTCAGCAATACTAATGCATAAGGCATCACTTCCTCCCCTCTTTAGCTCATCTGCAAGTATCGTACACTGTTTTCAATACATTAAAAATTCTGTATGATGCTATTTGCAAGGGCCCGTAGCTCACTTGGTAGAGCGCTTCCATGGCATGGAAGAGGTAACCGGTTCGATCCCGGTCGGGTCCACCCTTACAAAATCACCGTTGCGCCGTCGTGGCGCACCTCCAGCACGCCGCCGGTTACGTGAAATGTTTGCGGTTCGCCGTCTTTAGACACGTACACGCGGATGTCCCCTTCTTTCAAGGTTGAAATAAGCGGCATGTGTTCGCCGAGCAAAGTCATCTCCCCCTCGGCGCCGGGCACGGTCATGCGATGAGCCTCGCCCTCAAACAGGACCTCATCTACTTTTGCGATTACGATATGCATACTTATTCGGCCTTTACCGTATCGATGCCGCCTTTCATATAAAAGGCGCTCTCCGGCTTATCATCGTGCTTACCTTCCAAAATTTCTTTAAACGAGCGCACCGTCTCTTCAACCGGCACATACTGGCCCTTAATGCCGGAAAAGACTTCCGCCACGTGCACCGGTTGGGACAGGAAACGCTGTATTTTGCGCGCGCGGTACACCAACTGCTTGTCTTCGTCCGAAAGCTCTTCGATACCCAAGATGGCGATGATGTCCTGCAAGTCTTTGTAGCGTTGTAGTACGCGCTTAACCTCAAGCGCGACGCGGTAGTGCTCCTCGCCGACAATCTCGGGCGCGAGCGCGGTGGAGTTACTTTCGAGCGGCTCCACGGCAGGGTAAATACCGATAGCGGTAAGGGCGCGGCTAAGCACGATGGTCGAGTCAAGGTGGGTAAAGGTAGTAGCCGGTGCGGGGTCGGTTAGGTCGTCGGCCGGCACATAAATAGCCTGCACCGAAGTGATAGAACCTTTTTTGGTCGAGGTAATGCGCTCTTGCAGCTGGCCCATCTCTTCGGCCAAGGTGGGCTGGTACCCCACCGCGGAGGGCACGCGGCCGAGGAGTGAGGACACTTCGGCGCCCGCCTGCACGAAACGGAAGACGTTGTCCATAAAAAAGAGTACGTCCTTGCCCATCTCGTCGCGGAAGTACTCGGCCATCGTAAGGCCCGACAGGCCGACGCGGGCGCGGGCGCCCGGTACCTCGTTCATTTGTCCGAAGACCATCGCCAGCTTGTCGATAACGCCGGACTCCTTCATCTCGTGGTAGAGGTCGTTGCCCTCGCGCACGCGCTCGCCGACGCCGGCAAACACCGAGTAGCCGCTGTGCGCCTTGGCGACATTGTGTATAAGCTCCTGCATGAGCACCGTTTTGCCTACGCCCGCGCCGCCGAAGAGCCCTACTTTGCCGCCGCGGATAAACGGTGCCAACAGGTCGATGGACTTAATACCGGTCTCAAACACTTCTGCTTTAGTTGCCTGTTCAGAAAACGGCGGCGCTGCGCGATGGATAGGGAGGGTCGGTGCGCCTTGCGGAGCGTCTTTGCCGTCGATAGGCGTACCTACCACGTTAAACAAGCGGCCAAGCACTTTCTCCCCCACGGGCATTTGTACTGCCGCACCGGTGTCCTGTACCTCGGCGCCGCGGGTAAGACCGGAGGTGTCCTGCAAGGCAATAGCGCGTGCGCGGCCCAGGCCTACATGTTGTGCAACCTCGAGCGTTACTGTTTTGTCGCCGTGGGCAACGGTAAGCGCGTTGCGTAGCGGCGGCAAAGTGCCCTCAAAGTAGACGTCGACGACCGGACCGATGATTTGTACTATTTTTCCTTTTTGCATAAATAAATATTAGTTGGCCATGGCTTCCATACCGCCGGTAATTTCGCTGACTTCGCGGGTAATCGACGCTTGGCGCGCCTTATTGTACTGCAGCGTCAATGCATGCTGGCGCTCCCCCGCCTTGTCGGTAGCGCCCTTCATCGCGACCATGCGCGCACTATGTTCAGATGCTTGCGACTCCAAAAGCGCGTGATACACGATAACACCCGCGAGCATCGGCAACACGGCGGTAAGCACCGTGGTTTCCCCCGGTTCGAGCGTGTAGGTAGACGGCTGATGCGACGCGAGCTTGTTGCTTTGCTCTGCAAAAGCTCCGCGCGCCGGCACAATGTCGCCCACCACCTGCTGCAGCGCTTCGAGCGAGAGCGGAAAGACCGTGCGCAAGGTCGGCCGCTGCTCAAACGTAGAAACGAAGTTTTGGTATGCGACTTTTACCACATCAACGCCCCCTATAAAGTGGGCGGCCGCTTCGTCGACTATCAGGCGCATCTCGGTTGCGGTGACCGCGGCATTGTTCGGGTAGTAGCGCACTACTTCGTATCCGCGGTTGGCAAAAAAGTCCTGCGCTTTGCGGCCGACGGCGATTATCTGCACGCTGTCTTGCCCCAACCCGCCTTTAGCAATATCGGCGGTAGTTGCGCGCAAGACGCCGGAGTTAAGCGCGCCCGCAAGACCCTTGTCGCTGGTAATAACCACGTACAACGCTTTGCGTACAGGGCGCACGGTTGCGAGCGGGTGGCTCAAAAGATCGCGGCTGCCCGCCACACGGGCAAGCACCGCCGCCGACGCGCGGGCGTAGGCGCGGCCTTTAAGTGCAGTCTGCTGCGCTTTGCGCATTTTGGCGGCCGACACGGCCTCCATGGCCTTGGTGACTGTCTGCGACTTTTTCATCGCGCCTATGTTGCTTTTTATTGCTTTAAGTCCAGCCATATTAGTTAAAGAGGTCCGGATGCGTCTCCATAAACTTGGCCAATTGCGTCTTAAGCTCCTCCTCGGTCTGCGAGGCCATCTCGCGAGCGCGCTCGATACTTGCCAGCACTGCCGGCGCATGCGCGTCGAGGTAGCTCATCAGTTTTTCCTCGTACTCCGGCACGCGGTCGACCGCGACTTTAGAGAGGTATCCGTTGACCGCGGCATAGATAATCACCGCTTGGCGCTGGAACGCGAGCGGCTGACCGTTTTTCTGACGGAGAATCGCCATCATACGCTGACCGTTGTCGATAAGACGCTTAGTTTCCGGGTCGAGGTCCTGCGCAAATTGCATAAACGCTTCGAGTTCGCGGAACTGGGCAAGCTCGAGCTTGATGCGGCCGGACACTTTTTTCATCGCCTTAGTTTGTGCCGAAGAGCCGACGCGCGACACCGAGATGCCGGCGTTGATAGCGGGGCGCATGCCTTTGTTAAACAGGTCGGTCTCGAGGAATATCTGTCCGTCGGTAATAGAGATGACGTTGGTGGGGATATAACCGGATACGTCGCCTTCCTGCGTCTCGATAATAGGGAGTGCGGTCAACGAGCCTCCGCCTTTTTCTTTACTGAGCTTTGCCGCGCGCTCAAGCAAGCGTGAGTGCAGGTAAAACACGTCGCCGGGATATGCCTCGCGGCCCGGCGGGCGGCGCAGCAAGAGCGAGAGTTGGCGGTATGCCACCGCGTGTTTAGACAAATCGTCGTAAATAATAAGTGCGTCGCGGCCGGAGTCCATAAAGTACTCGCCGATAGCGGCGCCCGCAAATGGGGCAAGGTACTGCATCGCGGCCGGCGCCGAGGCGCCCGCGTCGACGACAATCGTGTACTCCATGGCACCTGCCTCTTTTAGCTGAGCAACGAGGCGCGCGGTCTTGCTTTCCTTTTGACCGATAGAAACGTAAATGCAAATAGGACGCGATTCTGCGGGCTCGGCTTTTTGGTTAAGTATCGTGTCGATAGCAACGGTGGTTTTGCCCGTGTAGCGGTCGCCGATAATAAGCTCGCGCTGGCCGCGGCCTATCGGGATCATAGAGTCGATAGCTTTAATGCCGGTGTGCAAAGGCTGGTTGACGCTCTGGCGCGCCATCACGCCGTAGGCCTCGCGCTCAATAGGATTGTTTTGGGTCGACTTAATGGTGCCCTGCGCGTCCAAAGGTACACCGAGCGGCGAGACTACGCGGCCGAGCAACGCTTCGCCCACGGGGATAGAAAGCACTTGTCCCGTCGGTACGACGGTCATCCCTTCCGCAATCGCACCCGGGTCGCCGAGGATAATCGCGCGCACCGACTCCTCTTCTAAGTTCAAAATAAGGCCGTACACCTCCCCCACGCCGACGGCGTCCTTAAGCGCCTTGCCGTGGCTCGTGTCAAAACGCACCATCTCCGACATACCGGCGCCCTCCAAACCTTCTATTTCTGCAACGCCGTCGCCCACACGCAATACCACACCGGTGTTTTTAGGGCGTGCCGAAGGTTTAAAGCCTTCTATCTCTTTTTTAAATTGTTCGATGAAGTTAGACATGGGTCAGTGTGTTATACAGTTCGAGCAACATCCGCGTGCGTTCCCGTTCGGGGGTTATCTTTTTATGTTCTGCCAACCGCTCCGCCCCCAATACCAGTTTTTTATACTCGGCGTAAATCTGCGGGAGCAGTGTTTCGTGTCCGCGGCGTTTCAGTACCTCGCGCAAACCGGTAAGGTGTTTGGCGTCGCCGCCCAGTTGATATAACGCTTTGGCATAGTCGGTAGCGATCATATAGTTATTTGCTCATCGCCTTTTCCATACCAAGGACGATAAGTTTGGCGACCTCTTGCTTGCTTTCTTCTATCGCGCGGGTTTTAAGCTCGCTCGCCTGCGCCTCGGCGTCTTTAATCATGGTGTTTGCGGCACTCTCGCCGTGCGCAAGAATTTGGCGCTCTTTTTCAAGCGCGGCAGCACGGGCCTCGGCCACGATGCCGTCGGCTTCCTTGCCTGCAACACTCAAGATTTCTTGGCGGGAGCCCTCTATCTCAGAGAGTTTTAGCTCGGCGGCCTGCGCTGCGGCAACGCCCTGTGCAACTTTTTGTCGGCGCTCTTCGAGCACTCGCGTCACCGGCCCGTACAGGAAGTACCACAGCGCCAGCATAAGCGCGCCGAAGTTGACGGCGTTAATGATGAGGAGCCGCCAGTCTACGCCGAATGTCGAGAGGACCGATTCCATGGAACGTGTTAGGTAAACTTAATGATGAAGCCGATAACCACCGCAAAGATAGCGAGCACGTCGGTAACGGCGATGCCGATATACATCGTGGTCTGGATCTGCCCCGCGGCCTCCGGATTGCGGCCGATAGCCTCGAGCGCCTTCGACACCAAGATACCAAGACCGATGCCCGGGCCGATAACACCCAAACCCACCACCAACGCCATGCCCAGAATTTTTGCTACTTCTATGTCCATAAATATATTGCTACTAAATAATTGATACTAATGTGCAGAGCCCATCACGCCGTGATCCTCGATAGCGAGCTTAATGAACGCCATGGTAAGGATCGCGAAGATACCCGCCTGCAGAATCCCGATAAAGGCCTCAAAGGCCATAAGCGGCACCGGCAGGAAGTACGGCACGAAGGTCCCAATAACCATCAGCAGCACCTCTCCCGCAAAAATGGCCCCGAAGAGCCTGAAGGAAAACGAGATAAGGCGCGCCAAGTTCCCGATAAGCTCGAGAAGCCCGACGATAAACCCCATCGCGCCTCCTGTAAAGTTAACAAATTTAGAGCCGTACTTCAATACGCCGAGCGTAAAGATGCCGGAGAGCTCGATAACTACAAACGCGATAATCGCGAGCGCGAGCGTTACGTTTAGGTCGGCGTTGACGCCGCGAAAGAGCGGTATAAACTCCTCGCCGTGATGGATACCGAACGTGCCGAAGATAGGCAGGAAGTTAAGCATGTTTGCGGCGAGGATAAAAAGGAATATCGTCGCGATAAACGGAAAGTACCGCAACGCCAGCGCACGAGTGCCCAACGTCTGCTCCATAATGCCCAGCACGTACTCGATAAGCATTTCAAACGCGTTTTGGAGCTTACCGGGGACTAGCGACAGCCTGCGGCGTACCAAAAAACCAAGCAATATAAGGATACTCATGACCACCCAGGCGGTTATGAGCGCATTGTTTATGGGCAGACCAAACAGGGTACCTACCCGCTCGGCCGCGAGCGATATATGCAGCTCTTTCTCCATTGATAGAGCCATTTTAACACAGCTGTACAAAAAATTCCCCCTTCATGCTTTTTACAGATATACTAAGGTATCTGTGTAATACGGCTGAGATGGAGCCGTCATAACGGTTGTGCGGATTATTCGCTATATAAAAAATAACGTATGCCTTTTATCGCAATAGCACTTATGGTCGCGGCTGCGCTCGGCGGCGGCGTTTCCGTAGCAGCCAATAACTCGCTCCCGGGCGACGCGTTGTGGGGTTTTAAAACCTCAGTTAACGAAAGTATCCGGGGGGCCTTTACTGCCGGCGACGAAGCAAAGGCTAACTGGGACATCGCTGTAGTGTCGGCGCGCCTCGACGAGGCACAAAAACTTGCCGTAGAAGGCAAGCTCGATGCTGATGTGCAGGCCAAGATTATGGCAAACTTTGACGCCCATGCGCAAGATATTGCCGAGCGTATAAGCAAGCTCCAAGTATCAGGCAAAGCTGATGTTGCGGCCGATGTTGCGGCGCGCTTCCAGGCGCAGCTTGCACAGCACGCTTCTGCTATAACCGAGGCTTCGACCGCGCAAGAGGCGCACGTACAGGCGACTATGGTCCCCTTCCTTGCCTCGGTACGCGGCACGCTTGATGCGGCAGCCAATCTTTCGGCCAGCGCATCAAACCACACCAGCGCTACTGGCACGATCAACGTACTCTAAAAAAGGCCGCGTACAACATCCACGCGACAAACGCGCCAATGCTGTCGTTACCAAGATCCATAACCGAGTCGGCAAATCCGCCACTTAACCCTTCTATACTTTCCCAAGCTTCCCATGCGCCGCCTACCGCAAGGGTCAGGCCGACCATGTACAGTAGGGTCCGTATCGGCGGCAGCTGTGCGCGCGAGGCAACAGCCCCCACCCACAGTCCGATAGTAAGCCCGCCGAGCATATGCGTCGGCACGTCCCACCAATCATAGGTCCAGTACAACGAGTCGATAATCCCAAACCAATGCATCGCGCCGGTCGCGCATACCGCCGCAAGCGCTAAGGCATTAAAAAGAAGCGGCATGTGCCCTCATGATATCATTTGTCTAACGCATGGACGTCCTTACTTTTTCGCGCCTGCAGTTTGGCGACACCGCGGCATTTCATATCCTCTGGCCGATTATGTCTATCGGGCTTTCGCTGTACATGCTGGTTATGGAAGTGGCGTGGTTATACACCGGCAACGAGTCGTACTACCGACAACTACGCTTCTGGACCAAAATTTTTATACTTACCTTTGCTATGGGCACCGCGAGCGGCATACCGCTCCAGTTTGAATTCGGCACCAACTGGGCCGCCTTTAGCGCGGCCACCGGCGACTTCTTCGGCAACATACTGGGCTTCGAGTCTACGGTTGCGTTTGCCCTCGAGGCCGCGTTTTTGGGTATTTTTGTCTTCGGGTGGAACAAGGTGGGCCGCGGCGCGCACTTGTTTGCCAACGCGATGATATTTGTCGGCGCAACGCTGTCGGCGTTTTGGATTATGGCCGCCAACTCGTGGATGCAGATACCCGTCGGGGTCGTGGTCGAAGGGAGCAAGCTTATCGTCTCCGACTATATGGCGGCGATATTTAACCCCGGCACCATAGTGTCCTTTTTGCACATGTGGGTCGCGTGCATTGAAAGTACGCTGTTTATGATGACCGGCATTTGCGCGATGGTGCTATTGTTCGGCACCCGCGACACCGCGCAACGGGAGTTTTTTCTTACTGCGTTTAAATACTGCGTCGCACTGGCGATTATTATCGTGCCGATACAGCTCGGCATCGGCCACGTAAGCGGCGAAACGGTGGCCAAGTACCAACCCGCAAAACTTGCCGCCACCGAGTTGCACTGGGACACCAACGCGCCGGGCACCGGCGCGGCGCTTAACTTGTTTGCATGGCCGGCCGCAGAGGGCGGCCGCAACTCCTTTGCGCTTGCCATACCGGGCGGACTTTCGTTTATCACCACCGTACCGCAAGACGGCGTGGTACGCGGGCTCAATAGCTTCCCCGCCGCCGACCGCCCCACCACACTCGAAGCGACTATCGTGTTTTACTCTTTCCGGTTAATGGTCGGTATCGGGGTCGTGCTGTTGCTGCTCATGTTTGCAGGCGCATGGTACTGGGGCAAGGGGCGCTTAACGCTTGCCAAAATAGACAAACACAGAGTCTTTTGGTGGTTGTGGGTGCTGGCCTTGCCGCTTGGGTTTATCGCAACCGAAGCCGGCTGGATGGTGCGCGAAATAGGACGCCAACCATGGGTGGTATACAACCTTATGCGCACCAGCGAAGGGCTTTCAAGCAACCTCAACGTGGTTACCGTTGCCGCTACCACTATCATCTTTACACTGCTGTACCTCATATTCGGCGCGCTGTTTATCTACTTTACGTACCGGATTGTTAAAAAAGGCCCCGACCTGACAACCCCCGTATGATAGACCTCCCTACCATTTGGTTCGGTATTTTGTGTCTGCAGATAGCCCTGTATATTTTGCTCGACGGCGCCGACTTGGGGCTGGGGCTCTTGTCGCTCCTGCCTAAAAAAGAGTCGGAGGAGTCTCTCATGATGCAGACCGTCGGACCCATTTGGGACGCCAATGAAACATGGTTGGTTATCGCCGCCGGTACGCTGTTCGGCGCTTTCCCTTTGGCGTACTCGATTATCCTCAACGCGCTCTACATACCGGTCATGCTTTTATTGTTTGGACTTATTTTGCGCGCCGCCTCCTTCGAATTTCACACACTGGCGCACAATAAAAAAATATGGAGTCTGATGTTTGGTGTCGGGAGCCTTATGGCAATTGTAGGGCAAGGCACCGCGCTCGGCGGACTCTTAGGCGGTATTACGATAGTAGACGGGCAATTTGCGGGCGGCGCATTCGACTGGGTTACGCCGCTTACCTTATTTATTACGGTGGGCGTGGCGTTTAGCTACGCGGTAGTGGGCTATGCCTACTTGATAAAAAAGACCTCGCACGAAATGGCCGGTAATAGCTTTGCACATGTACTGGTGGCCGCGGGAGTTACCTTTGTCGCATTTTTAACCGCCACACTCATGCTCCCGCAAATGCAGTATGTATTCCTCTCGCGTTGGTCGACAGCGCCGGCAAACTACTTGCTGTTTGCTATTGCAGGCGCTATCGGGCTGGTATCACTGTTGCTGTGTTACGACTTGTTGCGCAAACGGCATCGCGAACACTTGCACACGCTGTGCATGATTATTTTTGTGCTTGCGATGGCCGGCATGTTGGTGGGCGTCTACCCGTACCTGATACCGCCGATGCTCACGATACAAGCCGCCGCCGCGTCGGAAAAAACACTGCAGTTTATGCTGTACGGCATTGCGCCCTTATTGCCTATTGTGCTGGCGTATAACTTTTATCTCTACCGCGTATTCCGCCGGCACATGGGCCCTAGCGAGCGCGAAGGATACTAACAAGTGGACCTGGCGAGAATCGAACTCGCGCCTCTGCAATGCGAATGCAGCGTTTTACCACTTAACTACAGGCCCTGTTTCGCCTAAGCATAAGCAAAGACGAAGTTGGTCGGGATGCAGAGAATCGAACTCTGGTTTCACGCACCCGAAGCGTGCATAATACCACTATACGACATCCCGATTGACGAACGCACTAAAATATATCAGCAAAAAGCTTTTTGTGCACCTTGAGAGGCTCGAACTCCCGACCTCGCCAGTGTGAGTGGCGCGCTCTAACCAACTGAGCTAAAGGTGCTTTGTGGACCCAACCGGGATCGAACCGGTCACCTCCTCATTGCAAATGAGGCGCTCTACCAAATGAGCTATGGGCCCAAGCGAGGTACAAAAACTAAACGCTACCAGCACAGAATACGATTATTTTGTGATTTCGTCTATCTTGGCGGCAACAATGAAGTCGTTTATCGAAAGTCCGCCTATGGCATGGGTAGTAAGCTCCACACCCATGTTGCCGTAGCCCACGGTCATGTCGGGGTGGTGTTGCTCCTCCTCGGCAATGGCGCCGACCTTGTTGGCAAACGCGAGCGCTTGCTTAAAGTCTTTAAAGGTAAAGGTACGCGCCAGCATACGATGCTGGTCTATCAGCATCCACTCTTCGCTCAACTCTTTCATTAGTTCCTCTGTTTGATCGGGATTAAGCGGGTCTACTCCACCCTCGCACGGGACGCATTTTTTATCTTTGAGTTTAGCCATGGCGTCGGGCCAACGTTATCACATGGTCAAGAAAATGCGAGAGGCTCGAACCGCCAGCTGCAAGCGCTTTGGGCAAGAGCGACTCTGAAGTTAAGCCAGGGAGTGTATTAACCTCTAAAAAGTAGATCCCACGCGGACTCACAATAAAGTCCGAACGCGAGTAATGTGCGAGGCCAAGCCCTTCGTGTACCGCGCGAGCGGCATTGGCAAGCAACTGCTTTTCTTGGTCGGTAAAGTGCCCCGGCACGCGTTCCAAGGTGTGTCCGCTGTATTTGGCATCGTAGTCGAAAAAACTCGAGGTGGGCGGCGGCACGATTTCTACCGGCATCAGCGCATAGGTGCGCTCACCTCTAAAATCGTCGAGTACGCCCACGGTCGCCTCGCGGCCTTTTATAAACTCTTCCACAAGCACCTTAGGCGACACGGCAAACGCGCGCTCAAGCGCCCACTCTAAGCCGTGGAAATTGTGCGCAACCGATGTACCCACCGAGGAGCCTCCGGTAACCGGTTTAACGATAGCGGGGTGCGGAAAGGTGCGAAAGAGTTCGTGCGCCAACTCTGTGACACTGCGGCCGCTTTCCACCACTCTGCCGTGGGCGATTTTTATACCAAGCGGCACCACCGCCTCGCGTGTACGATGTTTGTTAAAGGCAAGGCCGGAGGAGTGCGTACCCGAGCCGGTGTACGGCACGGCCAACGAATCGAGTAGGCGCTGCACCGTGCCGTCCTCACCGTACTCGCCGTGCATAGCATTAAAGGCCACATCTACCCCGCGCAACGCACGCTCGGGGTGCATAGCAACGCCGTGCAGGTGCCACTCGCCGTCGCGCGAGATAAATATATCGCGCGGCTCATATTTTTCCTTATCCAAGTGCTGCAAAACGCTCGCGCCTGTTTTAAGCGAGACTTCGTACTCATTGCTGGGGCCTCCACGCAATACCCCGACCACAGTTCTCATGACACTAGTATAAACCCATTTCCTTACGACTACGTTTCCGATGAAAACCTATAGCAAAGCGGTGGGCCTCGGCGTTGGCAAGGAGTATGTCGCGCTCGCGACCGGCGACATGCTCGCGGCTTCCCCGTATTTCGCGCGGCCGATGCTTTTCGTCTTTAACCACGCCGACTACCGGTATCTGTATACCCAAAGAAGCCAGGAGTTTTTCCGCGGCGCTTATTTGCGCAGTAGAGCCGTCCACGGCAATAAGTTTCGGCAACGGCCACTCATCATGTCCAAGGCGGCGGCTGAGTATCTCGCGCAACGCGCCGGTATCGTCTCCTCCTTTGGCCGTGCGGATAGTAAACTTCCGGTACTCGTTTTTATTCGCGACGCCGTCCTCTACTACCGTCATGACGCCCACTGTTGATGTACCGCCCAAGTGCGCTACATCGTATGCCTCAATACGCATACTGCGCCCCGCCGCACCATACGCACGATACTCGTCTTTTATAAGCGAAATGTCTTGTATGTGGGTAAGCGCAAACAGCTGCCCGCGCAAGCGTTTTGCATCTTCAAACTGTTCGGCTTTTGCGGCGGCTTTCATCTCGCGCCCGAGCGTTTGTAGCAACTCTTTTTTCTTTCCCTGGAATAACAGCACAATGTGCCGCACGATGCGGCGATACTCGGCTTGTGTAATCTCGCCCGAGCATACGCCCGGACACAAACCCAGCTGCGCGTTAAAACAGCGCTTGCCCGAGTTAGGTACACATTTGTCGCGGTAAGGGAAAATTTTGCGGATAAGTTTCATGGCGGCTTGCAACTGCAGTCCGTGGGGGAACGGGCCAAACGTGTACCCGCGCGTTTTTGCAGGAAACTCCTGTTCTATATTTTTGCCGCGCACCACCAACACCCGCGGGTAGTCCTCGCGAGTTACCACAACATAATTCCAACTCTTATCGTCCTTTAAGTCGGTGTTTGCTTTAGGTTTGTGCGTTTTAACAAGGCTCGCCTCTAAAATCAGCGCCTCAAGCACCGAGTCGGTTTGCCGCCACTCCAGCGTAACCGCGTCGGCAACCATCTTTACGATAAGCGGCGACCGCACCACATTAAGATCTTTAGCAAAGTAACTGCGTGTCCGGTCGCGCAAGCTGGTGGCTTTGCCTATATAGAGCACTTTTTTGTTTTTACCCAAAAAGAAGTACACCCCCGGTCCGTCGGGGATCTTAGCTATTCTTTTTTTAAACTGCTCGAGCGTCATAGTACCCGCTTTAAGTACTTGCCGGTGTGAGACTGTTTGTTGTTGGCTATCTCCTCCGGTGTGCCTTTGGCTACAAGATTGCCGCCACCTACCCCGCCCTCGGGGCCAAAGTCGAGTACATAGTCGGCCGACTTAATAACATCCATATTGTGTTCAATGAGCACTACGCTATTACCGGCGACCACCAGCCGGTTAAGTATGTCGATCAGTTTGCGCACGTCTTCGTAGTGCAGACCCACGGTCGGCTCGTCGAGCAGATAAATTGTCTTTTGCAGATGCGGGCGGTACAGCTCGCTGCTAATTTTGACGCGCTGTGCCTCCCCGCCGGAAAGCGTGGTCGCGCTCTGGCCAAGCTCAAGATAGCCCAAGCCTACTTCCTCTAACGTCTTAAGCCGGTCATAAATGGCGGGTATGTCGTTAAAGAATTGTATCGCCTCCTCGACCGTCATTTTGAGCACATCGTAAATACTCTTTTTTTTATATTTAACTTCCAGTGTCTCCTTCATAAAACGCTTGCCGTTACAGACATCGCAGGTAACGTACACGGTGGGCAAAAAATGCATTTCGACCGCTATCATGCCGTTGCCTTCGCACACCTCGCAGCGGCCGCCGCCGCGCTCTTGCTTAACGTTAAAGGAAAAGCGATTGGCCTTCCAGCCACGGGCACGGGCCTCGCCCGTCGTGGCAAATAGGTCACGGATAAAGGTAAAGGCCCCTGTGTAGGTTGCGGGGTTAGAGCGCGGCGTGCGGCCGATGGGGCTTTGGTCAATAAGTATCGCGCGGCTGACATGCTCGGTGCCGGTAACACTCGATGCGTTGTGTGTTTTATTGCTGCGGTACTCCTTATCAAAGCGGGCGCGCAAGTTTTCGTACAAAATTTCGTACAAAAAAGTCGACTTGCCCGAGCCGGACACGCCGGTAATAGCCACCATCCGCCCAAGTGGCAGGTCGACGGTTAGGTTTTTTATATTAAAGGCTTTGCCGCCTTTTATTTTTATAGCGCCCTTGTCCTTCTCTCGGCGAGTCTCCGGCACCTCGATAGCCTTTTCGCCGCGCAAGTAGCTGAGTGTCACCGAGCCGCTCTCGTTCTTTTTGGCGGTTAGGAGCTTCTCCAGCCAACCTTCGGCCACGATATGGCCGCCGTGTACGCCCGCACCCGGCCCGATGTCCACCAGGTAGTCGCCCGCATAAATGGTGTCTTCATCGTGCTCGACGACAATAATAGTGTTGCCCAAGTCGCGCAGGTTGAGCAGGGTTTTTATCAGGCGCTCGTTGTCCCGCTGATGCAGGCCGATGGTCGGCTCATCAAGCACATACAGCGCACCCACCAAGCCGGAGCCGAGTTGCGAGGCCAAACGGATACGCTGCGCCTCGCCGCCGCTAAGCGTATTGGCGCGCCGGTCGAGCGTAAGGTAGTCGAGCCCTACATCGAGCATAAACTTTAGTCGTGCTGAAATTTCTTTAATTACCGTCTTTGAGATTTCTTGGTCCTTCTTGCTCAACTCAAGCTTGCTAAAGAAAGTGTACGCGTCTTGTATCGACTGCGTCGTAATATCAACAATATTTACTTTATCGCCTAAAAATACGTTAAGCGCCTCCGGGCGCAGGCGCTTACCCTCGCAGACCGGGCACGGCTCGTCGGACCAAAAATGCTTGGTGCCAAGGCCGTTGCAGGCCGGACAGGCGCCGTACGGCGAGTTAAAGGAAAAAAGGCGCGGCTCTACCTCGGGGAAGGAAAATCCGTCGTACGCGCACATAAACTTGCTCGAGATAATCCGCTCAGCACCCGCCTCTTCTATTTTTACCAGCCCGTCGGCCTCGCCCAGCGCGCGCTCTACCGCCTCGCTCAAACGCTCAAGCGCCGGCTTTTTATCCCTCTGAAATTCAGATATTAAAATCTCATCCACCAGGGCATCGATGTCATGCTTTTTGTGGCGGCTCAACTCTACCCGGTCGCGCAGACTTACCAACTTGCCGTCGACTTTTGCTTTTTCGAACCCCTTACCTAAAAGGTCGTAGAGCAGCTGGTAGTACTCGCCCTTGCGGCCGACCACGACCGGCGCATAAATACGCACTACATCATCACTGATATCAACACCCATTACTTTTTTAGTTTTCTTGGGCACGTGGCTACTGACCGTCTCGACCACGCTTTGGATAATCTCTTCGTTGCTGTGCTTTTTTATCTCCCGCCCGCAGACCAAGCAGTGCGGCTTGCCCACGCGCGCATAGAGTATGCGCAGGTAATCGTAAATCTCGGTAATCGTCGCTACTGTTGAGCGCGGGTTGTTGCTGCGCGACTTTTGATCGATAGATATGGCGGGCGAAAGGCCCGTAATCTCCTCGACATCGGGCTTTTGCATCTGCCGTAAAAATTGGCGCGCATAGGCCGAAAGCGATTCTATGTAGCGGCGCTGGCCTTCGGCAAAAATAGTATCAAACGCCAAAGACGACTTGCCGCTGCCGGAAAGTCCTGTAAAAACGACCATTTTATTGCGCGGTATCTTAAGGTCGATGTTCTTAAGATTGTGCGTTTTTGCCCCTTTGATGTGTATAAAGTCTTCCATATATACGGCAATTGCCCCGCGGATACTCCGAGGGGGTAGTGAAAGACACTATATCATGAGGATCAAGAAAAAGCCCCGAATTGCTCCGGGGCTTTCGTCTTAGTCGTCGCCGGGTTTTGGGTCCCGCCGTTGCCGTTGCTGGAGTTGCTCGCCCTGCGCCTGTTGCGGCTGCTGTTGTCGAAACAACTCTTGGTTGCGCCTTTGCTGCTCCTGTTTTCGCAGCTCTGCGGCGTCGCCTTTCTCCGCCATGACAACCTCCCTAGTGCTGCCTCACGCACGCAATACTACTCCTGTAATCGTACTCCTATTTTTTAGTGCGCTTTGCAGTTGTCCCCTGTCCGCTAAGGGCGTACATTTCGTCGCGGATAAGGGCGGCACCCTCGAAGTCGAGATTTTTAACGGCCTCGGCCATTTCTTTGCGCTTTGCAGTAATAAACTTTTTCGGATTCTTTTTATACAACTCTTTATCTATTTCGAGCATCGAGACAACCGCCTTGCTGTGCTCGCTGCGCAACTCCTGCGTAATATCTTTAATTGCCTTTTTAATACTCGTCGGGGTAATACCGTGCTTGGTGTTATAAGCGGTTTGTATAGTACGGCGGCGGTTGGTCTCGCTTACTGCTTTTTTGAGCGAGTCGGTTTCGTGGTCGGCGTACAAAATAACGCGGCCGCCCACGTTGCGCGCCGCACGACCGATGGTTTGTATCAAGCTGGTCTCCGAGCGCAAAAAGCCTTCTTTGTCGGCGTCGAGTATCGCCACCAGCTCCACCTCCGGCAGGTCCAAACCTTCGCGCAGTAGGTTAACGCCCACCAACACATCGTAGGTGCCTTTACGTAAGTCGGTCAGCGTTTCGATACGCTCAAGTGTTTCCACATCGCTGTGCAGGTAGGCTGCTTTTATCTTGCGCTCTTTTAAATACTCACTCAAATCTTCGGCCATCTTTTTAGTAAGAGTGGTAACCATCACCCGCATGCCTTTTTTGATTACCTTTTCCGCCTCCTCCAAAAAGTCCTGCACCTGACTTTTCTGGAAGGCTAAACCTTCCAGTTTATTACCGGTTACAGGGCGGACAATAATTTCGGGGTCGATAAGGCCGGTCGGGCGGATAATCTGCTCTACCACATTGTTGCCGCTGTGCTCTTTTTCGTAGGCACCCGGTGTCGCCGACGTATAGATAACCTGCCCCACACGCTCTTCAAACTCATCGAACTTCAGCGGGCGGTTGTCGACCGCGGAGGGCAGGCGGAATCCGTACTCGACCAAGTTGTCTTTACGCGAACGGTCGCCGGCGTACATGCCGCCTATCTGCGGCACGGTTACATGCGACTCGTCGATGACGGTTAAAAAGTCCGCCTTGCCGTCTTTGGTGTGCGGAAAGTAATCGAGCAAGCTGTACGGCGGCTCTCCGGGCTTGCGGCCGTCAAAGTGGCGGGAATAGTTTTCTATCCCGTTGCAGTAGCCCATCTCGCGGATAAGCGCGAGGTCGTGGTTGGTGCGACGTTTAATGCGCTCGGCCTCGAGCAACTTGCCCGCGCGTTCAAACTTTGCCAACTGCTCTTTAAGCTCAAACCGGATATCTTCAATCGCACGGGCGCGCTCATGCTCGGGCGTAACGTAGTGTTTTGCAGGGAAAAGAAATATCGAGTCCGGCGCCTCCTTCTCCTGCCGGGTAATAGCGTCGATAACCCGAACTTTATGAATAGTCTCGCCCTCAAAGTCGACACGGTAGAGCACGCGCTCGCTGGTCGGCATTACTTCAACACTGTTGCCGACGGCGCGGAATGCCCCCGGCGTTAGGTCGGCGGTGGTGCGCTCAAAGTACACGCCTATAAGTTCGCGGATTAATTCCGCGCGATTCTTTTTTACCCCTTTTTTTAACTCCAAGTGCATCTTGCGGTACTCGGTGGGGCTACCTAAACCGTAAATGCAGGACACCGAAGCAACCACAATGACGTCGCTGCGGGTAAGCAGTGCTTGAGTGCTGGCATGGCGGAGGCGCTCTATTTCTTCGTTAATCTGCGCCTCTTTCTCTATATACGTGTCGGAGTGTGAGATGTAGGCCTCCGGCTGATAGTAGTCGTAATAAGAGACAAAGTAGTGCACCGCCGCGTCGGGAAAGAACTCACGGTACTCCTGCGCGAGCTGGGCCGCCAAGGTTTTGTTGTGCGCAATGACTAGTGTGGGTTTTTGGACCGCGGCGATAACATTAGCCGCGGTAAAAGTCTTGCCCGAGCCGGTAACGCCCAAGAGCGTCTGGTGCCGCTCCCCGCGCGTGAGCCCCGCCACCAACGCCTCGATAGCCTTGGGCTGGTCGCCGGCCGGTATGTGCGTCGATTTAAGTACGAACTTTTGCATAGGAACTTAAAAATGTATCACGGAATGCATGAAAGTTCCCGTCTAGTATCGACTGGCGGATTTTGGCAACAAGGTTGGTAAGGAAAAAAATATTGTGCATGCTCGCCAAGATAGGCCCGAGCATTTCGTGCGTACGGAAGAGATGGTGTATATAGGCGCGCGTATGCTCGGTACATACCGGACACGTACAGCCATCGTCGAGCGGCCCCCAGTCCTCTTTATACTCGGCGTTTGGTATCTGAATCTTGCCTTGTTTTGTGTAGATACCGCCCGTGCGCCCGTTGCGGGTCGGGAGCACGCAGTCAAAGGTGTCTATCCCCGCCTCCACCCCGATAAACATATCCTCGGGCTCGCCGATACCCAGCAAATGCCGAGGCTTTTCTTTGGGCAGCTCGCGGTTGACCTTGTCTAAAATCCCCAAGATGTCGTGCTTGCTAAACGAGCCGCCGATGCCGTAGCCGTCAAAGTCCATCGCGGCCAGCTCTTTGGCGCTTTGTATGCGCAAGTGCGCGTAACGTCCGCCCTGCACAATGCCGTAAATACCCTGTTTGGCATTAGCGCTCAGATTTTGCCGGTGCGCCTTAAGGCTGCGGTCAGCCCACCGATGTGTCCGATCAGAAGCCTCTTTTTGATACGCCTCGTCGGCGGCCGGCGAAGTGCACTCGTCAAAGGCAAAAATAATGTCAGCACCGAGCTTGTGCTGTATCTCAATAGAACGCTCGGGCGTAAAGCGGTGGAGCGAACCGTCTACATGGCTGGTAAACGACACACCCTCTTCGTCGATGATCGCCAGTTTGCCGTGGCTGGTAGCCAGCTCCTCATCAAACACGGCCATGCCCGCCTCGGGCGCCGCGGCCTCGGGTAAAAACTTAGAAAGTTTTTTGCCGTACCCTTCGCCGAGCGAAAATACTTGGAACCCGCCCGAGTCGGTCATCGTAGGGCCGTCAAAACCCATAAACTTTCCCACCCCGCCTGCTTTTTCTATCAATCCTTCCCCCGGGGAGAGGTACAAGTGATAGGTGTTGGCAATAAGCGTTTGCACACCAAGCGCTTTAAACTCGCTGGCCTTAATGCCTTTAATGTCGGCTTTGGTACCCACCGCCACAAACGCGGGGGTTTGTATATCGCCGTGCGGCGTACGCAAAATGCCGGCCCGCGCCAAACCGGGACCCTCTTTTATAATGTCTAACGACACCGGGCGCATAAAGAGTAACTATACAAAGAAAAAAGCCCCGCACCAATTTGGTGCGGGGCCGTACGGGCATGACGAGCCGAGTTCAGGCCTTCTTCGCCAACTCGCCGAAGCGGTAGGCCGCGGTGTGTCCGTCCATCGCGACGGAGTGCGTGTGGCAGTAGCACACGGCTTCGTGGATGGCGTCCGGGTCGGTGCCGAGGACGTTCATGACGCCGCCGACGGTCCCGTCGGTCGTGGCGCCCAGCGAGCCCAGATGCTGTTCGACGGCGCCGAGAACGGTGCCGGCGGTGGGGAGCGCGCGCAGCGCATCTTCGGTCATATGTTCGGTCTCGATCAGGAGGTCAAAGCGTTCGTTAGCGCGCTGCTTGAACATGTCCGCGACGCTCTGGAGGAGCTCCTTCCGCGTCATCGGCACATCACGCCGAGCCTGTCCCGCTTGCACGAGTGGGCCCAAGTCTTTGTGCTTCGTCATGGCAAGGTCCTTTCCGGTTGAAGGTGCCCCAATGGCCGTCCTTCAGTTGCACCATAGCAAAACCCCGTTGAGTTTTCAACGGGGTTATAAGATAGCGTGCGGGTTAGTTTGCTGCCGGCGTAACAGACAAGAGTTCGACCTCAAACAGGAGCGCCGAGTTCGGTGGGATAGGACCGACCGCTTGCGAGCCGTATGCCATTTCCGGCGGGATAAGCAGCGAGCGCTTGCCGCCGACCTTCATACCGTTTAGGCCCAAGTCCCAACCCGAGATCACTTCCCCCACCCCGAGGGTAAAAGTAAAGGGTGCGCGGCCTATCGAAGTATCAAACACCGTACCGTTGGTGAGCTTGCCCGTGTAATTGACGCTAACCGTGTCGCCGGCTTTTGCTGCGGCGCCCGTGCCCAATACTTGGTCGGTTACCACCAACCCCGTTGTCGCGCCCGCGTTATCTTGCGGCATAGATGATGAAGATGAAAAAAGATTACCTCCTATAAAAAAACTCACAACCACCAGCGACACCACTACGGCGATGCCTGTTTGTATTTGTTGCTTAGACATACGAAATATACTACCACACCTAGCGCTCGGTACTGGTAGCGGCAAGGGTAAGCACCACCTCTGGCCCGCCGCTTAAACCGACTCCCGCCGCTTGGTTGCCCGAGATAGAAAGCAGGGAGCCGTTAAACACTATAAAGAAGGCCGCAATACCCGCCACCACCGCCCCGGGCAGAATAATATGCATCCCCTGTACTTGTATATGGAAGAAAAATGCCAGTGCGATAAGCACCACCAAGAGCGAGGCAATGCCACCAAAGATCCAGGCACTGGTAGCACGCGGGTCGCTTACAAGCTTAGGCAGTTGCCGCACAAACGCATTAAATGTATTGGACGGGGCGGCACTTACCTCGGCACCCAGCACGCGACCCATCGGCGCACCGAAGTACTGCACTACATAGGTGGCGTGTGCGCCTTTGTACATACCCTCCGCCAATCCTATGCCTATTTCGCGATAGGCGGGTTTAACAATGTTGGCGCGATGCGTAGGTGAGGCCATCCACGCAGTAACCACATCTTTAGAATCGATAAATCGCACGGCTAAATTCTCCCCTGCATATTTATAGTCATAGCCGGCCGCGGAGATAAAGTCCCACGGTTGTGTGCCGTCGGGAGACACGTGGGCAAAATACCCTTTGGCCGCCATATCATCGGCTTTAGCTTGCGCGGCGAGGTCAAGCAACGGATTATCTGCGAGTAGGCCGAGGCTTTGATTGCTCCGCTCTGTGTTGGTAAGCGCCACCAACTCACCCGCTATCACGCTTGCTAAAAAGGAGCCCCCCGACTGGCGCGCCACCAAACTGGCAACCAAAAATCCTTCGGTCGCCAGCACCAGCGCCAAAAAAAAGACCATCCATCCGCGGCGCAGCAAATGGGGGCGGTAGGCGTTGGTATGATGCGGCACGATATGATTTAAAAAGCGTCGCCACAAAGACATGCTAAAATTTTAGCATATGAAACGCGGTGTCTTGGTGGCGCTTTTACTTATGCCGTCGGTTGCCTTTGGCGCCGGTTTTGCCAAACAATCGCTTTTTTTGTCGCGTCAATCGGTCACCGAGGGCGAGACGGTGCAGCTGCATGCGGTGCTTGCCAACGAAGCGGCGGCGGCATTTACCGGCCAAATACTCTTTAACGACAGCGGTACAAAAATAGGCGCGGTACCCGTAACCCTTGCGTCCGGAGAAGGTACCGTGGTGTCGGTGTCCTGGAAACCGCTTGCGGGGTCGCACCCTATAACCGCCGAACTTACAGACTCGGGCGGCGCAGTGGTGGAAACATTAAAGGAAACGTTTACCATCGCCGCAAAACCAAAACCGGTAAGTAGCGGCGGGTCCGGCGCGGCGGTTATCGGGTCCTCTCAGGGTATCCAAAGCGGCATCGGCAACGTATCGCCCGAAGTTGCCGGCGTTATGGCGCCGGTCTTTACGTTGGTAGACGGCGCACGCAGTAGCATTGCCGATGTGCTCGACGCGCAACTCACCGGCACTAAAGCCGCTATCGGCCCTTCGGCCGGCAACCCGGGACAGGTCCTTTCCGCCGAAGCTACAAAAAACGCCGCAAGCAACCCTATGGGCGCATTGTGGTTTATCCTGCAGACGCTCTACTTTTATCTACTGACTATCCTGCGGTTTATTGTGGGTTCGGCGGGGGTCTTTTACCCGCTTGTGGCTGTCGCCTTTTTGTACTTTTTGTGGAGGATGTTCCGTCGGTTTAGACGCCCGAGCTACTAGTGGTACGCCAGTGCCATATCCCAACAACAAAGGCGAGTACGGTAACGAGCGCCGATATCAAACAATACTGGCAAAATGCTCCTATTTGTATCGCCTGCACATAGCCGATAGCGTGTACTGAATACAAAAAACCTATACCGGTATATACAAGCGCGCCTATCCGCAGACCTTTTGACTCCGGGTCAATGCTCAGCAGTATTGCTAGGCACAAAAGATATACGTAATACACAAGCCCGATGTACGAGAGCGGTACGCCGAAGAATTTGGAGTACACACTGGTAAGCACCGTCTCGCACCCGCCGATAGCGCACGTGGGTATCAGGTTCAGATACTGAAAGTACGAAAGGTACAGTGTGTCGCCCAGCCCGACCATCGCAAGCGCCAACAGCCAATAGGGAGTAAGTTTCATACTGGTTAGTAGGTAAACTGTACGGAGGAAAGTACGGTGTCAAAGTCTTTACGCACTTGATCTTCCGGCGTTAGCCAGCCGCCCTCAAACAGAAATATCTTGCCTTTGTAGGCAACCGCGACCGCATTGGTTTCGTATAGCCCCGAGTAACGGTACGCCAAAGCCGGCTGCCCGCCCACCGTAGTGCTACCCAACCCGCCGTCCTGCAACGCCAACTTCCAGTTAGAGCGCGCGTCGCCGGTTACCCACGCGTCGAGCGACAGGCCTTCGGTATTTACAAACACGCTCATGCTTATAGCGGGCGGCCCTTCCCCGCCCGTGGGCGGCACATAGTCTTTAGGCACGAGCGTCAGCACGTCCCACGAACGCTCGGCATTGCCCTCGATGCGCGAAGACAGCCGGTATGTCGGCGGATACGTAAAGGAGACCCCGTCTTCGGATGAGTACTCCGACATCAGGGGTGTCTGCACACCGCCGGTGCCGTCGAGTTTGCTTACCAAGTAGCGCGAGGTAAGAAACGCCGAGCCAAAAGCGACGATAATAACAACCAGTACTACCAGCAATAGTTTACCCATATTCTGCATACTACTCTTTTATATCACGCCTCTGCTCGCGGTGCCTTACTGTGTGCTCATCCATGCCAAACAGGTGGGCAACCTCGTGCCAAATGGTTTCGCGGATTACTCTGCGGATATCCATGCCGTCCTCAACGGCGGCAGCCTCTATGGGACGCTGGTACAGCGTAATAGTGTCGGGCATTGTGGTACCCATACCGTACAGGTCGCCGCGCATCGGGTACGGTATACCTTGGTATAACCCTAGCAAAGTCTCCCCCTCCTGCAACCCTTCGGCCGCACGCACCTCGGCCGACGGTTCGTCCTCTACCAAAAACGCCACGTTTTTAATATGCGGGCGGAACTTTTCGGGGATAGCGTTGGGAAACTCTTCCTCCAGCAATTGTTCAAATTCCTCCCGGATCATTTTAGTAGACGCTTAAACTTAAGCTGCACTTTCTCTACCTTGGGGGCGATGACGAGTTGGCAGTAGCCCGCGTCTTTATGGGCCTCATAATATTTTTTGTGATAGTCCTCAGCCGGATAATACGCGCCCAAAGGCTCTACGGTAGTAACAATACGTTTAACACTCGCCGACTTGTTTAACACATCTATATAGTGCTGGGCCTTTTGCCGCTGGCGCTCGGTAGTGTAAAAAATGGCCGAACGGTATTGGGTGCCGATGTCGTTACCCTGCCCGTTTACTTGGGTCGAATCGTGCGCGGTAAAAAAGACGTGGAGCAACTCCTCAAACGCAATCTCATCAAGATCAAAAACAATTTTTGCCACCTCTACATGGCCGGTATCGCCGCGACTCACTTGCTCGTAGGTCGGGTTGGCACTCTTACCCCCCGTATATCCGGGCTCTACCGATTTAACACCCTTAAGCATGGCAAAAACAGCCTCGGTGCACCAAAAACATCCCCCGCCGAAGACGATTGTCTCTTGCATAGGGCTATCTTACAGGCAAGTCGAGTTTAGCAATAGCGTCGGCGAAGGTGAGGCCGACTTTTTTGCCGGGGTTAAATATGTTGTGCGGATCGAAGATTTTCTTAACCTCTATAAACAGCGCCAGCATCTCGGGGCCGAACATCTTTCCTACATACGGGGTACGGATAAGGCCGTCGTTATGCTCGCCGGAAATAGAGCCGCGATACTCCACCACTAAGTCGTACACTTTGTGCGACAGCTCGTCTATAACGCGCACGGTATCGGCGCGGGTCGGGTCAACCAGCGGAATGATATGGAAGTTGCCGTCCCCCACATGGCCCGCCACCGTATACACCAAATCGTATGTTGAAAGGATTTTTTCGAGCTTGGGCAAAAACTCGGGTAAGGTTGCGGGCGGCACCACGAAGTCGTCGATAAACGGCGCGGTGCGTTTGCCCCGTATTTTTTTCCACAGCAGGTTAAAGCTTTCGCGCCGCACAGCCCAGTACTTGCGCGCTGCGGCCTCGTTTTTTGCAACGCGTACTTTTTCGTGTGTCTGATTGTTCCGCACTTCGGCCGCAAGGGCTTCGGCCTTCTGCAGCGCTTCTGCCTGCGTGTCGGCCCTAAACTCTACTATCAGGACTAATTTCGGTATGCCGCCGGTCAGTGCCATCCACAGCTCGGGCAAAAACGACAACCCCAAGCTAAACATCCCCGCCTTCATTTGCGTCGCCAGCTCGGGCAAGTACTTCATCGCGATACTAAACGTATGGTCGTCGTACGACTCGAAGCTGTCGGGCTGGTACTTAAGCACTTCCGGCACCAACACGCCAAGTTGTGAAAGATTTTTTACAAAAATAACCGTCATGGCGGCAAACGGCTTAGGATGCACCAGTTTATATTTTATTTTGGTAATAATCCCGAGCGTGCCCTGCGCCCCGACCATTAGCCGCGCAAGATTAAGGTTGCGTACACCGTCGCCGATGTCCCACAGCGCGTAGCCGGAGGAATTTTTTTCCACATACGGCTTATTTTTTTCTATCACTGCGGCGTGCACGGGCGTCGCTACCAGCGCGCTTACGCGCCGGTACAGGTCGCCTTCGTAACCAGCTTCGGCAAGTTTTGCCGTAAGCGCGTCGCCGAACAGGTTTTTAAACGTATGCGGCTTGCCGTCGGCAAGCACTACTTCCATTTCTTCCGCGTAGCGCGCGGTCTTGCCGTACTGTAAGTTTTTTTCGCCGCCGGAGTTGTTGGCCGCCATCCCGCCCACGGTGTTTAGCTCGCGGCTGGCGGTGTAGCTCGGCAGCTCTAAGTCTTTCTTTTTTGTCTCTTTGTCAAAATCCCTAAAATACATCCCCGGTTCAACCATTGCGTAGTCTTCCCCCAACTCGAGCAGCTTATTAAGGTGCGCCGTAGTATCCAGAATAATCGAGTCGTTAAGCGGCCCGCCGGACATGTCGGTGCCCGCCGCCCGCGCGGTTATCGAGAGGCTAGACTTGGGCGTCTCTTTGGCTTTAGCGACATAGGCCACTGCGGCGCAGACGTCGGCCACATCGAGCGGTCGCACCACTACTTGCGGCAGCACCCTAAACAGGCTGGCATCACGAGAATTCTTTTCTAACGTTGCGGGGGTGTCATCAACTTCTCCACGCACCACAGCCCGCAGATCCTCCGACAAAGACATGCGGTAATTGTACAACTAAAAGCACGCGCCGTTGCCGTTTATCCTATCGGGTTTTCTCCGCGGATAAGCCGCACCAAGACCATAATAATCGCCACCACTAAAAGAAGGTGTATGAACCCGTTAATAGTCGCGCCGGTGACAAGCCCGAGGAGCCACAAAATAACAAGTACGGCTGCAATAGTTACTAACATATAAGTGTAAAAGCTACGTATAACTGTTAAGCACTCATTGTCGCCTTTTACTGCTGAGGTTTATATGAAGTAGCTCTGCACAGTTAAAAACGGCAACGGCCCCAGCTACCTGGGGCCGTTTTTTATTGCCGGCTGAGTATCAGCTTTCTAGAATTTACCGATTGAGTCGGCGTCTTTTTCTTTTTGTTTTTTCTCTTTTTCGGCCTTCTCATCCATGACCTTCGTATCCGCGTCTTTTTGCTCCTGCCCGTTGTGCTTCTTGTCGTCGTTGTATTCCATATATATCTTTAAGATAGTGATAGGGATAATGCTCGACCATAGCAAAGCGTAGCAGAGCTCGTATGAACCCAAGCTGAAGCGTACGTATCTAGGGGTTATAGGTAGTAGAGAGCGAGTTAGACGGCACATTGCCGTGCTCGGCCGAGCTATGCACCATATCGGCGGGGATGATAAGAGTCACTGCCCCGGGCGCTACCGGCGTAACGGTAAAAGAGTAGTTTCTCCCGTCCATCGGCGCGATGGTCTGCACATTGGAAATAATGGCATTAGTAACGGACACATCCCCGCTGGAAAAGTCATCCACCGCGACCGTACTGTTAAGCGTTACGGTAAACGCGCCACTGACCGAGGTCGGCAACGGATCGGGCGCGAGCGCTAAGTGAGGCTGGAGCGAATCGTACTCTACGCTATGTTGGGCCGCGGTATTGCCCGCGCCGTCAATGTCATGCACTTCGTTTGCATCTATGCTGACCGTTACCACATCATTGTCGGTGGGTGTTACAAAAAAACTGTACACCGACTCACTAACCGCAAACAAGCCGCTGATAAACCCGCGCACCACCGACAAACTCGATTGGGTAAAGTCGATAACGCTGCGCGAAAAGGTAATAGTAAACGGTATAGGCGACTGAGCGGTCGGGCTCGAGGCGCTTGAAGTAAGCGTCGCTACAACGGTCGAGTGTATAAACGGCAAGAAAGAAAATCCGTCGAACGCAAACCCGCCCCCGCCCGGCGGGGCCGGACTTTCCAGCTCGGTGGTTACTTTGTACTCTTTGCCGTCGCTCCAATACTGGTACGACTAGGTGGGCGAAGAGTTGCAGTCCTGCGCGGGGTCGCGCGGCATTGTTTCGGTAAAGCGCGAGGCCCAGTTAAAGTCGGTACCGTCGGGTATCCAGTTTGCTCCGGTGTTTCCGCAGTCGCTCACCCAGTCGGTCGCTATGGGGTAGTAGCCTTAAGCGCCCCTTGGTGGTGGCTGCTCCACGCAAACAAAGCCGCCGCGGCGGCGGCGGCCACATTAAGCGACTCGGCGCGCGGGTGCATAGGCACCGCAAGCGAGGTGTCTACCAGCGGCCGCACTGCTGCAGGAAGCCCTGCCCCTTCATTGCCCAAGACAAAAACCGTGGGTGTAGGAAATGTCTCCCCCGCAAGCGCGGTAGAGGCGCCCTGTTCGAGCGCCGCGACAGTAAAGCCACGTTTGCGCAAATCGCTGAGCGTCTGTTGATAACCGCCGATCATAACGAGCGGGACCCGAAACGCCATACCGGCCGAAACTTTTAACACGGTGTCGCTGATAGGCGCCTGCCCAACCTCGGGCATCAACACACCGGCCGCGCCAAAGGCCGCCGCCGAGCGGATAATCGTGCCCACATTGTGCGGATCTTCAATACCGGCAAGCAGCACGAGCAATGTATCGGGCGTAACCGCAAGCGAACTTACAAAGTCTTCGTAGTTGCGCACCAACTTATGCAGCGATATCTGCGCCAAGGGGTTACCCCGCTCGTCGGTAAACACCTTAAGCACCGCCTGCGGTGCGTACTGCTGGGCCTGCGTTACGGCATGCTTGCCGTGTGCATATGTCTTCGTGCGCTTCATGAGGCCACTATAGCCCCCTTTACGCGGAAAAGAAAATGCCGCCCCTTGCGGAGCGGCATGTTCTTGCAACGGAGCGACGCTTACGCGCGGCTAACGTTGACGGCGCTGAGCCCCTTCGGGCCTTCCTGAACTTCAAACGAGACGGTCTCGCCTTGTTTAAGCTCATCGAAAGTAACGCCATTGAGATCCTTTGAATGGAAGAAAAGGTCCTTCGCCTCGCCTTCGCGAGAGATGAAACCGAATCCGCGATCCGTCAGGGTCTTGATGGTACCTGTCATATCTTTGATTGTTGTTTTTTGCTTTGGAGAAATCCGACCCGCTTTCTTTAGTCTCTTAAGACTCCCCTATTATAGCACCTAAGCCCCGCGCTGTCCACTACTGCCCTGTTTTACGTTGCCCTGCAACGGTTCCTGCCACATACCCGCTCGACCAGCACAACTGGAGCGAGTAACCGCCCGAGGGGCGTGATATATGCAACAAATCGCCGGTTATAAACAAATTATCTATCTTTTTTGAGCACATAGTTTTAAGGTCCATCTCGGTTAACAGCACGCCGCCGTCCGCTACGACCGCGCGGTCAAAACCCATCAACCCTTCAATGGTCAGCGGCAAGTGTTTGAGCGTACGCGCAAGTACTTTGCGCTCCTCGCGCGAGACCGAGTGTACTTTTTTATTTGCCGTCTCCACAGGTATCAGCAGCGACACACCACGGCTTGCGCCCTCAGGTACCAGCAGACGCAAGACATTTTTGAGCGTCTTATTTTTGTTGGCGTCAAAGACACTGAGTATCTGTTTTTCGAGCGCACCTTGGTCGAGCTTGGGGTACAGATCTACAGCGGCTGTTACTACACCACTATGCAGCAAGTCGGCCACTGCACCTGCACTATTTAGCACTGTGGGGCCCGAGATACCAAAATGGGTACACAAAATTTTTCCCTCTTTAGAAAACGCCTTCTTGCCATTGCTATAAAACGTCAACCGCACATTGGGGAGCGTAATACCTTTAAGTGTCTTTACCCACGGCTCGCTTACGCGCAGCGGTACAATGGTCGGGGTCGGTGGCACTATGCTATGCCCAAGCGCCTTAAGCCACACAAAGCCATCGCCGGTCGAGCCTGTTTCTGGGTGAGAGACGCCACCGGTTGCGAGTATAAAATTTTTTGCAGTATACGTGTGCGTGCCGCACTCGACCCCCTCGATACAACCCCCTTGTGCAACAATACGTGTAACCGCCGCACCGGTTTTTATAGTAACGCCGCCTTTTTGCGCATAGGCGCGCAGCGTATCTACCACGGTTGCCGCGCGCATGGTGTTGGGGAAGGTGCGTTTGTTAGCCTCGACCACCAAGGGCAGGCCGCGGGACTCAAAAAAACTAAACGTGTCCTCTACCCCAAACTGGGCAAACAACGAATACAAAAACGGCTCGGCCTTGCCGTAGGCTTTAAGCAGCAACCGCTCGTCTTTTTCGGCATTAGTAATATTGCAACGCCCGCCGCCCGAGATAGCAAGCTTGGCTCCTACTTTTTTATTTTTCTCCAACACCAGCACACGCGCGCCGAGCTCGGCCGCGCGACCGGCCGCTATAAGCCCTGCCGCGCCGCCTCCGATGACGATAACGTCGTAGGTCATAGTTACTTTCCCAAATCGAGCACTTCGTCGATGCGGATTTTTTCTACAAAGTCGGGCACGTGCGAGACCAGTATCATCGGCCCTTCAAAGTTGCTTAACGCCTCGGCAATAACCGGCAAGTGGCGAAAGTTAATATGGTTCGTCGGTTCGTCGAGTATCAGGAGCCCCGGTTTAAGTAGCACCAAACGGGCAAAGGCTACCAAGCCTTTTTGGCCTTCGGAAAGCGTCCCGATTTTAGAATGGAAGATTTCCCCACTCAGTAAAAATCCTGACGCGACTTTGCGGACATCCTCCTCTATCGGGCGGTACACCACCGCCGCAAGTTCTTGGTACACCGTCTTATTAAAGTCGAGGTTTGAGAAGTCCTGCCGATAGTAGCCGATGCGAACGCCGTCGCTGAGAGTGGCGCCTTTGGCCGTGCCCTCGGCAAGCGATTGCAGGAGCGTTGTCTTGCCGATGCCGTTGGGGCCCGCAAGAAGCAGGTGGTCGCCTTTGCGCAGGGACACCTTTACTTTGCGCTGCACGGCCTTATGCTTTTGTACCACCGCAAGCGACGTGATATTTAAAATTTCCCCCACCAAGCCGTCTTGGAATGGGATACGGAATGAACGTATCGCTTTGTCCTCTTTGCGGACGTCTACCTTTTCTTCCTCAAGTTCGGCGGCCTTTTCGCGCATGCGCTTGGCAACCATGCGCATTTGGCCGCCCTTGTTGGCAAAAAAGTTCGCCTTGTCTTTGTTTTCCTGTATCTCTTTGGCAAGCAGGGCATTTTTGCGGTTTTCCTTTTCTATACGGGCGGAAATTTCCGCCACTACGTCAAAGTAGTTGCCCACATACTGCTCGACCTTATGCGTATGTACATCAAGGTACAAGACGCCCTGCGTAAACGCATTTAAAAACTCGGCGTCGTGGGAAATGACGATAAGCGTCTTTTTGTACTCGACCAAAAACTTGGTTAGATGCGCAATACCCTCTTTGTCGAGGTTGTTGGTCGGCTCGTCGAGTAACAGAAGATCCGGGTCTTGTATAAGCGCCTGCGCCAAAAGCAGCCGCGCCTGCTGCCCGCCGGAAAAAGTCCCTATAGTACGGTCATGCGGCGCCGCCAAGTTAACCACCTCGAGTACTGCATCTATCTTGGGGTCGATATTGTATACCTTTTTGGTAAACGCTTTTTCAAAAAACTCACGCACCGTAAGCGTCATATCCTCGCGCGGTATAACCTGTCGCGCGGTCGCTACACTAAGGCCATGCGCCATAATTATTTTGCCGTCCTCGGGGTGGTAGGTACCGGTCATGAGACCAAAAATAGTGCTCTTCCCCGCGCCATTTTGGCCCATAAAGGTTATCTTGGTGCCGCGGCGCACCGAAAAATCCACCTCATGGAGGATCGGTTTTTTGACTCCGAAGTCAAAAGAGACACGTTCAAAACGCACTATTACTTCGCCTCGCTGCATCAACACACCTTAGCACGCTCTTTACATTGTTGCGAATTTGTTTCTTTGCCGTTTACGCGTGATGGTACTTACCCCCGTCGATAATAGTACCCGCGCGATACAACTGCTCGATAAGTAACAAGCGCGCCAGCATATGCGGAAATACTAAAGAAGAAAGTTTGAGCGTCGCGTTGGCGCGCGCCGCCACGTGTTTGCTTACGCCAAACGCGCCGCCTATAACAAATACCAGCCGCTTAGTAGCCGCCTGTAGTTGCTTGTCGAGCAATGCGGCAACACCGGGTGTGTCTATGTCTTTGCCGCGTTCGTCGAGCAAAACGACAAAATCACTCTCTTTTATTTGTTTTAGAACCGCCGCGCCCTCCGCCTCTTTGTCCGCCGCAGACGGAAACACCCATGCAAGCGAAAACTTTTTGCTCAGGCGCTTTTGATACTCGGCAACGCCCTCCGCTACAGTAGCGTCGTGCGCCTTGCCCGGCGAGATGATTAAAATTTTCATCTGCTTATTAAACTAAGTTTTTGCCTCCGCGACAAACGTTTGATAGCCGCCTCCCGCTTTGACGCAGAGGAACGGTCGGGGTGCTTTTCGGTGTACCTAATGTTCCTTGCACCACGGGCGCGGGTATAGTGGCCACCCGCACCCGCTTTATGCTCGGCAAGCCGGCGGCGAATGTCGGTAGTAATCCCTGTGTACAACGACTTGTCGCCGCACTCTAATACGTACACAAAATACATTCTAGACGTAGATATAGAAAAGTATCGGCAATACCCAAAAAGACCAATCGATAACACCCTTTTTAAGGTGCTGGCCGTATCGCTTGGGGTGCAAGTAAAACTCTTGGAAGGTTAGTGCCACAATAGCGGTGTAGAGTAAAAAGTACAGCGCGACTTCACTCCCGAAAAAGTTTTTTGCCAAAAAGGTTGCAAGCACAATAAAGATAATTGACCCCGCAAAGTGGAAGGTCTGCCGGTACAAGGTAAGCTTGTATCCCATCCGCCCGGCACCGTTCTTTTTTAAGGCACGCGCAACGGCCTTTTGGTACGAACGCATGCCCCTAATGCGTCGGCCGTTAATTTCGTTGGCAAACGGATAAAAATGGTCGGGCAAGGTTACAAACAGCCAATATATGTTGCCTATCAAATGGCTCATCTCTATAAGTATAGCTTGGTAAAATATCCCCTTATTGGCTGTTTGGCACGAAGTTGGAACCATTACAGCAAAAGAAAAAGGCCGCCTAACTGGCGGCCTCAACCCAACGCGGTTGGATAGTGGTCCTACCGACCATCTTTTCCATTTGCTTGTATCCTTCGCGGGAGAACGCATTGATACGCCGGCCTTTAAGGAGTACCTCCGCCGTCAGCTGGCCGCGCGCCTCGTGCTCCATCATGTCGTGCAAGCTCAAGTGATGCACGTCCATAGGCTCACCCACCGGCTCTCCTTCATCTTTCACCATACGGAAAGGCATGGGCTCGTTTTTCCATCGGCGACGGCGGTATTCGACCCAAAGCACAAAGCGCATAAGACGACTCTTTTTGTACCCTTGTGCAAAGGTATCAATTTCCTCGGACAGTTGTTCAAAGTAGCCCATTGCCACCTCCCCTTAGTCAATTACAACTAAGACGAGACTACAGTAAAGTAACCAAAAAGTCACTGGCTGGGGGACTAGGAATCGAACCTAGATTCACGGCTTCAAAGGCCGCTGTCCTACCGTTAGACGATCCCCCAATGTATCTACAATACCGCTTGATAGTAGCGCAATTTGTTGCATAAAAAAAGCGCTCCCGGAGGAGCGCTTAGACGAAGTGGCAGACCGGAGAGTTGGTGTCCGCAAGCAGGTCGTTGTTCTGGAAGAGGAACAACCGCACCCCTTTTGCCCTGCCTGTTGCCATACAAAGCTCATACAACTCCTCGCCCTGCACCTTGCGGTAGGAGTAGTCTGGGCATTCGACCGCAATAGTGCCGCCGGTGTTGATGACTTTGTCGACACGCTCGGCTGCAATGGCAAGTGCCTCCGTCCTCAGCTCGTCCATCTCGACAGCAAGCTTTTTGCTTTTTCTGTCGAGGAACCACCGGCGGATGGGGCCGACGACAGCATACGCCTCCCGCACCTCCTCGTGCTCCCGCCACAGGGCGGCGGCGCGCAACATAAAGTCGGTGACAAACCCGTGTTCGTCATAAAATCTGACGCAGGTTTTGATAGGCAAGCCGTCAGCCCGCTGCTCGTGGCACTCGACCAGCATGGTGTTAAGCAACCCGCTCATCGACACACGAAAGAACTCTGCCTGCACCACGTTGGGCCCACGCAGGGTAACTCGCGGTATGTGTAGCATTTTTGCCTCCCCTTATTGCTGCGTCTAGCAAAAACTTATCCCAACACGCGGTACAGCGCAAGCTCCAGCGGCAGTTGCGGTAAGGGCGCCCGAGGAGTTTCGATGAGTGCGGTTATAAGTTCAGCCAAGAGCGCGGCGTTTATATGCACGCCGTCTTTACCGGAAAGCTCTTTTAGTACCGCCAAGTCGTCCGGGCTAAACTGCTCCGACAACTCTTTTTCCATCTTGGGGGCAAAGCGTAGCAGCAACACTCCGCGTATTTTGGTAACGGCAAGCAACACAAACACCCGCGGGTCGGCACCGCCCGCCAACGCTTTGTGGAACTGCTCTAACCCCGCCGCAATATCTTTGCGGGCAAGCCCGCGCAAAAACTCGTTGACCGTACCCGCTGCGGGGGCGCCGACCACCTTGGCCACCTCCTCCTCGGTAAGTTTACCGTCGCTCGACACCGTAAGCACTTTTTGCAAAATCCCAAGCGTATCACGAAACGAGCCGTCCCCCATCAGCGCAATAAGCTCCGCGCCTGCGGGCGCCAAACTGGCACCCTCTTTTTTAGCCAAATCGAGCACGTGTTTTTTTAATATCTCGTGCGACGGCTTTTTAAAACTAAATACCTGACAGCGCGAGATAATAGTTTCGGGCACGCGGTCCAGCTCGGTCGTGGCCAAGACAAATATAGCGTGCGAGGGCGGCTCTTCAAGTGTTTTTAAAAACGCGCCCCATGCATCTTTAGTAAGCGCGTGCGCTTCGTCGATGATGTAAAACTTGTACTGCGAGCTAAACGGCAGTGTACTTACTCCGTCGCGCAAAGCGCGGATTTCCTCGATGCCGCGGTTGCTGGCGGCGTCCATCTCGTAGATGTCCTCCTCGGCCGTGCCGAGCGCGCGGGCCAAAATACGGGCCATCGAGGTCTTGCCCGTGCCGCGCGAGCCGGCAAACAAGTAGGCGTGGCTGATTTTATTTTGTTTGACCGCCGCCTCAAGCACCGAGACTATCATCTCTTGCCCCCGCACATCGGCAAAGGTCTTGGGCCGGTAGGTGCGGTACAGCGCCATCGACGTCCGCTCCTCTGTGCCCTTCTTAGCCATGCCCTCAGTATACCTAAAAAGAAAAAAGCCGGCGGGTAACCGCCGGCTATCTAAGATTTCGAACAAGAGCGAGGATAGAGTCCCGAATACCCTTGGTCTGTCTGCGAAAGTGCTGCAACAGCTCTTCTTCCTCCGCAGGCAACGGCGCTTCTGCTGGAACCGGCTCCGGCTCTTCAAAAGCCCCTTCCGCCTTCAACTCGATGTACCGCTGCATAATACTGCGGAGCGCGCCAAGACGGTCGAACGGCTGTAGTGGTTTGTCTTTGGGGAGTCCCCACCACCGGCAGGCCATGTTCATATAGTTAACGACCCCTTGCAGTCTCATGGTGAGGTCATCTGCCGCCGTCTCGATACTTTTAGTTACGAGACAAAGGCAGACCTCGAGCTCGCGTGGAGAAAAGTCCGGCACCATCCGAGCCATTTCGTCGATCTGCTCGGCAGTGAGCGTGGCCGGGACATAGGGCGGCTTTTCAGGCAGCACAGCAGCCGCAGGTTCTGCCGGCTCCTCGGGTCTGTCGACCAGTTGAGCCAACGCCGAGTCCGGAGGTACTGATATTATCGTCACAGGATCTTCGACCACCGGAGCAGGCGGCTCCAGCGGCTTTGGCTTGGGCGGCGGCTCGAACGGTTTGTTCGGACGCAGGATAACCGGAGGCGATGCTTTAGCGATCTCCGGTTCAAGTGTCCGTGCAAACACCGGTCGTGCCTTGGCAACAAGAAGATCGGACTCAACAGTAACCCGACCGACCGGCGGCCGCTGAAACGACGGCCTGCTAGACGGAGGGACGTACTTCTTGGCCGGTGCGCGAGCTTCTAAATGCTCTTTGCAACGGTGCATGAGCACGTCTTCCGGCGCCACTGTCGAGGCGTTGACACCTCGCCCATCTTCCAGACATGCGATACATCTGCGGTGCATCGAGTTGCACGGGAGGATATTACGTCCGTCCTTGGTGCCGCAACAGTTGCGCAAGTTCTGCTGGTAGTTGGTGGTAATCTGCTTGCACTCCTCCGGCGAGGCGCCCTTGAGCCTGACGGGGCAAAAGTGCGGAAACATGGTCGGGGTTTTACCCCCCTTCCATACGAACTCTACCGTCATGCAAAGGAGTGTCTTCAGTCGTTGTCGACTCGACTCTCTTGTCCATGAGGATACTCCTCCCTGTTAAACGTCCTTCTATTGGGGACTATAACTTTTTTCTATAATATCTGCCACCTCGGCGGCGTCCTTGGCCTCCATCAGCTGCATACGCAGCTCTTTGGCGCCGTCAAAGCCTTCGACATACGCTTTAAAATGCTTTTTCATAATCGCAAAGCTTTTTATATCCCCGAGCAGCTCCTCAAAAAGTTTTGTGTGCTCAACTGCTATCTGCAGTTTTTCTTGTACACTTGGGTTTTTGCTTGTATCAAACAACCACGGCCGGCCAAAGATGGCGCGCCCGAGCATCACGCCGTCGGCGCCGGTCTCCTCTACTTTCTTTTTAGCATCCTCCAGGTCCAATACGTCGCCGTTGCCGAGTATCAACGTATCGCTCTTAAGTTCATTGCGTATCTCGACCGCACGCTTAACCCTGTCCCAATGTGCCGCCACCTTAGACATTTCTTTGCGCGTGCGGGCATGCACGGTTACCGCCGCCGGTTTGGCCGCAAGGAGCATCGGCAGCCACTCCTCCAAAATATCTTTGTTGTATCCAAGCCGCGTCTTAACCGACACCGGCAAGTCGGGCGCGCCTCGCTTGGCGGCCGCCACCAACTCTTGGGCAAGCTTGGGCGTCATAATCAGTTTGGCGCCCGCACCTTGTTTTTCTATCGACTTATCCGGGCAGCCCATGTTGATGTCGACGCCGTCAAAGCCGAGCTCTTGGGCAAGTGCAGCGACCTGCTCCATATGTGCCGGCGTTGAGGTAAAAAACTGCGCCACAATAGGCCGCTCGGTCTCGCTGTATAAAAGATCGCGCATAAGTTTCTGCTTCCCTTCCTCATTCGCCAGACACAAGCCGTCGGCCGATACAAACTCGGTCCAAAACACCGCCGGACCGGCGGGCTTGCTGTACTTGGCTATAACGCGCCTAAAGGCTGCGTCGGTAACGTTGGCAAGCGGCGCCAATACAAATAGAGGCTTTGGTAGATCGGCCCAAAAATTCTTCATCACCGTTGTTTGTAATACAGTTTGTCCCCAAAGCGCAAATCCAAATACTCAAAGTCGGTAAGTGCTTTGCCGGCAAACGGCGCGGCCGTAAGCGCCAAACTAAAACGCTCAAACACGTCGCCCCCGTTGTCGGTTATAGGAAACAGGAGCGTAAACCCGCTTCCGAAACGCACCCGCACGTCGTCGTGCTCGTCTACCGCAACACTTACCACCGTGTCGGTACTCTTTTTTTGCAGCAGGGTCACTACCAGCGCCGCAAGCGACTGAAACTGCGCGGTCTGTAAATAGACGGGCGGCGTCGAGCTGGAGAGTGCGCCGTAGTAGGAGGTATATACTCCGCTGCTAAACGTCGGCGCCGGCGCATAGGCATAACTTTCTTCGTCCAAGAACAGGCACGACCCGGCAGTTTGCGGTGCGTTGCCGCACCATAGCGCCACCGGCTTGCGCTCGGCAACTTTGACGGTAATGGTATGAAAATCCTTGGCGCGCACCTCTACCGCGCGAAAGGCCGGATAGCGCTGCAGCAACCCTTGCGCAATACCCTGCCGCGGATACAAAAAGATATTACTCCGCGCAAAAGCAAATAAGTAGGCGCCGCTTATTTCCTGCTCGACATACGACGCAATAGTACTTGTTGCTACAGAGCTTGCGTCCAGCACCTCTACCGCAGTAATGCGTAAAAATGGCGCGTGCGAAAGCCATACTACCCCGCCGATGCCAACTAGGCACAGAAGCAGTGCCGCAATAACCAAAAGCCAGCGACGCTTGCGGCGGCGGCGGCGCAACCCTCCCTGCGGCAAGTCAACGCGTGCCATGGCTAAGCTTTAGTTATCGCCACTTTACCGCCCATGAAAGGCCGCAGCGCCTCCGGTATCGTTACCGAGCCGTCTTCGTTCTGATAGTTTTCCAATATAGCAATGAGCGGCCGCTGCGACATCATGGTAGCGTCGTTCATGTGCACCGGTTCGGTGCTACTGTCTGCGCGCTTAAGTTTGGTGTTAAGCCGTCGCGCTTGAAATCCGCCTATATAGTCCGAGGTATGCGTTTCGCGATACGTGTTTTGGCCCGCCATCCATGTTTCGATATCGAGTTGCCGCTGGTCGGGAAAGCCCATGTCTCCGGTACAAATAGCCATTACTTGATACGGCAGCTTAAGCTGCTGCATTAAGTACTCTTGTATAGCCACCATCAGGTCCTGCTCGGCCAAACCGTCTTCGGGTTTGGTAAACGACTCCGCCTCGAGCTTATTAAACTGATGCAACCGCAAAATGCCGCGCGTGTCTTTGCCCGCCGCGCCCGCCTCGCGTCTAAACGCGGGGGTAAGCGCCGCGTAGCGTAGCGGCAGCGCGCTTTCTGCAAGTGTTTCGTCCATATGCAACGGCCCCAGCGTATGTTCGGCCGAGCCTATAAACACCAAGTCATCTTTTTCAAAATAGTAGCGTTCGTCGAGCGGGTCGAGCCGCGCCATGCGGTTCATTACCTGCGAGCGCATCATAATAGGCGGGATAACCGGCACAAACGGTTTGTCGCTGACTGTAAGCCCCGCGGCAGCAATAATTTTGCCCAATGTTTCGCGCGATGTAATAACGCTAAAGACAAACTGCATCAGCGCCATCTCGAGCTGTGCGAGGTCTCCTTTTATATACGTAAAGCGCGGGCCCGATACCTCAGAGGCTTTTTCATTATCAATAACGCCCAAGTCTTTACCCAAGTCCCAATGTGCTTTAGGGGTAAACGAAAATACCGGTTTGTCGCCCCACTGGCGCACCACTTTGTTGCCCGACTCGTCGGGGCCTACGGGTGTGTCGGCCGAGGGAATGTTGGGGATCTTTACCAACAGGGCTACCAGCTCTTTTTCTATCGCGGCATACTTGTCTTCGGCCGCCTTTACTTCGTCTTTAAGACGCTTACCCGCATCGGCATCGCGCGCCTCGGCGGCAGCTTTGCGTTGGCGGTTAAGTTCTGACACGGCGCCCGCGGCAGCCTTGCGCTCGTCGGCCAACGTAAGGACGCGGTCAAGGTCAACACCCTCGCGTTTTTTGTTCTTAAGCGTTTGGCGGACAATGTCGGTATTGTCGCGGATAAACTGCAAATCGAGCATATATACTGTATAGACTACAATGGCTTTTCCTATCCGCCAACTAAACTCAAGGGACTTCCCGCCGCTATTAAAGGAGATACCGGACAAACCCCACAGCCTGTTTATCCGCGGCGACATGCCGTCGAAAGATTGTACGTTTTTATGCGTGGTGGGCTCGCGGGCGACCTCACCCTACGGCCGCCGCGTCTGCCAACAGCTTATTGCCGGTCTTGCGCAATATAAGGTAGCAATTGTCTCCGGTATGGCACTGGGTATAGACAGCGAAGCGCACAAAACCGCGCTCGACGTGGGCCTGCCGACCATAGCCGTGCTCCCCTCCTCGTGCGATGACTCTTCTATATACCCTTCTACCAATAAACCGCTGGCCGAGCGGATACTCGTACGCGGCGGCGCGCTCATAAGCGAGGAAAAAGGGCCGCATAAAGCTATGATCCACGACTTTCCTAAGCGCAACCGCATTAGCGCCGGCATGTGCCAAGCCGCGCTTATTATCGAGGCCGGAGAAAAATCGGGCACGCTTATTACCGCGCGGCTGGCGCTCGACTATAACCGCGAGGTGCTGGCGATACCCCACGAGCTGGGGCGCGAAACGGGCGCCGGGGTTAACCGGCTTATCCGCGAGGGCGCAACCTTAGTACGTACTGCCGACGATATACTACAGGCGCTCGGTATTAAACCCTTGGACAATCCCCGACAAGCGGCATTACCCACCGACCTGACAGAAGTTGAGGCGCGCGTGCTCCACGCACTTACCGAAGCACTGGTGCGTGACGAGTTGATAGAGCGCGCTGAGCTTTCTGCACAAGAAGCAAACGTCGCGCTATCGTCGTTGTTAATCCGCGGGTTGCTTACCGAGCGGCTAGGAAAAATAGAACGTGTATAGTATGGTGTGACACTATCGGTATGAAGTTAGTTATTGTTGAGTCGCCCGCGAAGGCGAAGACTATAGAGAAGTATCTTGGCGACATAGATGCCAAGGGCGACTTTGTGGTGCGCGCATCGGTGGGCCATGTACGCGACCTGCCCAAGAGCAACAAAAAAGCGATAGACATCGAAGCCGGCTTTGTTCCCCACTACGAGGTGGTGGCCGGCAAGCAAAAAATAATAGACGAGCTTACCGAGCTTGCGGACAAAGCAAAAGAGGTCCTGCTTGCCACCGACCCCGACCGCGAAGGCGAGGCTATCGCGTGGCATTTGGCGGAAGAACTTGGGTTAAAGAAGCCGGAGCGTATCGTATTTCATGAAATTACTAAGGAGGCTATTGCCGAGGCGCTACAGCATCCCCGCAAAATCGACCAGCATTTGCGCTACGCGCAGGAAGCCCGCCGTGTACTTGACCGCTTAGTGGGTTACGACTTGTCGGGTCTTATTTGGAAAAAGGTGCGCTACGGGCTAAGCGCGGGCCGCGTACAGTCGCCCGCACTACGTATTATTATGGAGCGCGAGCGCGAGATACGCGCCTTCGTGCCGGAAACCTTTTACGTTATTACCGCGCAAACGACGACGCCTAAAAAGGACACACTCGTCGTCACTTGCTCAGAAGAGCCGCGTGATAAAAAAGTTGCCGAGCATATACTTGCCGCGGTCAAACAAGACGGCCTTACGGTAAGCGATGTCGGCGAGACCGAGGCCAAGCGCGCGGCGCGTCCGCCGTTTACCACCTCGACCCTGCAGCAAACGGCAAGCTCCCGCCTTGGTCTTTCGCCGAGCAATACCATGCGCATTGCGCAAAAACTGTACGAAGCAGGACATATTACCTACATGCGCACCGATTCAGTTAACCTCGGTGTCCCTGCCCGTGCGGCCATCGGCGTACAAATAGAGAAGCAGTTCGGCAAGGAGTACGCCGAGTCGCGCGCATTTGCTACCAAAAGCAAAAACGCGCAAGAAGCGCACGAGGCAATACGCCCCTCGCATATAGAAAAGGTGTCGGCCGGCACCACGCCGGAGCAAAAAAAATTGTACGAGCTTATCCGCGCCCGCACGCTTGCGAGCCAGATGACCGACGCGCGTATTATGCGCGCAAAAATCGAGGCCACCACCAAGGACAAAACCGTACCGACATTTGCCGCCACCGGCTCGCGCGTTATCTTTGACGGCTGGCTAAAGGCCGACCCCGATGCGCGCGGCGAGGATGTAGAGCTGCCCAAAGTTGCCGCAGGCGACGCGCTTACGGTCAACACTGTTGATGCAGAGGAAAAGCAAACGACTCCTCCCCCGCGCTACACCGAAGCCGGCCTTATTAAAGAGCTGGAGAAGCGTGGTATCGGCCGTCCTTCAACGTACGCGAGCATTATGAAGACGCTCGAGGCCCGCGGCTATGTAGAAAAAGAGGGTCGGAGTCTTAAACCCACCGACACCGGCGACGTAGTGTCGAGCTTTCTTGAGGCCAACTTCCCCACCTATATCTCCGACACCTTTACCGCCGAAATGGAGGACGAACTCGACCAGATAGCCGACGGCACCCGTGAGTACGAAAAAACGCTCAAAGACTTTTACGGGCCGTTCCTTAAAGAAGTAAAAAAGAAGGACAAAGAGGCCGGCAGGATTACCGACTTGGGGCCGACACCTGCGGAGTTTCTGTGCCCCGAGTGCGGCAAACATATGGTCTTTAAGCTTTCGCGCCAGGGCAAGTTTATGTCGTGCGCCAACTTCCCCGACTGCATCGGCGCGCGCACCGAGGCAGGAGAAGTAATTTCCAACGAGCCTGCAAAGCCTATAGGTACGCACCCCGACTCGGGCGAAAATATTTATGTACTCGACGGGCGCTTCGGCCCGTATGTCCAGCAAGGCGAAATGCCGGAGGGCAAGGGCAAGTCTAAAAAGCCAAAACCTCGCCGTTCGAGCGTGCCGAAAGAGAAGAATCCGCTCGAGGTGACACTCGAAGACGCCCTTATATACCTCTCGTTGCCCCGCACGCTCGGGAAACATCCTGAAACAGGCGAAGATATCGTCGCCAACGTGGGGCGCTTTGGCCCATACATTGCGCACAACACCAAACCCAAGGCCGACTTCCGCTCGCTTAAAAAAGATGATGTGTACGATATCGAGCTTGAGCGCGCGCTCGAAATATTGAAAGAAGAAAAAAAGCGCCGCGGGTTTGCGCGCAAAACAAAAACCACCGACAAGTAGTGGCTTTTGCCCTCTCCTTGTTCGGTGGTTACTTTTTCTTCATCGATTCCCGCGCGGCATGGAGCTGCTCGGGGTAATGACGCTTGAAACGCTGGAGTGCTCCTTTGGAGCGCCTCCAGTCCATCGGATATGCCTTTGGAGCAACGTCGGGTACGAAAACCCCATCCGTCCGCTCAAGGCATTCTGTCCGATCGTTGCCGCGAAGCTTTTTGCACTCCGCCTCGATGGCAAAACCGAACCTGTTCCGCTGGTCTTCCTTCGGCCCCGCGTGAGCCGAAGTCACAACGCCAACGACAAACCCGACGATAACGAAAATTGCTTTCACGTTGCCCTCCTCAGGCGGTTGAATGTACAAGCGAACTTAACGTACACTATACACCCAAACAACATATTTGTCAAGGTGTCAAATAATGGCTATACTTAAAGGGTGAATGAGCTTAAAGACATTCTCCAAAAAATGAGCTCCCCTACCAAGGCCGACTTGGCTTTTGTGGAGAAGGCCTACCACTTTGCCGAAGAGGCGCACAAAAACCACAAACGTTTTTCGGGCGAGCCGTACTTTAACCACCTCAAAGCAACCGCAGTCGAGCTGGCCAAGCTCGGCATGAGCTCCAAAACAGTTGCGGCCGGTTTGCTGCACGACTCGATAGAGGACGTTGCCGTCTTGCCCGAGACATTGGAAAAAGAGTTTGGCAAAGAAGTGCGGTTTTTGGTAGAAGGTGTGACCAAGTTGGGCCGGCTAAAGTACCGCGGCGCCGAGCGCCATCGCGAAAGCTTGCGCAAGCTGCTGGTGGCAACCGGCAAAGACGCGCGAGTGCTCATAATCAAACTGATGGACCGCCTGCACAACATGCGGACGCTCAGCCACGTGCCCGAAGAAAAGCGGCGTCGCATCGCGCTCGAGACACTCGAGATTTATGCCGCCATAGCCCACCGCTTGGGTATCGGCTTGGTGCGCAAAGAGCTCGAGGACTTGGCGTTTGAGTACGCCTATCCCGAGGAGTTTGCACAGGCCAAAGCATTGTTGAGCGAACGAAGCAAAGAGACGCAGGAGCGGCTTAACAAAATGTCGCGCACGCTGCGCCGCGAGCTGGCCAAAAACGGGATGACCAAGCTCCACACAGACTTTCGGGTTAAAGGCCTCTACAGCTTGTGGCAAAAACTTAAGCGAAAAGAAGGCGACATTTCTAGAGTCTACGACATCGCCGCGTTGCGCGTGGTGGTGCCCACGGTCGAGGACTGTTACAAAGTGCTCGGGCTGGTGCACAACTTGTGGCAACCTCTGCCTAATAAAATAAAAGACTACATCGCCTTCCCCAAGCCCAACGGCTACAAGAGTATCCATACCACGGTCTTTACCGGCGACGGTGGCATTGTAGAAGTGCAGATACGCACACCGGAAATGCATACCGAGGCGCAATACGGCATTGCCAGCCACGTGGCCTATAAAGAAACGCCGAATAAAAAAGGCGAGCTGCCGGGGGGTAGTTTTGACTGGATTAAAAGTTTGATACCGGGGTTTACGCGCGCGCAACGCAGCGGCGGCTCCGCCGAGAACGGCAAGAACAGCCGTTACGGCGCACCCGAGGCGCCCGAGTGGCTAAGCGAGCTTGAGGACGAAATGAACGACCCCGACATCGAGACAACACTCCGCACCGATATTTTTACCCATCGCGTATTTGTCTTTACGCCGACCGGCGACGTGGTGGACCTCCCCGCCCGCTGCAGCCCTATAGACTTTGCCTATGCCATACACTCCGATATCGGCGACCATGTCTTTGCCAGCAAAGTAAACGGTAAGATGGTGCCGCTCGACACCGTGCTGCACAACGGCGACATTGTGGAAATTGTTACTAAAAAGTCGGCTACCCCAAAACAAAAGTGGCTCGACTTTGCCAAGACAACCTTGGCGCGGCGCCATATCCGCCTTGCGATGGAAAAAGAGGCCACTCTTAAAGCGAGAAAGAGTTAGGGTCGAAGGTATTTTCGTCTTTTGTTATTTCTTCTTTACTGCGGTCATCCAGAGCGGAGGCGGAATCATCCTGAGCAAAAGTCTGGCCTGCCGAGCTCTTTGGGTCTGGCTCGGACAGGAGACCCGAGGACTTTTGATCGGGTGATTCTGCTGTAGCCTTTATCCGCGCTGCCAAGTGACTAAAGATAACGCGCAAATCATCTTCGTTAACAAAGTCGATAGCCAGCTTGCCGCCGTTTTCTTTAGTTTCGATAGCCACACGCGTACCGAGCGCCTCGGTAAGCTCTTTCTCCATGCTTAAAATTTCTGGTGAGTACAAGTATTCCTTTTTGCGAACGCGGTCGGTGGCAATACGGCGTGCAATAGCTTCGGTGTCGCGCACCGTTAGGCGCTTAAGCAACACCTCTCTAAACAAAGTCTCCTGTTCCTGCGGCCGGTCGGCGAGCATAAGGAGCGGGCGGGTGTGGCCCTCGGCAATTTTGCCGTCCGAAAGCGCTTGCTGCATAGTTTCGGGCAAGGCAAGCAGGCGCAGGGTGTTGCTCACATACTCACGGCTCTTGCCCACCTTTTGAGCGACTTCGATATGCTTAAAACCAAATTGTTTGCAGAGTTGGTCAAAGGCTTTGGCGCGATCTATGGGGTTAAGGTCCTCGCGCTGCAGGTTTTCTATAATCGCGAGCTCAAGTTTGGTTTTGTCGTCGTCTTGCCCCGCGCGGATAAGCACCGGCACTTCGCGCAGGCCCGCAAGCTTCGAGGCGCGCAGACGCCTCTCCCCTGCAATAAGCTCGTACTCAGTGGCTATGCCGCCGTCTTGGCGCTGTACCTCGACACGCGACACAGTAAGCGGCTGTATAACGCCGTACTGACGGATAGAGCGGCTAAGGTCGTCAAGCTTGGCTTGGTCAAACTCTTTGCGGGGCTGGAACGGGTTGGGGCGGATCTTGTCGACCTCGACCCAAAAAATGGCGTTGTTATAAAACTGCGGAGGCATGCGAGTATTCTACCAGATTTTTACTTTGTGCCGGGAGAGAGAATCGAACTCTCATGATGTTGCCATCGCGGGATTTTGAGTCCCGTGCGTCTACCAATTCCGCCATCCCGGCCTGTCTGCCGACAGGCAGGCCTCGCCTCAAAATACCATTCTTGCCGCCTTTTCTCCAGCGTGGTAGCATCGTGGGCAGAGACAAACATTCGGAGGAAGCATGGGTGGCATCATTCTTGACATCGACAAGGCAGACCTCAGTCTTCGCAGACAACTGGTTCGGTACGGACCGATGCAAGGATTTTGGGGCGTAAAGCTTGGTGACGAAATCATCGACTGCGGCCTCACGACTGCAACCAGTCCGTTCGTCAACCGGCACCACGTCTTTGTCGACCTCAAGCACTACGACGTGCGCGACCGGCTCGCGCGCATAGTCAGAAAGTATGCGCGAGGTGCCGAATATGCACCAAAGTTCCTGACCATATCAGGGGCGCGACCAGTCGAGGCCATTGCGGCTGCGGTCGCTGAGCGGGGCCCGATCGACATCATCGTCACCGGTCCGCTCTCTGATGACCACCTAGCGGACGAGGAAGATGTTGCCGAGACTCTCGATAAAGTTTACGAATCGGGGGCGCAGGGCATTACCTGCCCTGCATGGCTACTACCCGAAAGTCCGTTAAAGACATACGACGGCCATGTCGTCACCACGGGGGTGGTGAGTAAAGGGGTCGCTCGACGGCACCACTTCAACCCGCGACCGCTGGAGTTTGCCCTAGACTATGGGGCGACACACGTCGTGGTCGGCACCGAAGTGACCGAAAGCGACGACCCCTTCAAGACACTGCTCGGGCTCGTCGCCCGCTGGCACAAACACAACCTGACGCCCGCACACTAGCGGGCGCTTTTTCTTTTTATGCCGCTGTGGTACGGTCGGTGCAGATGGATAACCGGGAGAGAGTCTCATGGATGAGCGCCGCGTTAAAGAACTGCTGACCCGCGCCGGAGCGTTCGGGAACGGACACTTTGTCTTCACCACTGGCGTGCATAGCGCGACGTACATCAACAAGGACGCCGTGTTTACCCGCACGCGCATTACCGACGAGCTGTGCAAGATGTTTGCCTTGGCCTTCGACAAAGACAATGTCGAGGTTGTGGCCGCTCCCGAAAAGGGTGCCATCGTGCTCGGACAAGGTGTGGCACGCTGGCTTGAGCACTGGCGCACACTCAGTTCGCGGCCGGAGGTGCTGTCGGTCTATGCCGACAAACTCGAGGGCGGCGGATTTATCTTCAAGCGGGGCTACGCGCAACATATTCCCAACAAGCGCGTGCTCGTGATCGAAGACCAGCTCACCAGCGGCGGCTCGGCCAAACGCACGGTCGAGGCGGTCAAGACCTTGGGCGGCATCGTGGTGGGTGTCGGCGCGCTCAATAACGGCGGCGTAACCGCCGAGGATCTGGGGGTCACGAAGCTCGTTACCCTACTGAGTATCCGACAGCAGACCTTTGCTCCACACGAGTGCCCCTTGTGCCGCGACGGTGTGCTTATCAACACCGACATGGGCCACGGCAAGGAGTTTCTCGCACGGCAACGAGCCCCGGCATAGCGCCGGGGTTTTTTATTTTGTAGAGTGGCGGTATGAAGCCTAAAGTCATTGCCATAGTAGGGCCGACCGCCTCGGGCAAGTCTGCTCTGGGTAATTTTCTTGCTACTAAACTTAGCGGCGAGGTTATCGCCGCCGACTCGCGGCAAGTGTACAAAGGCATGCGGGTTATCTCGCGCGCCGAGCGCGGGCACATGGTCGGTGTTGCCGACCCGCGCAAACAATACAGCGCCGGTGCCTACCAAAAAGCCGCAGAACGAATACTACGATATATCGTAGTATTCAAGAAAAAGGTGCCGATTGTTGTGGGCGGAACAGGGTTTTATGCCGATGCTTTACTGCGCGTTCCCCTGCCGCAAGTAGCGCCCAACGCTACACTGCGCACAACGCTCGCTAAAAAGACTCCGATGCAGCTGCTCGCAATGCTCAAAAAGCTGGACCCAAAGAGTGCCGCGCGCGTCGACCCAAAAAACATCGTGCGTCTGGTGCGCGCTATCGAGATAGTTAAAGCGTTGGGCAAAATACCCGCCCCTATATACTCTTCCCCATATACCACGTTGTGGCTGGGGCTCCCAAACTCTAAAAATCTTACAGCCGGTGTCGAGGCACGACTCAAGGCCGGTATGGTAGCCGAGGCAAAAAAACTGCGCCGCACACTAAGCAAAAAACGCTACAAGGAGCTGGGGTTCGAGTTTGACCTGCTAGCCGACTATATAGACAAAAAAATTACCAAGCAGCAGTTAGTCGAGCGCATCGCCAACAGCGAACGAAAGTATGCCAAGCGCCAAAGCAAATGGTTTAAACGTTACAAAGATATACACTGGGTCAAAAACAAAACAGAGGCGTTAAAACTTTCTAAAACCTTTTTACAGTAGCGGGCCCACGAGGAATCGAACCTCGACTAACGGTTTTGGAGACCGTTGTTCTACCGTTAAACTATAGGCCCAACGGGCCAATAATAGCAAAAAATCTACTTTTTGGCCTCTTTGTGAGGGGTGGAGACGCGGCACCAATTGCAAAACTTTTTAAGCTCGATTTTGCGGGTGACGAGCTTTTTGTTTTTGGAGCTCCAATAGTTAATGCGCTTGCATTTCTGACACTGGAGTTTTATAAGGCGGTCTTGTGACATGACCAAACGACTATACCGTATATGGCTTTGTTAGGCAAACTAGAGCTTGGTCGCCCCCGGACAGAAGGAGAAGCCCAGGTTCTTGCCCGAGTAGATGCTGTTAACCTGGCTCGGTATGCTTACCCAATAGCGCAAATTGCACGCCTGAAGCCCCGATAGGCCCAGCTTCGCAACCAATACCTGTTCTGCATGCTTGCGCGTGTCGGCAACCGGCTCTTTTAAAAGAGAAACGATAAAGCTCTGATCCACAGAGGTATATACGATGCTGAACTCCGGAAAGCTGTCGGTAGCGGTGGTTTGCCCTGCAAGATAGTAGTGTCCGGCATTGTTCGGGTCAGGAATCGTAGCGGCATCTTTAAGAAAATCCTTTACCGTGATGGTGCCGCCGAGCTCGGAGGCTACCTCAAACATGCCAGGCTCCTGTGCTCCAGTTCCTGGTGTTACCGAAACGCTCCCTCCGCTAGGAATATACGAGGTGCCATCGGCATTGTATGCAGGGGTAGGAGTCGGTGCCGAGGATGACCACAAAAAAAAGGCTGCGGCCAAACATACCCCTGCCGCCACCACAACCCCTATCGCGATTATCAGAGCTCGTTGCATAAGAGTTTAAGTATATCAATATCCGCACGCTCCCGCAGTGCTCCAATTGCGGATGCCGTTCGGGGTGTTATTAAGCAGCTGCTGCGCCGTATACGTATTGCACTCGATATTTTGCGCCGCGCTCACACACTGCGCATACAATTCCTGGTCCGCCACGGTCGCCTTGTAGTTCTTACCGTTAAAGGCCTGCGGGCAATTGAGCTTTTGCCCGTTCGGGCACGAAACCGGGTTCACCGAAATGTTTATTTGATACATGCCCCACGAAAAAGATCTGTTATCGGCCGTAACGTCCGACTGGCTTGCCCGGCCGGGGTCGCAACTACTTTCTCTCTGGGCGATACAGGACATGGCCGCTGCATTGTTTCCCCATGCATTAGAGAGAGCTCCCGGCGAACAGTCACCTTTACCAGTTTGGCTGGGGGCGGAGAGTACCGCGTCGCTGACTACGTTGTCATTTTCATCAAGGCATTTCCCGCTGACAACCCGCAGATCTGAACCCGCATTATCAGGGCATACCAAGCTGTTACTGGACGATTGCTGAAGCGTGGGCGCGCCTGTTAATTGTCCTTGCGCGTTGTAGCAGTAGCCGTCTGTCCCCGCCGTACCACTTTGGCATCCGTAGGAAGCGCTATTGGTGGCCGGAGTAATTGTCGACTTTTGCACACCCGATTGCTGAAACAGCTGCCCTATGTTTTTGTCCATCGGCCGCACCAAGCCGATGCAGCTAAATGTGGTCCAGCTTTGATACCCCGGAGCAAGTGTTTTTAGCACCGTCTGGACAATAAGCCAGCCGGCGATTGCGATACAAAACCCGATAAGCACCGAAGTAAATATTTTATGCGCTTTTTCTATCTGGCTCGTATTTTCGCGATTGCTAAAGTACAGCCACCCCGCGTAAGAAAACATAATAGCCGCGAGCGGGATGGAAAGCCCGATAGCAAAGTTGATGATGTTTTGTATCAACTGGTCGAAGGTGCACAAGTTGCAGTCGACGGCACCTTGGCACGGCACTAGCTCTGCGGCTAGAGCAACCATCGGGACCCCTACCCATACAACACCGGCTGCCGCATACAAAAAAGCACGGAGCTTCATGCCTTAATCATACCGTAGAATTTTAGACCAACCTCTAGTGCGCCGGGGAGGAATTTCTCCCTCGACTAAACCTTTGCCGTCGCAAACTTTTGTCTGGGCACCGCCTCGCTCCCAAGCGTGCTCGCTTGGGTTCCGCTCCGGCGTTCGAATCCTCCCCGCAAGATATCCCATATCTTGCTCCGCGCCACAAAAGAAAAAACCCGCCAAAGCGGGTCTTTTCTTTTGTGCGCCGGGGAGGATTCGAACCTCCGTAGCCCGAAGGCGACAGGTTTACAGCCTGTTGTAATTGACCACTCTACCACCGACGCAATTGCACCAAGTGTGCAATCGTATATTACGCTCCAACCTTCTCTTCTGCAACGACAGATTTTGCCACGCGGGTGCGTGCGGACTTTTTAACGTCAAAGGTAAACTCCCCGTTTTTAACCCCTACCTCTACCGAGCCGCCGGAGAGTATCCCGCGGGACACCATCAGAGACGCGATTTTTGTAAGGATTTTGTCCTGTATCAGGCGGCGCAACGGGCGGGCGCCGTAGTGCGGATTGTAGCCTTCTTTAGACAAGTACTCATAGACCGAGGGTGCGATAGTTAGCGTAATATCCTTTTGCACAAGGCGCTTAACCACCTCGGTAACCTGTATACCGACAATTTCTTTTACTGCGTCGGGGGAAAGGATATTGAAGATAATTATCTCGTCAATGCGGTTAAGGAACTCGGGACGGAAGAAGTCTTTAAGGCTCTGCTCCACCTTTTCTTTAGCCAGCACGTAGTTGCGTTGGTCGCTCGCTCCCCCGGCTTGGAAGCCGATTTGCTCCATCTTGTCGATATACTGCGCGCCGATGTTGCTGGTCATGATAATGATCGTGTTGCGGAAGTTGACCTTGCGCCCTTTGGCGTCGGTAAGCGTGCCGGCGTCCAATACTTGGAGCAAAATGTTAAACACCTCGGGGTGCGCTTTTTCTATCTCGTCAAACAGCAACACCGCGTACGGCCGGTGGCGCACCAACTCGGTCAATGCTCCGCCCTCTTCGTGCCCCACATAGCCCGGCGGCGCGCCTATAATTTTAGAAACACTGTGCTTCTCCATGTACTCGGACATGTCGACGCGGATAAGCGCGCGCTCGTCGTCAAACATAAACTCCGCGAGCGCTTTGGTAAGCTCGGTCTTGCCGACACCGGTCGGCCCCAAAAACATAAACGACGCGATGGGGCGGTTGGGGTCGGCAATGCCCGCGCGGCTGCGTTTAACCGCGTCGGCGACTTTTTGCACGGCCTCGCTCTGCCCGACCACGCGGCCTTGGAGTACCGCCTCGATACGGGACAATTTTTCCGCCTCCTCTTCGAGCATGCGCGAGACAGGCACGCCGGTCCACTTGGACACAATGCTTGCGATGTCGGGCTCGGTAATCTCTTCTTTAAGAATGCGGCGCGTGCTCTGCAGTTTTTTGAGTTTCTTTTGCTTTTGCTCCAGCTCGCGCTCAAGGCTGGGTATCTCGCCGTAGCGGATCTCTGCGGCGCGCGACAGGTCTACCGCCGCCTCGGCCGAGTCGGCCTCAATGCGCAGGCTCTCGAGCTCTTTTTTGATTGACTTGATATCCTGCAAGACCTGCTTTTCGTTCTTCCAGCGCTGCTCAAGCTCGTGAGTTTGTTCTTTAAGATCGGCGATATCTTTTTCTATCACCTTTACGCGCGCCTTGGCGGTGCGGTTGCCGTCCTCGCCCTCGGCCTCTTTGCGCAGAGCCTCTTTTTCTACCTCTAGCCGCATAATCCGGCGGTGGGCGTCCTCGAGCACGGGAGGTTTGTTTTCAAGCGAGATACGCAACGAAGAGGCCGCCTCGTCGATAAGATCAATCGCCTTGTCGGGCAAAAAACGGTCGGGTATGTAACGGGCGCTCAGCTGTACCGCCGCCACCAGCGAGTCATCGGTAATATGCACGCCGTGAAATAGTTCGTACTTTTCTTTAAGGCCACGGAGTATCGCTACCGCATCGTCGGTACTGGGCTCCATTACGTATACCGGCTGGAAGCGCCGCTGAAACGCCGGGTCGCGCTCAATATGTTTTTGGTACTCGCGCAACGTGGTAGCGCCTATGACGTGCAGGTCGCCGCGCGCGAGTGCGGGCTTAAGCATGTTGCTCGCGTCCATAGCGCCCTCGGCCGCACCGGCGCCTATCATGGTATGTATCTCGTCGATAAACAAAATTATTTTGCCCTCAGAGCGCTCTATCTCCTTCATAATCGCTTTCAGGCGCTCCTCAAACTCGCCACGGTACTTGGTACCGGCAATAAGCGAGCCCAAGTCAAGCGACACCAGCTCTTTGTCGCGCAAACTTTCGGGGCAGTCGCCGGTTGCGATGCGCGAGGCAAGGCCTTCGGCAATCGCGGTCTTACCTACGCCGGCCTCGCCGATAAGTATCGGGTTGTTTTTGGTGCGGCGGGACAAAATTTGGATAACGCGTTTAATCTCCTCGTCGCGGCCGATAACCGGGTCGAGTTTGTTTTCCGCGGCCATTTTGGTAAGCGAACGGGTGTACTTGTGGAGCGCGCGGTACTTGCCCTTTTCTTGCGCGGGTGCCTGCTTTTGGGTGCGTAGGTCGGTAAGCGCGCGCATCACCGCCTCGCGGGAAATGCGGAACCGGCTAAGCATGTCGCGCGCCGCGCCCGGCACGTCGATAATCGCTATAAAAAGATGTTCGGTCGACACAAACTCGTCGTGGAGCTCGGTCGCGATTTTTGCCGAGCGCTCAAGCGCCTGCACCAGCTCGGGGGTCAGGTACAACTGATAGCTCGGGGACAGTACGGAGCCCGCACCCGGCGCCTCCAGCGCTTCGAGCACGGTGTCGGTTAACAGGGCCACATCAACCTCCATCTTTTCGAGCACGGAGGTAACCGGCGACTCTTCTTGCAGGAGCAGGGCCGCGAGCAGGTGCGCGGGGCTTACCTGATTTTGGCCGCGTTCGACCGCGAGCTCATGCGCGCGGCGTACCGCCTCTTTTGCTTTTGTAGTGAAGTGGTTGAATGGTGGCATAGAGTGTGTTGCGGGTTATTGCATCAGCGTGTAGAAGTCGCTTCCTATACTAAGAGAGTCGGTGGTGACAATGCCTATCGCTTCGCCAAAGACCGTAAGCAGGAGGGACCCTGGAGTGCTTGAGACTACGCTGGCCTCGATTAAATCGCGATGGGCCTCGGGGAGTTTTGCTATAACACCGGTACCCACTGTGTCTTGTCCTACCCCGCCGATACGTATGACGGACTGACCCAAGTGTAATTTCAGCGGGTCTGCCAGCGCTACAGCGGTAATAACCGACTTGCTCGAGCTGGCGAGCTTAAGGTCGAGTATCGCAAGCGAGGTGGTGCCTACCGGTATACGCATAACGGCGGGGACCCGCGAGCCGTCGGGCAAGATAGCCTCGAAGTTTACGGTACCCATGGGCTCGAGACTCCCGCGGTCGGAGTACACGACGCCCTTAGCGTCTATAACAACGCCGCGGGCTACCAAGGTGTCCGGCTGGTTAAGACCGACCAAGCGCACAATGCTGCTTTGCGCTTTGGCGATAGACTGGGCGGCGAGGTCGTCGTCTTTTACGATAACGGTGGTCTCTTTGGTGACCACTGCCGCACCCTGATTTTTAACGGTTGATACTATCGGAGCGGCCGGAACTACCTTTTCGATCGTGCGTTCGACTATTTGGTTGATAGTGCGGCTGATTTCCGGCGGGGCCTGATTCATCAGGGACACCGTGACAATGCCGGTAGCGATGGACGTCATAAAGCTCACAAGAAGCGTGAGAAGCACTATCTGATGTTTAGTGAGCTTCTCTATATCCATACGTACCGTAAGTATAGGATATTTGTAGGAAAAAACAAACTCAACTTTTGCGGTAACGGCCCGCGGTTTCAAACAGGGCTTGGGCTATGCGCCGCGCGTCGCTTTTTGCCGCATCGGGCAAAAGGGTGATGCGGATAGCGGTGCCCGCGAGTTCTTTCGGTACGCCGAGTGCTTGGATAACATGAGACGGTTCTTCGCTGCCGATGTTGCAGGCGCTGCGCGTCGAGACAGCGACGCCAAGCGCGTCCATCGACACCACCGCCATCTGCGCCTCGAGCCCCGGCACCGATACGTTTAGATTGTTGGCCGCGCGATGCTCCCCCATGGCACCGTTGCAAAGCGCGTCGGGGATAAGCCGTGTAATCTCACTCCACAAATAGTCGCGCACTGCCGACATTTTTTTAATTCTTTTTTCTACACCCTTTTGTGCGTCAGCAAGCGCCACGGCAAACGCGCCCGCTTGGGGAACATTTTCGGTGCCGCCGCGCAAACCTTGTTCTTGGCGCCCGCCCCATAAAATACTTTCTATCGGCGTGCCGCGGCGCACATACAATGCGCCGATGCCTTTGGGCCCGAGCACTTTTTGCCCGTCGAGCGTCATCAGGTCAACACCAAGCTTGTCGACGCTAATATCCATCCATAGCGGGGCCTGCGATGCATCGGTGTGTAAAAAAATCTTTCTGCCGCCACGACGCAGAGTTTTGGCAATATCACGCACCGGTTCTATCGTGCCTACCTCACTGTTAACCAGCTGTACCGATACCAACGCGGTGTCCGCGCGCACGGCGTCGGCGATGGCGTTGGGGAACACCAGGCCGTCGCTGTCCACGCCGACTTCGGTTAACTCCAGCCCTTCGCGGCGCAAAGCGCGCAACGGCTCGAGCACCGACTGATGTTCCACGGCAATAGTTATCGCGTGCACTTTACCGCCTGCAAGGAGCATGGGCCGCAGTACCCCATGGAGCGCAAGGTTGTTACCCTCGGTCCCCGAGGCGGTAAAAATGATCTCATCCGCGTGCGCGCCGATGCTTTCGGCAATGCTTTTGCGCGCATTTTCTAACTCACGCTTGGCGTTAATCGCCTCTTGATGTAGGGCGCCGGCGTTGCCGTAATTGGCGAGCAAACGCACCAGCTCGCGCCGCGAGCGTGCAGAAAGCGGCGTTGCGGCCGCCGCATCGGCATATACGCGCTTTTTAAACCACATCTGCTTACTATATACTGTTCTGTATGCCGCTCGCTACCTACTATCTTCAGGTTGCATCCCCGTACCTTAGCGCCGGCGCGCTGCTGCTGGCGCTTATCGCTATCGGGTACGCCATTGCTCTTAAAATCCGATTCAAACGTCTTGCAATGGGCCGCAACGGCTCGATGGAAGAGACGTTGGGTATACTCTCGCGCGATACCAAAGAGCTGCAGGCATTCCGCACTGAGCTCGAAAAATACTTAAAGCTTTCTGAAACGCGCCTGCGCGGCTCGGTGCAGGGGTTGGGCGTCGTGCGGTTTAATCCTTTTTCCGGCGACGGCTCCGGCGGCAACCAAAGCTTTGCGGCGGCGTTTCTCGACGAGGGAGGCCGCGGCATGGTACTCTCTAGCCTCTACGCGCGCGACCGGGTGGGCATATACGCCAAACCGGTTGAGGCTTGGGTCTCGACGTTTGAGCTCTCGGCGGAAGAAAAAGAGGCAATTGCTAAAGCCAAAGAGCAGGTCGCCGCGCGCAAGAAATAGCTATATGGATAAAGAAACGCTCATAGGGGGCCGGCCCCCCATCGTTACCGTGGTGGGACATATTGACCACGGCAAATCGACCCTGCTCGACTATATACGCAAGAGCAATGTCGTCGAAAATGAGGCGGGTGGGATTACCCAGCATCTTTCGGCGTATCAAGCGTCGCACCGCAACGCGATCGGCGAACACCTTATTACCTTCCTCGACACACCGGGCCACGAGGCGTTTGCCGCCATGCGCTCGCGCGGGTTGCGCGTGGCCGATGTCGCCATACTAATAGTATCGAGCGAAGAGGGCGCCAAGCCGCAGACACTCGAAGCATTGAAGCTTATTCAGGAAGCAAAAATACCCTTTGTTGTTGCGTTTACCAAAATAGACAAGCCCGCAAGCAATCTTGAGCGCGCTAAAATGTCGATGCTCGAGCATCAGATTTTTCTTGAGGGGATGGGTGGCGACGTGCCGTGGGTCGCAGTCTCCGGTAAAACAGGAGAGGGTATCCCCGAGTTGCTCGACCTGATACTCCTTGCCGCCGAGCTCGAGGGCATTTCGGCCGACCCAAGCGCCCCCGGCCGCGGGCTGGTTATCGAAGCACATGTCGACCCAAAACGCGGGAGCACGGCAACGCTTATGGTGCAAGACGGCACGCTTTTAAGCGGCGAGTTTGTCGTGGCGGGCAGCGCCTTTGCGCCGGTGCGTATTATGGAAAACTTTTTAGGCAAACCTATAAAGTCCGCCGCCCCCGGCACGCCGGTGCGTATTGTCGGCTTTTCTGCGCTGCCGCAGGTGGGCGAGCAGTGGCACGCGGTAGAAACTAAAAAAGAAGCCGAGGCCGAGATTGCCGCGAGCCGCATGCCCCGTGCCGCCGGCGCAAAAACCGAAGAGGTTGAAGGTGTGGTGGTGTTGCCGCTGGTAATTAAAAGCGACATGTCGGGTGTGGGCGACGCCATTTTGCACGAGCTCGACAAACTCCAACAAAAAATTGACCAAACCCTGCCTACCGGCAGGCAGGTTGAGGTGCGGGTCGTTAGCCGCGGCGTGGGCGCGATTACCGAAGGCGACGTTAAAGTAGCGGGTGCCGGCAAAACGCCCGGCATTATCATCGGCTTTAACGTTAAGGTAGAGTCCCCCGCCCGCGAGTTGGCCGAGCGTATGGGTGTCGTGGTAGAAACGTTTGATGTTATTTATAAACTCGCCGAGTGGTTGGGCGCCGAGGCTGAAAAGCGCCGCCCGCGCGCGCAGGTAGACGAGCTTATCGGCGCTGCAAAAATACTTAAATTCTTTAGCGCGTCTAAAGGGCGCGTGGTTATCGGCGGACGCGTGGAAGAGGGTTTTATCACCGAGAACGCCGAGGTAAAAATAATGCGCCGCGACCTCGAGCTTGGCCGCGGCAAAATAACCTCGCTTCAAACGCAAAAGGCCCAGACAAAAAAAGTCGAGCAGGGGCAGGAGTTCGGCGCGCAACTAAAGCTCGACATCGAGCCCGCCCCCGGCGACCGGTTGGAAGCGTTTGAAGTACAGTTTAAATAAATACGTATGTCCTTGCGCCACGAAAAAATGGAGTCCGCATTGCGCGAGGTAGCGGCGGAGTTTATGGCGCGCGAGGCGGGGCCGCAGTCGCTTATTACGGTAACCGGCGTGCGTATGGCCGAGGACGGCAATTCCGCCACGATACTTATTACGGTATTACCGGAGTCGCAGGAGGAAACGGCGGTCAAGTTTGCCAACCGCAACCGCGGCGAGCTCGGGGTATTCTTAACCAAGCGGGTCCGCGGGATGCGCGCCCCGCACTTGGAGTTTATGATCGACCGCGGCGAGAAAAACCGCCAGCGGCTCGACGAGCTGACGAAGTAACGGTACAGTAATTAGCGTCTGCAAACCGCAGCCACGGCCACGTGGCGAAGAAGCAACGCGTCGGTCTGCAAAACCGATATGCGAGGGTGCGAATCCCTCCGTGGCCTCCAGCCGGGGTGATGGAATTGGTAGACATACGGGACTTAAAATCCCGAGAGGTCCTGAAAACCCTCATGAGAGTTCGAGTCTCTCCTCCGGCACATAGTATGGATTTTTTATACGGCCAGATTACTGACAACCCGCCGCCGCTCGTGGTGGCGCCGGAAAGTTGGCCCGAGTACGGACGATTGGCCGACCCGCTCGGTTTTTGTGCGCGCGAGGAGGTAGGCACGCACCCGCGCGGCGTGCGCTGGAGCTTTTGGCCGCTTGCGTTCGAGGAGTATGTAAGCGACACGGAACCGAACCTTGCCGACTCCGCGCAGGGCGAGCTCGCCCGCAACCGCGTGTTTATTTGGAAGCGTATTACCCGCGCCGCTATACCAGAAGGTTGGCGCGAAGTTTCAAAAAAACCGTGGCGCATCGACGGCTATCACGACCTTGGTACCGGCGGCGACTACACTGCAGCGTGGCACAAAAACGCGCGGCGCGAAGCGCGCTTGTGGCGCGAGGAGCACGCCGCGCGGTACGACATCGTTGAAATTTCTCTCGAGGAGTTTATCGGCGCGTACCGCAAAAGCATGACGGTTAAAAAAGCCGGCGCAGACTTGCTGTCGGTGCTCGTACGCATGCACGCGCTCCCCGCCCAAAAGCACATTGCGTTGTGGGGTGTGCGCAACAAGCAGACGGGCAGGATTATCGCGGGTACCGCTACGATTACCTCGCCCACGCATAAAAGCTCGGTGCGCTATTGTCCGTTTATGCTCCCCGAGGCGCGGCACTGCTACGCATCGATAGGGCTCGTTGACCATTGGTTTGCGCATGCGCAAAAAAACGGCACACAGTATTTGCTGTTTACTTGTTTTTGGCAGCCGGGCGACCCCAAGGGGTGGCAGGGCCCCGCGGAGTTTAAGTCGCACTTCGGGTTGCAGTATGTCGCCTACCCGCCGGAGCTTACGCGGTTTGTAAGAGGAAAAATCTTTTAGTGCGCCCGCCTGGATTCGAACCAGGGACCATCTCCTTAAGAGGGAGTTGCTCTACCAACTGAGCTACGGGCGCAAATTACAAAAGGATAATAGCATTAATTATTGTTTCATCATAGAATTTTGATATCGCTGGGGTGGCGGAATTGGTATACGCATCAGCCTTAGGAGCTGACGGGAGCAATCCCTTGGAGGTTCGAGTCCTCTCCCCAGCACAAAAAACCTTTATATTGCAAGGTATTTTACCTTGACTTTTAGCTCAAATATGATATAATAGACGGCAGAGCGACTTACTGTCGTACCCGCTCTTCTACACACTGCACATCCACCTCGCCCAACACCCATGGAGGGAACAATGGCGAAAAGTTCGAAGAAGGCCGGCAACTCGTTGTACGCTCGCTGCATGAAGGCGCTCGCGGGTCTTACGACCCAAGTACGCCAACTGCGTAAGGAGAAATCCGAGCGCGACATGCTCGACGCACAGCTCGAAGCCGAACTCATCCCCATCGTCGAGGACGCCGAAAAGGCCCTCGCAGGAAACTAAGAAAGGAACTGCAATGCATCCTCTGGTACGGCGCCTTATGGCGCAAGTGGTGGAGCTCACTCGGTATCGCCGAGCGAATCCACCTCCTCCCCCGCCCCCACCCGGGGCGGGCGGAGCAGCCACGATACCGCCGTCACCTGTGCCGCGCGGTCGCACCACTGTCTTTGCTATCGTGGTTGCCTTGTTTGTCGCCGGCGCCATCTTGCTGATGGTGCCGTTGGCTATCGTAATGAACTTGCTCGCGATCATAGCGGCAGCCCTCGTTGCGATCTATCTTGTCTTCTACGGTCTGGCGCTCAACCAGATCCTCTTCACCACGATGAGGGAAGGTACGGGCCGCTTCGTAATGGACGGCGGACCGGACGGAGCGTTCAACCATTTGCTCTGGGCCTGGAAAGGTCACTACAGCAACGACCCGCGGATGCCGTGGTTTGACCCGCATGCACCCGCGTGGGAGATCCTCGATCTGAAGCTGACCACCAACCTCTGGCTGCATCAACATCCGAAGGTAATGCCCTCGAACTATCCGCCCGGTTCTGTCTGGCGGCTGTTCGAGAAAGTCGGCCTGTACTGGTTTGGATTTCCCCCGCGGGCAATCCACCGCTACATGTTCGAGTGGACCGAGGAGAAAATCGACGCCGAGGGCAAGCACATGCCGTGGCACCGCAAGGAGCCGACGGACTTCATCTTCCTGATGGACAACGTCTATTGGATGAAGCTTGAAGGCGCCGAGACAAACGGCAACATCCCGCTCGACGTCGACTACCTGCTTACGGTGGGCGTCAACAACCCCATCAAGGCGCGTTTCGGCCAGACCAACTGGCTCACGAGCCTTGGCGCGGACTCCAACAACGCCGCAAAGCGTTGGATAGGTGACAACACCTTTCAGGCAATCGCCAAAGAGCAAGGCACTACCGGCACGACCAGTGGTTTTGTCGTAGAAATCGCCGAGCTCAATGACAACCTGCCGACCCACCACGCCACTATCGGCGCGACGGAACTTATCGGCGCGACGGTAAAAGGTGCTTCGCTCCAGAAGATCGACCCGGCAGACTCTGCAAACCGGGAAGAGATTCTGAAGGCGACCACCGCTCCGGTGATTGCGGAGCTGAACGCGCAGGCGACACGAACTACCGCCGACGCAGAAGCCTACCGCATCAGAACTGTCTATGGCGAATCGGAAGGCAACACCGACCGTATGCGCCAAAAGCAATGGGAGGCCATGCGCGACGCAAAAGGCACGGTCTTCTGGATTCCGGAAGTCATTGCCAACTTTGCGCAGCGCTTTGGCGCACCTCAACCGCAGGGGCCTCAACAGCCTCCGCAAAATCCTCAACCGGGGGCGCCGCCAGCGGGCCCCTAAGGAGTAAGCCATGACTTCTACGGTGTTACTGGTCCTACTGCTCGTTATTGCGGTAGGCGGCCTCAGTGTTCAGTGGTACTTCGCGCGAGCGGGTGCCACACGCACGAGGCCGCTCGGCGGATTTCTTACCGTCGAGCAAATCAAAGGGATTGCCATCAGCGGCGTCGTCACGGTCGTCGTGCTGCTGATGTTTAACGCCTTCCTGCCAAACGTCTCCGACGCTTACGCGGCGCGCGGCGGGCCGCAGTTCCTGCTCATCGTCGGTGTGGTGTTTATCTGTCTGGCTTACTTTCTTGCGCCCAACCCGGGCATGCGAAAGTGGCTGGTCAGAAGCCTCGCCGTCCTGATGGGAATCGTGGTCCTTTCCTCGCTCGTGCCGGCCGTCTTTGTCGGGAAGCCCCTGACCGAGGCGGAAGTCCGGCTCGAGCAGGAAAAGAAGGCGCTCGACGCAAAGTACAAGCTCGCGTCGAGTGCCGCGACTCTCTCGCTTGCCGATGCGCAAGACTGCACCGGCAGGGCCAGCCCCACGATTACGGTCGGCACAGAGCCGCTCGAGGTAAACAAGGGCGGCCAGTGCAGGGTGGTGCTGCAGTATCCGGACGACGTCGTCGCCTGCTATCTCGTTAAGAGCGAGGGCGACACGGAGTGGCAGGGCCCTGTCGGGGCCACCTGTCCGGACCGGAAAAATATTACTCCGGTCGACGTCGAGTACATCAAGGCGGTAACGCCCTTCAAGGCGCGGGTGGTGCTTTACCCGCGCGCACCGACCCAGTGGGTCCGGTGGAAGAGCTAAGTACCGGCCAAACAACAACGCGGCTCCCTACCAAGGGAGCCGCTTTTCTTTTTACATATAAAATTTAGAGACAAAAAAAACCGCCACCCTTTTGGGGTTGGCGGGGTTTTTTAGTCGCTCGGGCTTGTCAGTACGCCGGCTGGTACGCAACTGCCGGTTGATACGCGACTGCCGGTTGGTAGGCGACCGCGGGTTGATAACCGCGCGGCGGTGTCACCGAACCGAGACTGCTCGACATGGGCGTCGACATATGCCCCGAGCCCAAGTTGCTCGAGACCGCTCCGGGGCCGCCCACAACACCGAGATTGCTCGAGACATAGCCGGGGTGCGGCACCGAGCCGATCTCTTCGGCAGACAGCAGCGTCGTACCGGCGAAACCGAGCAGAACTGTAGCGATTGCAAGGTACTTCATCGAAGTCCTCCCTTAGGTTGATCGATACCTCTATTATAGCACAAGAGATGTAGTTTTGTCAACTACCTCTCTGTGACCTAAAAAACTTAAAAACCGTAGGTCGAAACCGGCGTACCCACCATAGTGCCTATCAGTTTAACAATCGCCCAAGAAGACGCCATGATAAACATACCCACCAAGCCGTAAAGCATGTGGCGCTTGCCGTCCTCTTTTTTGCCCGAGCCTTCGTTGGACAAGCCAAACATAAACTCGACTATGCCAAAGACAAACATAAGCGTGCCTACGGCAAACAATAGTCCAAGTATGGGGTTAAGGATGTACTGCACCATCCTCCCCGCAAGCGCAGTAAGCTCCTGCATAGGCGCTTATCAGCGCGGCACCGGTACGCCCGGGCTTTGTACCGGAGCGTTTGCAGGCACTCCAAGCGCGCTTTGCGCCAAGGAGATAATGCCCCAGACAGACACCATAACAAACAGCGAGACGAGGCCCGCTATCATGATGTTCTTGCCTTCAGCGTGACCTTTGCCCGAAGAGCGGATGTATTTGATAAGACCGAAAAAGAATACGATAAGCGCTACCGTAATAAGTATCGGGATAAGCATGGCCACCAAGCGGCCGATGGCGCCCATGAGCGTCATGAGCGGCTGGAGCGTTTGAGCCGAGGCTACAAGCGGGAGCGCGAACAGGGCGACGGTAAACGTGAGTTTTTTCATATAAAATTAAATAATACTGACTAATTAATACAACCCCTATGGCAACGGGCTACGTGCGGTGGGGATCGGATAGGCGCCACCGTAGTAGTTAGGTACGCCCGGGCTTTGTACCGGAGCGTTTGCAGGCACTCCAAGCGCGCTTTGCGCCAAGGAGATAATGCCCCACACCACACCATAACAAACAGCGAGACGAGGCCCGCTATCATGATGTTTTTACCTTCGGCATGGCCCTTACCGGAAGAGCGGATGTATTTGATAAGACCGAAAAAGAATACGATAAGCGCTACCGTAATAAGTATCGGGATAAGCATCGCTACCAAACGACCAATGGCGTCCATAAGCGTCATGAGCGGTTGCAACGTCTGGGCCGAGGCGATAAGCGGGAGCGCGAACAGTGCGGCAGTAAACGTGAGTTTTTTCATGAAGTTGATATAAAACGGGTGCGCCCTAACTATAGCAGAGAACTGGGGGTGTCAAAATAACCCTGTGGACAGGGCCGTGGTGTCTAATAGAGATTAAGCGCTTCGCGCATAGTGGCCAGTATCCCCCACACGGATACGAGGACAAACATCGCTACAAGGCCCCAGACAATGAGCTCCTTGCCCTCGGCATGGCCGTGGCTGTCGGAAGACTCGTAGATAAACCGCACCAACCCTATAAAAAAGAATACCAGTGCAATAGCCACCAGTAGCGGAATAATCGTGTTGATAAGGCCGATAAACTTGCCTACTAAGGCGGCGAAGCTCATGCTAGCAGTTATTGAGCCCCGGCGTGTTTATGTTGAGATCTTTTATCGTGCTTGCTATCACCTGCCCCAACAGCCATGCGCCCAAAAATATGGCAATGCCCACAACCGTGTAAAAGAGATTGAGTTTTGCCTTTTCTAACGCGGCGGGGTTGCCGCGCGCCATCACCAAGCGAAAGCCCGCGTACATAACAAAAAACGTGGCTATCGGTATCCCGAAGAGTATAAGTACGTTAAGGATAGCTTTAATGAGCTGGCAAAAACTCCCTGTTTTGCCCAGTGGGTTTTGCAGGGCAAAAATAGAGTTGCCGAAGGAGTCTTGGCTTTTTTGGACACCGTAGGCGTCTCCGGAGTTCGGCCCAAAGACGTCGGTAGCGGCCTGTACCGCAAAGGGAGCCATGGTAAGTAACACCAGAGAAAGTGCGGCAAATAAGAAAATCTTTTTCATATACTACTGAAAGAAAGCGGCAAACTCCTGCGAGGCATCGTTGACTGCTTGTGACGGGTCGGTCTTGCCGGTTGTTACTGATTCTATCATTGCCTTAAAGATAGTGTCGGTAGACTCGGTGTTAGGGTCAAACCACCCGCGGGAGATAAGCGCCGATTGCGAAAACACCTGCGCCGCGGCATTGGCCGATGTATCTACCGCTACATCGCGGCGCACTGCAGGCAGGCCCGTGGCGGCCACCACCTGTTGGACGCCCGCTTGGCTTACCAGTTTTTGGGCAACCACCAACGCCCCGCCGGGGTTAGCCGCCGTGCGCGACACCCCCAAACCGGTAATGCTGCCGTAGGTCAGCCGCGGTCCGTTGCCCTGCAGTTGCGGCAACAGCGCAACACTAAAGTGCAGGTTGGGGTTGCGCTTAGTCAGTACCGGCAGCTCGCTGGCAAAACCAAAGTACACGGCCAAATCGCCCGCCACAAACGCTTCGGTCGAGTTGTGCAGGGAGCGGTTCCAGGTGTAGGAGCTTTTAGAGGGGTTGGCAAACTCGGTATAAAAACGCAGTGCCGACTCGGCGGGGTTGGTGGCAACGCCCGGCGCCGCGGTGCCGAACACGCTGGCAAGGTAGCCTTGCTCGTTGCGGCTTACTATCGGGTCCCCCGCCTGCATAAACAGCGCAGACAATATCGCCTTGGCATGCGACACGTTGCCCCACGCGCCGAGCGCCACCGCGCTGCGGCGCACGTTCTGCGAAGTATCTATAGAGGTTATTTTTTGCGCCAAGGTTAAGAGCTCGTTCCAGTACACGGGTGCCTGCGCCACCCCTGCGCCCGCCAACAAATCGCGGTTCCAGTACATGACCAACGGGTCGATCATAAACGGCAACGCCCAGCTGCCTTGGCTGTTTAAAAAGATGTTCGCCTCATCGACAAACGAGTTGGTAAAGGTCGACTGTGACACCGAACTGTAGGGTATATTGAGCACTTTGTCGGCAAACGCGCCTATCGACTCTTGGGTCAGCATAAACAGGTCGGGCCCGCGACCCGCGGCAATGGCATTGATAAGTATCTGCTGGTAGGTGGCCTTGTCGGCCTCAAGATACGTAACGTCCTGAAAACTCTTATCAGTGGCGCGCAAGTTTTGCAGTACCATGCTCATTTGCTGCTCGTCTGCGGTGCCCCAAATGGTCACCTGCCCGACCGACGTGCTGCCGGTTACGCCTCCAAAGGCCGCAAACACGCCCACGCCGATAATAGTAAAAACCACAAATGCGGTGGTAACTATTATTTGAAAGGTGCTTATCGACTTCATACCGGTATTGTCCCGCGGTTATGCGAATTTACGAAACAGTAATCCCCAATGGTAGGCGCCTGCGGGTGCAGAGCCCTCGGCGGTAAAACCGGCTTGCTCAAACAAACTGCTTGCCTGCGCGGCGGTGACTACGTGGTCGGGATGCGGACCCATGCCGCCAAAGGAGTCTTGCCAGTCGATAACCAACACCTGACCGCGGGGCTTAAGCAAACGCAGGGCCTCGGCGGCAACCGCCGCTTTGTCGTCGGCTGCAAAAAGGCTGTTGGCTATAACTACCACATCAAAGCTCTTGTCGGGCAAGTGCGTACCACCCACCTTTTCGATATTGCCGGCTACTACCTCGACATTGGTCAAACCCTCGCCAGTGGCAAGATTTTTAAGCCGCGGGAGTAAGTCGCGGTTGGCGTCTACTGCCCACACAATGCCGGGGGCGCACAACCTTGCCGCAGCGCGGGTAAAAAATCCCGAGCCTGCGTCAAAGTCGGCGACCGTCTGCCCTGGCGTCAGATGCAACGCCGAAAGGGCCGCCGAAGGGATAAGGAACGAACTTTCCACCCCTTAATTATACATGACGCAAAATGTAGGCTCCCCACACCGAGTACGCCACGACCGCAAGCAGGGCCAAAGACACTACCCCTAGAGCGTCTTTTTGTTTGCCGGCGTGTTTGCGAATCGTCTCCATACCTCTTATTACGCACGAGTGGCATGTTTCTTACATGAAAATGCCCCGCACGTAGTGGTGCGGGGCGGCCGGTCAGGCTCGGACAGTGTCGCCGTTCGGCAGCGTCGGCAAAATTTCGCCCGGCTCGACTTTGTCGAGCGGGTGGGGCTGTTCGGCGCCGGGGCCCTTCTTGGCCTCGGTGCTGAGTATCATTTCCTTGATCGCCTCCGGTTCGTTGCGGCCAAAACCAAACATATTCCGGCTCATTGCTTCCTCCCTCGTCAAAACCGTCTGCCACTAAGATACCACGGTTTTTACAAAAGAAAACCGCCCGCACTTTCGTGCGGGCGGTCAATCAGGCAATCAGACCTTGACGGTTAAACCAGCGCAGGATCTCCTGCCCCATAGGCGTGGTGCGGTGCATGTCGGCGGTGGTAAACCATGCCAGCTCCTCGACCTCGTTGCGCGGGGTAAGCATGCCGATGTAGTCGGCGTCGTAGCAGTACATCTTAAGCACCGTGCCCTCGACATAGCCGTGGCACGGACCCTCAAACGTGTGGAGATGCTCGATAGTGTTGAAGAGGAGCTGGATGTCGCCCTCTTCGTCCGACTCGCGCATCAGCGCCTCGGCCTGCGTTTCACCCTCGTCGATCTTGCCGCCGAGAGTGTAGAAAAGGGTCTGGCCTTTCGACCGGGCAAACAGCAACGCTTGGTCACGGACCAGCGTTAAAGCAACCTTTTCAATAATCCCACTGGGTGCCGTCTTGAGCGCCTTGGGTGCTGCGGAGGTGTCGCTCATGTTGTGCTCCTCGTTGTTCATCTGCGCCCACCCTACCACAAAGAAAAACCGCCCGCACTTTCGTGCGGGCGGCAACTCTCGAGGCCTACGCAGGCCAAATAGGCAAAAACGGCGCGAGATAAATCATCACGCCGGCGGCGATACCAACCAGCTGCATGACAAGCTCCAGCCCAGCACCCGCACACATCATACTCCCGTGCGGCGTGGGCAAAGCGAGTTATCCACTTCGCAGGGCGTCTTCGATCTCTTGGGCGGCCTCTGTGGTGCGCTGAGTTGAGCGCGTCGCCTGCCTGCGGATCTTCTCCGCCTGCTCGATGAGCCCTTGGTTCTGCACCGCGTTAAGCGGCGTAGCGCTTTCGGTATCAATCATGACCTTCTCCCATCTCTTCTGCCGCTACCTTAGCATAAAAAAATCCGCTCGGTGAAGCGGGAGTACGGTCGCAAGACCTAGTAATCCTGACCGGCCGACGGAGGCCAAATCACGCGACACCGAGCGGGGCGGCCCTTGAGGAATTTCGTAGAGGGCCAACGTGGACCGTTATAGTTACGGTCTGCGTCAAGCGGCGACATACCTTTGATGCTTGCACACCTCCGGCATCCGACCCGCTTGCGGCAATGTCTAAGCGAGGCAGCACCCTCACCTTCGACCGAGCTACTGTAGCACGCCCAAACCGTTATGAAAAAGACTACGATATATCGTAGTCTTTTATGCCTTGGTAAACCGCTCTACCTTTTGGCTCTGGCCACCCTGCCTGCCGGCAGGCAGGTCCACCACCTCGCGCCACTCGCGCAAGGGCCTCGTAAAATACGGCGCATCGGGTTGCTCGTACATCGGCTCGTACACTACCATCCATTCATCGTCGTTGGAGTGGAGCGCGATTAAAACAACTTTGTAGCTGTCTCCTTTGTAGTGTTTATAAACCTCCCCCGCCTTAGGAGCGTCTGCGGGCACTGGCGGTATTGGGTCACCTTTGCTCATAGCGTAAGTATAAACCGTGTTATAGTAATAAGGCGACGGAGGGGCTTCTCTCAGTTCGCGACGAACCTTGGTTCCGAAGTGCGTCACGGAGGAACAACAATGAAGATGGTGAAAAGTCTTCTCGAGGGTGCCGGACTCGGCATCGTCAAAGAGACCGGCGGTCTCGAAGGCTCCGGCCTGATCTAACCACCGACATCTGCCTGAAGGTCTCCTCAACAAATACCCCTCGCCTAGCGCGAGGGGCTCGTTTTTTTAAAGAATAAACCAAAACACTACGATATATCGTAGTGTTTTTAATTTCTGTTCTAGTCTATAAACAAACGAAGCTGGCGATTGCGTCGCCGTCGCGGAGTTTCATTATGCGCACGCCTTGAGTACTGCGTGATTGAGTTTTGATCTCATCGAGGCCGGTGCGGATTACCTGCCCTTTTTTGGAGATAACCACCACCTCCTCTTCGCCACCCTCGCCGCGGGTAATAATGCGCGAGGTGATTAGCGGGCCGGTCTTGGCGGTTGCTTGCATGGTCTTAATGCCAGAGCCGCCGCGACCCTGCACTTTGTACTCCTCTATCTTGGTTGCTTTGCCATAGCCGTTGCGCGAGACCACCAACACCTCAAGGCCTTTCGCGCCTTTCTGCACCACGTCGGCGCCCACTATTGTGTCGCCGCTACCAAGGCGCATGCCGCGCACGCCGCCGGCGGCGCGGCCCATGGCGCGGACATCGGCCTCTTTAAAGCGAATACTCTGCCCCTTTGCCGTGCTCAAAAAGATTTCATCGCCCTTCTCTACAAATAATGCGGCAATAAGCTCATCGCCCTTCTGCAATTTTTGCGCGATAAGCCCCGAGCGGCGCACATCGTGGAAGGCGGTGGCATCCACTTTTTTAACCGTGCCCTGCTTGGTTATCATGTACAGAAACTTCTCCCCCTCTTTTTGGTTTTTGCGCATCGGCAGGACGCTCGTCACTTTTTCCGCGTCGGTAATAGAGAGGAAGTTAACTATCGGGCGGCCCTTGGTCGAGCGCTTACCCTCCGGTATCTCGTAGAACTTAAGCTGGTAGGCCTTGCCGAGGTTCGTAAAGAACAAAAGGTCACTGTGCGTCGAGGTGGTCATAAAGGTAGTAACAAAGTCCTCCTCTTTGGTGTCGAGGTCGATAACGCCCACGCCACCGCGCTTTTGCCGGCGGAACTCCTCGGGGTTAGTGCGCTTAACGTAGCCGCCGGCGGTAAGCACCAGCACCTGCTCTTGGTCGGCGACCATGTCCTCCTCGGAAATTACCCCGGCCGCGCCCTTAACTACTTTTGTCGCGCGCGGGTTGCCGAACTTTTTAGCAATGTCCTCGATTTCTTGCTTAATAACGCCGAGCATTTTTTTGTCGGACTTAAGTAGCGCGACGCACTCCTCGATAAAAGCCTGCACCTCCTTAAGCTCGTCTTCTACCTTGCGGCGCTCGAGGTTGGCAAGACGCGACAGGCGCATCTCCAAAATGGCCGATGCCTGCAGGTCGGAAAACTTGAACTTTTTTATAAGGTTGGCGTGCGCCTCCGGCACGTCTTTGCTGGCGCGGATGGTCTTGATAACCTCGTCGATATGGTCGAGCGCCTTAACAAGCCCGAGCAAAATATGCTCGCGCTCCTGCGCCTTTTTAAGATCAAACTCGGTGCGGCGCTTAACTATCTCGCGGCGGTGCTTGATAAACTCCTCCAAAATGCCTTTGAGCGAAATCGTTTGCGGCACGCCGTCGACCAGCACCACCATGTTGTAGTGGAAGGTGTCCTCGAGCGAGGTGTACTTGTACAAATAGTTGAGCACGCGCTGCGGCTGGGCGCCCTGCTTAAGCTCCACCACAATACGAATGTCTTTGGTCGACTCGTCGCGCAACCCGCGGATACCCTCGAGCTTTTTGTCGCGCACCAAGTCGGCGATGCGCACAATAAGGTCCGACTTGTTAACGCGGTACGGTATCGACGTGATGATAATCTGGTAGTCACCTTTTTTGGTCTCGGTAATTTCGGCCACGCCGCGCACCACCACGCCGCCGCGACCGGTCGAAAACGCGTGGAGCATCGCTTTTTTATCGTAGGCTATCGCTCCCGTCGGGAAATCCGGCCCCGGCACAAACTCCATCAGCTCCTCGACCGTTGCCGCAGGATTTTCTATCAAATGCGCGAGCGCGTTGCTTACCTCGCCTAAGTTGTGGGGCGGGATACTGGTTGCCATACCAACGGCGATGCCGAGCGTGCCGTTGAGCAAAATGTTGGGCACGGCCGCGGGCAACACCTCGGGCTCTTTTTGCGTGCCGTCGTAGTTGGGGCGCCACGCGACTGTCTCTTTTTCCAAATCGCGTAGCAACTCGCCGGCAACACCCGACATTTTTGCCTCGGTGTAGCGCATTGCGGCGGCCGAGTCGCCATCGATAGAACCAAAGTTACCTTGGCCGATAACCAAGGGGTAGCGCATCGAAAACTCCTGTGCCATCTTAACCATCGCGTCGTACACAGACGCGTCGCCGTGCGGGTGATATTTACCCAACACCTCGCCGACTACCGTTGCCGACTTGCGGAATCGCGCCGAGGGGGTAAGCCCCATGCGGTGCATCGCGTAAAGTATGCGGCGGTGCACGGGTTTAAGCCCGTCGCGCACGTCGGGTAAGGCGCGCGAGGTAATAACCGACATCGCGTAGTCGAGGTAGCTGTCACGCATCTCGGTCGAGATGTTGCGCAGGACTATGCCCGATACAGTATCGTCTTCCTCGCCTCCGTGTAGGGGTAGTTTTTTCTTATCGTCGTCGGCCATGTTAGTACCCCGTGGTGGTTGAAACTATTAGTTGGTTCCCGCCCGCGTATCCGCTGGTGATAGCCGCGGCGGCTTGCGACAAGCTGCCCGCGTCGGTAACCTCGGTGCCGGTTGTCGTACCCAAGCGCACGCCCAGCGTGGTTACCCACCCCACAAACACAATTGCGGTCAGAACGCCGGCCACCTGCAGCGCATGCCGGCGGCGGTCGTGGGTGGGCTTGCGGTGCATATGTTCGAGGTAGCGCTTCATATCGGTATTATGCAGAGAGTACCACTACTTCGACTTCTTTGCCTTCGAGGTCTTTCTTTTTAATTGTCAGTTTTTCCTGCGGCTTCGTATCCTCGGCGCCGGCCTCTTTAAGAAACGATCTTAACGATGCGGCGCTGTAGTGCATCGGGATAATAGCTTTTGGCTCCAGCTGTACGGCCAGCTTATACGCAGGCGCATGTTCGAGCACCCCGTCGCCGCCCACCGGCAAAAATAAAATGTCGATATCATCGAGCTCTTGCTTGGCGGCCGCGGGCAACTCGGCAGTACCAAGCGCCCCCAAGTAGCACAAGTTCATACCCTCAAGATTGACGCTATATATAGTATTGATAGTCTGCTTGCCGTCGTAGGTAGCGGGCGTGCCAAAACCGTGTACCACCACACCCTTAACTTCGTACTCGCCGGGTCCTTGGATAACAAACGGTTCGCGCTCGCCAAAAGAAGCGTTTTCCACGCCGTTAAAGTCTTTATGCTCCAGCGACACCAGCGCCACGTCGGCGCCAAACTTGGCCGACGCGAGCGTAGAGCCTTTGCCTGGGGGGTTGAAACTAAGGGTCAAATCGCCCTGCGAAATCTTAAAGCATTCCCCGCCTAAATAGCTGATGACCATACGCTTATTTTAGCATATTTCTCTTCATTTTTCCACTAGTTTTAGGGCCTCATAAATCATTGACAATACAGGCGGGGGGTGCTATATTACAGGGGTGCCTGAGTAATCAGGAATCAGCCAACAGGGCTGATTTTTCGTTGCCCAGTGATGACAATCGAACCTTTAAGAGGAGCTAGCTTTGTCTGATATCAGAAAGAACTCCATCGCAACGTACCGCGCGTTTGCGGACATGGTGCCTCGCGCAGGCGACGGCGCAATGGTCCAAACCATGCAACGCCACGGCGGCAGCAACCGCCAGCGGCCCGAACCGCGCACCACCGACACCGACCCAACCTCGGGTCGCAAAAACGTCAACGACAATTGGCACGCCCCAAACCCGGCGGCCTGAGTCTGGGAGGACTCGCCCACCACAACCGCCGGCCCAACAGCCGGCGGTTTTTCTTTTGCAAAAAATATAGCTATATGGTATGGTCTCTAGCAATAAAGGGCGTGCCTCTTTATTAGCGGCTTAGGAATAATCCTTCATTTAGAAGGGACCTAACCAACAACCAAATAAATATGGAAACTGAACTCAATACAGAGGTCGTGCCGTCCCTTATGCAGGGGCTCTTGGAGCAGGCTCCTAACCCGCCCAAAGAGGGCGACATAATCGAGGGCAAGGTTTTGGCGCTCGACCGCGCGCGCCTGTACATCGACCTGCCCCCGTTTGGTACCGGCGTGATCTACGGCCGCGAGTACATGAACGCGCGCGAGGTTATCAAGCGCACCAACATCGGCGACATCGTCGCCGCTAAAGTTGTTTCTACCAACACCAAAGACGGCTACATCGAACTTAGTCTCAAAGAGGCGCGCCAGGCGGTGCTCTGGGCCGAGGCCGAAGAGGCGGTTAAAAACAAAGGCCAGTTTGAGTTGGTTATCAAAGAAGCAAACAAAGGCGGTCTTATTTTGGAGTGGCAGGGCATCGCCGGCTTCCTCCCTGCATCACAGCTTAAAGCCGAGCACTACCCGCGTGTTGCCGACGGCGACAAAGACAAGATTCTTGAGGAGTTGCGCAAGCTGGTGGGTACCAAGATACTCGTCTCGATGATCGGCGCCCAGCCTAAAGAAGGCAAACTTATCTTCAGCGAAAAAGGCTTTGACGACAAAGAAAAGCGCGAGCTTATTGCCAACTACCAAGTCGGCGACGCGGTAGACGGCGAGGTAACCGGTATGGTCGACTTCGGCGTCTTTGTTAAGCTCGAGGAGGGGTTGGAGGGGTTGGTCCACATTTCCGAAATAGACTGGGGCTTGGTAGACGACCCGCGCCATTTCTTTAAAGTTGGCGACAAAACCCGCGTCAAAATAATTGACATCAAAGACGGCAAGGTAAGCCTATCGGTCAAAGCGCTTAAGGACAACCCGTGGCAGGTCGCTTCGGCCAAGTACAACAAGGGCGACAAAGTGGAGGGCGTGGTTATCAAGTTTAACAAGCACGGCGCGCTTGCCAGCATCGAGGAGGGTATCGCGGGCTTGGTGCACGTCAGCGAGTTCGGTACCGACGAAAAACTAAAGGCGACCCTCGAGCTCGGCAAGCGCTATCCGTTTACTATCTCCCTCTTTGACCCTAAAGAGATGCGCATGGCACTCGCCTTCGCCGGAGACAAAAAGTAGTCTGGGCGAAAAAAGCCGTAAAAAAGATTGTTAGACTTGGCCTAGCGGCCCGGAGTGCAATCTTTTTTGTTGCTTTTTTCTTAGCTACTTAGCATTTATAACGGTTTGCGCGGTCTCTTTGCTTTCGGTAACGATAAGCTCGATTGCTTCGCCCACCACTTTGCGCACCTTTTTTAGTTTTTCTTTGTCGGCTGGTTTAAACTTGCCCAACACAAAGTCGGTTATCTTTTCCCCCTCGGGGCGGCGTAGTTTGCCGCTCGCGGTCGAGGGCGATATACCCACGCGCACGCGCACATAGTCGCGCGTCTTAAGCGCCTGCTCGATAGACTTAACCCCGTTGTGTCCGCCGGCCGATGAGCCGAAAGAGATTTTGACCTTGCCGAGCGGCAAGTCGAGCTCGTCATGCACCACAATAAGCCGGCTGGCCGCTTTTTTGCTTGTAATAAGCTTCTTTATAGGCCCGCCGGAGTGATTCATATATACATTAAGCTCGGCTACCTTTACTTTGTTAGGTAATTTCTCTGCCAAGGCAGCGACAAAGTCTTTGCCGACGTTATGGCGCGTCCCTACATACTCTGTATTGGGATTTCCGAGCCCTACTAGTATCCAACTCATGTGGTGTAGTGTATCAAGCACTTGCACAGTTGCCAAAGGAGCATACAATGTCTGCATGCCGCAGGAGAAAAGTGAAAACTTCTTCACCGAACTCCTCAAATTTATATTCGTCGCCGCGCTTATCGTGGTCCCGTTGCGCTTGTTTGTAGCACAGCCCTTTATTGTCTCCGGCGCGTCGATGGACCCGACCTTTCAGAACGGACAATACCTGATAGTCGACGAGCTTACCTACCAACTTGGGGCGCCGTCGCGCGGCGATGTCATTATCTTCCGCTACCCGAAGGACCAGACACAGTTTTTTATCAAACGCATTATCGGGCTCCCCGGCGAAACCGTGCGCATCGACAACAACAAGGTAGAAGTAACGCGCGTAGACGGCAGCACCGTAACGCTTACCGAGTCGTATGTGGTTAATCTGGGCAACGGCAGCAACGCCACCTACCCGCTCGGTACAGACGAGTACTTTGTGATGGGCGACAACCGGCCGGAAAGCTCCGACAGCCGCTCGTGGGGCGTGTTGCCGCGCAAAAATATCGTGGGGCGCGCGTTCATACGCTTGCTACCCGTACACACCATCAGCATCCTCCCCGGCAGTACAAAAACTCAATAGCATGCCGGCACCTACCCGACCATCGCCCGCCTCGTTTATAAAGCACGCGGCCGACGTGGCATCCTTTTACGGATTCCGCCCTGTGCGCGAGGTCGAGCGACAAGCACGCACGCACAAAGGCCACGAGCTCGAGCGCGTGCGCACGCACAACTTTGCCAGCGTCTCTGCGGTGTGCACCACCTGTACCACTTTGCTAACGCCCCAGCCCGCGCTTGCGTGGTGGGCCGGCCCCGCGCCACTCCACCTGCCGCTGGATCTCGCCGCCCTGCCTGCCGGCAGGCAGGGCGGGTTTGCCGAATTCGGCCTGCATATTGCCGGCACGCAAGAAAGCGTCGGTGAGGTGGTGCTGCTTAAAACCATGGCAACGATTATCACCGAGTGGGGTACGCCGCTGCAACGGGTGCGTTTAAACGCGCTCGGCGACAAGGACTCTAAGTTGCGCTACTCGCGCGAACTGCAGTTTTACTTCCGTAAGCATGCCGGCTCGCTGTGCGAAACCTGCCGCACACGGACCGCGCAAGACCCGCTGGCGCCTTTTTCCTGCGCCAACGAGCAGTGCCACGCGGTTGCCGCGGGTGCGCCGCGGGCGATGAACTTTTTGTCCGAAAAGAGTCGCGCCCACTTCCGCGACGTGCTCGAGCATGTCGAAGGTCTTGCTATCCCCTACGAGCTCGACGATTTGTTGGTGGCCGACGAGCGCGAGTCGCAACTACTCTTTGCCTTTGACCTCGAGGGGCCGGACGCAACCCTACAGGGCGCGGTCGGCGGCCGTTTTGACGACTATGTGCGCAAACAAAGCAACCGCAAAGATACTTCGGGACTCTCTGCAAGTATTTTCTTCCGCAAAAAGGGGTTGGGTCCGACCAACTTTACCTCCCCACCCCGCGCCCGCCCGCCGCGCGTATTTTTTGTGCAACTGGGCCTGCGCGCCAAACTAAAGGGCCTCTCGGTGCTCGACGACCTGCGCCACGCGCAGGTGCCGGTTATGCAGTCTTTTGACGCGGCAAAACTTACCCCGCAACTCGACGCCGCGCGCGCGGCCGGAGTATCGCATCTTATTATCATGGGCCAGCGCGAGGCTTTAGACGGCACGATTATTATCCGCGAGTTAGGCAACAGTTCGCAGACCATACTACAAGTAGGCCAGCTGCCGCGATTTCTAAAAACCCTCCGATAACCGCGGGTTTTCTTGCCCGAAATACGGCTCTATGGTATTGTTCTTGGCGCAATGGCAACCAACGCAGAGGTCAGTAAAAACGAGGGCGAAACGACGATCAACCTGATTCGCCGCTTTTCTAAACGCGTCCAAGGGGCGGGAGTTATTACCCGTATCCGCGGCAACCGCTACTACGAACGCAGCAAGTCCAAGCTTGTTAAACGCAAAGGCGCCCTTAAGCGCATTTCGCGCCGCGAGGAGGTCACCGAGCTTATTAAACTCGGCAAGATGGTAGAGACTCCTAAGCGCGGCCGCCGCCGCTAAGCGTGACCGCGCAGTTTCAAAACATTAAAGACGCGGTGCTGGGCAAGCGATATGACCTATCGCTTGCCGTCATATCGCCCGCCGCTATGCGGCGGGCGATGAAATATAAAAGCAGGCCCGCCAAAAAGACCTCCAACGTACTCTCCTTCCCCCTTTCTAAAACCTCCGGCGAAATACTTATCTGCAAACAGGCGGCCAAGCCGTTTAGCGTTGCCTATCTTTTTATCCACGGGCTACTGCACCTAAAAGGCCGTACACATAGTGCTACAATGGAGCGTGAAGAGCGCAAAGTCTTAGCGCGTTTCAAACTTTCCCAATGGCAAAAATCGTCACAGGCATCGATGTCGGCACCTACCACGTTAAAGTCGTCATCGCGGAGCGCTCCGACGACCCGCGGCAAGCGCCGCGCATCCTCGGCACCGGCTACGCGGAAAGCCGCGGGCTCAAGCAGGGCTACATCGTCTCGGTCCCCGAGGTCGCGCGCTCGATAGCGGCGGCAACGGCCCAAGCCAGCCGTGCGGCAAGGGTCAAGGTCAAAAAGGCCTATTTGGCCGTGGGTGGTATCGGGCTCGACGAGGCTTCTGCCCGCGGCGAAACAGTGGTAGAGCGCGGCGACTCGGAAATTACCGAGCGCGACATGCCCCGCGCCATCAAAAACAGTGAGGTGGCTTTGCCCTCGGCCGCCACCCTAAACCGCAAAACAATACACACCATACCCCTGCGCTATTTTGTCGACGGCGGTCGGGTGCTGGGCCGCTCTCCCGCGGGCATGAAGGGTATGCGCTTGGCGGTTGAGTGCCTGTTTATCACCTGCCTCGAGCGGCATGTAAACGACCTTGTCCGCGCGGTAGAAGAGGCCGGCATCGAGGTAGAAGACGTGGTCGCCTCGCCTCTTGCAGCCAGCTTTGTGGCGCTTACCAAAATGCAAAAACGGGTCGGGTGCGTGCTGGCCAACATCGGATCGGAAACACTTTCTATCATTGTATTTGAGGATGCGGTGCCGGTGTCGATAAAAGTATTTCCCGTCGGATCTAGCGACGTCACCAACGACCTTGCGCTGGGTCTGCGCATCAGCCCCGAAGAGGCCGAACAACTAAAACAAGGCGCCGTGCTGGGCGCCCCGTACCCCAAACGCAAGATAGACGACCTTATCAACCGCCGCATTTCCGACATGTTTAAGTTGGTCGAAGCCCATCTTAAAAAAATCGGTAAAGACGAGCTGCTGCCCGCCGGCATTATATTGACCGGCGGCGGTTCGGCTATACAAACCGTGGCCGACTTGGCCAAGGCGGTACTACGCCTCCCCAGCCGCGCGGCGGCGCTTGAGGGCGCGGCAGCCGAGCGCATGCAACTGCGCGACAGCAGTTGGGCGGTCGCCTATGGGCTCACCATCTGGGGCTTTAGCGAAGGCGGTGAGTTTGAGCCGGGTGAGACTTCTACCCTGTCCGAAACCTTCCACGGCGCCCTCCGCTGGTTCAAGAAATTTCTCCCGTAATTTTTAAAAGTTAAACGGCCCTTTGATAGGGCCGTTTTTTGTTTCTTCGTACGGTCACTGTTTTGACACGAAATACTCCTTGCCGCTAGTCTTTGCAAAGCCCTGGCGCGGGTAGTAAAGTGTGTGGGCATCTAACAGGGATCTCTAATTATTTTATCTTATGCCGCAACTTGAACCAGACGTAGAAGCATTTGCACGGATCCGTGTCGTGGGTGTGGGCGGCTCGGGTAAAAACGCGGTCAATCATATGATCGACAGCAAGATCCGCGGCGTCGACTTTATCGCGATCAACACCGATGCACAGGACCTCCATCACTCGATGGCGAAGAAAAAAATACACATCGGCAAAAACCTTACCCGCGGCCTCGGTGCCGGTATGAATCCGGAAATAGGCAAACGCGCGTCTGAAGAAACTAAGGAAGAAATCCAGCAGGCTATCAAAGGCAGCGACATGGTGTTTATCGCCGGCGGTATGGGCGGCGGCACCGGCACCGGTGCGGCACCGGTTGTTGCGCGAACTGCTAAAGAGTTGGGTGCGCTCACGGTTGCGGTTACTACCAAGCCATTTTCGTTCGAAGGTCAGCAGCGCATGCGCTTGGCCGAAGCGGGCCTCGAGGAGCTCCGCAAAGAAGTAGACGCGCTTATTGTTGTCCCTAACGATCGTCTGCTTGCCACAGTTGCCAAAGACACCACGCTAAAGGCCGCGTTTGCGATGTGCGACGATGTGCTTAAGCAAGCGGTCGAGGGTATCTCCGACCTTATTACCCACCCGGGTATTATTAACGTCGACTTTGCCGACATCCGCGCGGTAATGGAAAATGCGGGATCGGCGCTTATGGGCATCGGCATCGCTTCGGGAGAGAATCGCGCCGCTATGGCCGCAAAAGCAGCCGTCTCCTCGCCGCTGCTTGAGTTGTCTATCAACGGCGCCAAGGGCGTGTTGTTTGCCATTGCCGGCGGCGACGACTTGGGCATGCTCGAAGTGCACGAGGCCGCAAAGATAATTACCGAGTCGGTCGACCCGAACGCAAAAATTATCTTCGGAGCTATCAAAGACGATAAACTAAAGAAAAACGAGGTGCGCGTTACCGTAATTGCCACCGGATTCCCCTCTCCGGGCATCGCCCCCCGCGGCACGCCGCTGTTCGGCAGCTTTACCGCCCGCGAAAAGGATACGGACGTAGCGCCCTTGGGCAAGCTATACAACCCATCCGCGGCTAAGGAGGAAAAAAAGGCCGAACCTAAAAAGGCCGAACCGATTGCCGAGGCCAAGCCTAAAGTAATAGACGACGAAGATGACGAGTGGGGTGCGGTGCCCTCATTTCTCCGCAGACCAAAAATAAAGTAAGATAGTAAGAATGTACGATCTTGCAATTATCGGCGGCGGGCCCGCGGGCGTGGCGGCGGGCGTGTACGCGGCGCGCAAGCGGCTTAAAACATTATTTATTGCCGAGATGATAGGTGGGCAGTCGACCGACAGCCAAGATATACAAAACTGGATAGGCACGCCGCATATTAGCGGTATGGACTTGGCTAAAGCGCTTGAAAAGCATCTCCGAGAGTACGCTGACGGCCCGGGCGACGTGGACGTCGACCTAAAAATAGGCGAGCGCGCCACCAAAGTCGAAAAGACCGAAGGCGCTTTTTCTATTGCCACAAACAAAACAACCTACTTGGCAAAAACGGTGCTGGTAGCGGCAGGCGGCTCGCGCAAAAAGCTCGAGGTCAAAGGCGCCGCCGAGTTTGAGCACAAAGGCGTTACCTACTGCGCTTCCTGCGACGGGCCTATTTTTGCCGAGCAGGACGTAGTGGTTATCGGCGGCGGCAATGCGGGGTTTGAAACGGCGGCTCAACTCTTGGCTTACTGCAAGTCGGTAACGCTTATACACCGGCAAGAAGAGTTTTTGCGCGCGGACGCGGCAACGGTCAATGCCGTACTCGCCCACCCGAAGATGAAGGTGATAAAAAACGCCGAGCCGGTTGAGATCAAAGGTGCGCAGTTTGTCAGCAGTATCGTGGTTAAAGACAAAGTCAGCGGCGTATTGAGCGAGGTGCCGACCGTCGCCGTCTTTGTCGAGATAGGCATGGTATCCAATACCGACTTTGTTAAAGAGCTTGTCGCGCTCGACGAGTGGGGCCGCGTTAAAATAGACGGCAAGAGTCAGCGCGCCAGCATCGAAGGTATCTGGGCCGCGGGCGACTGCTCGGACGGCCTGTACCACCAAAACAACATCGCCGCGGGCGACGCGGTCAAAGCGCTCGAGGACATCTACTACTTTTTGAAAGCGGGGAAATAATTATCGCCGAGGAATATCAAAAATAGACTTCGGTACCTGCTCCCCCGCCACATGGCGGGCTATTTTGCGGCCGCCCATTATCGAGGGCAAAATGCCGACACCGTTGCAGCCGAGGTTGTAGAGTAGAATCGCGTTTTGCGGCTCGGGCCCCACCATGCGCATGCCGTTTTGGGTATAGCCCATAAGCCCGTGCCAGGTAAACTCATACGTCACCGGCGTGTGATGTTCGGGGGCGTAGATGTCGTGGATAAACTTACTGAGTATATCCATTGCATACTCGGGGTACTCCGACTCGCGCGAGTACAGCTCGTCCTCAAACGGCTCTTCGGGGCCGCCTATAGAAATGAGGTTATGCTCCTCGCCTCTTTGAAACTCATACGGCCGGCGGGTCAGGTAATAGTACGGCAAGTCTTCCGTAGGCTCTGCCGGAGTTTCGTAACTGGTAGCTACCGGCGGGTTGTCCGGCTTTTCCAGATATGCCGACATGTACGCGACGCGCCCGCGCAACAGGTGGTGGTAGCGTGCGTCGACCTCGAGGCCGTTTTCGTTGATGATATGCAGGTTTTCAAACCCGTTAGTACAAAGCACCACCTGCTTGGCCGTAACCGTGTGGGAGTCGGCATCGAGCAGCGCCGAGTCGGTATGCAAGATAATTTTATGTACCGGTGCATGCTCGTACAGCGCAAAGCGCTTGGGGTAGGTTGCCGTCAGATACTCGAGCATCTTTTCGCAAAAAAGGGCGCTGTTAACGCACCCGCGTTTTTGCGAGGACACGGCCATAAAGAGCGGGTTGCTCGTTTCAAGCATCTCGAGCACCTGCTTGTGCGGCACCGCGCGATACAGCCCCGCGTACTGCGGCGGTATGGCGTCTATAAACGGCGCATGGACTGCAACGGCCATATGCTCCGGCACAAGCCCGTGCTCGCGCTTAAGACGGGCCTCTTCGAGCGCCCGCACCACCTGTTCAAAGGTCGAGTATCCGTCATGCCCGAGCCCGCGGCTAAAAAATATGTCGAGTGTGGCGTCGGTATACATTTCTTCGAGCAGGCCCCATGCGTCGTCTATCGACTGTTGCCCCTTAACCGCCAAGTCCGCCCCGAACTCTTGCACCATGGCGGTAAACCCTTTTTCAAAATAGCTGGCAACTTGCCCCGCGTTGTGGCCGGTTGCGCCGTGCGCGAGCTTAAACTTTTCTAACACCACTACACTACGCTTCGTGTACTTAAGTATAAAAAACGAGGTGGCAATGCCCGCGATGCCGGCGCCCACCACCACGGTGTCGGCTTGTAGGTCTTGCCGCAACGAACGGTGCTCACGGCTCTTGTCGAGCTGATGTATCCACGGGGAATAATTTTTCCTCATGGAGTTGGTTTGTCCTGCTTGGCCACCAGCGTGTCCAGCCCGTCTTGCATATGGTCGAGTTTAGAAAGAATTTCCGCGGCCTGCGCCTTTTCGGTTGTAAGTATTTCTTTTTCGGTCATTTCTGTCAGCTTTTTTTCGCGCTTAAAGCCCGAAAGTATAATGCTGTCGCCTATAAAAAACGATACCAGCAAACCGGAGGCAAGCAGTATGATAACCCCCGCCGCAACCGAACCGATGCCGTGGAGCGCCGGCACCGCTTCGGCAATCTCCCACACGCCTTTCCAGAGCAAAATAATCCCCACCGCGCCGATAAGCGAGTAGAGTATGGGGCTGTGGCTAAGCCGTATGCGCACCTTGTCTTCCAATTTGTCAAAAAAGCTGACTACGCGTTTAAGCATAGCTTTACTATACCAAAGTGTTGCGGCCCCGCTCTCCTCTCCTACGCACAACTATCAAAAACATCATGCCGATGTTAACTACTATCATCACCACCGAGTGCAAGGCGGTGGTAATGTTGTAACTTTGGAGCGAAACGAGCGCCAACGCGTGACGTAGCACATTTGAGCCGTAGAGCACCGGCGCCTCGGTGCGCGGGCGCAGCCATGTTTTGCGTACTGTGGGTACAAAAGAAATAAGGTCGATACTAACCGCCAGCACAACCGAGAGTGTCGGGTCTTTGGTCATAAGCCACGGCACCAAGGCGCCAAGTGCGAGCGCCAAAAACACTATATCGCTTTTGGTAATCGCTTTATAACCGTACTTAAGCGAAAGCAAGAAGATGGCGGCGGTAAACATCCCCGACGCAGCCGTAGGTAATGCTCCTATGCCGGCACCGGCGGCTACTTGGCCAAAAAAAACAATGCCCGTTACTATGGTCCCCACCAACCAGGTGTACGGGTGCGGACGCACAACACCCTTGAGGATCTGCCACACATAGGGTGCATTGCCCGCTACCGCAATAAGCGCCGCCGCTACTGCAAATAGTTCCTTCACCTTTTCAGTATACTAGGTTGCGCAGTATAGTAAGGGTATGAATACCAATACAAATATAATCATCGCGCTACTTATACTTATTATCGGTTTTGGGGCAGGCTACACTATCCGCGGCAACGACGCCCCAAAAACAGGCGGTCATATGATGGCCGACGGTAGCGTCATGCAAAACGGCGGTATGGGCGGCGCCATGGACAACATGATGGAGGGCTTGCAGGGCAAGACCGGCGACGCGTTTGACCAAGCGTTTCTTAGCGAAATGATTATGCACCACGAGGGTGCGGTGCAAATGGCCGAGGCCGCATTGCAATATGCCAAGCATCAGGAAATAAAAGATATGGCAAAAGCTATCATCTCCGCTCAGACAATCGAGATAGAGCAGATGAAAGTGTGGGGCAAGAGTTGGTACACGCAATAAACTAGTGACCCTACCGGGAAGTGTCTTGCCACAGGCAAGCACGGATCGGTCACAAATAATTTTCTGCTGAAAATTTTCGCGACCCCGCCTCGGCACCGTCGTGTCTGCGGCTTTCGATTCCCGGCCGCAAAGTCTCCCAGACTTTGCTTAGGGCCAGCTTACGAAAAAGCCGCCTTTCGGCGGTACTTTTTCTGCGCTGACCCTACCGGGAATCGAACCCGGATTAACGGCTTGAAAAGCCGGCGTCCTAACCGTTAGACGATAGGGCCCTCTCCTGTAGTTAGTCTACAGGTTGGCGGAGGAGGTGAGATTCGAACTCACGGTGAGGTTTCCCCCACGCCGCATTTCGAGTGCGGTGCCTTCGACCACTCAGCCACTCCTCCGTGGCCATAAAATACCATCATTTGGGGTGTTTTACCACTTATCGCGCCGCAACTTTTGCCGTATACGGCGTTGCAAAAAATTGCACAACAAACGTCGCGGGTTTTCCTTGATAGGTTCCCCGAGCAATACCTATACCCATGCGGGTGTACGCGCCTTTTACTATGTTGGCGCGGTGCGTGGGCGAGTCCATCCACGCCTGTTCTAAACTTTGTGCGTCGGTAAAGTTTAAGCCCAAGTTCTCCCCCGCCCGACGGTAGGCATACCCCGCTTTTTTAAACCACACCCACGGCGCATTGCCCGATGGGTCTACGTGCGCAAAATATCCTTTAGTCGCCATGTCATCGGCTTTGGCTTGGGCCGCTTTGTTTAATACGGTATCTTCGATAAGCGGTTGGGCGCCAAGTGCGACACGGTCGGCATTTGCAAACGCTATGACATTGCTTGCGGTTAGTGCGAGCGAAGTTTCGGCTGAGACCGGCAGAGCGAATCCGAATACTAATAAGCTGGCGACAGTCGTGGAGGCGAGCGACCAAGTTAACCGTATGTTCATGTACACAAATCATACGGACTTCATGTACCGGCGGCAATTTTTTTGGTGAACCGTACACAAAAAACAAACTCCCCAAGAGAGGGAGTTTGTTTTTACATTATGAGCTCTTTAGTTTTAGCTCTTTTGCAGTAGATAGCGTGTGCCTCCTGCAATGCCGGCAGCGGAGAGGCTAAGCAGCAAGAGTAGTCCTGCGGCAGTGCCGCCCGCGCCGGTATTAGGCGCACCCGGTGCTTCGGTTGAGGTGCCGAGTACTACCCCGCCGCCTCCGCCGACCCCACCACCTGTGGTACCGCCGCCGGTACCACTAAGGAGTACACAGTTACCGTTTTGTAGCCCGTAACCCGCCGGGATAACGGATTGCACGTCAGCGATGTTGGGGCAGATATCTATGATGTTACTGTTGCCCCCGCCGCCGCCTCCACCACCGCCGCCTGTAGTACCCCCGCCGCCGGTGGTACCGCCCGTCACCGTGCCGGTTAGGGTGCTGCCGGAGGTAACAGTGCCGGTGAGCGTACTGGAGCCGGAGGTTACCGTGCCGCTGAGCGTGCTGGTGGCGGGCGTGCCGGACGTACCGCTCGAGAGCGTGCCGGTCACCGTCGACTGCGCGAGTGCCGTCGTGGTCATGACCAGGAACGCCAGGCTAGTGATAATAATTCGTGTTTTCATGACTTTGGTTTGTAAGACTGGTAAGTAGCTGCCGTTAGATAGTCGCCGTCGAGGTCGCCGTTTGCGCCCATGACTGCGCCGTGTAGGTCGTGCTGTACGAGCCGTTAGGCGTGCCCACCGGTATCTTGACCTCAATAGTGAGGTTAATCTGGCGGCCCGGAGTCGTTGCCGACGCGTCGCCGGTCAGGTAGAACCAGCCGCTGTAACCGTTGCCGGTAGCAATGATGCCGCTGTCGGTGGTCGATGCGTTGCTCGACTGCGGAGTCGAAAGCCGTATGTTGCCGTTGGCCGGGAAGCTTGTGGTGCTGCTCATCGCCCAGTCGCTAAAGCGGATACGAAACGCGTCCTCATTATCGGGGACCGTTACATGCATCACCCACTTCCAGCCGTCGGCGAAGTTGTTGTTTGCTGTCGCGCTTGCGTTAACGGTGTCAACACCGGTTACCGCGAGCGGCGTTGAGCTGGCGGTCGACTGCGTAAGGAACGTCTGGTCAGACGAGCTTGCGGTCGCCGTACCGTTGTTGCTGTGGATCTTGAAGTGATAGGTCGTGCCTTCGCTAAGGCCAGTGAGGGTTATCGAGTGCGTCGTGCTTGCGGTCGCATTAAGCGCCGATGCCGAGCCGTAGCTGGTCGTCGTGCCGTACACTACCTGACCGTCGGCCGCAATGTCGGTGGTCCAGTTAACGGTGGCCGTCGTGCTGGCAAGACCGGTGACCGTAATGTTGCTGATAACCGGAGTTGCAGGCGGTATCGCAACGGCCGTGTAGGTATACTGGCTTGCCGAGCTGGTAGCGCTGGTGCCGCCCGTGGTAGTAACCGTTACATCAACCACGCCCGCCGTGGTAGTTGCGGGAGAGACCGCCGTAACTGACGTCGCGCTGTTGACCACTACGCCCGTTGCGGGAGTCGCCCCGAACATAACCGAAGTGGCGCCGGTAAGGTTGGTACCGGTAATAGTTACCGCGGTACCGCCCGTTGTCGTGCCGCTGGTCGGCGTAATGCCGGTTACGGTCGGCGCATCAGGCAGTGTGGCAAAGCTGAGTACCGAACCGGGGTACCAGACGCCGCCAACCTGCGACCACGCCGTAAAGTAATACGTCGTGCCGGCCGTTATAGGGAGGAGCCCCGCGGGGATAGTTGCCGATGAGAGAAGCGCCGAGAACGTCGTGCTCGATGCTACCGCCCCGATGTCGCCTGTCGAGTACACATCTGTCGGAAGTATCGGGCTCGCCCCGCCCACCGGAGTAAACGTGCTCGTAGACACCCAAAATGCGGTGCCCGTAGCATCGGTGTCGCCGTTGAGCGCGTTAAGCGTAGCGTCGCTCACGGTAATAGCCGTTGCGGCCTGTGTCGTGACCTCCGGCGGCGCCGCAAATGCAAGCGGTGCCACAAAGGCAATGCCTGTAGCGCCCGCAAGCAACGCAAGCGCAGTTGTCGCAGAGAAAACCTGTAGAGATAATTTTTTCATACTAATTTCTTCTAGATTGGTAATTAACTGATAACCGCGCACTCATCAACAAAAACACAACCGTACTTAAGAGCTGATGAGTCATAAGATACTAATGAAGATGACAGCAGGCGCCTTTTTTGATATGTTTTCGGTACGCACCCTTAGCTCAGTTGGTAGAGCGACCCCTTGACGTGGGGTAGGCCGGGAGTTCGAATCTCTCAGGGTGCACCGATGAAAGTGCTTGCCATAGAAACGTCCTGCGACGAGACCGGTATCGCCGTTGTAGAGGCCCGCAAAGAAGGCTCGGTTTTATTGTTTGAAACAAAAAAAGCCGCACTCTTGTCCCAAGCGCTGCTCCACTCTCCTTACGGCGGGGTGTACCCCAACCTCGCCAAGCGCGAACATCTTAAAAACTTGCCCGCACTGTGGGAGCAATTTTCGGGCGAAACGTATGACGCAGTGGCCGTAACGGTAGGGCCGGGGCTCGAGCCCGCGCTGTGGACCGGTATCGAGTTTGCCAAAAAAATTGCCGCAGAAAAAAATCTGCCGCTTATACCCGTTAACCATATGGAGGGGCACCTAATCTCCTCCCTCGCACAAAAACATCATTCTAGTGTTTTGCAAAACACTGCAATAGAGAACGTGCAGATACCCGTGTTGGCGCTTCTTATTTCCGGCGGACACACCGAGTTTGTGCTTATGCAAAAGTGGTTCGAGTACGAAATCATCGGCGAGACGCTCGATGACGCCGTGGGCGAAGCGTTTGATAAAGTGGCGCGCATGCTTGGCCTGCCCTACCCCGGAGGGCCAGCCATCTCTGCATTGGCAGACACGGCAAGATCCAAATCACAAAAAACAAATATCAAACTCCCGCGGCCGATGCTTAACTCGGGTACCTGCGATGTATCCTTTTCGGGGCTTAAAACTGCCGCACTCTACGCCCTGCGCGACCGCGGCGGAATCCAAAAACTTGCGGCAGATGAAATCGCCGCCTTTGCCGCCGAGTTTGAAGACGCGGTAGCAGAGATATTTGCCGTAAAGACGCGCCAAGCACTTATACAAACCAACGCAAAAACATTTGTCATAGGCGGGGGCGTGGCAGCCAACCGCTATATACGCGAAAAGTTGCAGGCGCTTATACTCGACGAGTTCCCCGACGTCGAGCTGCGCCTCCCCGACCCGTCTATAACCGGCGACAACGCCGTGATGATAGCTCAAGCGGCTCTTGCCCGCGCCCTCAACGGTAAAAACGATGCCGCAACCAACGACCTTGCAGCGGTTGGTAATCTATCTATAGCAAGCTAAAATAGCCCAATGCCCGACGTTCCGGAGAAATTTCTTAAACCCTACGACCCCAAGGCTGTCGAGGCCTCTATATATAAGCAGTGGGAGGAGTCGGGTTACTTCAACCCAGACAACCTACCGGAGCAGGACGGCGAGCCGTTTACCATTATTATGCCGCCGCCCAATGCAAACGGTTCGTTGCACGCGGGACACGCGCTGTTTGTAACCTTACAGGACATTATGACCCGCTTTGCCCGTATGCAAGGTAAAAAAGCACTATGGCTCCCCGGCGCCGACCATGCCGGTTTTGAAACGCAGGTGGTATACGAACGCCAGCTCGAAAAAGAGGGCCGCTCGCGTTTTGAAATGCCCCCCGAACAACTCTATAAAGAAATTATGGAGTTTACTCTGGCAAACAAAAGCTTTATGGAAGGCCAGCTCCGCCAGCTGGGCGCATCGTGCGACTGGTCGCGCGAAGTGTTTACCCTCGACGAGCACGTTATCAAAACTGTTTACAGTACATTTACCAAACTCAACGACGATGGTCTCTTGTACCGCGGCTCGCGCATTGTTAACTGGTGCCCCAAACATCAAACCTCGCTCAGCAACCTCGAGACCGAGCGCATTAGCCGCACCGACAAATTGTATTACTTAAAATACGGTCCCTTTACTATCGCCACCGCGCGCCCCGAAACAAAGTTCGGTGACAAGTATGTGGTTATGCACCCCGACGACCCTCGCTACGCGCAATACAAAGACGGCCAGCAGCTGGAGCTCGAGTGGATTAACGGCCCCGTTACCGCCACCGTGGTTAAAGACGAGGCTATCGACCCCGAGTTTGGCACCGGCGTCATGACTATTACCCCGTGGCATGACCCTATAGACTTTGCTATTGCCGAGCGGCACAAACTCCCCTACGAGCAGGTCATCGACTGGCGCGGCAAGTTGTTGCCTATCGCGGGCGAGTTTGCGGGCATGAATATAAAAGACGCCCGCGCCAAAATTGTCGAAAAGTTGGAGGCCAAGGGATTACTGGAGAAAGTAGACGAGGCTTACGCGCACGAAGTGCCGGTGTGCTACAAATGCAACCGCGAGATAGAGCCGCAGGTTAAGGCGCAATGGTTTGTAAAGATGGAGCCTTTGGCAAAGCGCGCTATTGAGGCGGTTAAAAATGGCGAGGTAACAATACTAACCGAAAGCCATGAAAAGATTCTTTTACACTGGCTCGAGAATATCCAAGACTGGAATATCAGCCGCCAAATTGTCTGGGGTATCCCGATACCGGCTTGGCAAAAAGGCGAGGAGTGGAAAGTAAGTGTCGAGTCGCCGGGCGATGGTTGGACGCGCGACCCCGACACCTTTGACACATGGTTCTCCTCCGGCCAATGGCCGTTTGCGACGCTGGGCTACCCCGACGGTAAAGACTTTAAAAAATTCTACCCCACGACGGTGATGGAGACGGGTGCGGACATACTCTTTTTCTGGGTGGCACGTATGCTTATGTTGGGGCTGTACCGTACCGGCACGGTGCCGTTTAAAAACGTATACCTGCACGGCTTGGTGCGCGACGCCAAAGGGCAAAAGATGAGCAAAAGCAAAGGCAACGTTATCTCGCCCTTGACCGTAAGCGATGAGTACGGCACCGACGCATTGCGCATGGGGCTTGTAGTCGGCAACACACCGGGCACCGACCTTAACCTCGACCCGAAGAAAATCGGGGCGTATAAAAAGTTTGCCAACAAATTGTGGAATATCACCCGCTTTGTGCTTGCGCAGGAAAACACGGGCGAACTCAAGCCCGAGTTGGTGGCGGAGTTTGACGCTATGCTCGAGGATGTTACCAAAGACATCGAACAATACCGCATCTACATGGCTGCGGAAAAGCTGTACCACTATGTCTGGGACCGCTTTGCCGCCGAAATTATTGAGGAGAGCAAAGGCAAGCCGGAGTACGGCCCGACACTGCACTACATACTTGAACAATCACTTAAAGCGCTGCACCCGTTTATGCCCTTTATCACCGAAGAGATTTGGCAGAGTGTGGGCGGTAAAAAAGGCCTTATAATGGTCGAAGCATGGCCAACACGGCACTCATCCTAGCAGCGCTCGGCGGTATACTCCCCGCACTACTATGGCTCGCATTTTGGTTGCTGGAAGACCGGTGCCAACCGGAGCCAAAAAAATACATCGTACTTTCTTTCATACTCGGCATGGTCGCGGTGCCTTTGGTATTGCCGCTCGAGCGCATGGCTATGGGCTACTTTGCCATCGGCTCGTTTAGTCTGCTTATGGCGTGGGCGCTGCTCGAAGAGGGTTTTAAGTTTATCGCCGCGTACTTAGGGGGCTTAAGGTTTGCCGCCTTTGACGAGCCGCTCGACGGCGTTATCTACCTCGTTACCGCAGCACTCGGCTTTTCTGCGCTCGAAAACGCGCTGTTTTTGTACTCGCCGCTCATGCAAGGCGAGGTATTGCGCACGATTGTCACCGGCGACCTGCGTTTTATAGGCGCCACGCTCCTGCATACCCTTGCCTCGGCAACTATCGGTATTTCCATTGCGCTCTCCTACTACAAACCCGCGGCGGTACGCCGCATGGCGGCCATAGGCGGAGTTATCCTTGCGGTGGCGTTGCATACGCTCTTTAACTTTTTTATACTGGGACAAGGTGGTAATGCGACCTTTTGGGTATTCCTTTGCATCTGGTTCGGCATTATTGCGGCGCTGTTGATGGTAGAGCGGGTTAAACAACCAAGAGCTGACTATTGCTAACACGTATGGCGACTAAAGAAAAAAAATCTATATTCGAGTGGCTTACCGGCGGCGGCGAGGCCGACACCTTTGACGAAATAGAGAGCGGGGGGTCTTCGTATGTTGCCGTAAGCAAAACCGGCGCTGCAACCGCACTCCCTGTAGAGGAAGAAGAGGCGGGCGAGTTGGCGGTAGACGTATACCAAACTCCGACCCATATCATTATTAAAGCGATGATAGCGGGAGTGCGCCCCGAAGACTTAGATGTGTCCATTACGCGCGATATGGTAACCGTGCGCGGTAAACGCGAGCGCCACACCGAAGGCACGGCGGGTGACTTCTTTTTTCAGGAACTGTACTGGGGCTCCTTTAGCCGCACTATCTCGCTGCCGCAGGAGGTAGAGATAGAGGACGCCGAGGCGTCCGAAAAGCACGGGCTTTTGATAATCCGCTTACCCAAGCTCGACAAGGGCCGGCAAGCAAAATTGAAAGTTAAGTCAAACTAAAAAAATCCCCGTTGGGGATTTTTTGTTTTTGGCTGTGCTTGGGGCCGGGATCGAACCGGCGACCTATTCCTCTTCAGGGAAGCGCTCTACCAACTGAGCTACCCAAGCATCCCGCAGATTCTAGCAAAATCCGGCCTTACGGTCGAGTGGTTGTAGCTCGCTTAAAATAGTTGCTCAAAAACTCCTGCACCTGCCCCTCCCAGCCCTGCAGGCGGGTGGCGCCCTCTTGGGCACTGGTATAAATGTTTTCTATCTTCTGGACATACGGCTGCACGTAATAGTAATATGCCGCGCCGGTAATACCCACAATGGTCAGCCACCACGCCAGCTGGAAGAGCATCCCCCAGCGCGCACGGCGGTGCATTTTGTGCATTAACTTGTTGGTGTCTTGGGTCAACCCCTTAAGGTCCTCTACTTCCTGTTTAAGCTCGTCTAAGTCGTTGGCCATACTTACGATTTTAACATTAAAATGTTGTGCCCTCGGCAGGAATCGAACCCACATCAGCCCCTTAGGACGGGGCTGTTCTATCCATTGAACTACGAGGGCGCCCTTATGCCGTCAGTCCTAGCTTGCCCGCCAACCTTTCGCGGTCAAAGCCCACCATGACATCGCCGCCCACCACAATAACCGGTACGCCAAGCTGGCCGGTCATCTTAATCATTTCCTCGCGCTTAACCGCGTCTTGCGACACATCGTAGTTGATAAAGGCTATGCCCTTTTCGGTAAAAAACTCCTTAGCCATCTTGCAAAAGTGGCAGGTCGGAGTCGAGTAAATGGTTACAGTTTTATCCATATCGATACAGTATACGTTTTTTTGTACGACCTGCAAATTGGGTGCGGAATGGGAGAATCGAACTCCCGTCCTATGCTTGGGAAGCACATGTTTTACCACTAAACTAATTCCGCGAAACCAAATTAATTTACCATATAACGACCGCTGCCCATAGGCGCGCCCAAAAGCCCTGCGGCTCGGCACTGGCCCCCGCGGGGTCGGCGGGCTGCCGCACAATGTCTATCTCGCCCTCCCCAGGGTGCCCCATACCGTAGCGCTGGCGCACTGCCGCCTCGAGCCCCCGTTCGGTGGTAAGGCCCTCTACCGTGGCCGAAACAGTGGCGTGCTGAGCCTCTAGGGTGGCAAGCTCGGCCTGCGCTGCCGCGTTGGCGGCGCTCGCGTCGAGGAACTTCTGATACATGCCCCATGCCGCCTGTGCCGAGCCGGCGGCCACCAACACCAGCACACCTAGCACCACCAACCCTCCGCCCATTTTTAGGTACTGCCGGCCCCTCCCCCGTTCTTTTTTGAAATCCTTCATCGTCTATGATATTCTACCAGTATGTTTGACCTCTTCGGTAAAAACCGCGACCGCAATACCCGCATCTTCGGGAGTATCGTGGGCGTGTTGGTCATCGGGTCCATGTTGTTCGCCTACTTCGCCCTTTTGTTCTAACTAGTCGCTCTTAACCATTTTAAGAAACACGTCCTCAGGGATGTTGACCTTGCCGCGGCCGAGCATCTTCTTTTTGCCCTTCTTTTGTTTTTCGCGGAGCTTCATTTTGCGGGTGATATCTCCCCCGTACATATGCTGGGTAACGTCTTTACTGAGCGCCGAAAGCGTTTTAGACGACAGTATCCGGCCCAACGCTTGGCCTTGTATTTTGGTCGTAAACATTTGCCGCGGCAAAATGCCATATAGCTTTTCGACCGCGGCTTCGGCCTCTTCGTAGGCGCGATGCTCGGCCACTACCCTAGTAAAGGCGGGTACCGGCTCATCGGCGACCAGTATGTCGAGCCGTACTACATGGGCCAAGCGCATCTCCCTCATTTGGTAGGAAACACTGGCATACCCTGAAGACGCGCTTTTTATCTTGTCGAAGAAGTTGCGCATAAGCTCGCGCAAGGGCATCACGACCGTAAGCTTCATGCGGCCTTCGGAAAAATTATCAGTAACTTCGGTTACTCCCTCGTGCTCAAAAAGAAGCGTGGCTATAGCCCCCACATACTCGGCGGGCAAAATAATCTCCGCCGCGACAAACGGCTCCCATACTTTTGCCACGTCTCCGTGGTCGGGGAAGAGCGACGGTGAGTACACCGTGCGGCGTTTGCCGTCGCGGGTTTCGACCTCGTACTGAATGCTCGGCGTGGTCACTACTAAACTCAAGTTCGACTCGCGGCGCAGACGCTCGGTCACTATTTCGAGGTGGAGCATACCCAAGAGCCCACAACGGAATCCGCGGCCGAGCACGCCGGAAGACTCTTCCTCAAACGACAGTGACGAGTCGGAGAGGCGCAGACGCGTGAGCGCTTGGCGCAGTGCGGTAAAGTCGTCTTGGCTTTCGGGGTACAGCGATGCCCACACGACCGGCTTCGGTTCGGCATAGCCTGCGAGTATATGCGTTTTACTGCGCGCGGCGCGCACGGTGTCGCCGACACGCGCGAGCCCCGGCTCTTTAATGCCGGTGACGATGTACCCTATCTCCCCCGCTACCAGTTTTGCAGCCGGTTTTGGCGCCGGAGAAAAGGTGCCCACCTCGAGCGCGGTAAAGCGCCGCTCGCCGATGGCAAACTCAAGCGCGTCGCCTTTGGCAAGCACGCCTTCGAATAAACGTAAAAATACAATGACCCCTTGATGGTCGGAGTATTGAAAGTCAAAGATAAGCGCTCTGGGTTCGGCAGAGGCTGATGCGACGGTAGGGCTTGGCTTAGCGGCCCGGAGCGCCGGCGCAGCGGCCTCTGCCGAACCCTCTCGCGGTGGCGGCACGCGCTCGATAACCGCGGCAAGCAAGGCTTCTACCCCCGCTCCGCTGCGGCCGGAGCACAGGAGTATCTCGCTCTCTTCTATATCCAGCAGTCGGGCGACTTGTCCCTGCACGTCGGCAATGTTTGCCAACGGCGAATCTATTTTAGAAAGGGCGGGTATGATAATAAGCCCCTGCTCGCGGGCCATGCGCAAGGTGGTCAGCGTCTGCGCCTGCACGCCCTGCGTCGCGTCTACCAGCAATATCGCGCCCTCAACGGCGGTAAGCGCGCGGGAGACCTCGTAGCTAAAGTCGATATGGCCGGGGGTGTCTATAAGGTTAAGGATGTACCCTTTGTACTCCATGCGCACCGGCTGCATTTTTATGGTGATACCGCGCTCGCGCTCAAGCTCCATCGAGTCGAGCACCTGCTCCTTCATTTTGCGGGCCTCGATGGTGTGGGTAACCTCAAGAAAACGATCGGCAAGCGTTGACTTGCCGTGGTCTATATGGGCAATGATGGAGAAGTTGCGTATCTGGTGCACAAGAGGAATCTATCACGAAATGTCCGATGGTTCGAGCGCGACCGGCGGCGTGTCTTTAAATTTGCGGGCAAACGCGTCCCACACCTCAAATAGCTCCGGTGTTTTAAGCAGCCATAATACCGCCGCGACCGACAAGAGCCCCACCAGTCCGCCGCACAGTCCTTGGGTAAATATGCCGAGTGCCGTGTTGATGTCGACGTATAATCCCGCAATACCGAGCGCCCCGTAGGCGCATGCGCCGCCGATAATCGCCGCGGCAAAACTTTGGAAGGAAAGACGCCACAGTGCGCTCGTACCAAGGAGCTGGAAGTCCCTGCTAAACGCCCAGAGTGCGAGCGTACACTCGACTATGGCGCCGAGCGCCAAGGCGAGCGCCAACGTAAGCACGGTAGTGCCGGCCAAGTCACTGACGCGCAGCAGCGACTCGATAAAAAAGCGTACGAACGGACTTTCATGAAACAGGGCCGCCAGCGTCACCGCACCGCCGATAGACACCACCACGTTGGCCAGCGCAAAGTAAAACGGCTTGCGCGTGTTGCCCGCGGCATAATACGCGCGCGAGATAAGCATCTTAATCGACTGCGCCAGCAAGGACACTATTAATAGTGCCAGCGCCGCGGCCACTAACCGTGTAGCCGCCCAGTCAAAAGCGCCGCTCCCCAAGATAACGCGCACCAGCTGGGCGCGTAGCACGATAATAAGCACCGTTGCCGGCACCGCCCAAAAGAGCACGTGGCGCAGAGCTGTCTCGACGTGCGCGGCAAACTCGCGTGTTGAACCGCCCGCAAAAAGTCTGGAGAGTGTAGGAAAAGCGGCCACCGAGTACGACACGCCGATAATAGTAAGCGGCACGGCTTGCAAGTTCCACGCAAACATAAATACCGAAATAGACCCCGCCGACAGAAACGATGCCAGCGCGGTAAGTACCAGCAATGATATTTGGTTGGCGCTGAGCGCTAGTGTCCGCGGTACCGAAAGCACCAACACTTCGCGCAAATAGCGCATAAATTGCCGCAGCGGCAAGGGCTCGCCCGCCGGTTCCGCCCTGAAGTACGGCGCTTGCACGAGCAGGTGCATAAGCGCGCCCAGTACCACGCCCCACGCCAACCCCATCAGTCCCATGTACGGGTATAGCACAAGGATGCCGAAAATAATCCCGAGGTTGTAAAGCAAGGGTGATACCGAGTACAGCACAAAGCGGTGACGTAGTTGGGTAAGGTTGGCAAGAATATTGCTGGCGCCAAGGAGTATCGGCTGCAACAATAAAATACGCGTAAGCAAAACAAGATTGTCTCCGCCGGTTGCCACAAGCCCCGGGGCCACCAACGCCACCAGCTGCGGTGCAAACACAAAAGCTACCCCCGCCACCACGCCCATCGCGCCAAAAAACCATAGGAGCGCCTGCCGCAAAAAAGAAATAACGAGCCCCGGCCGTTCCTGTTCGAGCCGCGAAAGTACCGGCAGTAGCGCATACAGCGAAAGCAGCGACGCCACCGTGGCAAACAGCAAGTCGGGTATACGAAAGGCCGCGTAGTACACGTCGAGCGTGTGCGATGCGCCGAAGGAGCCCGCAAGCAGGCGGTCGCGCACCAACGCAAGCAGCTGCGACAACAGTGCAAAGGCCGCCAACAAGTAGGCGGCCTCGTGCATGCCCCGGATTTCTTTACCGACCGCGGATAGGAGTGACCGGACCATTACTAATTTTCAACGGGAGTGGTATCGGCTGCGGCAGGCGCGCTCTCGGTGGAGAGTGCGGGCCGGCCGGCCTCGAGATTTTTAAGAATCTTTGTAACCTCCGCGTTGTCGGGGTTAGTTTTTGACAACTGTGCAAACAACGCAATCGCGTCTTGTGTGCGGCCCTCGGCGGCGTAGGAAAGCCCGAGGAAATACTGCGCGTTGGCATAGTCGGGCTGGAGTATAAGCGCCTGCTCGAGCGGCGGTATCGCGTTTTTGGTGTCCCCGCCCGCGTAGTACAAGAGTCCCAGCTGGAGCCACACTGACGGCACTCCCGGCGCGCTTTTAACCGCGGTTTGCGTGTCGCGTATGGCCGAGGCAAGGTCGTTGCGCGCGATATCTACCTGCGCCAAAAATAGTATGGCGTCGGTGTAGTCGGGTTTAAGTGTGAGCGCCTGTTTAATAAACTGATCGACTCCCTGAGGAGTGCCCGCCACCGCCTCGAGTTTTGCCTGCATCAGCGGCAACGCCGGACTAAGCGGAGTCAGCGCCGCAGCGGCGGCATAGGCGGACTTTGCGTTTGCATACGCGCCTTCGACTTTATTGACCGCCAAAAAGTCGTACACCCGGCCGATCGATACAAGCGAACGGTAGTCTTGGTTGTCGAGCACAAGCGCTTGTTGGCCTGCCGCGATAGTTTGCTGCAAGAGCGCGGTAAACGCCTGCTGCGAGTCGGGCTTGGCCGCCTTGGCAAGCTCCTGCAACTTAACGGCACCTATGTCGGTAAGCAAACGCAAGTTTTCAGAATTGCGTTCGATACTAACCGAGCGCGCCGCCAACGTGTAGGCTTTGTCTACGTCGTTGCTTTGCAAAGCAGCCGCCGCCTGTCCTATATATATTTGCGCTACAAAACGCTTCATCGAAACGCCCACAGTCCATACCAGTGCAAACACGAGTAGCACATACGTAGGCAAGAGCAGCCACCTCGCCGATATCGTAAATGTGCCGTGCCACAGCAAGCCTATAGCAATACCCGCGGTCGCAAAGGCGACAAGGAGGAGGTTGGGGCTCGGGACATACGCCACCACTACCGCCCACCACAACAAACCGGCGCACGCCGTAGTAAGCAATACCAGGCGGCCTTCTGTAACACGGCGAGTGCGCCACAAACCGGCAAGCAGTAACACTGCGGGCAACAGCCACGCCAGCGCGCCAAACAAGCCCACCGAGCTAAAGGCGGTGGTAAGGGTTGAATAACCGACCGAAAAGTCGAGATTCCAGAACTGAGACTGGTTGACCTCGGCCGGCTTGTGGGAAAGCCATGAAAGCCCGAAGGTATTGGGGCCGGTGCCGAGCGCCGCGTTTTTTATAGAGGTGCCGTGCGCCGCCTGCGTAAGCTCGACCGTCGACTGTATCGACGGACGTATCTCAAGCGCGGTAACCGGTATGACCTTAGATAGTTGGGCGTTTAGCGCCGCTCCGAAAAAAAGAAACACAACTGCAACCAAACCGGCTACTACAGGGGGCCACGCGACGCGACGCGACGAAACCCACGCAATAACGGCAAGGGTGGTCGCTATTATAAAGAGCAGCACCCACGCAACCGGAAAGTTGACCACGCCAAGCAGCACCAGCAATACCGCGAGCGCCGCCGCGGCGCCGCGGCGCATCCGGTGGGAAAGGCGGCCGAACTGCATTTCAAGCAGGACAAAAAAGCTCAGTAGCAATACCACGATACCAAAGTCGTTCCACTTGCCTACCAAGTTAACCGAACGATCGGTAAAGGGACCGGGTAGCCCAAGAAGCAACACAATAGTTTGAAATATTGCCGCCAGTGCAAGGACGCCGAACAGTGTGCGGACAAACATCCACACTTGCGCCGTTGTTTTAAAGAGCGCCGCCCCTAAAAACGCCACCAGAAACGCGAGTGTAGTAAACAAGAGTGTGTCGGCCTCGATACCGGTACCGATAACTCCTACCGCGCGATTGGCGGAAAATGCAAAAGAAAGCAGGTATGTCAGGGGTAAAAGCGCCAGCAGCAATGCCCCGCCCGGGAGCGGCTCGGTCTCTCCCTTCCAAAACGCCCATGCGTACAGAGCGCCCGCGACCAACATACACAATGCGACGGCGGTTATTTTCCCGGCGATAAGCGGAAAAGAGCTAAGTGGGATAAACAAAAGCACCGCGAGTACGACCCCTGTTAAATACGCGCGCCGAGCCCACATAACGGATTTCATACACTCAAGTATACCTCAGACGTTTCTGCGGGCGGTGTGGATTTCTTGCGTTGTCGACAAGAGCAGGCAAAAGCCCCGCGGTAGCGGGGCCTTTACACATCTAACGCGCGCGTCTGTAAGCGGAATTCTGTCGTCATAGCTCCGCTCCTTGCGGAGCGTCTCTTTGACGTAGCGCAATTTATCTGGGCCTTGCGTCGCCGCAAAGCTCGAGCGGCACTCCTCGCTTGCGCGAGGCACGACCTTGCACTCGGATAGGTATTTAGCCGTTTCACCCGCACTTAAGCGGCTCGTCTCTGTTCGCAACCCTTGCGCCCGTTAGGAGCGCACGGCAGGCGTTACCTGCTACCTTCTTAACCCTTAGCACTATTGCTAGTACAGGGTGAGTGTTCCGACTTTCCTCCCCGCCTTTTACAGCGGAGCTGCAACCCAACGCGCTAATGCTATTGTACCACACTAGCGACAAGTTTTCAAATCTACTCTTCGTTTATAACCATGCGGCTCCCCTCCCGTATCTCCTTTGCGGCTCCTGAGGGAACTTCCAAAACATATTTGGCGTCCGGTGTCTGCGGATACAACGCCAAAGGATACGTGTCGGGCGATACGTTGTGCACCACCGTTATTACCGTGCCGTCCTCGCGCGCCCATAGTATATCTATAGGGAAGCGCATGTCCTTCATCCAGATACCCCACGAGGCAGGCGTATCAAAAACAAACAACATGCCGTGTCCGGCCTTAAGCGAGCCACGGCTGCCCAAACCTTGCTCGCGCAGCGGCTCGGTGTCGGCTACCTCGACTTGAAAGTAGATGTTGTCTACGCTAATGGTACGCATGACGTAGGGGGATTTGCTTGGCCACAGCAAGTAAGCGCCGAGTGCGACTATTGCTATACCCGCCAGTGGAATCCAAAATTTCATTTAGCGCCAGAGTCCAAGTACAATGGCCAAAACTTCGATGTTAACCAATGCGTAGGCGGCGTTAAACAGAAAAAGTTTTAACGACTTACCCTCCCATAGCCAGCTGTTGGCCAACGTCGGCGCCAAAAAGCCGAGCCACACCCAAAAACCAAGTACCGCAGCGTCCTGCCAGTTTGCAACACCGAAGAGTACTACAAAGTGCGCGAGCACATAGGACACCAGCACCGTGAAAATAAACCCGATAAGCATCGCTTGGGTTGCGGTAAGCGGCATCGACTTCATGTCGCCGAAGGTAAGCCCCGAGAGCTTCATCCATTGTTTGCCGAAGCCCCACGGGCTGTGCCACCACGCCCCCACCACAAAGGAAAGTACCGCCGCCAAAAGCACGGTGTAATAGTTAATCGAGAGTTCCATATACATTAAAAAATTACCTCTTAATAAAAGCGCCTGCATGTAGTATACCAAAAGGTACCCCAGCGAAAGACAGTTACCGTACTGCCGCCTGCAGAAGATTCTTAAATACTTCGCTAAGTTCCTTGATCCCGACGGGTTTAGTAAGGTGGGCGGAGAACCCCGCATCAAGCGCTTTTTGTTTGTCCTCCGCCAGCCCGAAACCCGTAAGCGCGACCACGGGCGGCGGCGGGATATGGCGCGCGCGCATGGCTTTGATCACCTCATACCCGTCCATCTCCGGCATGCCGATATCGAGCAAAATAATATCAAAATTGGCGAGTTGCCCGTGCATGAGTGCGTCTTTACCCGAGTAGACCGCTTCTGCGCGGGCGCCCAGCTTATTCATAAGTTTAACCAGCGCATTTGCCGCTTGGACGTTGTCGTCCACCACCAGTACGCGCTGAGTCATGACCTCCCTGTTTATTTGCCCCGGCTCCGAGGCAAAACTAAGCATGCCCGTGATAGGCAGTTTGATAGTGAACTCGCTCCCCTTACCCCTACCCTCGCTTTTGGCCTCGATAGACCCTTGGTGCAACCCGACGATTTCGTGCACGAGCAGGAGCCCGATACCCAAGCCGCCGGAGTTGTTGCCGTTTTTACCTTTGTAGTAAAGCTCAAAAATGTTGGAGAGGTCTATCTCGTCGATGCCCACGCCGTTGTCGCGGATTTTGAGTACCGCAGAACCGTCTTCTTTAGAAAGGTTAACCCAAATAGAGCCGCCGGTAGGGGTAAACTTTGCGGCGTTGTTCATCAGGTTGGTGATGGCCTGCTCCAGACGGGTATCATCCGCCCACACCTGCAGCGGAGTGCTCGGATACGTAACGTGCAGCGTAATGTCGGAGGCGCGCAACAGTGCATCACTTGCTTGGAGCGACCGCTCAACCAGTTTACGCAGCTCGACCGTGTGCGGGACGATCTGTATCTTGGCTTGGGTAAAGCGCGTAACGTCCAACAGGTCGCCCAACAGCTTGGCGAGGTGGTCAAACTGGTGCTCGATATTGTCCAACTCCTCGCGCACGTCGGTGGTTGTCTCGCGCAGCTTCAGAAGTTCGAGCGAACTTTTGATAGGCGCCAGCGGATTGCGCAGCTCGTGCGACAGCGAAGCCAAAAAGAGGTCTTTAGCTTTGTCGCGCACCGATATTTCATCAGACAAGCGGCCATTGTCCAAAATAACACCGAGGTCGTTGCAGAACTCCCGAAAGAATTCAAAATCCTCCTGCGTATATACCCTGCCGGACTCCGCATACCCCAACGAAAGCGCCCCTAATGTTTTGCCCAGCGCAACAATGGGGATAATCATGAGTGATTTGAGCCCCAGTCTCTGCATCGCCTCTAGGTGCTCGGGCGAGCGGGCACCCTGCCGTATAGTCTCGTCGGTAACGACGGGTACCAACTGCGCCTCGCCGGTCTTAATGACCGCGTAGAGGTCGCTGGAATTCTTTTCGGTCGTCGGAAAACGCTTTTCAAACTCAAAAAGATAGTCGGTCATCTTTGCGTCCTTGTGGATGACCGCGATGCGTTTGAGGTGTCCGTGCTCGTTGAGCACGTCAATTGCGCACCAGTCGGCAAGCGACGGCACGGTCAGTTTTGCCTTTTCCAAGAGCCATGTGCGAAAGTCCACCTTGGTGGAAAGGATCTTGGCCGACTCCAGCATAAACCGGAGTTTATCTTGATCGTGGGTGTTAATTTTGGACATGCATGGGGTAGAACCATGCAAGGCACACAGTTATACGCAGAGTATAACACCTATTCATGAAGATTCCCTGAGTATGATAATCCTGCCTGTTTGTCAAATTTTGTGGCGGTACCTTGCTATACACTCCTTAAAAATCTCGGCGGAGGCGGAGAGATTCGAACTCTCGATACCTTGCGGTATGCCGCCTTTCCAAGGCGGTGCACTAGACCACTATGCGACGCCTCCGTTGTACTACCACGAACTCAAATTACCCTAACTCAAATCTGGAATTTTTTCGACCTGAGTGCTACGCCTCCTAGCGTTGAACGCGCGTAAAATATAGCACAAAAACAGCTACGGCTGCAGTAGAGCCTTTATCCTAGCTTCGACCGGCGGGTGGGTCATAAAAAGTCTGGCCAAGCCGCTCATGCGGCCTTTTGCACCAAACGGGTTAGAGATATACAAATGCGCCGTTGCGTTGTTGGCGCGGCGCATGGGGGCCGAGTATGCCCCTATCTTGCGCAATGCGTTTGCCAGCCCTTCAGGGTAGCGGGTTAAGAGTGCCCCCGATGCGTCGGCCAAAAACTCGCGCTTGCGCGAGATGGCCAACTGCATAAGCGTGGCGACAATAGGCGCAAGCACAATAAGCGCTACCGCGATAATCATCAGCACCGGGTTGCGGTTGTTGTCGCGATCGCCCGAACCAAGAAAAGTCGACCGCAAAAAGAAATCCGAAGCGAGCGTGACAAACCCAACCAGCACCACGGCGATAGTAGACACCAGCATGTCGCGGTTGCCGATATGGCTTAGCTCGTGCGCCAGCACACCCTCAAGCTCATTGCGCTCCATCATACCTAAGAGTCCGGTGGTAACCGCCACGACGGCATGGTCTTTGTCGCGACCGGTCGCAAAGGCATTGGGCGCGGCGTCCTCGATAATATATATTTTTGGTTTGGGCAGGCCGGCAGTAATCGCCAAGTTTTCTACTATATTGTGGAGTTCTGCATACTGCGCCTCGTGTGCGGGCTTAGCACCAGCCATCGCCACCACCACTTTGTCGGAGTTCCAGTACGCAAAAATATTGGTGCCGACCGCAAACAATACCGCAAAGATAAGCAGCCCCGGACTATTGAAGTACCAAGAAATTGCCCACCCCAGCGCCATGACCACGCCAAAAAAACCAGCCATGAGTAGCCAAGTCTTTGCTACATTTTCTTCCTGATGCGTGTAGAGCGTCGCCATTACTAGAATTTTACCGCGACGGGTGACCGTGCGGCAGAATCCTCAGCACCGAGCTCAAAGAACTCGCGCGGCTCAAAGCGGAAGAAGTTGGCTATAACATTGCCGGGGAAGGTCTCTAGCCCCGTGTTGAGGTCGCGCACGTTGGTGTTGTAAAAGCGGCGTGCCGCTTGGATTTTATTTTCGGTGTCACTGAGCTCGCGCTGGAGTTCGAGGAAGTTGGTGTTGGCTTTAAGGTCAGGGTAGCTTTCCGCAACGGCAAAGAGTGACTTGAGCGCGCCGGTGAGCATGTTTTCCGCCTTGCCCTTCTCCTCTACGCCGCCGGCATCCATCGCGGCCGCGCGTGCGGCGGTCACACTTTCAAGTACATTTTTTTCGTGGCTGGCATAGCCTTTAACCGACTCGATAAGGTTCGGTATCAGGTCGTAGCGGCGCTTTAGTTGGACATCAATGTCGGCCCACGCCTCTTTGGCGCGCATGACCAAGCGTACAAAGCGGTTGTACGCCGCAACGACCCAGAGCACAAGCAGGGCTACTACCCCAAGGACTATCCAAGTAATCATAGCGCTATTGTATCACTACTGGGGAAATTGCAAGAACATCCTAAAAGGGTTATTGTGGGGGCAGTATTCTTTCAACTGAGGCAACGAGGAGTTATTGCTAATGAGCGACAAGTCCCATCCCGCAATACTACCCTCTTCTCCCGAAGCTCTCGCCGTGTTGCGCGACACCAAACCTCAACATTACGGGACCAGCAAGTTGCGGTCGATGGCGCCCATCGGCGAAGAGGAAGACGGGGAGATTCAGATCTCGATTGTACGCGCAAAAGATCGCCGCAGAGAGCTTCGGGAGAAGTCTCTGGAGTTCCGCCTAAAAGGCCGCGCGGCGACGGGCACGGCCGAGGCGCACGAGTTCTTTTATGCGGCGGGACTGCATGCCCATGCAGCCATGCTTCCGCTTTCGTCCTTCGGCCTAGCAAAAGCTGGTGGCGTGAGCAAACACTAACGACAAGCCCCGCGTACGCGGGGCTTTTTCTTTAGTAATCCATGCCGCTCATGTCGGGGCCTTGGCTATCCTTTTCATCCTTTGGCTCTTCTGCCACGGCCGCTTCGGTAGTAAGTAGCATCGCGGCGGCGCTTGCGGCGCGCTCTAAGCCCGTGCGCGTCACTTTTACCGGGTCGACAATGCCGCTCGCGAGCATATCCATAACCACTTCGTCTTTGACCGCGTCGTACCCTGCGTTGCCTTTAGCATTTTTAACTTTGTCTACCACCACGCCCGCGTCAACACCCGCGTTAAAAGCAATCTGACGCAGCGGCAGCTCCAATGCCTTAAGCACGACCTCGTAGCCCACGCGCGTTGCTTGGTCCATTTTGTCTTTTGTTTTTGCAAAACCTTCTGCAACTTTTTGCGCGGCCTTAACAAGCGCAGTGCCGCCGCCGGCGACAATACCCTCTTCTATCGCGGCCTTGGTCGCGTTGACCGCGTCTTCAATCTTGAGCTTGAGATACTTCATCTCCGTCTCGGTTGCGGCACCTACACGAATAACCGCCACCCCGCCGGATAGTTTTGCCAAGCGCTCCTCCAACTTTTCTTTGTCGAACTTGCTCGTGGTGTTTATAATTTGGCCCCGCACCGCGTCGATACGTGCCTCTATTTCTTTTTTGGCTCCTTTGCCGCCCACGACAACAGTGTTGTCTTTAGTGGCAATAACCTTACTGGCGCGGCCGAGCTGTGCGAGCGTCGCGTCCTCGAACTTCAAACCATTTTCTTCCGAAATAACTTCACCGCCGGTCATAACCGCAATGTCCTGTAGTATTTCTTTTTTGCGGTCGCCGTAACCGGGGGCTTTGATACCAAGCACGTTAAACGTTCCCTTGAGCCGGTTAAGTACAAAGGTGGTCAGCGCCTCGCCATCAATATCCTCGGCAATAATCACCAAGTCTTTCTTACCCGACTCCGCAACTTTTTGCAGCAGCGGGAGTATCTCCTGCACGCTCGATATCTTTTTGTCGGTCACCAAAATAAGCGGGTCTTTGTAGCTTGCCTCCATACGCGAGGTGTCGGTCACCATGTAAGCGCTTACGTAGCCGCGGTCAAACTCAAGCCCCTCCACCACTTCTTTTTCAATACCCAAGCTCTGCGACTCCTCGACTGTCACCACGCCGTCCTTGCCCACCTCTTTAATGGTGTCGGCGATAATCGCGCCAATTTCTTCTGATTCTGCAGAAATAGTTGCTACTTGGCGTATCTCGTCATCGTTTTGTATTTTCTTGGCAAGACCTTTGAGCGCCGCAACCGCGTCCGCGGTGGCGCGCTCGATACCCGCGCGCACACCCATGGCACTCAGGCCCATCTCGGTATGCTTCATACCCTCTTCTACCAGCGCCTGCAAAAGCACAACCGAGGTCGTGGTGCCGTCGCCGGCGATGTCGTTGGTTTTGCTGGCAACCTCTTTAACAATCTCGGCACCCATGTTCTCAAACTTGTCGCGCAGCGTAATTTCTTTAGCAATAGACACGCCGTCGTTGGTTATAGTCGGGCCGCCGTACCCCTTGTCGAGCGCGACGTTGCGGCCACGCGGACCCAATGTAACTTTGACCGTGTTTGCGGCCTTGTCTATGCCGGCCTTAAGCGCCCGGCGCGCGCGTTCGTTAAACAAAATTTGTTTTGCCATACTATTTTTGAATTAAGGTAATCTCCGATTCCGAAACGACGTAGTACTCAATGCCGCCTACTTTAATAGGCTCGTCCCACGGCTTTTTAAAATACACAAAATCACCCACCTTAACGTCCATAGCAATGCGCTCGCCCCGCTCGTTGCGGCGGCCGGGGCCTACTGCGGCAACCACACCCGTTTCGGGTTTTTCTTTTGACGCTTCCGGCAAGAGTATGCCGAAACTGGTCATAGTTTCCGCAGCCTGCGGCTTAATAAGCACGCGGTCGCCAAGCGGCATAATACCGGCCTTGCTTACCTTTTTTTTAGCCGCGGGAGCGACCTTTTTCTTTGCCACCTTCTTCTTTTTTGAGTGCTTCATAGGGCCTCTATCGTAGTTAAAACAGGCGGTTGCGTCAAGATTTACCCCATGCTAGTCTTTTTGTAATGGCACTAGCGGGGATACTCCCCTACATCCAGTTAGTTATATCGGTCGTGCTTATAGCGTGCATTCTGCTCCAGCAGACGGGCGCGTCTTTGGGCGGCGCCTTCGGGGGAGACAACTTCTCGGCCGGGTACCATACCCGCCGCGGGTCTGAAAAGGTCCTGTTCTACGCGAGCATCGTACTCGGCGTCCTGTTGGCGTCTAGCGCGTTCCTCGCACTCGTACTTAAGTAAATACACTCACATGTCTACGTTTTGGCGCAAGGCCACCTCGCGTGTGCATCTGCCCGCTGTCGTGCGGGCCGAGGACACACTCCGATCCCTTTCATACACGGGACGTGCCTTGTTTATGTTTTTTGCCGCGGTGTGCGTGGTTTCGAGCCTCGGACTTATCTACATGATGAACCGCCAACTGGTGGTATCCACACCCGCACGCGGCGGCTCGCTCACCGAGGGTATTATAGGCAGCCCCCGTTTTATAAACCCGATACTCGCCGTGTCCGACGCCGACCGCGACTTAACGGCGCTCGTATACTCGGGGCTGCTGCATGCAACCCCCCAAGGCCAATACGTCCCGGACTTGGCCTCTGAGTACAGTGTCTCGCCCGACGGTAAAACCTACACCTTTGTCATACGCTCCGACGCCACCTTCCAAAACGGCACGCCGGTAACCGCCGACGATGTTGCCTACACGGTGCAAAAAATCCAAGATGCCGCGCTTAAAAGCCCCCTGCGCGCCAACTGGGAAGGCGTCGACGTACAAATACTCGACTCGCATACCATTACCTTTTCGCTCCGCAGCGCCTACGCGCCGTTTGTAGAAAACTTGACCTTGGGCGTTGTACCCAAAGCGCTCTGGCAAGGAGTTACCGACGACGAATTTCCTTTTAGCGACCTCAACACCTCGCCTATAGGCTCCGGCCCGTACCGCGTTTCTTCTATATCGCGCACGGCCTCGGGCATACCCTCTTCCTATAAACTCACCGCGTTTGCGCAGTATGCGCTCGGCGAGCCGTATCTAACGCGCCTGACCTTGCAGTTTTATCAAAGCGAAACAGCCTTGGAGTCCGCACTTGCAAACGGCGACGTCGAGTCGGCAAGCGGCATCTCCCCCGCAAGCCTTGGCTCCTTAGACGCCAACATAAAAACCGTGCCGCTCAACCGCGTGTTCGGTGTCTTCTTTAACCAAAACCAATCCGAAGTCCTGCGTATTGCCGAGGCACGCCAAGCGTTAAGCGACTCTATAGACCGTACCGACTTGGTGCGGGTGGTCCTCGGCGGATACGGCGTACCGCTTACCGGCCCCGTGCCGCCCAGCCTGAGCAAGGCAGCGCTTGCGGACACTGTCGGCAGCAGCACACTGATGCAAAGCGCTCGCGAGACGTTGCTACAAAAAGGCTGGAAGCTCGAAAACGGCGTACTTACCAAAACCACCGGCACCGGCAAAACCCAAAAGACGGTCACCCTGCGCCTGACACTCGCTACCGCCAACGTACCCGAGTTACGCGCCGCCGCGCAGTATCTGAAAGAGGTGTGGAGCGCGATGGGCGCGCAAATAGATGTGCAGGTATACGACCAAGGCGACCTGTCCCAAAACGTCATACGTCCGCGCAAATACGACGCGCTCCTTTTTGGCGAGGTGGTGGGCCGCGAGCTCGATCTGTTTGCGTTTTGGCACTCCAGCCAGCGCAACGACCCCGGTCTTAACATCGCCGGTTATGCCAACGCGACCGCCGACAAAGCGCTCGAGACTTTGCGCACCACCAGCGACCCCGCGGCGCGCCAAGAGCTGATAAAAACCTTTTCGGCACAGGTCGCCAAGGACATGCCGGCGGCATTTCTCTATGCGCCCGACTTCGTGTATAGTATCCCTAACGATATAGCAGGGGTGGATCTTGGCTTCGTCGAGACCCCCAGTGACCGGTTTTTGGGCGTCGCGCAATGGCACCGCGAGACGGACTATGTGTGGCCGCTGTTCGTGTCTAAATAACTATTAACTAATTACTATTTGTGCATGGAACCTACTAAACGTCCCGCCCAACGACAAGGCGGCCGGCCGCAAGGCCCCCACCGCCCGGGCCAAGGAGGCCGCGGTGGCAAAGGCAACTTCCGCGGCCGCTTGCGCCGCGAGGGCCCTAAGCCCCACCAACCGCACCCGATGCGCGACATACCGGAGCATACGCCCATGCTCAACGGCGACGAAAAACCTATCCCCCCGCTTGAGCCGGGCAACATACGCATTATCCCGCTTGGCGGCGTCGAGGAAATCGGCCGCAATATGACCATGATCGAGTTTGGCGACGATATTATTATCGTCGACTGCGGGTTCCAGTTCCGCGAGGATGACACCCCGGGCATCGACTATATTTTGCCCAACACCAAGTACCTCGAGGAACGTCGTGAGAAGATACGCGGACTGTTTATCACCCACGGCCACCTCGACCACATCGGTGCTATCCCGTACGTTATCGACCGGATCGGCTACCCGCCGGTCTACACACGCGGCCTCACCGCGGTTATGATCCGCAAGCGCCAAGAGGAGTTTCCTAACCTCAAGCCGCTCGACATCCACGAGGTAGAAAAGGATGACACCGTTAAGGCGGGCAACATCCGCGTACGCTTCTTTTCCGTGTACCACACTATCCCCGACTCGATGGGTATTGTTATCGAAACGCCCTACGGCGACTTGGTGTTTACCGGCGACCTGCGCCTCGACCACGAAGACGGCGTACCGTCCGAAACCGAAGAAAAAGAATTTTCGTGGTTTGCCGACCGCAAAGTGCTGTTTTTGGCGGCCGACTCGACTAACGTCGAGCGTCCGGGCTTTTCGCTCCCTGAGCGCGTGGTCAAAAAGAATCTCGACGAAATTATCGCCACCACACCGGGGCGGCTTATTATCGGCACCTTTTCCTCGCAGCTCGAGCGCTTGATGCGCATGATAGAGCAGGCCGAGCGCGTGGGGCGTAAAATCCTTGTCGAGGGCCGCTCGATGAAGGTCAACATCGAGATCGTTAAACATTTGGGGATGCTCAAGGTAAGCGAAAAAACGTTTATCGACGCCGCACAACTGGAGCACCTGCCCGACAACAAAGTGATGGTGCTCGCAACGGGTGCGCAAGGCGACGAGTTTGCCGCGCTTATGCGCGTCGCCATGAAGACACATAAAAACGTAAAGATAAAAAAGGGCGACACGGTCGTGCTGTCCTCCTCGGTCATTCCGGGCAACGAGCGCAGTGTGCAAAAACTTAAAGACAACCTCTCGCGTCAAGGCGCAAAGCTTATCCATCGCGACACTATGGACGTCCATGCCTCGGGCCACGCCAACCGCGACGAGACGTTTTGGATCCACCAAAAAATCAACCCGCGGTTCTTTATGCCGCTCCACGGCTATCACTACATGTTGCGCGTGCACGCCGACATCGCCAAAGCCTGCGGCCGCAGCGAAGACGAGATTGTTATCCCCGACAACGGCACCATTATCGAAATTGTTGACGAAGGCCAGCGCATTATCCGTCGTAAAGAAAGTGCGCCCAACTCCTTGCGTTTGGTAGACGGCTTCTCTATCGGCGACATCCAAGAGGTGGTTATCCGCGACCGCACCGTACTCTCGGCCGAAGGTATGTTTGTCATCATCGCCACCGTCAACCCGCGCACCGGCAAACTGCGCAAGTCACCCGACATTATCTCCCGCGGCTTTGTATACCTGCGCGAAAATCAGGAGTTGCTCCAGCAAGCGCGCATCATCGTTAAAAAGACCATCGAGGACAGCGCTAAGGGGCAAAATCCGGTCAACTTCGACTTTGTTAAAAACAACGTCACCGACGCAGTGGCCCGATTCCTCTTCGAAAAGACAAACAAACGCCCGATTGTCATACCTGTAGTCTTGGGCGTGTAACTTGTGCGCAACACGCGTTGTTAAAACTAGCAGATGCGTTATAGTGGCGCGCAGATGTGCATTAAGGGAGAAGGTAATGACCGACCAAACGAAGCCTGACTACAGCCAATTTGACGAGAAAGATCCCGTCGACCGCGTGCTCTTCGATCGCATGCACCGCGGCCAAGCCAAGCGGCCGGACGCTATGCAACTGCAAAAGCTCCGCCTGATTTCCGACGGATCAGACCCTCAGCTTGCAGACGCCTGAGCTCGCGCTCTACCTCTCCCTTTGTTCTTGGGGAGAGGTTTTTTATTAGCCCCAAAAGCGTTGCGGGCTTTTTGAGCAGCTCGCGCAGTATGGCGCCGCGCAGCTGGCGCGCCGAACCCTCAAACTTGGATTGCTTGGTGTAATGCTTGCTTTGCTTGTTTAGTTGTATCCCCTGCTTTTTTAAGTACGAGCCGTAGTCCATCAACGCCGCATAAAACTCCCGCGGCTCCATTTTACTTTTTTTGAGCGCCGCTTCCACCATCGGCAGTACTTCCTGATCAGAAAGACTACAATAATCGCTAGTCTTTTTCATGTGGTGAAAGAAGACGGTGCGGATATTTGTCTCGACAAAAACCTCCGGTTTGTTAAACGCAAAGGCGGCTACGGCGCGCGCCGTGTAGTGCCCCACGCCGGGCAAGTCTTCCAAGTCGGCGGGCCAGCCGTGTGTCGCTATCACTTTTGCCGCCTCGTGCAAAAATTTGGCGCGGCGGTTGTAGCCTAAGCCCTGCCACGCTTTGAGCACACGGTTAAGCGGCGCTTTGGCGAGCGCCGCGGGCGTCGGGAACATTTTGATAAACCGGTTATAAAACGGCACCACCCGCTCGACCTGCGTCTGTTGGAGCATCAACTCGGAGACGAGTATTTTGTACGGGTCGCGTGTGTTGCGCCACAGCAAATGAGCGCGGCCCTCTTTTTTATAAAAAGCTTTAAGCTCTCGGAGCATGTGGGCATGATATCAAAAATCCCCGCCGAAGCGGGGATTTTTGCAGAGAGCCTGAGCTTTAAGCTTTCGGGCGAGCCTCCGAGACCGTGAGCATGCGGCCGCCGAACTCCTTGCCATTCCACATGGCAATTGCGTTCTGAATGCCGGCATCATCGGTCATCTCTACGAAGCCGAAGCCACGGGAGCGACCGGTCTCGCGATCAGTGACGACCGAAGCCGAGGTGACCTCGCCAGCTTTGGCAAAGGCATCGCGGAGCTCGTCACCCGTCGTGCGGTACGGAAGACCGCCGACAAAGAGTTTGAGTGCCATAATTACGAGAAAGTTGTTACTACGTCCTTCGTAAGGCGACCACTCCTACCGCCAGACGGCACAAGGAGAACTTACTACTGAACGAAAATACTCTAGCACTAGTACGCAGGCTCTGCAACCACCACCAAGCGCTGGTCAAACTGATGTTCCGAGGTAACCCACTCCCCCGCGCAAGTAATAAGCACAAGCTGCGAAGGGCCTGTTTTGGCAAAAATTTGTTCGACCGGAGCGGCGTTGGTGGCATACGATTGGCTTGTAGCCACACGATATACCAGCGTTTTACCGTTTTGGTCGGCGACCGTTATATAGTCGCCCTTTTTAAGTTTAGAAAGATGCTGGAAGACCCCCGCAGTCGTGAGCGCGTTGTCCACATGACCGGCAAACACAGCGTGCCCGGCGGCGCCGGGCTTAGACCCGAGCCCATACCACGCCACATTGCTAAAACCGGTCGGGGTACCCATGGTGCCGTCGGCTTTTTGGCCCACGTGCTCAACCGGCGCATCAACACTGATTGCCGGTATGCGCAAACGCGCGGGCACCAACACCGAGCTGGTAGCCACGGTGCCGAGCACCGACGGATCAATAATACTGATAGCGGGGCCAAAGGCCGTAACCGCGGCCGAGTCACCGAGCGTGGCGTGCGCCAAACGGGTTGTAACATCGGCCAAGCCGACGACTACCACCGCCACACCGACGCAGGCAAGCGCAAAGCGCACGCGCGTCTCGCGGGTGTACGACATCAGAAGGATGCCTGATTTAGCGGGAGAGAGCAGTAACGGTTTTTCGGACATACGGGCTAAGCATAAGGCCGGCGGTAATAAGAAGCACGGTCGCAAACGCTATGCCGGTCGAGATGTCCTTGGGGCCAAAGCCGGTAGACGGCAAGCGCGGGTAAACGACCGAGGTGTAGGAAGGCTGAGTATTGTAGGCGCCGTATGCGTAGCCGGTGTAGCCCGGAGTCGTGTACGCCGGAGGATTGATGGGATTGACCGGCGCGTAGTTGGTGTTGACGGTTATGACGCACGATGCGGTTTGCGATGCGTTAGTAACCGTAACCGTGTGTACGCCGCTGGCCTGAAACGCGGTGGTGAGTGTCGGACCGACGTTGGGGTAGTTTTGGTAGGCGGTTGCCCAATTGTACGTACCACCGGCACCGCCGATGGCGTTAAAGCTTGCCTGCTGGCCCAAGCCCACAGTCGGAGTAAGGGTCTGGCACGTCAACGGCTGGTAGCTCTGATACGGAAACAAAGTCGGGTACGGATTGTAGCTGCCGTAAGACGGCGTCATCGTGATAACGCAGGTCTGCGACTGGTTAGCAAGCATGGTGCTGTTGCAGCCGACCGAGTAGGACGGTATAAAACCCGGCACCGTGTTGGTAACGGTAACGTTGTAGACGCCCGGGTTGAGCGTTACGGCCGTGCCGCTCTGCGAGCCGGGAAAATTGTTAAGGCTCGGAGAAACGCCGGAGACAGCAACCGTAAAGTTACTCGGCGTGTACTGCTGATAATTGACGCCGTTTTGGGTCAATACCTGTACGTATACGGTAAGGAGACCGTTAGAAGCGGTCTGGGCAAAGGCAACGTACGGGATAAGGACACCGAGTGCTACCGCGAAAGAAATAACAAACTTCTTCATAAAATGGCTTTAAATAAGGCTTTATAACTGATTAATACGACCCCCTTTCGTTACTCTGGGGCCATCGTACAACAATTTTGTCAACTATGCAAGGAGGACGGATTGCACTGATACTTCCTTATGAGGCTCAGGTTCTGCATGAGGCACAAACGTAGTAACGGCAAACATCACCAACATTCCTGCAAAAAACCACAGCAGGTGTAAAGCATAATGTCTTGGGTTCTTTGCGTCCCTTATAGAATGAGGAATAAGGTCATGAAGCAGCACTACCAAAATGCCGCCTGCCGCTATGCCGAGCAACGGACCCTCAAGCATTTCAAACGCACCAAGTAAAAAATATCCGCCGACCGCACCTATGAGTATCGTAGAGGACACTAGGAAGTTGACCCCGAGCGCTTTTTTTATCGAATAGCCCGCATCACGCAGCACAAAAAATTCTGATATTTCCTGCAGAGCCTCATGCACAAAAATACTAATACCCGCCGTAGCTGCCAATGCCGGTGACACCGCGTACGAAGCCGCAAGGAAAATACCGTCAGCCGCATTATGAATACCGTCGGTTAAGAGCATGCGGCGGGCGTCAAGAGGTTGGTGATGCTCACCTTCCTCGTGTGCATGCACGTGCACGTGCGAACTGGGCAATATTTTAAATATAAGCCAAATGCCGACAGCCCCGACAAGAAGCCATGGTAACCCGTAGGCAAGTCCGCCCGCATGCTCCACCGCCTCAGTAGCAAGGCCGTATAAAAAAACAAGGAATACCCCCGAGCTAAAGCTCACCAGGTAGTCCAATTTTTTTTCAATAAACGATCCTACCCTGTTCCATACTGTAAACACCCCTACCAAAGAAGCGCACATGATAAGTAACGAAAGACCGAGAAGTTCTATCATAAAGTTAGCAGGCGCGGCACAACTGATTAAAACCGCACTCGGTGCAGGTCATATGGTGATGGTGCGGACGACCCGCATATTCGTAATAGGCCACTCTGCCTTTGTTCCCCTGCCGCACCAAACCGGCTGCCGCAAGCGCACGCAGAGTGCGGTACAACGTTACCGTATTACTGCGCACCGATGGCTGTAGTTGAGCGACCGACAGCGGCCGGCGGGATTTCTCGAGCGCAGCAAGAAGCGCCAAACGCCCGGGCGTCGCCCGGGAACCTGCCGCGCGCAGCTCTTCTTTACAGTCATGCTTTTGCATGGAGTTGAGTATATAGCAAACGCAAATTAGTTGCAAGTACTTGACTTGTGGACAATAGCGCTATAGCCTGTCCCTATGAACAAAAGCAAATCAGTTGCGTTTATTGTACTGGGGATTATTGGAATCTGTGGCGCAGGGGCGGCGTATGCGGGACCTCTGTCACCGCCTACACTTGAAATAAGCGCGCCGGCACAACCCAAAGAAAGCTTGGCTATCCCAGGAGCGCAACGAGTACCCTTTACCACCATACAACTGCGGGCAGTCGGAGCGGACATTACCGTGCAAAGCATTACGGTCGTGCATACCGGCATTGCCGACGAAACGGTATACGACAGCATCGTGCTTCTCGATGAAAACGGCGACCTTATAGCAGATGACAAGCGGCTTAAAGAAGGGCAGGTAATTTTTGACGAACCGTTTGTGATTCCTAAAGGGGCGCTACGGACATTGACCATTGGTGCCAATATGGCCGGAGACCTTGCCGAGTTTGAGGGGCAGCGGCCTGCCCTTACCATAACGGACGTTCGTGCTTACATCGTACAACCGGTCAGTCTTTAATGATGATGTACGGGTGCCCCTGGTTCGTGTTTTATGCGTCCCCACAAAAGATAGACCGCCACCAGTGTGGTGATAGGCACCGCTAAGATAAGTCCGATGGAACCGACCATCGTACGCACGATCTCGCTGGCAAAGAGCTCCTGATTGAGGGTCATTGCAGGGTTGGTGTTGCCGGAGATCTGGAGTAACAACAAAAGCGGCAATGAGGCGCCGACGTAGGCGATAGCTAGCGTGTTAACCAGCGCGCCGATGTGCTCGCGCCCGATGCGCAAGCCGCGCGCATACAAATGCTTGCGCGAGTTAATACCGGCGCGCAGCAACTCCTCCACCGCAACAGCTTGCCCTATCGCCGCGTCGTAGAGTACGCCCAAGAGACCTATCATTATGCCCCCCAATAAAAGCCCGACGAAATCTATCGAGCCCGCAGTGCCGAAGTTTAGGTATGTTGTTTCCTCACTGGCAAAACCGGTCAGATGCGCCGCGTCTATCGACCAAAAGGCGAACGCTCCGGTAATACCTATGGTAATCAGCATACCTACTACCGCGGCGCTCGTGGTCCGGTTAAACCCGTGTGTTACGTAGGAGCCTAATACGATAATGAGTGCCGACACTCCCATCGACACCAGCACCGGGGAATAACCGTGCAGTATTCCAGGTAGCAGAAACACGCTGATAAAAAATAAACTGCCTATCAGCGCCACAAGGCCGCGTATTCCCTGCATGCCACCAAAAATACAAATGCATGCGACAAAGAGCGCCACGATAAACAGAATCACCGGGAGTCTGTACGGTTCGCCTACGGACCATGTGTCTAGATGTTCGTCGACGTTTACGGTATGACGTAAGTACACTCGGTCCCCCGCTTTAAGCGGCCCGCGCTCGTTTTGGAGCGTCATGAGCTCCCCTTTGTGGGGACCTTCTAAGACTTGTAAAGAAAGAGTTTGCAGTGAGACCGTAGTAACGGTACCGGGGATGAGCTCGGTTTCAGTACTTAATACCTTTTCGACCTTTGCCAGCTGAAACGAGACAGTATCCGCTATCAGGGTCTGGGCCGAGAGCGGTAAAGCGGCGCTCATCATGAGCGCCGCGACTGCCATACCGAGGAGATGCGTCATCTCCTTACTATACCAAGAAGCCTATTCGTCGTGCTCGAAGAGGTGCGCCAAGCGCAACTTCCCTGCTCCGCCGAGCGCAATACCGAAGGCAAGTACCATCAGCAAGAACTCAAGCTCGTGCGCCGGCCAGCCCGAGCCCACATCGGTCAGGTAAATAGCGGCGAGCATGACAAAGCCCAAGACCGCGCCCGCAACGCGCGCGCCGACGCCTGCGATAAGCATCACACCGCCGACAAGCTCGAGGAACATAACCAGCGCGGCCGTTCCCGGAGGCAAGTGCAATTTATTAGTAAAGAAGGCTTCGGTGCCGGCCATATTTTGCAACTTCATCAACCCGTGTGCAAAAAAGACCGACCCCGTACCGATGCGGATAAGTAAGAGCCCGAGCGAACGGCGATACCAAAAACGACTGATAGAGCGGAGCATAGAAAGGACAAATGACTAACGGTTAATACCTATAAGTATATAACCAAAGCCCCCGCCGGAGCGGGGGCTTTGTGGACAGCGCAGAGCGCTGTTAGCCGTTGATGATCAAGCGGACTATGAGTTTGAAGTTCTTTTGCGCCGTAAGCAAGAACTCGTGTGCAGCTTTGAGATTTGCTTTGGCGGTGTCAAGAAGCGTGGCGTTGGTAGTTGTAGAGTTGGTGGTGTTTATTTGCGCGGCAACCGTAATCGCAGCGTTAGCCTGCGTCTTGGCGCCGGTAACCGCGGTGTTGTACGCGGCAAGTTTTACGTTAGCGTCGGCGGTCGACGAGGCGGTAAGGCCCGCGCCCGCGATGCGTGTGGCAAGCACCGGCGAAAGCGATGCCATAAAGTCGGCGGCTTTTACCGTGCGGGTAGCCTTGGCGGTAATAGTAGCCGCTGTAGTTGTGGCTTTACGCTCTTTTTTGTCATCATCATGACGGTCTTTGCGGTCGTTGTTGTGCTTTATATCGGCTTTAACCTCGGCAGTAAGGTTACCCTTGCCGATAAGCGAGCCCAAGCGCAGCCCGTTGTCGTTATGTGCCGATGCCGCAAACGGCAAAAGCAGCATAGCGGCCGCAGAACCTATAATCATTTTTTTAGTGAGTTTCATATGCAATATTTTATATGAGCGGGTAATTGCACCGCTTGTATGGGTGCACAGGAGGTGACGGCCGACCCTAAGCCGTCTTTCAGCACAAAAATATTAGGCTACATATCGTCGGGTTCGACGAGACCAAGCCGCACAAGACGCGCGTTAATAGCGCCTTTTTGGCGGCCAAACTCTGTAACTAATGTAGACACAGTAGCATTACCACGAAACAACTCGGTTAGGCGTGCGTCGTCGTCGGCCGACCACGGTTTGTAGGCGTTGGGGTGCTTTTGGCGCATCTTTTCCAGCCGGCTTGCGCCTTCGCCAGACGCCTTCTCCTTCTTAATTTCTTCAGGATCTTTACCGCCCACCGCAGTGACAAATTTTTTGTGCAGGACCGCAAGCTCGGCCGGAGGCATCTTTGCAAACGCGTCGCGTGCTGCGCCGGATAACTTTCTAAACTCTGCGTCACGCTCGAGTATCACGGGGTGCACCTCGAGCGCGCGCTGGTTAAATCCGCTGAGGTACAGCCCCGCGAGCGACCGCACGCGCGACAGCGCGACATACCCCTGCCCGTACTCAAACGCGCGGCTAAGGTCCATTACGGCGCTGTCTAAACTCATACCCTGAGACTTGTGCACGGTAATAGCCCACGCCAAACGCAGCGGCACTTGAGTTATTTTGGCGAGCGTACGCGCACGATCATCTATCCGCCACTCTTCGGACGACGCTTCTATCACGCCGCCGTGGGTTGTAACCAGCGGATAACCGGCCTCGCTCCAACCGGTAACCGTGCCTAACGTGCCGTTAACATAGCCGTGCTCGAAGTTGTTGCGGGTAAACATCACCCACGCGCCTTCTTTAAGCGTTAAAATTTCGGGCGACAAGCACCCGCGCTTTAATCCCTCGACCAAGGGCTTACTACCCTCGGTCTGCATAGTAAACACGCGCGCCGGTTTGCCTATCGTTGCAAGTGCCTCGCTGTTTATGTTGTCGACATCGGCGTTGTGTGGGTATAGGCGCGTTACTTGCGCACCAGTAGGTGCCGTGGCGCGGGCCTGCAGCATTTCGATATGTAGGGTGTCTATCTCGCCGGCGCGCAGTGCACCAAGAAGGCTCAAAAACGCATCGTCTTCTTGGCGGTGCTGCTCGCTAAGATAGCAGTACAGCGGGTTGGCGGCCTCCCACGCGGGCGACTCAAAGGCAAACTGCGCGGCCTCGCCTTTAGACACCGGCGGGAGTTGGAAAAAGTCCCCCACAAAAATAACTTGTAACCCGCCAAAAGGCCGTGCGCTCCCCCGCAACGTTTTAGTGGCCAAGTCGACCAGTGTTAGCAGGTGCGCGTCGAGCATCGACACTTCGTCGATAATAAGCACGTGGCTGTTGCGGACACGGCGCACCAAGCTTTCCCTCTCGAGCAGGGCCTCGAGGTCCCAGTCGGTTAGGTCGCGCCTAACTCCGATGCCGCTCCACGCGTGTATCGTCATACCGCCCACGTGTGTGGCGGCAATACCGGTCGAGGCGGTGATAGCAGGCTCTACCCCGCGCTCGCGCAGCCAGCTGATGTAGCGGTTAATAGTGTACGTCTTGCCGCTCCCAGGCTCGCCGGTTAAAAAGACATTAGCTCCACTCTTTAAAATCTCTAACGCTTGCTCTTGAGTCATTTCACTTCAAGATCAAGACACACGGAGTTAATGCAGTACCGTTTGCCGGTGGTCTCGGCGGGGCCGTCATTAAACACGTGGCCCAAATGCCCGCCGCACTTGGCGCACACCACCTCGGTGCGGCGCATGCCGCCGCTGTAGTCCTCGTGCAGGGTGGTCGAGCCTGCTATAGCATCGTCAAAGCTCGGCCAGCCGGTGCCGGAGTCAAACTTGGTCCCCGATGCAAACAATGGGTTGCCGCATTGCGCGCAATTGTAGGTACCCTCCCTTTTTTCCTGCAGCAAAGCGCCGGAAAAAGGTTTTTCTGTACCGCGCTCCAGCATCACACGCTTTTGTTCGTCAGTGAGTTCTTTCATGTTTATTCGTCGTACTCCTTTTCGCCCTCCAGACGCACCACCTCCTCTAATTCGGCGGTGAGTTTTGGTATCACGCATAGCACCTTGCCCGCGATTTTAAAGTCTTCGCGCAAAATAATCGGTTTGTACTTGGGGTCTTTGTTTTCTGGGTGGAGTATCGTAAAGCCGTCTTTCCTCTCCAGCCGCTTGACCGTAACCATGTCGCCGACAATAGCCGCCACACGGTCGCCGTTTTGCGCATGCTCGGTAAAGCGGATAAGCACGTAGTCGCCGGAGTGTATGCCCGCGTCGGCCATACTTTCTCCCACGGCGCGCACCGCCACTATCCCGCCGTCCTCCTCCTCTACAATTTTTTTATCTACTTCTAAAAACTCGTCATGCTCTTCTTGCGCAAACTGCGACAGGTCGTCACACCCGACGTTTGCCACCACCGGCACGTTGACCGTGCCCCACCCGCCGTCGACGTTGCGTAGCTCGATGTTGCGCCACGTAAACTTGCGCCGCACGATGTAACCCTTAGACTCCAGTGCCTCGACATACTGCGCCACGGTGCGCACCGACTTAAACCCCAAGTTTTTGCGCAACTCCTCGAGTGTCGGCGGTTCGCCCTTGGCCTCGACATAGAGGCGGATGTTGTCCAGCACACGCTTCTGCTTGTAGGTTAGTGGTGATTGCATACACCTAAATTAACACACCTTTTTTAGGTGCAATACACTCGGATACACTTGTTTTGTGGATATCCTAAAAAAACCCTGCTATTGCAAGGTAATTCCGGTAATCACGACCGGCGTAAGGGGGCGGTCTGAGCCGTCTGTAGGCACATTGTTGATAGCCATAACGACATCAAGACCGGTTGTAACCTTGCCGAAGACATTGTATTTGCCGTCCAAAAACGCGTTGTCTGCCGCATTGATAAAGAACTGGCTCCCGTTGGTGTCGGGGCCCGAGTTTGCCATCGACACCACCCCCACCCCGTTGTGGGCGATAACATTTTCGTTAGCAAATTTGTAGCCCGGCCCGCCGGTGCCCCAGCGCGCCGCCTGCGAGTCGTCGGTGGTTAGCGGGTCACCGCCCTGATTCATAAATCCTTTGATAACGCGATGGAACTTGGTGTTGTCGTAAAAGCCCGCCTTAGCAAGCTTAATAAAGTTGGTGGTTGTTTTGGGTGCGGCGTCGGCAAAAAACTCTATTACGATGTCGCCCTTGCTGGTGTGGAGTGTCGCGTGCATGACTTTAGCGGGATTAGTGGTAGTGGTAGTGGTAGTGGCGGCAGCTGCGGTAGTAGTTGCCACCGTCGGTGTCGAGGTGGCGTACAGATCGGCGCTTGGGGCGGCCGATTGGCGAGGAGAGATAGCCCAATACCCCGCACCAAGCAACACCGCACCCGCGGCAATAGCAATATATACCTTACTCATACGGTTAGCTTAGTGATGTACGCGGTCGCTGTGCGCCGAAAAAAGTTGCTTCCAGTGCAGTTTGGCGACGAAGAAAAGATAAATAATTTCCAGTATGCCCATAGTGTGCACCACCAGCAAAATAACAAACCACCAGTACTGCCCACGGCGCGCCGCATGCCATAACGCCAAACCTTTCCACACCAGCGCCCACGCTACAACCAAAATAATAAACGGAGCGGCTATAGCAAGCGCCGCAAGCATCCACGGATGCTGCATCCATGGCTCTACCGCCCCCGGACCCCAACCCCCGTACATACTCCAGTCTTGGTTATACATATACCGTAAGTATACCTCTTAGGCGGAGTGCTGCTCGGCAGCCTCGGCATCGGCCTTGGTTTTGTGTACCGTGCCGTCTTTGTGATTGGGCGGCGCGTACAGGGTATACAGCTTCATCGGGGCGTCGGCGCCATTGATAATGTTGTGCATAACGCCGGCCGGTACCACCACCGCAAAACCGGCGGTAATAGCGTGCTCCACGCCGTCAAGCACCGCCGTGCCGCTCCCCGCCTCGACGCGGATAAACTGGTCGAGCTGGTGCACCTCTGCGCCGATATCCTCACCCGGCTGTAGCGCCATAACTACCACCTGCACACGCTCGTCGGTGTAGAGCACGCGGCGAAAAAACTCATTGGTAAGCGAGTCCTGCTCGATGTTGGTTACAAATCCTTTCATCTGCCCAGTATAACAAATAAGTGTATGCACACCGCGTGCGTCAACTAACGATCCCTACCAACGACTTGGCGAAATTAAGCACGAGCGTAAGGATAGCAATAAAAAAGTTAATAATGAGCGTTAGTACGCCGAGCAGGAACGACAGAATGGTCTGCAATATAGCTTCTATGGCTTGCATGGTTTTAGAGTATCACCTGTTGCGGCGGCTGCTCAACCACCACAGGGCGGGCGGCCACCTCGTTTATTACCTTGCGGGTGGTGGCCAGCTCGTCCTCAACCTGCTTTTTTTGTTTAACCAACTGGTGGTAGTTGTACTCGTCGCGGATAAGCCCCGGCAAAAGCATAAGCAGGGTAATAACCACGCCGGCCATCAGCGCCAAAAAGAGCACTACTGCAAGCGAGCCCGATATATGCCACGTTAAAAACGTGACCGTAATAGGCGTAATATTTTGTAGGACAAAGATAACCGATAAAGCGCCCAGCAGTGCCCCCAGCAGCATAAAAAGTATCATGCACCCAGTATTGCTGAGTTGCATGAAGTTTAGATGTACTGCTCAGAAACACCGCCTCTATTGCAGTGTTTTGCAAAACACTAGCATAGACTCGGCGCGGGGCGTGAGTTTGTGGCGGACCGCCGGACCTTCGTTGCGCTTGAGCAGTAAACCGGCGGCGGCCAGCTTGCGCACGTGGTCGGAAGCGTTTTCATACCCCATCTTCAACCGTTCGGATATATCAAGCACCGACAGCTCCGGCTGGCGGTGCAGCAGATCGAGGATCTGCAGGCGGCGGTGGCTCGCGACGCCTTTGATAATCCGTTCGAGGCGGCGGTAGTCCCCCGTACTTAGTGGGTTCGGCATATAGCATTACTCTATTGCAGTGTTTTGCAAAACACTAGCATAGAGCTGGGGATAAAACAGGGAGGGATAGAAAAAGCGGGTGGAGTGGGGCGCGTGCCTGCGGTACTCCGCCGGACACGCGCCTTAGGAGATAGGATTGCGGGGTGGAGGCGTTGGGGGGGTTAGCCGGAGACCTCGACGCTAAAGCCGCCGTAGGACATACGCTTAGGATCCATCGGCATGTCGGCGTTGAGCCAAAAACCTGAGATACCCCGCGCGCTGCAAAGCGCGCGGTTTTCATGACCTAGCGAAGCGAGCAAACAAAAGCTTGCTTTTGATTTGTCGCGAGCGACGGGCCTATCAGCAGAGCCGTTATTGGTCGACTGAAAAGATTTTAGAGGGGCTGCGGTGGCCCGAAATAAGCCGCACCTTGGCCGCCGGCAGCGCAAAGTGCCGCGCCACCAGCTCGAGCACGCGGCGGTTGGCCAAGTTTTGTTTGGCGGGCTGTTTGACCACTATCTTTAGCCGGTCGTTAGCAAGCAACTCTACCTTTTCTTCCTTTGCGCCGGCGAGTACCCGTACACTGATATACATATATCAACGCTAGCAAATCTAAAGAAATTAGCTATACTCGCCGATAGAGGGCACGCATGGGGTATGTCATGAGACACGTAGTAGCACTGGTTGTTGCTGCTTGCCTGTGGGCCACCGAGGCTCAGGCGCAGGTTGAGCAGGAAGAGGTGCTGGGGTGTCGCTCGGCCGAGCAGCTGACCGAGCTTATCGACCTGTTGCGCGACGGCAAGGTGGCCGACTCGCACCGCCGCTTCCGACAACTGAGCCGCCGGCCCGACAGGCAGTGTACGGTAGCGCCGGTGGGGAAAGTGCTGAAGTTTGAGGTGGTTAAGACCTATCACTATCTGGTCTTGGCCAAGCGCTTTGTGAGCGACGCCGTGGTGCTGAGGGTCGAGTACCAAAACGGCATGGTCGTATATATTGTGCTCGACCGCGTAGTCGGTTATGCCACCGAGATTTAGTTTCCCGCGCGCTGCAAAGCGCGCGGGTTTTTTATTGCAACAGTGTTTTAAGCACCGGCAGCACGCGCTTAGCAATGCGGGCGTAGCCCGCTTGGTTGGGGTGTACTGCGTCATACATAAACTCCTCGTTGCCTAACAGCCCACTAAGTACATCGGGGACAAAGGCTGTATGATACTGCTTGGCCAAAGCTTCGAAGCTGTTTTTAAAATTATCCTGCAACAAGCCGCCGCGCACGCCAAGCAAAAGTACTATCGCACCTTTTGCCTGCATAGTTTCGATAATAGTGGCAAGGTTGGTAAAGGTCTGCTCGCGTGGGACACGGCCTAAGTAGTCGTTGCCGCCCAAGAGCACGATAACCACCTTGGGGTTGTAAGCGTCTACTTGGCCGATGTGCTCGAGCGCTTTGGAGGTAGTGTCGCCGGAGTAGCCGAGGTTGATGATGGGCTGACCCACCGCGCGCGACAGCAGGTCGACCAACCCTTCCCCTTCGGGGGCGCCTTTGCCGGTTACCAAACTGTCGCCAAAGGCGATAACGTCGGTGCCGCTTGAGGGGTAGTTGGTTATAACGGGCGCGGGGCGGGAAAACAGGTACGCACCCGCAAGCGCAGCAGCAATCACGAGTACGATTATGTACCAACGCTTGTTCATGCGCGTTCTATTGCGCGCAGTGCGCGGCGGCACTCGCGATAGTTGGGTACGCACTTTGCCACCAGCGCCCAAAATGCAGGGCCGTGGTTAAACTCTTTTAGATGGCACAGCTCGTGGACGACTACATAGTCGGCCAGCGCAGGCGGCAGGAGCACCAGTTTGTAATTAAAATTTAAATTGCCCTTTTGTGAGCAGCTGGCCCAGCGCGACTTGGTGTTTTTTATAAATACTTTGCCGACCGCATGGCCGTAAAAAGCGTTAAAGTATCCCACCCGCGCGTGCATTAATGCACGCGCACTTTCTTTAAGCTGCAGGTAGTGCTTTCTGTTTCTGCGCCGGAGCATTACTGCACTATAACAAGTGTCTTGCGGATTGAGTCAAACTGGCCCACCAGCGCGTCGTGGTTAAACTCACTGACCGTGCCTTCGGGATAGTTTTCTATAGCGCCGTAGTGTATGTAGTAGCGCACCGCGACGCAGGGGTTGGTGCCCGGCAAGGCAAACACCTGCTCTTCGTAGCGGTTGCCCGCGGCGGCGCCGGTTGAGGACGCGTAGGAGTATACGGTCGTGCCTTCGGCCAAGTTGCTGGCGGTAACGCTGTCCAAAAACTTTGTCGCAGAACATGCGGGGGTGTCGGGAAGCTGCTCGACCGACACGTACGAGTCGCTGCTAAGGTTGGTCCCCTGCGCCACCGCAGGGTCAATACTAAATTTGACGCCGTTTATCTCTTTGTTGGGGCCGAGCTGCTCGTAAACATAGGTTTCGTCGCCTATATAGTGTGCAGGGTACCGCAAAGAAAAACCTTCTTGTCCGCTGGCGTATACCTGCGGCAAGTTATCGTCGTCGGCAACTCTGATGCAGTTTAGGTATGACTTTTCTGTATTGTCCTCGAGCACCAGTGCGCCGTTGCCTTTGTCCCAAAAGACAAACGACTCGTCTTTGTTGGCGTAGCGCACCCCGCTTGCCGACACGGTTTGTGCAAGTTCGAGCGTGCGGCCGTCGCTTAGGACCACCGTGGCGCTACCGGTTGGAGTGGCGGACTGCGCACCGGCATAGAGCGCGACGTCCATGGTCTTTTCCTCATCACATTGGTAGTGCACTTGGGAAATTAGCTGGCCCTCGTGCGTAGCGCCGAACAATTGCGCAAAAAACGGCGAGTACCGCCACTGCCACGCGACAAACGCCGCCACGAGCAACAGGACGATTGCAACTAACGTGCCGGTTTTAGGAACGTGCATAGGTTATACGACACCACTGTGCTTCTTTTCTTTCAGATACGAGTCGACCGCAAGCGCCAAGGCGGCCGCAGCGATGCTTATATCGCGGAAGATAACCTCGAAGTTATTGAAGTCAAAGACCACTATTGCCATAAGCATCGCTGCGGCGAGCGCCGCAGGATACAGCACCTTGTAGCCCGAAAGCAACCACAACGCGATAAGCACCTCGACTACCCCAAACGCATGCAAGACCACCAGGTCGGACACGCCGACACTTGCCGCGGCGTCGAGCACAAACCGCGGGAAGTACCCGAGCCATGAGGTAGGGTCCATGAGCGCCGCATACGGCGGATAAAGGAACGCAAAGGCAACGCCGAGCCGGAGTATACGGTTGCTTGTTTTGTCCATTATTTAACTATAACAGAACCGCCGGCGCTAGCGTTGGTGTGGTCGTGATAACTGAAGGTGCCCGTCTGATTGAAGGTAAAGCTGTAGCTGGTGCCGTCCGCACACTGGTCAAACGGCTTGGCTCCCGTGTAGCCTGCGGCGCAGTGCGATGAGCGGTCAGTACCGTCGTAGACAGTGTGGCTTGGGTGTGATGCCGAGGCGACCCACATAGGGGTATCCGTAGAGACAAACTTGACCGTGTCGCCCTTGTTAATAGTGACACTCGACGGGCTAAACCCGTTCCCGCTGTACGTGACCGTAACTGTTTTTGCCGCAGGTGCAGTAACCGTAACGCCGGCCGATACGCCCGCGCCGGTGCTACCGGTATTTTGTGTACCGGTGTTTTGCGTACCAGTGCTTGCCGTCGGCGTCGTGTCGTTAGTAGGCGTGGTGTTTGTGGTGTCGTTTGCGGCGGGAGTTGTGGCTGCTTGCTCGCTTACTACTGCAGGCTCCTGCATAAAGTACCATGCACCGCCCGCGATAATAGCTACCCCTACTACCAATGTCGCCAATGTTGATGATTTCATGTGATTGATTAATTAAGCGTTAATGGGACTACTTTAACATATCCCACATAGTGGGGTCTGCCGCGCCGCCTAAGCTAAAGACAGCCACCCCGCGTACGCCCAAGCGGCGCGCCAAGTCGACTTTGTCTTTAATCGCGGCGGGATCGCTCCACGTAATGTAGTTAAACGGCTGAAAGGTGTTGGTTTGGCCACCCGCGTTTTGTGCAACCGAGGTAGTGGGACTTGTGTTTTCCGGCGTCTGGGTTTGGTTGGCAAAGCCGGGGCCTACGCCAAGCGCCGCGCTCGGCGGCGTGTAGGTAAACCCAAGCTCCCCCGCGCTGGTGCGCATAGGCGTTACGCCGTACTGCGCGGCAATTTGCAACGCGTAGTTAGGGTTAAACGCCCAGAGCCGTTTGTATTTGTAGCCGCCGTTTCCAAGCGGCGTCACTTCGTACTCGTAGCCGTAGTTGGCGATGCCGATAATGATTTTGTTTTTTGCGATAGACTGCGCGGCCAACTTAACAATATTTTCGGCCCAGCCCGGGTCGGCAACCGGCGCGTAGGGCGCGGTGCGCGCACCATTAAGACGCACACTTACCGTGCCTTGGTCGTAGGTCATAATTTCGACGCGATCGCAGTATTTATTGATTGCCGCGTAGTCGTTGGCGTAGGTGGTGGCATCGGGCGGTATGGTGGCGCCGGTGCTGTACCTATCTTCGAGCGGCATGCGGGCCTCGATAGCGCAGTACACCCACTTGTTGCCCATGCGCTGGTACAAGCCCTTTAGAAAAGTGGAAAAGTAGTTTATCGTATCGGCTTTTTTAGCCTCGAAGTCGATGTCGATGCCGTCGAAGCCGTTGGCCATAACCGTTGCGGCTATCTCGTCCTCGAGCGCAATACGCGTCGTGCTGTTGCTGAGTATGCGGTGCATCGCCTCGCCGTCGCCCCACATGACGGTCGGTACCACCCGCACACCCTTGGCTTTAGCGGCGGCTATAAACGCGGGCCACACACCTTGGGAAATTTTGGCGTGGTCTATAAGTTTGCCGTCGTCGGACACGGCGTAGCTAAACGGCATCACGCTTTTTAGTTGGCTAAGATGCGGCGTGACATCGGCAGTGCCGCTGGCGGCGCGCCAGTCGGGCACCCAGCCGGAAAACTCTAACGGACCGGTGTAGGGGCCGGTAAGCGACTTGCCGGTAAGTGTGCCGGCCTGTACCGGCGGTGTTGCAGGGACCGAGTCGCCGAGCCCCAATGCCGCTTGGGTTTTGGGCCCCGCCAAGCCGTAGCTAGAGCCGGAGCAGACTATGTTTTGCTCGCATTGAAACTTTTTTACCGCGGCAAGCGTGAGGCTACCGAAGTAGCCGGTTGCGGCAGCCGAAAGATAGCCTTTGCCGATAAGCGCCTGCTGGAGCGCGGTGACGTCTGCCCCCGACATACCGCTGGAGAGCGAGCGCGTTGCTGCGGAAACACCGGCAGGAAGCACTAAAACGCACACAAGCAAGAATACAGAAATTAAAAAAGTCCGTCGCATACCCATAGTGTAGCAGACGGACTATGAAGATACCGATTACCGGCGGTTATTTACCTTGTGAGAGGCAGCGGAGGCATTTTAGCTGGCCGTGACGGGTCTTGAGATACTTGTTGCCGCACGGGCACGCGAGCACCGAGGCCTTGTTTGGGTTTTCTATCCAGTGGCCGTCTTTTTGAAACGTCTTGCCGGGGCCACGTGTCGGGGCGCGGTGCTTGGAGGCAGGAGTAATTTTGGCCGGAGCCTTGATATTAATTTTTGCGACTTTGCTGTTCATATATTTTTTACGCCTCGATAAAGGTCAGCGCCTTGCCCGACTTGCCCGCGCGGCCGGTGCGGCCGATGCGGTGCACGTAGTCGTCGTGGGTCGAGGGGAGGTCGTAGTTGATGACGTGCGAGACGCCGTTTATGTCCAAACCGCGGGCGGCGACATCGGTGGCCACCAACACGTTGACATGGTCGCGCTTAAACAGGTCGAGCGCTTTTTGGCGCTTGCCCTGCGTTTTGTTGCCGTGGATACTCTCGGCCTTAAAACCTTTTTCTACCAGTTTTTTGCTTAGCTTTTCTACCCCATGTTTGGTGCGGCCGAAGATAAGCACTTTGTCGAAGCCCGGCTGGTTAAGCAGGTCGTGCAGTATGTCGAGTTTGTCGGCACCGCGCGGCACGCGCACGACATCTTGGTCGATGGTGGCCGAGGTATCGCGAGTTTTGACGCTGATGCGCACCGGCTCGTGCAAAAACTCCCCTATCAACTTTTCTATCTCGGGGCTAAGTGTTGCCGAGAAAAAGAGCGTATGGCGCGGAGCCGGCAGGAGTTTAAGAATCTGGCGCATGTCGGCGATAAAACCCATATCGAGCATGCGGTCGGCCTCGTCGAGCACGGCGGTTTTAAAGTCGCTAAGGTTAAGTGCTTTGCGCTCCAAGAGGTCTTTAAGACGGCCCGGGGTGCCAATAACAAAATGCGGCTTGCGGCGCAGCTCGGACATTTGGGGGTTGATGTTGGCGCCGCCGACGCAGACTACCGAGTAGAGCTGGAGCTGTTTGGCAAAACCCTTAAACTCGTCGTTGATTTGTACCGCGAGCTCGCGCGTGGGCACCATGATAAGTACGCGGTTGTCGCGCGCACCGCGGTTAACGAGCACCTTGTTGATAAGCGGAATAAGAAACGCGGCCGTTTTGCCGGTGCCGGTGTTAGCGATGCCTACGACATCGGCGCCGCGCAGTACGTGCGGGATAGCGCGGTCTTGTATCGGAGTCGGGTCGGTGTAGCCCTTGGCTTTGATGTTGAACTTAAGCGGATCAACCAACGCAAAGTCGCCGAACTGATGCTCGGGGATAAACTTAACCACCTCTTCGGTGATAACCGCTTTGTTTATAAATTTGCTTACGTCAGAAAAAGATTTCTGAGCAAAGCCCTGCTTTTTATTGAAGGGACCCCTACTCTGCCAAGGCTTCGTAGGGCGAGCGCGCTCACCAAAGGCTGTGCCCTTCGTAGCTTTAGCGAAGTAGGGGCGTGTTTTAGAGGAGAACCGCTTGGGTCCTGTATTGAATTTACGTTCGGGCATTGAGAGAATATAGTATCAAAATAACGCTATTTTGTCAAATAACGCTATTTATCCGCGGTCTTTGAACGCGATTTTTATCCCCGGCTTTTTGCGCAGGCGGACACTAAGCGGCGTAACCTCAAGAAGTTCATCTTCGTTCATTACCTCGAGCCCGCGCTCGATACTAAGCTCAAAGGGCGGCACGAGGTGCATGGCCTCGTCGGTGCCGGAGGCGCGCATGTTGGTAAGCTGTTTGCCTTTGGTCGGGTTAACAAACATTTCCTCGCCCTTGGAAGTGTTGCCTATAACCTGTCCCTCGTACACATCGATAGCGGGCGGGATGTAGAGCACGCCGCGGTCCTGCAGGTTCCACAGAGAGAAGCCGAGCACTTTGCCGCTCGACATCGATATCATGCTGCCTGCGGCGCGCTTTTCTATCTCGCCGGCATAGGGGCCAAAGTGCGTAAAGCGCGAGGAAAATATCCCCTCGCCTTTGGTGTCCAATATAAATTGCGAGCGGAAGCCCAAGAGCCCGCGCGTCGGGCCTTCGAAGATAATGCGCACGGTGTCGCTATGCACGCGCATATCTTTCATGACCACTTTGCGCTTGCCCAAGCGCTCGATGATAGCGCCTTGGTATGTGGCGGGGGTGTCGATAACCACCTCTTCAAACGGCTCGAGCTTAACGCCCCCCTCTTCGTGGAAGATAACTTGCGGTTGGGATACCTGCAGCTCGTAGCCCTCGCGGCGCATGTTCTCGAGCAAGATAGAAATATGGAGCTCACCGCGGCCGTAGACACGAAACGCCTCGGCCGATGAAAAGTCGACCTTAAGCCCGACGTTAACCTCGAGCTCGCGCTCGAGACGCTCGCGGATTTGGCGCGTAGTAACAAACTTGCCTTCGCGACCGGCAAACGGCGAGTTGTTGACCAAAAAGTTAAGCGCGATAGTCGGCTCGTCTACCGCGATAGCCGGTAGGGGCTGTGCGGACTCTTCTGCCGCAACCGTCTCGCCGATGTCGATGTCGCCAAGACCTGCGAGCATAACAATATCGCCGGCAACGGCCTGTGGTATCTCAATTTTTTCAAGTCCGCGGAAGGAAAAAAGTTTGGTTATTTTGCCCGTGCGTGTCTCGCCGGTCGGCTTTTTTACAAATACGGTTTGGCCGACGTTGATAACGCCTTCGTACACGCGGGCGACCGCCATACGGCCCAAAAAGTTGTCGTACCCGAGGTTAAACGGCTGGAGGCGCAACGGCTTTGCCTCGAGCTCCGCCGAAGATGCCGACGGTACGTGCTCTAAAATAGTCTCAAGCAGCGGCGTAAGATCTTTTGACTCGTCGGTAAGCTTTTTCTTTGCAACGCCTTCCCTGCCGATAGCGTAGACCACAGGGAAATTGCTTTGGTCGTCGTTGGCGCCGAGCTCTAAAAAGAGTTCCAGCACGGCCTCTTCGGCCATAGCGGGGTCGGCGGCGGGCTTGTCTATTTTGTTGATGATAACGATGGGTTTAAGCCCCAACTCGAGCGACTTCTTAAGTACAAAGCGCGTTTGCGGCATCGGGCCCTCTTGCGCGTCGACCACCAAAAGCACCGAGTCTATCGAGCGCAGCACGCGCTCGACCTCGGAGCCGAAGTCGGCGTGGCCCGGCGTGTCGACGATGTTTATCTTGGTGCCCTTGTACTCGACCGAGGCGTTTTTGGCGTAAATAGTGATGCCGCGCTCTTTCTCGAGCGTGTTGGAGTCCATCGAGACCCCCTCTTCGGCGACACCGCACTGGCGCAGCAAAGCGTCGGTAAGCGTGGTCTTACCGTGGTCGACGTGCGCGATAATAGCGATGTTGCGGATATCCATACAATGAAAAAGGCGGGCGATTCCCGCGATACTTCTACCATACCACGTTAAAGCGGTTTATTCAATTAATCGCCCCAGTTGTAGGGAGCCAAGTTCGGGTTAAACGGTTGGTGGCAGTTGCCGCTCTTGTTGTCGAAGTTGCGTGTGACGGTTGCACCCTCGCCGCGCAGAGTCAGTGTCCAGTCGGCGTCTCCGTATACTGCGCCTGAGGTCGAGGTTGTCAGCGGCAACTGCTGCACGATTTCGCCATCGACATCGATAAGTACTGAGCCGGCAGTAAAGTGCGCAACAAAGTACGAAGTGTCGTCGCAGATAAAAGACACTTGGTGCGTCTCGCCCTCTACCGTGGCCACCGGCGGTGCAAACAGATTTTTATAAAAGAAGGCCGCGCCAACCGCCACTACCAGTACCGCAACCACTGCGTATGCCTGCCACGTTTTCATGCTGTATATACTACCCTACCTTAGCGGTGATGTTTAGTGTCGGAGAGTATCTTGCCGTCGTCGAGTCGCACCAGCCGCTCGGCCTCTTTGGCGTACTCCTCTTCGTGCGTAACCATAATAATGGTCTGCCCCGCTTTGTGAAGCTTTTTAAAAATATCTATGATGGCGCGCGAAGACTCGTTGTCGAGGTTGGCGGTCGGCTCGTCGGCAAACAAAATTGTAGGTTTGTGCGCAATAGCGCGCGAGATAGACACCCGCTGTTGTTCGCCGCCGGAGAGTTGGCTGGGTAAGTTGTGCAAGCGGTGCCCCAGCGACACGCTCTGCAGTGCCTCGGTTGCCTGCGCATAGGCCTTTTTGCGCGAATGCCCTTGCATAAGCAACGGTAGTGCCACATTTTCGAGCGCAGTAAGTTCCGGCAACAACGCATAGTCTTGAAACACATACCCGAACCGATTGAGTCTAAAGCGCATGCGCGCGTCCTGCGACATAGTGTGCGTGTCGTGCCCGTCGATGATTATTTTGCCGCCGGTCGGTTCGTCGAGCAAAGACATTTGGTACAAAAAAGTCGACTTGCCCGCGCCGGAGCGACCTATAATAGAGACAAACTGCCCGTCGGGCACCAGAAAGTCGATGCCTTTGAGCACCTGCGTTTGGATGTCACCGTTTTGGAACGAACGGGTCAGTTGTTTTGTTTCTATCATATTAGTTTCGGCCCAAGATCGAGTCGAGGGTATTTTTGCGGATGATCATCCATGCCGGTATGTAGCCCGCGATAACGGTCGATACCACCAACAGCCCCACGCGGAACATAGTTTGCCCAAACGGCGCCACCAATATGCCGTCGCTAAAGGGAAAGTCGATAGGATGCGCCTCAAACGAGGGCACCAAAAAGCCGTACACCAGCGCAAGCCCGAGTGCCGAGCCCACCAGCGCGTAAAACACGGACTGAAATATGTAGGACACCTCGACGGCACGACCGTTGATGCCTATGCCTTTAAGTATGCCTATAAACTTGCGGCGGGTAATCGCGTTGATAAACACGACGATAAATATCGTAATAGAGGCGACCACTAGACCAATAGAAGAAAACGCGGCACCCAGCATGTTAAAGGTAGAGATAATGTCTTTAAGGAATTTCGGCTGGGCGTCCTCGTAGGTTTGTACTTTGGCCACCTCGCCTACCCCGCGCAACAAGAGCGCGTCGCGCAGTGCAGCGGCATCGACGCCCTCTGCAACTTTAATTGCTATCTCGTCGACGTTGCCGTCGTTGCGCCCGACAAGGCTGCGCATTTGCGAGTCGACCAAGTAGGCGCGCATGGCGACCTCGTCTACTTTGCTTTTAAGTATCCCCTTAACCGTGACCTCGCGCGTTACCTCGCCGAGCGTGATGCGGATTTTGGTACCCACCGCAACGTTTTCGAGTGTGGTAAAGCCCGGTGTTTCTACGGGGAAATATTGTTTAAGTAAATACCCGCCGACCACCACCTTGTCGTAGTCGCCCGCGGTCAAAAACTCGCCCTCGACAAGCCCCGAAGAAATGCCGGTTACCGAGTCTTCCATCACGGGGTTGATACCCACCACCACCGCATTGGCGGTGTTGGGTTTGTCGGTGTCTCTGCGGGTGCGGTAGTTGGCCTCGAGTTGCCCTGCCTCGCGGTAGCGCGCGGTGTAGGCGGCGACTTCGGGCAACGACTCGATAAGTGCGACAATGTTGGGGCTGTTTTCTATGTATTGTTTGTCGTTGAGGGTAGAGACTATGACATCGCTGGTGTACTGGGTGCGCACCGCGTTGATAGCGCCCTGCATAAGCCCCACCAATACGCCCGAAAGTACGACAAGGTTAAGAAAGGTCAGGATCATGACCCCGATGATGAGGCCCGTGGTCCAAAGGCTGGCGCGGCGCAGTGCCCGCACCGCCAAAAAAAAGCCGATCTTAACGTTGAGCGGCATGGTTACGGCAAGGTGGCGACCACAACGTCGCCGGCCGCAAGGCCCGCAAGCACTTCGACCTCGCCGAGCGACGAAACCCCGCCGAGCGTTACTTGGCGCTCCTGCTGTAGCCCCCCGACCATAATGCGCACATAGTTTTTGCCGTCGCGTCGCGTCACCACGCCCTGCGGCACCGAAAGCACGCTTTCTTTAACATCGGTGACGATAACCACGTTGGCTGTCATGCCGGATTTAATACGCGCGTCGCCTTTGCTGAACTGCAGCACCGCGCGGTAGGTCGAGACGCCGTCGCGCACCGTGTCGGCGGGGTCTATCGACACGATAGTTGCCTCGAACACTACGTTGTCGCCGTAGGCATCGAGTGTTACCGAGGCTTTGTCGCCGAGCGTAAGCAGCGACACATTAATTTCCGGTACATAGGACTCTATCTGGAAGGTCCCGTCGCTTATCATCGAAATTTCCGGCGTGTTGGGCGAAACGATTTTGCCCACCTTGGCGTCTACCACCGTAACCGTGCCGCTAAAGGGCGCAGTGATATAGGTCTTGTACAGCTCGGCCTGCGCGGCCGCAACATCGGCCGCAGCCGCCTTAACCTGCGCTTCCTGCGCGGCAATGTCTTGCGGGGTTGACCCCGCTTTTTTAAGCGCGAGCGTGCGTACGCTGTCGTCGAGCGATGCTTTGGCGGCGTTGACCGCCGAAACCGCAGCGTTAAGGTTGGTGCGCGCCGTACCCACAGCCGCAATATATGTGTCGATGTTTGTCTGCGTAGCCGAAGCGGACGGGACCGCGCGGTTAAGCGCGGCGTTGGCGTCGGAAAGGAGGCTCACGGTTGCCGCTAAATTAGTTTGGCCTTGCGTAAGTGCGGCAGAGAGGTCGGCGGAAGCGTTGAGCGAAAGGACGCTCCCCCATGAGGCAAGACGTGTTTCGGCTTCGAGCCGACCCGCCTCTACTTTGTTTTTTATACTGGTGTCGTTTACAAACGGGATCATCGACGGACTGGTGCGCCCGTTGCTTATAAACTGGTCGAGTGTGTTGTGTACCGCGGCATCGGCGGTGCGGTAGGCGTCCTGCAACGCATCAACAAGACCGGAACGGTCGCTGTTGACCGTTGCTTCGGCGATAGCGATCTCTTCGGGGCGGGTGCCTGCGGTAAGTGCCGCAAGTTTTGCCTGCTGCGTTTCGAGTGCGGCTTCTTTTTGCAATACGGCAGCGCGACGGTCGCTGTTTTCGATTGCCGCCAAGGTGGTGCCCTGCGATACACGGCGTCCCACCGTAGCGTATACCGCGGACACGCGCCCGCCCTGAGAAAAGCCGAGGTCGACCTCTTGTGCGGGAGTTACTTTGCCGGAGACGGACACCTCTTGTACAAAAGGTTTCGGCTCGAGCAAAATAGTTGCCTGTACTACGGGTGCGGGCTTAAACAACCACCAACCGGCAAGCACGACGACAGCCGCGCCCAAGAAGTAGTACAAACGCGGGCCGCGAAGCGTCTTTATAAACCCGAAATACCTATTGAGATGCTTCATATAAAAGCAGTATAACACCGCTTCATTTTTTGTTCACGGAGGTAAAGTTGCCGTTAGATCATCTCTCCTTTTCGCTCCAACATCATGTGATGGACCGTTGCTATTTGCATCCAGATTGCAATAAGAATAAGAATTGCCGTGCAAGCGAGCGCATCCATTTTTGTAATGCCAAACACAAGGTCATCGCTCCCACCCATAAGGCTGCCAATAAAGGAGATCACCCCAACAAACCCGACAATAACACTTCCTACATGCATGAGTTTTGATAGTTTCATATATTTTATTTATTAAACACACCTAATACCCTAACCTGTTTCGATCAGCCTTACGGCAACAGATTTTCTTTTGAAGTACCAGAATACCAGTACGCTCAGGATTGCAGCGAAGAAACACCAGACAGAAAAGAATGTCTCGGTATAGAACCAAGCTGCGATGGCAAAAGAAATTAACAGAACGCTCCCGAATACATTTACTATTTTATTGCTTGAAAAGAGACAGCTTCCGCATGTAGCAAGCAAATAAAGGGCAATTGTTGGAATTACATAAAAGTGTGGGGAGTGATAGGCAATACTCTGATTCACGATGTGCGCAGTAACCGGATCGACAATAATGAAGTATAAAAGATATAGCCCCACCGCCAGACCGACGAACGAGAACAGTTGAAGGATCTTTTTCCGGGTTGGATCTGTCTCAATCAACAAAACAGAGACCGGGACGAAGACCGGCCATAGTACATGGGAGAACATCGAAAATGCGTACGTGGCTATGGTATTTAGAATTGGAGAACCAAAAGAAACCCATACCGCTCCTTCAATAGCTTGTTGGATTCCGAACAAAAGCGGAATGCTGGCAAACGGGAGCTCAGATTTTTTCTTTACCTGTGCAATCGTCAAACCTCCCGCCACACCGAGCGCGCCTCCTGCTGCAAAACTTGCTGCCGCTGAAAAACACATAATTATTGTATAGACATATGATATTTTTATTTACTGATACCATTGCTTATATCAACCTTGGAAGTCGATCTGGAACGGATACATGCCCATCCCGCAAGTACCCTCCAAAACAGACACTTTTGGGCTACCCAGATCTATATCAGTCGTACCGGAGGGAGGAAGATTCTGAGAGATGCCCAAAGAAGGGACGCGCACGGCCGAAGAACAATCGAAAGTGCCGTTAGTGCTCACCCGAAGGATTGTGGGAATGTTTGCTTTGGCGGTAGTTTTTATGGGTGAATAGCCTCCTTTAGCGCTGATTTCAATTATCTGCTTTCCATCAACAATAGTAACATTCGTGCCGTCGTTCGGAGTGTCAGTTGGCACCGAGCTTTTGGTAAGGTACAAAGCACCTCCGATAATTATTATGCTGGCCAGTACCGATAGAAGAATGGATTTCATAGTTAGAAGTTGAAGACCGGGCGGATAAGGCCGATTACCACAAGACTATTAATAAAGTTAAACATGGCGAACAGGATGACCACAAGCCCGGCTGTTTTGAAGAACACACCTGTATGAGCACTCTTTTGAATACTGAACGCACTGAAGCTTATCAATGCCAATACAGGCAGGGTCCCCAGAGCAAACACGAACATGGTAAGCGCTCCGCTAAGGAAGCTGCCGGTAGAAAGGGTGTATATCTGCATGGCCTGTGTAAAGCCGCACGGCAGAAAGAAGGTGGCTATACCCACCAAAAAGGGGGTCAGCGAATGATTGAGTTTTGAGGCTCGGAGCGCATGTCGAGAAAGAAACTTCGGCATAGAGGGTTGAAGTTTTTTTGACCAGTGGAATATATCCAAGAGGTTTATGCCCAAAATCAGCATAACCAGCGCGATACTTACCCCTAAAATAAAAGTCCCTGTGGTATTGAGTGTAAAGACCGCTCCTGCTGCGCCTATAAGCCCCCCTAAGACAAAAAATGAAACGAGACGCCCGATGTGGAATAGCAGCTGCGGTTTTACCTTGTCGCCCTCTTTGGCAAAAGTTACAGACATTGAAAGCACGAGGCCTCCCACGACCGCCATACACGTGGAAACCGAGGCGATAAGGCCAATCACAAAAGCTGTGCCATAGCCGACTTCGCCTGTGCCGACCAGATTCACTATGCCTAATTTCTGCAAAAGGATAAAGAGTGCCGCAAAACCGAGCGCAATAGGGACGGCGAGCTTAAAATCGCTCCACTTCTTTGTCGCGTGTGCCTGCTTTTCTGTCGATACGGTATAGCCGTGCGGGTGCAATACGGTGGTGAGAGCCGCCGCAACCGCGTCGGGTGTTTTGTCAGCAAAATCACCCTCAACTTCTATTGTGTGATGCTTGAGGTTTGATTTTGCACGAGTGATGAATGGGAGTTCCTGTGCCTCTGTTTCAGTAAGAAATGTGCAGGCATTGCAGTGCATGCCTTGAACGTGGAGGACATATTTTTGAGCTTGTGTAGTCATACTAATTGTAATTTTCCTTTTTAAGAGATACCCATTCTTTCCAAAAAAAGAAGGCCAGAATTGGAAACAGAAGGGCGGTATAAAGTCCTGGATAATATCCCCCGATCATTATTGCTTTATATATGTGATGCAATTCATATATATAAATAAGGCCAGCAATCGCTAATACATTAAATTGCCATCTCTGACCCATCAATAAAAAAAAGGAAATTATTAAGAGCAGCCACAGCATTACCTGAAATGTTACGAAGGTCGCTCCGTGGTTTGAGAGTTCCGATAACAATCCAAAAATTGCCTGATCGTGAGAATCAATATCATAAAAGTGAGTAACAAATTCTTCTATGCCATGAGCAATAAAGAGCGGTATCGAAAGACCGAATATGAGTTTTAATTTGTTTGAGATCATGGCTATAATTTCATTGCCTTAATCCGTAACGAGTTGCCGACCACCGACACGCTGGAGAACGCCATGGCAAGCCCCGCGAACACAGGGTTAAGCAGCCAGCCAAAGACGGGGTAGAGCGCACCAGCGGCAAGTGGAATACCAATAATGTTGTAAAAGAAAGCCCAAAACAGATTTTGCTTAATCCCGCGCATAGTCATTTTGGAAAGCGTAATTGCTTTGACCAGTTTTGAAATATCGCCATTAAGAAGCGCGATACCGGCCGACTCAATAGCTACATCAGTGCCGGTCGCCATGGCAATGCCCACGTCGGCTTGAGCGAGAGCCGGAGCGTCATTTACTCCATCGCCTGCCATGGCAACTACGCGGCCCTCTGATTGCAGCTTTTTTATGGTGTTGAGCTTATCCTCGGGCATGACTTCTGCTATCACTTCGTCAATCCCAACCTGTCGGGCGATATGCGCTGCGGTATTTTTGTCATCGCCAGAAAGCATAATCACCCTAATACCCATATTGCGCAATTTTGAAACAGCTTCTTTCGCTTCCGGTTTTACCGCGTCAGCAACCATCACCACTCCAAGCAATTGGTCTTTGCTACTCAGAAAAACCGGGGTGCTTCCATTGCTCGTTTCTTTTTGAATAGCGTTGTGGTCAACCGAAAGTCTGAGATCAGTCATAAGCTTTACGTTGCCCGCAAAATACTCACGGCCATCGATGGTGCCCTTTATGCCTTTGCCTTTGATAGCCCCAAAGGACTCAACTGCTGGGAGCGTGTATCCCTTACCTTTTGCATAGGAGACTACCGCATGAGCAATCGGATGTTCAGATTTATTTTCAAGAGCGGCGAGTATTGCCACAATTTCTTTATCGCTTAGCTCGGCATATTTTTTAATTGAGACCAATTCAGGCTTGCCTTTGGTGAGCGTGCCGGTTTTGTCTACCACGACCGTATCGACTTTATTAAGCCTCTCGAGTGTAGCAGCATCTTTAATAAGAATGCCTTCCTTGGCACCCTTGCCTACCCCTACGATAATTGCGGTCGGTGTCGCAAGGCCAAGTGCACACGGGCAGGCAATCACCAGAATGCCCACAAACGAGACAAGCCCCAGCGAAAGCGCCTGAGAAAAACCGAGATATTGCGTGCCTACAAGAAGCCAAGCACCTAAAGATACAAAAGCGATCACAAGTACCGCCGGCACGAAGATACTCGATATCTTATCCGCAAGTGCTTGAATAGGTGCTTTGCTGCCCTGCGCCTCCTCGACCATTGTAATGATATGAGCTAAAAGAGTTTCCGAACCCACCTTAGTTGCCTTAAATGTAAATGAGCCGCTGGTGTTGAGCGTACCTCCCACTACTAATTCCCCTTTGCTCTTTTGCACGGGCATGGCTTCACCCGTGATCATCGATTCATCTACAAACGAAGTGCCCTCAACAATGACTCCATCGACCGGTATCTTGCCGGCTGGCTTGACCACTATTACATCGCCGTGGGCGAGCTGGCCGACTGGCACCTCTACTTCCTGCCCGTCGCGCAGCACGAGCGCCGTTTTTGCCTGAAGATTTAAGAGCTTCTCTATTGCATCTCCAGTCTTAACTTTTGCGCGAGCTTCCAAATATTTGCCCAGTGTAATAAATGCAATCACCACAATGGCTACGTCATAGTATGTGTGCTCGACGTTGATGAATTGTCGCAGAGACTCTTCAAACGCCATAACGATGGCACTGTACATAAACGCCACGGAGGTGCCTATCCCGATGAGCGTATCCATGTTTGCCTTGCCATACCGCAAAAAGGTATAGATTCCTCTCAAATACGCCTTCCCTACAACAAACAGCATGTACGTAGCCATAATCGGGAGGATGTGATGAAAGAACTCGCTCCACACATAGGGGACTGCTGGTACGACGCTAAACTGGGCCAAAATTTCCCATGCCATAACAAAGCCGCTGAAAATCGCTAACGGGATAGATACTGCGACCTTGGTACCCATATCGGCGATCTCCGCGAGTTTTTCCTTTTTTGATTGATTGAGACCAAGATGCGCTGCGTGCTCATCCGCTGACATACCCATCTCCTCAGCCGTAACCGGAACCTCTAATGAGTAGCCGAGCGGCTCTATATGCTTAGACAGGGCATGGGGGTTTGTTTGCGACGGGTCAAAGGAAACTTTAGCTTTCTCGGTGCCATAGTTAACTTCGGCCGATTGCACGCCCGCCACTTTCTTAAAAGTCTTCTCGATGATCGCCGAGCATGAAGCGCAATGCATGCCTTTTACTCTGTACGTTTGTGTATGCATATTATTTTCTCTTGAGCTTATAGACCTTGAGGATCTCCGCTTTCGCCCTACTCGTTTGTCCCGATTTAACCTGATTGAGAATGCAGCTTCCAAGATGGTTTTCGAGTAGCAAATCCTCGACGTTAGACAAACCCTGCTTAACTGCCGAGGTCTGCGTAATCACATCAATGCAGTAGGTATCACTATCTACCATCTTTTGAAGTCCTCGAACTTGCCCCTCAATCAACTTGAGGCGACGAACAACTTTAGATTTATTTTTATCGTCCATGTATTTCATATACATGCATCATACACTATGATACCCCCTAGGGGTATACCTTAAAATAAACTCTCCTCAGCTGCGGTCGCTGGACGGGTTTGGAACTGTTGATTGGAAGGCACTTGAGCGGGAAATGCAGTGGCTTATGGTAGCGATGCCGAGGTTAGGAATAAACCTCAGCCGATGAATTTGTCTCTCTTTCGACCGATTATGTATGGGAACAGAATGGCAAACAAGGTCCAAGCGGATAGCAGACCGATCACCCCGTAGACCTGAGCGTTCGTACCTTGAACCATCAACTTGAGCCCCTCCCACATAAATATCACATAGACGCTGCTCGCTACATAAAATAGATACTCCTCTACAGGTAACCCAAGAAAACGAAGCCCTATAGTTTGGCGCCGGTTAAACTGCCAGAGCCACACACGATCTTTCTTGCCGTGCCGGGTAGCCCATACATCCCAAATGCTCCCGATGATGGTAACCAGCACAATAAACGGCACGAGTGCTTGCAGGTCGATAAATCCAGAGAGGTAGAAGCCAGCGACAATCGTTGGGGCGCAAAAGACAAAAAAGAGTGTCAGTAAGTAGTTATACTTTCGCATCTACCAAATTCTACAACGGAAAACGGGACGGCCATGGGGCTGTCTATTTTTTAAGGGTCAAAGCGATAAGACCAAACTTTTTAATTTTCTCGGTGTAGTTAGGGAATGAGCCCCATGCATCCCTGCCATCTTGCCCGGTCTTCCAGGTAGGGTTGATTTGCTGGGGCTGGTACTTTTCGTAAATAGCGTCGATCGAGGGGAACTTCTCAACTTTAATTACCTCTTTAGTGCAGGTGTCGTTACCGCAGGAAAAGACGATAGTATCTCCCGCCACGATGCCAGCATATTTATCGGTCGCGGCGCGGGTCTCCAGCGTCTTGCCGCCATTACAAACAAGGTCAAAGGTGTCCCGGTTTACCTCGCGAAACTCGAGCGTATGAGTCTTAGGCATTTTTGGGTATCCGCTTTTTCTCGAGCCAGTCGGGCGTATCAGAAAAATCTATATTGGGGCAGCGGTCGATCTCCTCGTTTTCGACGGCAAAGTATTTTGCGTAGATGCGAGCTACACCGCCAAACATCGCCTTATCCCAATCCATGCCCAATAGCCGGGCCATCTCTTTTACATCGTTCTCGGTCGGGGCCTCTATCTCAAGAAAGGTTGGTATCCACGGCCAGGTATCTATCATGAGTTCTGTGTCGCCAAACCTCCACAGTTCTCGCTTTTTGACTTGGGTCGATTTTACCGCCATGCCAATAGCCAAGAGCATCTGCTCGGCCGCGTCAAAGGAATCCAACTTTAAAGTAATTTCTTTCATGCCCTCGACGCCCTCCTTTTCCCACTTTTTAAGTGTCAGGGTTACCTCGCCATTCTCCTCTCGGAGTCGAAGCCAAGAGGCCTGCTGATCGAGTTTGAAATCTGGGTAGTCAAAGACTTTTTGTCGAGCCAAGACCTCGGGATACACCAAAGTAGCTCCATACTGTTGGAGGTGCGACCGAACGACATCCGGGTCAATATCGAGGAATTTTGCTTCGATTTCTGTCTTCATGTGAGATCAATTATAGTACGCATTATATAGAAAAAACAAAAGCCACCAACTGAATGATGGCTTTCGCCTACTTCAGTTGATGGCTTGTAGATCAGCTTTGCTCCGCGAGTTCTTGCAGGAGTTCGACCGTCTTGATGTGGTCTTCGAGGCAGTGGGTGTCTTCCATCGCCCCGTTGTTGTTGAACTCCGCGTTATCCAATGCCCCGTAGAGAGCAGTCCGCACCGCGTAGGCGCGGCTACCCTGTTTGAGCCCTGCGCGGATGAGTATGTAGGTGGCGATGTCATTGAGGATATGCTTCATCACCCACCCACTCATCTCCTCCCGCTTGAGTTCGAGCACCATCTGCAGGAGCTTGAGCCGCTCCGCCACTGGGGCTTGTTCGAGGGCTTTCTCAAAGAAGTCTGGCATATCGCACCAGTTCACCTCGTTGCCGATGATCTGCCGGACATTCTTCCGCAGCATAGTCTTCAGCGTCAGGGCAAGGTCGCCCGTCAGATGATGAATATGCTGCAGAATTGCGAGTGCCGTCTCGGGCGACAAGTAGGTAAAGACCTCCTTCTCGCCGACCTCGAACTCGCCTTCGACCGGCACATTGTCCAAGAACCAAACGAGGTTCGGGACGGTGCAATCCGCATGAGCGAACGCCTTTGGCAGGAATTCCTCATCGCGGCCGTGGAAGTACAGTGGCTTCTGGATGTCATTCCAAAAGCCGCCGTGAGCATGGACATCTCGAAACATGATAGTAGCCCCTCCATGGGCTGTTGGAGTTAAAAAAGAACTTACTCGATGAGCCAGCAACCGAAGTTGTGGGCTCAATAGAGTGGCGCGATACCGTCGCGCCAAGCCGGAAGCATTTTAAGTTTGCTCAAACTTTACGCGGCTGCGGCACTATTAACCACCTCGAAATCCTCGAATGAGAATTTGGTCCGCTTTGCCTTCAAACGGGAACCTTCGAAGTAGGGTGAGATGTACCAGATGTCAGAGCCGTAGACGTGGCGACGCGACATATCTGCGATGCTTTCGCTCTCGTAGATACGCTCATCGTGGAAGGATACCTGCGTCACACCATCCCAACGAGGGTCGGGAGCGACGCGGATGCGGTAGTTACGAGGATTCTTTGTCTTCACCGAGTTTGGCGCGAACTTGCCAACCAAGTGCCAGACATCTCGCCATAGTCCTGTGCCTTTTCGCACCTCCTTCACTTCGAAGGTGCGGGTATCGTAGAGTTTGCGATTTCCCATCGCTGCCTCCTTGTGAATGTGCAGTTTACTCGCAAAGACTTCCACCCTTACGGGTCGTTGTCTTTGATAAGGGGCGCATTTAGTAACCGTGCGCCCAAGTCGGTTGGTCATTTGCGACCAAATTAGTCGGCCAAAGTCAGCCAGCCCTTCCGGTCAGCGGTACTGAAGTACCCCTTGAACGGATGGCGATTGACCTTGCGAGCGGCCCCGCCGTGTTCCTTGCCACCAACCACGAAGACATCGTGGAGGTAGCCAGAAACATTCCAGGACTCGCCGGACCCGTCTTCCTCAGAAACCCCCGTGATGGTCGCGGTGTACTCGATCGTGCCGTGTTCCGGCTTGAACGAGACAGTGGGTTTCTGCGGCTTACGCGTGAACAGCGAAGCCATGAGGTCGAACTTGGACGGGCCGTTATTGATGGTGATGATGGCGCTCATACGAGCCTCCATGAAGAGCAATTCCTTTGAAGAGGTAGGAACCAAACCCCGTTATCTCTTGCGAGACCACCAATCCATCCGGACTGGGATTACCCAGCAGTATATACCTAAACAACGCTTTTGTCAAGCCGTCAAGGGCTTGGTAAATAAGGACTTTTTGGCTCTGCAAGAGTAAACTAAAGTACACTATGGACCCCCTCCAGATACTCGAGCGGTACTTCAATACCTTCATTACCCAGGACGACCCGAAGCACTTTTTTATCGGGATGGCCGACTACCTAAACTATGGCGATGGTGTGCCTGAGTATGACTGGATAACGAGCGAAATATCCGCTATGCCCGCAGCCCTTTTAAGTAAGTTTGAGGAGCAGAAAAAGGTGGCATTCGAAAGGGTTAGAGAAAAACATAAAGAGATAACAACAGCTATTAGAGAGAAAAATATCAACCTTCCTGCAGTAGAGAACGCGTTGGTGGAGTGTAAGCAAATCTTTGACGGACACATCTATAGCGAAACACCTGGGGCTTATATGTTGCATCTGCGGCTCTACGACATCATCCAGGCTCTTTATCAAACGCCAGAGTACCGCGAGTTTGCGTCGCAATACATCACCTTCTCAGAGCGCGACAAGACACAACCGCGGCAGTACTTGCCGATCAAAGAATTAGACGAATTGATGAAAACAAAAGCCGAGGTTGAGCGTGGTGCCGAAGATGCTATATGGGGTATCCAAGCGCATATTTACAACCTCCGTGAGGTAATAAACCGAGGAAGAGAGATTGGCGAAGGTATCACCGAGCGTATACAGAAACGGGAACCGGGTGCGACGCTCGATATGCTGAACTTTGGGGTTCTTATGGGCGAGTGGATGAAAATCGAAGAAGGCCGACCTGAACGCGATCCTGTTTTCTTTGTCCCTAAAAAGGTACGCCCACAGGTGCAGCGATTTCATATGTATGTTGTAGCGCACTTTACAGAAGCGCGAGCGGCAATCAATGCCGCTAAACCCATAGAAGCTCTAAAAGAATCGGTCGAGATAAAACCTGAGGTCGATAGCACTGTCGCGAAAAAACCGATCCTACTCGAGGAAAAAGGTAAGGGCTATATCAAATTCTATAAAGAGGGGCCGCGTATTCTTATCGGCAAAGTTAGCACAAAAAAGCATAAGCTGATTAAAGCACTCATAGATCCTTTGGGTACGGCAAAAAATGTAAACGTGGTATTTGACGCTATCAAAGACCGGAAGGCTGCGAGCGACATCCGACTGAAGGATACTTATACGGCAGCAAACCGCGAGCGTGAGCTGATCGACTTCACGATGAAAGAGCTACAGAAGATAAAGGGGCTCAAGGGACGCATCTCACTTACCTACCACCACAACAACAGCACCGTATTGCTCAATCTTGGATAACGAGAGGCGTTTTTTATCATAGGCCTGCCGCAGTACAGAGGGTTTTTGTAGTACCCTTTTGTTTTTTGTGTAAGTGGGCCTAAAAACCCTCTCAATCCCTCTGGCTCCTTTGAGCCCAGAGGGATCTTCATATTTGTTATGTGCCAGAGGATAAGCAAAAACCTAAAAAGCCGCGGCGCTCGCAGGAGGCGCAGGTCGACCCGGCTGCAACCGATAACCTCATCGGGTTCTTTGCCCAATTGCTTGAGATAGATAAGCGTCTACATCCCGAGGATTACCGAGGGGCTCAAAACCACCATGCTTGATACTGTCGTACTCAATATCCCGAAGGAGCAGATACGCGAGGTTGCCGATGGTACGGCGCAGCGTTGGGACTTGCAGAGCAAAACCAGCAACTACCGTAAGCTCACAAAGAACCCACCTCGCGGCATACGCAACGATGTATACCGGCCACGGCTTACCGGCATGGAGCGCAGTGTGGGCCACGGGCAGAAGGTATCGTTCGTCAGGGTTGAGTTCTCTGTCCCGAAGCTCCTGTTTGGCAACAACCTTGAGGAGCTGGCCGACAAGGACTTTGAGCCGGTCGTGGAGTTGTTGTACCAGCGCCTGCTCGACTATGGCCTTATCGTCAACAAACGCGATATAAAAAACGCCGCCGTTACGACCTTCCACCCCTCTAAAAACATAGTGCTGTCGGGCGGCTGGACTGCCTCTGGTATCTCGCAAGAGCTATCAAAAATCAACCTCAATAAAAAGTTTGACCTGCAGAAAACGAGCTTCCGCAACAATGGCTGTAGCTTACAAGCGCACACGCTGGCTCACTCAGTTGTGGTATACGACAAAGTCGCAGATCTGGCACAGTCAAAAAAGAAAGCCATCGATAAAGACCAAGTACCTCGGCAGATGGCACTCTTTCAGAAGCTAAAGACGGACCAGCCATTGCTTGAGATACTGCGGCTCGAGATACGCCTCACACAGAAGCAAAAAATCAATGCCGTACTCAAAGAGCTTGGCTTGCCTATCAACCCTACCTTTGAGCAGATATTCAAAAAAGATGTATGCCAAAAAATCGTACAGTCGTATTGGGACACAATCATCGAGGGCGAGAACTTGTTTCTGTTTAGCATCGAGAGTAGCCCTAAGAACCTGCTCAAGCGTGTCCTGCGGCAGCACCCCAAGATGCAGGCCAAGAACGCTGTCTATTTGGTTGGGCTTAACGCGCTGTGTAATGACGAGGGCGGCATACGGGAGCTTCGGGCTATATTGACGAAACGGCAGTCACCACGAGGCTGGTATCGCATCACGGACGGCATCAGCCTGCTCAACGAGGGGCGCTCCGACCGGCACTTGCACGGCTGGGTCCGGCAGATCCGTGACGCGATTAAGAATTTTACGTCATATAGGATACGTGGGCCGTAGGCGAAGCCGGGCAGATTTAAGAGCTAAAAAAATAACTATGAAAACAAGTGAACAAAAGTTTGTGGAGCAGATACAGAAAGGGATTTCGCAGTACTATAGGCAGATGCTCTCGCGCCGTATCAAGCGCGGCATAGCGGCAAAAAGGGCTAAAAAGCTGCCCACAGCCTAAAGTTGCTATGTAAACCATTGTAAAGTAATATAAAAACTATATGCCACAGGCAAAAGAATTCTACCGGGCTGAGGACTTGGCCAAAAAGCTCGACATAAACATCATGACCATCTACCGCTACATCAAGGCGGGCAAACTCAAGGCGCACAAAATAGGCAAGGAGTTCCGTATTGACCAGGCAGAGTTTACCCGCTTCCTCAAATCGACCCGCACGAAATAAATATGGCTCAAAAAATATTAAACAAAAACCTAAATAAGGCGAGCAAAGAAAAGAAAGACGAGTTTTATACTCAGATTATCGATATTGAGAAAGAACTGAAGCATTACAGAGATCAGTTTCGGGGCAAGGTGGTTTTCTGCAACTGCGACGACCCGAAAGAAAGCAACTTCGTAAAATATTTCAGCAGGAGTTTTGAGCACTTGAGGTTAAAGAAATTGATCGCAACACACTATAAAGACGCAAACCTATTTACTGACGAGTCGCCATACAAACTGGAATACACAGGCGATAAAAATGGTAATCGTATGCCTGACCCAAGTGAGTTTATGACCGAGATGATTGGTACTGGCGATTTTCGTAGTGAGGAATGTGTAGAGCTGCTAAAAGAGGCAGATATTGTCATAACGAACCCGCCGTTTTCGCTCTTTCGTGAGTATGTTGCGCAGCTGATGGAACACAACAAGAAATTTCTAATTCTTGGTAATCAAAATGCCATAATCTACAAAGAAATTTTTAAGTTTGTAAAAGAAAATAATATGTGGCTTGGGTATGACAATGGTGGCACAAAATGGTTTCAAGTTCCTACAGACTACGACATACCGACTGAGTCCAGAATAAAAGTTGAAAACGGCATTAAGTTTTTCAGCATGGGGAGCATAATGTGGTTTACAAACCTCGACACCACAAAGCGGCACGAGGAACTGATTTTGTATAAGAAATATACACCAGAAGAATATCCAAAATATGACAATTATGATGCGATTGAAGTATCAAAATTTCTTGATATTCCCATGGACTATGCTGGGGTAATGGGCGTACCGATTACTTTTCTCGACAGATATAATCCTGAACAATTTGAAATTGTAGGATCAAACCGGGGTGTGGACCAAGACCCGAATGGAGTCTACGGGCGAGGCTCGTTCTTAAATGGTAAGGAAACCTTCAAACGTTTGTTTATAAAAAATAAGAAGGTAAAAAAATAATATGAAAATTGATCTACATAAAATTCCTGTACGCAAAGTAGTCCTTGGATACAAAGACAGTGCTGAAGAAGGCGTGGTGGCTTATGGCGGCAAGCTTGATATTCGCCCAAAGTATCAGCGAGAGTTTGTTTACAAAGGCCATCAGCGTGATGCCGTCATTGAGACAGTTAAAAATGACTTTCCTCTCAACGTAATGTACTGGGTAAAAAAAGATGATGGTAATTACGAGGTTTTGGACGGACAACAGCGAACTATTAGCATCGGGCAGTATGTAAATGGAGACTTTTCACTTAATGATCGGTTTTTCCATAACTTGACCGACGAGGAACAAAAACAGATTTTAGATTATGAACTCATGATCTATTTCTGCGAAGGCACAGATAAAGAGCGGCTGGACTGGTTTAGGATTATTAATATTGCAGGAGAAAAACTCACCGAACAAGAGCTTCGCAACGCGGTATATACCGGCCCGTGGCTTTCTGATGCAAAACTTAAATTCAGCAAAACAAATTGCGCGTCGTATCTTTTAGCAAATGATGGCGGCCAATTAGTGAGCGGCTCGCCAATTCGACAGGAGTATCTTGAGACCACACTTTCGTGGATTAACGACGCCAAGATTGAAGATTATATGGCTAAGCATCAGCATGACAAAAATGCTGAGAAGTTGTGGCAATACTTTCGTGATGTCATCGCGTGGGTACGAAAGACATTTACGAATTACCGTAAAGAAATGGCGCACGTAAATTGGGGTGAACTATACAACCAATTTAAGGAGAAAAAACTGAGCCCTATAAAACTGGAGGCCGAGATTAAAAAGTTAATGCAGGACGAGGATGTTACAAAAAAATCTGGTGTTTATCCGTATGTTTTGACGAGACAAGAGAAGTATCTATCTATCCGTACTTTTACTGACAAAATGAAGCGCGAAGCGTATGAGAGACAAAATGGTGTTTGCCCTTTCTGTAAGAAAAGATACGACATTTCTGAAATGGAAGCAGATCATATTACACCTTGGCACGAAGGGGGCAAAACAATAGCTAAAAATTGTCAGATGCTCTGCAAACAAGATAACCGGACAAAGTCGGGAAAATAGCCCACATGAAAGCCATCATCCTTGCCAGAGTTTCGACCGAAGAGCAGCGGGACGCGGGTAATTCGCTCCCTGCTCAGATCGAGCGCTTGCAGGACTACTGCAGACGGAAGGGGCTGGATGTAATAGAAAAGTTTAGCTTCGACGAGAGCGCCTACAAAACAAAGCGCGATGAGTTTGACGATATTCTCAAAAGCATCGAGCAAAACAAAGACAAGGTAGCGGTATGCTTCGATAAGGTAGACCGCTTTTCGCGCAATGTGTTTGATAAACGTGTTGCAATGCTCTATGACCTCGCGATGGCAGACAAGATCGAGTTGCATTTCGCCTCAGATAACCTCGTCATCACCTCAAGCATATCTGCCGTTGAGAAGTTCCACTTTGGAATCAACCTTGGGCTTGCAAAGTACTACTCGGACGCAATCAGTGACAACACACGCCGGGCCTTTGAAAATAAGCGGCGCAATGGCGAATGGACCGGCAAAGCGCCTATCGGATACAAAAACATTCAGGATGACAAAGGAAATAAGGACATCGTACTTGATGAGGAAAGGGCGCATCTCGTGCGCCGTATCTTTGAGCTGTACGCGACCGGCAACTACTCCATCAAGAAAGTGCGGGACCAGATTACAAAAGACGGCCTCTTGAGCACTCAGGAAGGAAAGCCGCTCGCATTAAGCATGATCGAGTACATCCTTAAAAACCCCTTCTACCATGGTATGGCTCGATCTACACGCGAGACATACGAACACAAGTACTTGCCGCTCATCACAAAGCAACTTTTTGACCAATGCCAGCAGGTTCTACAGAGCTGGGGCAAAAAGCAGTTTCAATACGCGGCCAAGCCGTACATCTTCCGCGGCTTGTTGCGCTGCGCTCGCTGTGGCTGCTCTATGAGCCCTGAAACGGCAAAGGGTAAGTATGTCTACTACGCCTGTTCTAACGGCAAAAAGGATATATGCGACACGAAGGTCTATGTGGCTGAGAAGGACCTCCTAAAGCCCATATACGCCATCCTGGGCGCTTTGGACAAGCTCCCGCAAGAGAAGATAGACGAGGTAGTCGAGGGGCTTAAAAAGTCGCACGAGTCAAAACAGGCGTACCACGGCAATGCTCTTACTGGGTTACGCAAAGAGTACGACATGCTCCAACAAAGGTTGGACAAAATGTACCTGGACCATCTCGACGGGCGTATTACTCAGGATGCGTATGACAAATATCTGCAACAGTTTAAAGGACGACAGCAGAACATCAACCTACTCCTTAGCGAGCATACTGATGCAGACGAGAGCTATATAATCGCGGCTACTACAGTGTTAAATCTGGCTAAGAGGGCTTTGAGCTTGTTTGAAAGTTCCGAAGTCTTGGAAAAGCGGGCGCTTTTGAACTTTTTACTTCAGAACTCAACCGTGGACGGCAAAAAGCCTTGCTACGCCTTGCGTTCTCCTTTTGACGCTATACTCGCTTTCGCTAAACGACCAACTGGGCTGCCAGACTTGGATTCGAACCAAGATACACTGCTCCAGAGGCAGTAGTCCTACCATTAGACGATCTGGCAATACACAGGAACGATATCAAACATTACTCGACAGGACAAACCCTCCGGTCGCGCGAAAGTGCTGTGGGGATTTCGCGAACGCCGACCACCCCCGCGGGCGAAAACTCAAGCTCCACCAATAGTCCGCGCATGACCTCGGCCGAAAAGTATTGATCAAAGATAAAATTACCGAGCGAGTAGTACACCGGCACCCCTTTGTAAGCCTCGTTATTTTGTACTACATGCGGATGCGAGCCGATAACCGCTATTGCACCCGCATCGACAAACTGGTGCGCAAGCACCACGACCCGTGGGAGTGCGGTGGTTTCGTACTCAATGCCCCAGTGGGCAAACACAACGGGCATCCTCCCTTTACTTTTTGCAGCTGCAATCTGCGCAAGCGTAGTCGAAGCCTCGCCCCCAAACTCGTTGTACCCGATAAACGACAATCGTATGCCGCGCACATCCAACTCCGCCACGGTGGGGACCCCGGGCTCCCCAAAATATTTCACTCCGGCACCGTCAAGCCAGTATTTTGTCGACTCAACGCCGGCGGTGCCGAAGTTTTCGATATGATTGTTGCCCATACTTACGACATCAATGCGATGCTTTTTAAGCAACGTGGCGGTCGACGTAGGGAAAGTAAAGGTTGTGTTGTAGCGGCTCCCCGGCGCAGAACCAACGCTCAGAGACTTACTTTCGGTAATCGGCCCTTCAAGATTGGCGACGACAAGGTCGTAGCCTTGCAATGTCGAGTCGATGCACTCAAACAAATAATCGCCGCCGTACTGCTCGGCATGCTCACGCAAAGAACGGTCAAACAGCATGTCGCCGGCAAAGAGCACGGTTGCCCGCGGCTCCAGCCGGAAATACTGCACAAACGCCTCGCGCGACGGCATAAAGGCAAAAGCTGCCACCATTACGGCGACTGCTGCCCCGAGGGCTATGAGCGCGCGGCGCATGCCTTAACAAATGCTACAAACAACGGATGCGGTGAAAGGGGGCGGCTGAGAAACTCCGGGTGAAATTGCGTGCCTAAAAAGAACGGGTGCTCTGTTGCAGGGAGCTCGGCTATCTCCATGAGCGTATGGTCGGGCGACGTACCGCTAAATACCAACCCTGCGTCCTCTATTTTTTTAATATACTCGGGGTTGACTTCGTAGCGATGGCGGTGGCGCTCGGCAATTTCTTTTTTACCATACGCGGCTTGCGCAACTGTCCCCTCTTTGAGTGCACACGGGTAGGTGCCGAGGCGCATCGTGCCGCCGTAGTCTGCCTTGAGCATCTTGTCTTTTTGGTCGGGCATGATGTCGATGACCGGATGTGCCGCGTCTTTGTTAATCTCGGCGGTGGTGGCACCCGCGAGCCCCGCTTTGTTGCGCGCATACTCGATAACGAGGAGTTGCATGCCGTAGCAAAGCCCGAAGTACGGCACTTTGTTTTCGCGCGCAAAGTTAATGGCGGCAATAATCCCCTCTACCCCGCGGGAGCCAAAGCCTCCCGGCACCAACACGCCGTCAAAGTTTTTAAGTTCTGAAAGTTTACTCGCATCGGTTTCGTACACCTCGGAGTCGAGGTAAGAAATTTTAAGTTTGGCGTCTTGCGCATAGGCCGCGTGTTTAAGCGACTCCAAGACCGAAATGTAGGAGTCGGCCAATACAAAAGCCCCAGTCTCGAAATATTTCCCTACGACCGCAATCTTCAATTCTTTCGTGCCGTTTTTGCTTTTTTGCACAAAGGCCTCCCACTCGCTAAGGTCGGTCGGGCGCTTGGGCAAGCCGAGCACATCACACAACGTGTCGCCAAGCCCGTCCTTTTCGTAATTAAGCGGCACGTCGTAAATGCTGCTGACGTCCGGCGCCGAGATAACCCGCTCGGGCGATACGTTGCAAAAGAGCGCTATCTTTTCTTTGCGCTTGTCGTCGAGCGGCACTTGAGCACGCGCCAAAATAATGTCGGCCTGCAACCCGACCGAGTTAAGTTCGCGGCTGGCGTGCTGGGTAGGTTTGGTCTTCATCTCGCCGATGTTGCCCGGTATCGGCAGGTAGGAAAGCATGACGATAGCGACGTCTTTAGGAAATTTGTGCTTAAGCATGCGCGCCGCCTCGAGAAACAAAATGTTTTCGTACTCGCCGATGGTGCCGCCGACCTCGATGAGCGTTATCTCCGCACCGGCTACTCTTTGCGCCTCCTGTATGCGACGGATAACCTCAAGCGGTACATCGGGCACCACCTGCACGTTGCGGCCCTTGTACTCTAAGTTGCGCTCGCGGCGTATGACCTCTTGATACACGCGGCCGGTCGTCATGTAGTTGATGCTCGGCAAGGTCTCCCCCAAAAAGCGCTCGTAGTTGCCCATGTCTTGGTCGGTTTCGTAGCCGTCTTCAAGTACAAAGACTTCGCCGTGCTCGGTCGGGTTCATGGTGCCGGCGTCGACGTTGATATACGGGTCGATTTTTATCGCCGTTACTTTGAACCCTTTGGATTTTAAAATCCGCCCGATGGCGGATGAGGCGACCCCTTTGCCGATGCCCGACATGACTCCGCCCACGACAAAAATATATTTCGGGTCCGCGGCCATTACTTGTTATTTATATCTTGAGATACCGCCGTACCGCAAGGAAGGATGCTACCCCGCCCAGCAGCACTCCCGTGCCCACAATAACCAAGAAAAAGAAGGGAAAATGGCTTAGATAATAGCTAAATACATTAACCCCGCCGAAAAATTGCGCGGTAGCATTGCCCACCCACCAGGTAAGCGGATAAAACAGGAGGAGCGTAATAACCCCTGCGACCAGCCCGTAGAGTACACCCTCGATGATAAACGGCGCGCGGATAAAAAATGCCGAGGCGCCCACAAGGCGCTGCACCTGTATTTCCTCGCGGCTGCTGTATATAGCAAGCCGCAGCGTGTTAAGGGCGATGGCAATGGTCGTAAGGATAAAGACAATAAGCGCCACCAAGCCTATTTTTTGCGCCGAGGCCGTGACGTTTTGGAGGTTTACCAGCGCGTCGTGGTACTTTTGGTCGTAAAAGTTAATCTTGTCGACCACCGATGCCGCGGCGCCCGAGTCGACCTGTGTTTTAAGAAAGCCTGCAATAGAGTCGTAGGCGGAAATATCTTTAGCGGTGATGGTGAGTTTTGCGCCGAAGGGGTTGCCCACCTCGCCGAGCGATTGGATGGTCAGCTGGTCGTCGGCAAACCGGTCTTTAAACGCCACCAGCACATCCTCGCGGTTTTGATACGTGACCGACTGCACTTCGGGCAAGGCCTCAATAGAGGCCTTAAGGTTAAGTACCGACTCTTCAGAGGCGGTGGTCTGCATGGTGACGCTCATGTTGGCTTTGTCCTGCAGCTGGGTAACCGTGGTGTTAACTATGACACTGGCAAACATCGCCACGCCGATGATAAAAAGCGTAAAGACCAGCATGAGTATCGACGCCACCGACACAAAGCCGTTGCGCCAAAAGTCGAGCAGGCCGGCGCGGAATATGCGTTTAACCGTAAGCAGGTTCATGATCTAGTGTAGTGAGGAATAAAAATTCATTTTTATTACGAACGGAACGACGGGCATATGAGACGAAGTGCTCATATATAGTTACAGTATATACTTCCCTTCTTTGTCGTCGCGGACCAGCTTGCCGCGGTCCATCGTTATGACGCGCTTTTTGAGCCCGTCAATAACGCCCTTGTTGTGGGTCGTTAGGATAATGGTGGTCCCGAGGTCATTGATCTTTTTTAAAATCTGTACGATTTCGAACGTGTTGACCGGGTCGAGGTTGCCGGTCGGCTCGTCGGCGACGATAACGTCCGGTTGATTGACAATGGCGCGCGCAATGGCGACACGCTGCTGCTCGCCGCCGGAAAGTTCGCCCGGGAAGTTATTGAGCTTGTCGGAGAGGTCTACCAGCTCGAGCACGTGCGGCACGTCGGAGCGGATTTCCTCTTCCCCGCGGCCGGCGGCCTCCATGGCAAAGGCCACATTTTCGTACGCGGTTTTATTGGGGAGCAAACGGAAGTCCTGAAACACGGTGCCTATTTTGCGGCGCAGCGCGTTCATTTTGCTTAGGGGCAGTTCGTGCACGTTGATAGACTCAAAAAAGACCGAGCCGCTACTCGGCTTTTCTTCGGCGAGCAGCATCTTTACCAGCGTCGTTTTGCCCGCGCCGGAGTGCCCGACGATAGAGACAAACTCCCCCGGCTCAATGCTGAAGCTGACGTCCTCGAGTGCAGTAGAGTTATCGGCGTATATTTTGGATACGCGGTCGTAATAGATCATTGGCAACGCTCCTTATTGTACCAAAAACGGTTCGAGCTCGCCATCAAGTACCGCCTCGGCATCGCGTACTTCGACCCCGCTGCGGTGGTCTTTAACGAGTTTATACGGATGAAGGACATAGGAACGGATTTGGCTCCCCCACTCGATCTTGCCTGCCGCCACCGAAAGGTCGGAAATTTTTTCTTTACGCTCTTCCTCAAGCCGGCGCAGGAGTTTGGCGGTAAGTATTGCAAGCGCTTTTTCTTTGTTGGCGCCTTGGGTGCGCTCGCCGTCGACGTGGGCGCTGAGCCCTGTGGGTACATGCACAATGCGCACCGCGGTCTCGCGTTTGTTGACGTTTTGGCCGCCGGGGCCGCTGCTGCGCGCGACCGTAATCTCTAACTCTTTTTCGTCGAGCTCTATGTGGGCAACTTTGTGGAGCACGGGCAGCACTTCCACCAACACAAACGAGGTTTGACGCTTTTGGTTGGCGTTAAAAGGAGAGATGCGGACAAGGCGGTGCACGCCGTACTCGTTTTTGAGCGTGCCGTATACGTTTTTGCCTTCAACTTCGACCGAGGCGTTGCGGTACCCGCCGTGGTCGTTTTTATTTTCGTGCAGGACCTTCATGCCCCACCCTCGCTTTTCGGTAAACTTGCGATACATGGCAAGCAGCATCGCGGCAAAATCCTCGGCATCATCGCCACCGGCACCCGCAACAAGACCGAGCACCGCCCCGCCGCGTTCGTACGCGTCGCCGCCCTCCGCCTCATCTTTAAGCTGCCGCAGCTCTTTAACAATAGCCTGCGCGCTTTGCGGCTCGCTCCAAAAGTCCGGCCGTTGCATGGCCGCTTCTATCTCTGCAATACGCGCCTGCTTGTCTTGTGTGTCGGCCATATGGAGCCAGAGGTCGGGATTGAACCGACGACCCCTTCATTACGAATGAAGTGCTCTACCAACTGAGCTACTCTGGCGAGCCGAAGGCCGGAATCGAACCGGCGACCTACTCCTTACCATGGAGTTGCTCTACCATCTGAGCTACTTCGGCGATGTAAGGAACAGTAGCGCATGTGCGTCTAATTTTCAATGGATTTTCATGTACAACCGACTTTATGGGTTCTTCATCTATGGCGCGGTAAGGTGGTTGGTATGACTCAGCCGCACCGCGCACTTTTGGCAACTCTTAGTGTCAGCGCATGGTGTGCATTTGTGCTAGCGGCATTTTTACTCCCCCGCGGAGAAGGCGTCGGACATGCCGCATTGGTGCTGGCGCTCCTTGGCGCCGCGGCGGCGGCTTTGGCGTACACCTATGCGCACTGGACGCCGGCCGCAGTACCCGAGCGCGACGAAACACTGCACCCTGAGATCGACACGGTAATTACCGACGGACATGTAGTGCCCGAAAGTATCCTCGCGGGGAGTGCGCCCTTGATTGCTGTGGTGCGCGAGGGCGAGCTACTCCACCCCGCCTTTGTCGATTCTTTAGCGCCGTACTTTACTGAGCGCTCGCTGGGGTTTGTACAAGCCGCCACCCGGTACGACGGCGTGGGGCGTGTGGCAGACGCATTCCGTATACAGCAAACACTGCTGCAGAACTTTGAACACGCTAAAAACTCACTTAACGCGGTAATGCTGCGCGGCAGCGGCGCGCTTATTGCGCGCGAGGCGCTCGAGCAGGCATACCGCCCCGGTATAGGGTTTGCCGAGTTGGGCTTGCGCATGCAGGCACTGGGCTATACGTCGCACGCTGAAACGCGCGCGCTAACACTTGCGTGGGCGCCGGAAACACTCGAGGAGTACTGGCCGCACCTGCTGCGCAACGCCCGACGCTCTTATACACTGCTGTACCCCGCACTGCGCACCAAAGGACTTTCCTTTGCGACACGCCTGCAGTATGCGGCTATACCAAGCGCATATACCGCGGCGGTTGCCGGCACACTGGCGCTGGTACTAACGCCGCCGGCACTGGTGCTGCGCGGCGTCGGGCCGGTCATACTGTCGGGTGCCGCACTGCCCGCACTTCTGGTGTTTGTAAGCGTATGTTTGATTGCCGCGCGTATGGTGGAAAAAATTGCCGCCGTGCCCGCAGCGCCGGTTGTGAGCTTAGTGGTGTCGGGCACTGCTCTTGCCGGGTATCGTCTTGGCTTGCTGTTCGGAAAAAAAATAAAAGTACGGGCGACCCCGCTGTTGCAAGCGGGGGCGGCGCAGTATGCAAACGCGCGGCGTGTGCTGCTTTCGGCAGCAAAAAAGCCCCAGAGGGGGCAATTTTTGCTCGCTGCGCGAGAGACGGGACTTGAACCCGCAACCTCCGCCGTGACAGGGCGGCGCTCTAACCAGTTGAGCTACTCCCGCGTGTCGGCGGAAGGACTTGCACCTTCGACCTTGGGTTTATGAGTCCCATGCTCTAACTACCTGAGCTACGCCGACGGTACGCAAAAAGTACCACGTTAGGCCCTATTTTTCAATTTTAGATATACGTGCGCGTACGCAATGAGTGAGACCGGTATGGTAACCAGAAGCCCCACTGCAAGCGCCAATGCGCCGAGCAGGTTAATGACACCGAGTACCAAAAAGAACCACAGCAACTTCCACTTGTGTCCGTGGGTAAGACGGCTGCTTTTGCGCAAACTTTCGGTAATGTGTGCGCCTTCGAGCACCGCAAAACGCGCCATGCTAAAGCGCAGCGCAAGATATATGCCGGGGATAATAAGAGCAATAATACCGACAAATACCAACAGTCCCGCAACTACCGACGTGCAGAAGTACAACCATACCGTTTGCGCCTTGGGAACGAGGTCGTGGTAGTGCGCCGGTTGGCTGTGCGCGAGTTTGAGTGCGATATGCATAAAGCCCGCACCAAGGATAACCCCGGCAACCGCAAGCGCAAACGACGCAAGCACACCGAGTACCGTGCCTGCAAGCACTTTGTCGACGATAGCCGACGTTACCTGCAGCGCAAACAGTGTAAGTAGTACTTGGAACAGGAGCGCGCTGTGGTCGCGTGTTTTGTGCCACCCAAACCGGAGCGCTTCATGTATAGAGAAAGCGTGTGTCATGCTTGTATAGTATCACTTTTTCTGCTATTATGGTGTCAATAGCGGGGTGGAGCAGTAGTAGCTCGCAAGGCTCATAACCTTGAGGTCGCGGGTGCAATTCCCGCCCCCGCAACACGTATAACTAGAGGAAATTAAACTCCTCAAAGACCCGTTTGTATTGGTCTATGGTTGTTTGCACGTCGCGCTCGTTAAGCACCAGTGCGTTGCCCTCGTGCGCTATTTTGTTGCGCATTTTGTGCGCCTCCCACGCCACGTCGAGCGTCCGCATCTGGAATGGGTTCGCCATGCGCAGCTGGTCGGCCACGGTCGGGCCTTCAAACCCTTTAGAGTTGAGCGCGTCGGCAAGCATGATATCGGCCTCAAGTATCGCGCGACGCCAGTCGCTTTCGTTGGCACTTGTTGCGAGCGCCACAATGTCGTCCCACCGGCTATGCGTGCGGGTCTCGCCCAGAGGCCCGTGCGCTTGTGCGTGGGCCTCATGCTCCTCTTCCTCCAGCGCATGAAAGCCCTCGTGCTCCACCTGCACCATGCGTAGCTGTGCATACACCACCAACACCAACAGGATAAGCGAGAGCACCATGCCGAGCACTACGACACTTTGCACCACCGCCATGACCCACGCGGGTATGGCATCGGCGGGGAACGAAAGCCCCGAGACAAACTCGTAGGTGCGCACTAAAAAATATTCGAGATTAAGAAAATGGACGCTCTCCTGCATCCTCTTATTCTAACGCCTTTCCTATACTAAAGAGCGTCGCTTCGTCCCCATGCGCGGCGGTTAGCTGTATCCCGACAGGTAAATCGGCACCGTCTCTTGCAACCGTGCCCATGGGCACGGAAACGGCAGGGTTGCCCGTAAGGTTTGCCGTAACGGTAAAAATGTCGGCCAAGTACGCCGAGAGCGGGTCGGACTTCTCCCCTATCTTCCATGCAGGGAACGGAGCGGTGGGTGTAGCGATTGCGGACACTTCTGCAAGTGCAGCGGAAAATTCTTTACGCAATACTTCGCGCGCCGCGGTCGCTTTGCCGAAGTATGCGTCGTAGTAACCGGCCGAAAGTACATAGGTGCCGAGCATAATGCGGCGGCGCACCTCGGGGCCAAAGCCTTCGCCGCGGCTTGTCGCATAATCATCAAGCAGTGTTTCTCCTTTAATAGAGAGTCCGTACCGGACACCGTCAAAACGCGCGAGGTTGGTCGAACTTTCGGCCGGCATAATAATGTAGTACACCGCGAGCGCCAAACCGGCCGACGGCAGGCTGATGTCTACAATCTCGTATCCTTGCATTTGTAGTTTTTTTAACGCTTGGTCAAACTGTGCTAATACCTCCGGCTCTATCCCCTGCGCAAGTAAAGCGCGTGGTACTCCTATTTTTTTATTATCCGCTTTAGCCGCCGGCAATTGAACAGTGGTGCTGTCGAGCGGATCGACGCCGCATATGGCGTTAAACAATAATTCCGCATCGGCGACCGTTTTAGTAAGCGGACCTATTTGGTCAAGCGAGGAACCCATAGCCATAAGACCGGAGCGGCTTACTGCACCGTACGTCGGTTTAAAGCCGACCACTCCGCAAAATGCCGCCGGCTCGCGCACCGAGCCGCCCGTATCGCTACCTAGCGCACCGAGCGCCATATGCGCCGCAACTACCGCAGCCGAGCCGCCGGAAGAGCCGCCGGTTACGCGGGACTCGTCATGCGGATTTTTAGCGGGACCGAAGGCGGAGTTTTCGTTGCTGCCGCCCATGGCAAACTCGTCCATGTTGGTGCGGCCCAAAAAGACAACCCCTGCTTCTTTTAATTTCTTTATTGCGGTCGCGTCGTACGTTGCTACATAGTGCTCCAACATTTTACTTGCCGCACTCGCTGTTCTTCCCTCGATTAAAATATTGTCTTTAACGGCAAGCGGGATACCGAGCAAGGGATGGCTTTCCCCCGCGGCACGACGCGAGTCTGCCGCTTTTGCCTGCTCGCGCGCGTCGGCAAACACTTCCAAGTACGCGTTAAGCGAGCCGTTTCTTTTTTCTATCTCCGCCAAACACGCCTCGGTTAGCTGCAGCGAGGTTACTTCGCCCGCGGCGAGCTTTTTTGAAGCTTCTGTAATTGAAAGCTCGTTGAGATTACTCATCTTTTTGGATTATTTTGCGCACGACGTTAAAGTCGCCCTCGCGTGTAGGGAACGCGGCGCGCACCACCTCTTCTTTGCCCGAAAGCGTGTCGCCCGCGGCGCGCGGCGTGTCGTCGCGCATAACGTTGCGCTGTAGCGGCTTCTCATCGGTTGCAGCAGCGGAAAAAGCAGATACCTGCCCCACATAGTCGAGTATGTTTGAGATATCTTTTTGCAGGCTCTCTACCTCTCCTGCGCTGAGTTTAAGCCGTGCAAGCGCGGCCAAATTCTGTACCTCGTCTTTCGAAATCATTGCCATATACTACCTTAGCGTATCAGTTTTAAGAACTCCTCCTCGGTAAGGACCGGTACCCCAAGCTCCTGCGCTTTATCAAGTTTAGAACCGGCTTCCTCCCCCGCAACCACATAGGTGGTTTTTTTAGACACCGAGCCCGAGACGGCCGCGCCTAGCTTGCGGAGTTTTTCTTTGGCTTCATCGCGGCTCATGCTCGCCATCGAGCCCGTGAGTACAAATGTTTTGCCCGCAAGCGGGAGTGACTTAGCGCCGGTCGACTTTTCGGACTTAATAGTGATTACTTTTTTAAGCCGCTCTATTAGTTTTTTATTTTCCTTCTCGGCAAACCAGCCGACAATCGCTTTTGCGACAATGGGTCCGATACCGTTTATATCGCTTAAACTTTCTTCGCTTGCCTGCGCTAAGTCATCTATTGTTTTAAAGTTTTGCGCCAACAGTATAGCCGTCTCTTCCCCCACGTGCGGGAGAGAAAGGCCGGTAATAAGCCGCGAGAGCGGCACGCTCTTGGCGACGGCGCGTATAGACTCGATAAGTTTTTTTGCCGATACGTCGGCAAAGCCCTCAAGTTCAAGTACATCGCCCACCTGCAAGGTAAAAAAGTCGTCAAAGTTAGATAACAACCCTTGCTCTATAAGCGCGTCGACGGTGCTCGGGCCGAGCCCTTCGATAGTAAGCGCCCCGCGGCTGGCAAAGTATCTGAACTTGCGCCGCTGCTGCGCAAAGGAATTTTTTTCGACGCAACGCCATGCGGCAGCCCCCGGCACACGCTCGATACTGCCGTTGCCGCCGCATTCGGGTACTATGCTCGGCCATCGGTAGGGTTTTGTTTTCGGCGGACGCAGCTCGGTAAGCACGCGCACAATGTCGGGTATAACATCGCCTGCTTTTTGCAGCACGACCGTGTCGCCCACGCGCACGTCGAGGCGCTTAATTTCGTCCTCGTTGTGCAAGGTCGCGCGTGAGACGGTCGAGCCGGCGACGAGCACGGGGCGTAAATGTGCCACCGGCGTTAACACACCCGTGCGTCCTATCTGCAACACAATATCCTCTACCACGGTGGTTACCTGTTCGGCGGGAAATTTAAACGCAATAGCAAAGCGCGGCGCTTTACCCGTAAATCCAAGTCTCTCTTGTTGGTCGCGACGATTAACCTTAACCACTACGCCGTCTATCCAGTAGCCTTGTGTTTTAGATTTTTTTTGCCACTCCTCCCAATACGCGATAGCGCCGTCTATGGACGACACTTCTTTGTGCTGCCGGTTGACCTTAAATCCCAACGCGCGCGCATACTCGAGCTCGCCCGCCTGTGTCGGCGGCAACGGCTCGCCGCTGCGCGCAATATCATATACAAACGTATCGAGCCCGCGCTCGGCGGCGACTTTTGGGTCGAGTTGGCGGATAGAGCCCGCTGCGGCGTTGCGCGGGTTGGCAAACAGCGGCTCCCCTGTTTTAGCACGGGCCGCGTTTACTTTTTGTAAGGCCTCTTCGCTCATCCAAATTTCGCCCTCGACCACCACATCTACCGGTCGGGTAAGGAGTAGCGGCACCGATTTAATCGTACGCACGTTGTGCGTTACATCTTCGCCCACCACTCCGTCGCCGCGCGTTGCGGCCGTCTGGAGGATTCCCTGTTCGTAGGTAAGCACCACTTTAAGACCATCTATTTTAAGCTCGCAGACATACTCGAGTGTTTGGGTACCGAGCATTTTTTTAACCCGCACATCAAACTCATGCATGTCCTCGGGAGTAAAAGCATCATTGAAGGACCATTGGGGCACCGTGTGGCGCACTTTTGTAAATCCGGCGGCCGGCGCGCCGCCCACCCGCTGCGTCGGCGAGTCGGGTGTAATAAGCGCCGGATACTCGGCCTCAAGCCGCACCAGCTCCTGCTCAAGCTCGTCGTATGCACTGTCGGCTATCTCGGGCGACTCGAGCACGTAGTACAAGTGCCGGTGGCGGTTGACCGCCTCTTTAAGCTTGTTATACCGCTCCGTTATGCCGCGCGGGGCCATGCTTCCACTATATCGCAGGCGCCCCCGACGTTACAGTCGGGGAGCCGACCAAAGCGTCGGCTTAGTAGGATACCTGCAACGCGCGCTCAACGCGCGTAACGCCGCCCGCCGCGCAGGTGTTGTACCCGTGCGAAATAATAGTGGTACGCGCAGGGGTGCCTGTTTTTGCAATAGTGACTATCGCACAGTACGGCTGCGGGGAAAAGTTGATAGTGATAGTGGTGGTGGCGTCGTAGTCGGCCTGCGTTACGCTCCATGGAGCAGCCACGATGTCTTGCCCGTTGCACAACAAGCCTGCACCGGCGACCGGCACGGTCGACTCGGTCGAGGTGGCAAACGCGCTACCCGCGTTGCACCCGCTAGCTTCGCACTGTGTGTCCCAATACAGCGCGCACTCCGCGCCGGTGTCGGCGGCGTAAATAGCGTACTGTGACTGGTTGGCGGTTGCCGACAGGTTAAGCTCGCGCACCGTAAGGTCGTAGATAGAAAGTCCTATCGCCAACGCGAGGCTGGTAATAAGTGTTGCAAAAAATATGGTGAAGCCGTTTTTTTTCATACGTTATTGCCAATTAAACAAGTTTTCGCGGACGGTAATGTTGTGTATAACGCCTGGCAAGTCGCTCCATGTCACCTTTACCACCAACGAAGCCTCGGATGTGTTGGCGCCCACCGGAGTCGTAATAGTAACCGTGCGGGTGTACAAGGAGGGTGTGTTCGGGTCGCTGCTGTTGTAGGTAAAGTATTGGTTTGACGGGTCAAAGTACATCACCGGGCACGCGCCACTGCAGGCCGTGGGCGCGGACGGGTTGTTGGCGAGCGAGTCAAAGTAGCAGGATGCCGAGCCGTCGGCTGATACACACGGGGTAAGCACGGTCGAAAGGCTTGCGCCCGAGCTGTTGAGCCAATCGAGGCCTTTAAGCCTATTTGAGTCGCGCGCAAAGCGCACATACTCGACCGCATCCTGCGCCAAGTAATACGCGGTGGTCTGGTCTTTGGCTATCAGTGCGGTCGTAAGCCCCTTGCTCGCAATAGTTAACGGCCCCGCAATAGCGGTCGCCAAGATAAGCACCGCCACCAAAGTTTCGATAAGCGTAAAGCCGCGCACTATGTGTTTGAGTTTATTGATCATAGAGACGTTGGGTGACGCTGGTTTCGAGATTAAAGTTTGTTCTGCGCGTACCGGTAACCTGCACATAGCCGCTCATCAGTACGGTGAGCTTTGGCTGGAAGGTGTCGGAAGGAGTAAGCCCTGATCCTAAAAGATAAAAGGAAAGGTTGGTGATAACCACCTCGGGGGCGGTTACCGCCGCCCATGCGCCACCGTTTATCGAACGCGCCAGACAACCTATCGCCACGCTTTGTCCGCAGACCGTGCCGGCGGACGGGTCGGTGGAGGTATTTTCAAGACGATACGCGATGGTCGAGCCGTCGGCTGCTGAAAAAGAAAAAGAGGAAGCTCCCGGCGGCGTAGTGCAATCCCCGCCGCCGGCGCATCCGCTGCTATACCCATAGCCGGTGCGCACCGCGCGCGAGATTGAGTCGATAGAGAAGTTGAGGTTGTTGATGACCGACTTAAGCGTCTGCGCCTTGCGATCGCTTTCCGACATCGCAAGCAGGGCGCCGAGCGCGATAACCATCACCACGGTAAAAATTGCCGTAGAGACCAGCATTTCGATAAGGGTAAATCCTGTAGGTCGGGTCATACGTATTACGTGCCGGAAACGCCCACGGCTATCTGCCCCGTCGGCGAGACGGTGATGCTGTGTGTGTTGGTGGGGTCATTGATGGCGGAGACTTGAATGTAGGCGTTGTTGTAGGTGCCGCCGGCACTCGAGACAAACAGTGCATCGGGGTTGGGGCGTTTAAAATACACGGACAGCCACGTGAGCGTACCGCCGCCCGCGTTGAGCCAGCACTGCTGAGCGCCGGTTGTGGGGGTGGCGCAAAATTTGCTTATTCTGAACCCCGCCCCTATCTGATACGTTTGCACAATGGTGTCGCTGCCCGCCGCATATGAGCCGTCGCCGTTATTGTCGGCAAACAGCAGATAACTCGTGGCGTTGTTAAAGTACACGCCGTAGGCGGGCGCGTAGCACGCGCCCGCGCTATAGAATCCGGAGCAGTTACTTTGTGCGGTAACGTTGGCGCGCACGGAAATGCCGTACACCTGCGCCGAGCGGACCGTAAGCGCTATCGAGTAGGACAAGCTGCGCAGCAGCGTCGAGGAGTCGAAGCGCGCCTGGCGGATTAAGATAGTGGCGGTAATGACCACAATGATAGCGACCACCACTACCAGCTCGACAAGCGTAAACCCCCGCCTGCCGGTAGGTAGGCTCTTACAGAGCTTAGAGGAAAAGTATCGGGAGAGTAGAGAAAAAATCCGCATGAAAGAAGTACGCAACCCCCGCGCCCAGTACAAGAAAAGGGGCAAAGGGCAACTCACTCTTCATTGTATATCCCTTCTTAAGTATGAGGACCGCAATGCCCACAGCGGCACCTACCCAAAACGCGAGTATAAAGCCCGTAAGCCCCATGGTAAGTCCTAACAACCAACCAAGCCCCAGCTCTAAAGCACCGTCTCCCCACCCCATCCAAGTACCGCGGGACACCAACGAGAGTAGCAGCAAGGGAGCAGCTAGTAGAGGTCCCGCGGCAAAACTCCAAGCATCAAATCCCAAAGTCCAAACATGTACCAAACCCAAGAGCGCAAGCAAGCCCGAGCAGCTCCACGGGATAATGTAGTGGCGCAGGTCGTATACCACGACAAACAACAGCAACATCCACACCACAAACCAATACGCAAACAACAGCGGTTCGGGGTTACGGTAATAGATACCCACCGCAAGCACGGTAGCCGCGACCTCTACCAGCGGATACTGCCAGGAAACCTTGGAGGCACAGTAGCGGCAACGGCCGCGCAAAAACAAGTAGGAAAAGACGGGCACTAGATCGAGTACGCCGAGGGTATGCCCGCACCGCATACACCGGGAGCGGCCGCGCAGAACCGATTTGCCGGTACCCAAGCGGAATGAAAGCGCGTTTAAAAAACTCCCCCCTATCGCGCCCAGCAGTGCGGCAGCGACGAGCATTAGTTAGTGACGTCGTAACACGTTTCTGTCCCGCTTGGCTGAGCACTGCCGGGGTTGTTGCGACACTGGGCGGGTGATACGGCGGTATCCAAGCCGGAGAAGTCGCCGGCACCGGCGCCGGTACACGCTATAAAGCCGGCCATCACGCCGCTACCCGCAAGCGGCGCGTCGACGTCTTGGGTCAGTGCGGTATTGGCGGTCTGTTGGAATCCCACCCCTAAGTGGTACTTAACTGAAGGGTTACTGGTAGTGCACGCAGCGCTCGCGCCATATGCATATGCTTGGTAGGTGTAGCAGCCGGCGGTGGTGGGTGTCGTGGCGCACGTTTGCGGCGTCGTGTTGCCTGAAGGGTCGGTGGATACCACCGAGATGTAGCTCGGGGCAAGGCCGTTGTTCGGCGCCGTGCCGGACGTAGCGTATATATTTTTCGGATACATTAGGTTGTCGTTGTAGTAGAGCTCGAGCGATACTTGGATGCTTTTAATATCCGCGATGCGCCGAGCATCGTTGCCCTTGGCGCGGGAAGAGGAAAGACTGCCGGTAATAATAGTGGCCAAAATGCCGATAATGGCGATAACGACCATCAGCTCTATAAGGGTAAATCCCCGCTTGAGTGAAGATACACGCATAGAAACAGTATACCTTACGGACACGCGACGGTGGTGTTGGCGCTTGCGACGCTGTTGGTTTTACCGGTCGAGTCCATGCAGAAGTATTTGGTAGCGTCGCTCGGCAACCTGCCGTAGAGCGCGTAGGCGGTAAAACTGTTGCTAGCGACCGTGGCTTTGACGTTTACGGCCCCGCCGTTGTTGGTGATGTCGTCGGAAAGCGTCTTGCAGTTGTTGCCTGACAGCGCATTTAGAGTGTCCGTAGCGGTAATGCAGGAGTTTGCCCCCGCAATATACGCCCCGCTTATAGCGACCTCGCTTTCTATCTGGATACGGATTTGCCGCACATCGCTGGCAACACGCGTGTCTTTACCCTTGTTGCGGGCGCTACTTAAAGACACGAGGACAATCGAGGCTAAAATACCGATAATGGCGATAACGACCAATAGTTCTATAAGGGTAAAGCCCCTTGCGTGCATACCCATACAGTATATATACAAAATCCCCGGCTGTAGGCCGGGGATTTTGTTTGAAAGCTACAGAGAAGACTAGCGGCAGGTTGCAGCGCCGCCCACGGCGACAATGGCGGCAAAAGTGCCGTTGTTGCCGGTCGAGTCTACACAGAAGTACTGCCCGGTGTTGAGCAGGCCCCAAACAGCGTAGGAGGTCGCGTTCGGGACGGTGGCCGAGCCGGTCGTCGAGTTAGTCGAGACGCGGAACGTGATAGCCGTGCCGGTGCTGTTGTTTGTAGCATCGGTTTCGAGCGTCGCCAAGTTGGCATTAGCCGCCGTAACCTTAGTACCGCCTACGTTAGCCGCAGAGGCTGCTGCGTAGAGGTCTTGGTATACACCACCAGTGAGGTCAGACTCGAGCTGGACGCGGATTTGGTTGACGTTGGAGACGATGCGGGCGTCTTTACCCTTGTTGCGGGCGCTGTTAAGAGAGACAAGCACGATGGACGCCAAAATACCGATGATGGCTATAACAACCAAGAGTTCGATAAGAGTGAAGCCCCGCCCGATAAATTTCTTCATATAGTACTAATATCCAATAAATAAATAATAAGATTGGTTGGACGCCCTTTAGTATAAGCCCCTTCCCTATAGTGGCAAAACCCCCCTTGTGGATAGCCTGCCTACGATATAGGCCTAGAGGTTGCTGGCGGTGTTGTAGATAGGCAGGAGCACCGCCGCAAGGAGGAAGCCGACGCCGAGCGCCAGGGCGACAATCATAATAGGCTCGATAAGGGAGACCAAGGTGTCTACCTCGGCGTTGACCTCGCGGTTGTAAAAGTGCGCCAAGCGCTCGAGAATATTGCCCATTTGGCCTGTCTCCTCGCCGATTTGGATCATCTGCACAAATATTGCCGGTACGTCCTGCGGGTGCGAACCGAGGGTTTGGGATAATGGCTGGCCCGCCTTGACCGCCTCGATAGCCTCGCGCAGTATGCGCTCGTAAATATCGTTTTCGACCACGTTGGCGGTTATTTCAAGCGCCCGGACCGCCGATATGCCGGAAGAGAGCATGACATGCAGGTTGTCGGCTATGCGCGAAAGGTAGAGTTTGCGGTACAGCTCGCCGACATACGGTATAGACAACTGGCTGCGGGAAAAAGCCAGCTTCCCCGCCGGCGTTTGTATATAGCGGTAGAAAAAGTACCCGCCTACGATAAAAGCGATGAGCAAAAAGATGCCGTAGTCCACCAAAAAGTTGGAGAGGTTAAGGATTATCTGGGTATAGATAGGCAGCTCTTGCCCCGAATCGGCCAAAACGGAGCCTATTTTAGGAATGACGACCGTGAGCATGAGCCCCATAACCGCTACGAAGGTAGCGAGAATAAACGCCGGGTAGATAAGCGCGTTTTTGGCCTTGCTAGTTAGCTCGTAGGAACGGTCTATGTAGTCGGCTAAGTACAAAAAGGTCTGGTCGAGCTTGCCCGACTCTTCGCCGGAGCGCACCATGTTGACGTAAAAGTCGGAAAAGGCTTTAGGATGCTTGGAAAGCGACTTAGATATCGAGTTGCCGCCCTGCAGGTCGTCGCTGATGTCGGTGAGTATTTGGCGCAACACCGGCTTGTCGGCCTGCTCGGCAAGCAGGCGGAAGACGCGCAATGCAGAGACCTGCGCCTCGAAGAGCGTGGCTATTTGGCGCGACAGCAGCACCAAGTCGCGCGACTTAACCCCGCCAAAAAACGTAATCCCCTGCATCGAGGACAAGAGGCCTTTGCCGCCGCTTTGGGTAAAGGCGGTAATGGTAAGCCCGCGGCGCTGCAGCGCCGTAATAGCCGCGTCTTGGTTAACGGCATTAACAATGCCCGAGGTGGCCTTGCCGGTTGCGTCTAATGCTTCGTACTTAAATTCCATAGGATATTACAAAAGGCGTTCGAGCACTTTGGGGTTAAGCGCACGTGAGTAGGCGCTTTCGGGAGATATTTCGCCGCTGCGCACCAGCTCGGCAAGGGAGCGGTTCATATCTATCATGCCCTCTTCGGCGCCGGTTTCGATAAGGGTTTGGATTTCGTGGGTGCGCTTTTCGCGGATAAGGTTTTGGACCGCAGTGGTAGCTATTAAGAGTTCATACGCGGGTATTAACCCGCCGGAAATCCGCGGTACCAAGCGCTGGCTAAAAATACCCGCGAGCGAGGCGGAAAGTTGGATGCGGATTTGCCCCTGCTGTTCGGGCGGGAAGGAGTCGATAATGCGGTCGATGGTTTGCGCGGCGTTGTTGGTGTGGAGGGTCGAGAACACAAGGTGGCCTGTCTCGGCGGCGGAGACCGCAGTGGCTATGGTTTCGGGCGTGCGCATCTCCCCTATCATCAACACATTAACGTCTTGGCGAAACACCGACCGAAGCGCCTGGGAGAAGTCCGCGGTGTCCACGCGCACTTCGCGTTGCTCGATAAGCGAGCGCTTGTTTTCGAACAAATACTCTATCGGGTCTTCAATCGTCACTATATGCTCGGTGCGCTCGAGGTTTATCTTTTCGATAAGTGCGGCGAGGGTGGTCGTCTTGCCCTGCCCGACGGGGCCCACCACCAAAAAAAATCCCTGCTTGCGCGTTGCAAATCCTTCGAGCGCGGGCGGCAGGTTAAGCTCCTGCATGGTGCGTATGACGCGCGGAATAAGGCGCAGCGCAATGCCGATGTGCCCCCGCTCAAAATAGGCGTTGCCGCGGAAGCGGGCTTTGTCGCCGTATGCGTAAGAAAAGTCGGCCTCTTGTGTCTTTAAAAACGCTTCTTTGCGCTCGGGCACCAGCATTTCGGTTAGAAATCCGAGCATGTCCTCGCGCGTAAGCGCCGGTTCGGACACCAATTGGGTAAGCGTGCCGCTGACGCGGATAGTCGGCACCACGCCCTCGCCGCAATGGAGGTCGGAACCGCCTTGGGCAACCAACTGGTCTATAAGTCCGGTGAGTTTTTGTTTAAAGTCCATAACGATATGCTACACACTAAGCTCTTTGTCCGATGCTTTGCGCGCTTCGGCAACGGCGGCCGCCTCGTCGACGTCTCCCGCCTCGATGCGCTCGGGCGCGGGCGCCGCAATAACCGGTTGCTCTTGGGTAAAGAGCTCAAACTCGCCGCCGAGCGTGTTAACTTCCTCAAACGGTATCTCGCCGCGGGCTGATTTCATGATAGCATCCTCTTTCATCGTAAACATGCCTTGCGCGCGCACAATGCGGAATAATTCGTCCTCGGGTTTGCGGTCCAAAATAGCGTGCTCGAGCTCGGTGGACATACTAAAAACCTCGAAACATGCGATACGGCCCAACGTGCCCGCCGGACACTCGGGTGTTACCTCCAGACGGTACACTTCGCTTAAGTCGGGCACTTCTTTTTGATATTCGGCCGGCAGGTCGGCGAACTGGTCTTTAAGCATCACCTGCATGCTGCCCTCGACTTTGACCCGCTTGCCGCCGCCCGGGCACAGTGTGCGCACCAAGCGCTGCGCTACGCCGAGTATGAGCACCGGCGGTATCAGGTACGGCTCGACGCCCATGTCGAGCAGGCGCGGCACAATGCCGATGGAGTTGTTGGTGTGGATGGTCGACAGCACTAAGTGGCCGGTAAGCGCCGCTTGTACCGCCAACTCGGCGGTTTCGGCGTCGCGGATCTCGCCGACCATGATGATGTTCGGGTCTTGGCGGAGTGTGGTGCGCAACCCGTTGGCAAAGGTGTAGCCTATTTCCGGCCGGACTTGGCTTTGCGAGACGCCCGCTATCGTGTACTCCACCGGGTCTTCGAGACTTAGTACATTTTGCCGGTCGCGGTCTACCTCGTTAAGCAGCGTGTAGAGCGTAGTGGATTTGCCCGAGCCGGTAGGACCGGAAATAAGCACCATGCCGTAGGGTTTTTTAATAGCGGCCCTGATGAGCGCGAGGTTGCGGGGGCTAAGACCGATATCATCGAGCTTCCAGTCTTTGGTTTGCGAGCCCAAAATACGCATCACCACCTTTTCGCCGTAGTAGGTCGGAAACGTCGATACGCGAAAGTCCACCTTGCCGCCGCCGACCCGCGCGGAAAAGCGGCCGTCTTGCGGCTTGCGGCGCTCGTCGAGACGCATGTTGGAAAGCACTTTAATGCGCGCGACCACTGCCGCATGCACTTTTGGCGGGAGCGTGATGTTTGTAAGAAGCGCGCCGTCTACACGAAAGCGTACGCGCGTCTGCTCGGCCATCGGCTCGATATGGATATCCGATGCGCGGCCCTCGGACGCGTGGCGCAAAATGGTCGCGACTATTTTGGTAACCGGCGCGTCTTCGGTGATGGCGTTGCTTTCTGTCTCGGTAATATCGTCGTTGTCAAAGACCGACGACTTTTTGTCGTCTTTTTGCGTTTCTACTTTAACTTCGGTCTCAAGCTCATTAAGTGCTTTGCCGACCTCGCCGGAGAGACCTTTGTACTGGGTAAGCAGGCGGTCAAAGTCGGTTTGTGTAATAAGAAACAGCTTGTACGGCATCCCTATCTTTGCCGATATAAAAGTCAACGCATCGCGCGCTTCGAGGTTGTCGGGGTCGGTAATACCGACCTCAAGCACGCCGTCTTGAACCCCTAAAGGAGAAAGGCTGTAGTAGCGTGCCGACTCTTCCGGTATGTAGCGCAAGACATCAAACGGCACCGGCTTTTCCCCCAGCTCGCGCGTAGGCACGCCGTAGTAGTCCCCTTTTGTTTTAAGGATATCTTTAAGTGCAACGCCGCTTTTAACCAGCACACTTTCTTCAGTGGTGCCCGGCTTTTTTAATTCCGCGGTTATGTCGGGTATGCGGCTGCGGTCTAGTACTCCACTGTCAGCTAAGAGCGAGATAAGATTCATAATTCATAGGCTATCGTGGCGTCGTGGTACCGATGTTGCCCTTGCCGATCGGTGCAAAGGGGTTGCGTCGGCCGGCGTCTTGGGCCGGTATAGAGACGCCGAAGTCCGACAGCGAAGCAAAGACCGGGTCGCTAAAGACCGTGTTGTCGAGCCGTATGGTGTGCAGACTATTTAGCGTAATAAGGAGACTCCCCGATACGGCGGCTTGGTCTACCGTTGTTTCGGTAAGCGGAGCCGAAGATCCGTTGAAGTACGTTAGGTATACGTAGAGCAGTGCCACCACCAAAGCGCCGCCTCCTATAGCTGTTTTATTTTTTTTAAGGAAGTCCATATATTAGTGGAGCCAGTAGGTGCGGATAGTCATCGAAAAATCGGTCATATCGGCGGGACCGGAGTATTTGAAGCTCAATTTTTCCATATCGACGACGCGCAAACTGTGTTCAAGGTCGGTCAAAAATGCCAAAAAGTTGTCAAAGCTTGATGCAAGCGTAAATCCAAGTTCTACAGAACCAATCGCGTCACCCGAGGCGCCTATGGCCGCCGCACTGCGCGCCCCCGAAGCGCTTGAGACGCTCCCAAGCGACACATTTTTGAGCGTCAGGGCATGGCGGGCCGCAATGTTGTTGATGTCTATGATAAGGCGGATGTTGTCGACGTTGTCGGGGAGCATACGCTCGAGCTTTTGCACCTGCTCGGCGGAAAAGGTGTCGCGCTTAGACAGCAACTCGTCGCGCTTGGCGCGCAGTTGTTTAGAGGTAGACAGTGCCTGCTCGTAGGCGGCAGTTTGCGCGGCAATAGTTTTGGTCGCCTGAAACGCTTTGTTGGTATAGCCTACAAACAAACCGACGGCTGCTACCAGAAGGAGTATGGGGAGTAAGGATCGCATATAGTTATTGGGTTTGGGCCGGAGCGGTCAGCTGATTTTTAGAGTACAAGAGTAATGAAGGGTCGACGATGGCATGGACAATAAAAGACACGCGGCCGTCGCCGCCCACGGTAATACCCGAAAAGATGACGTCTTTTAAGAGCGAGCTCTTGCCGAGCGCGTCGCTCTGCAATGCAATAGTGGAAAAGGAGTCCGCCGTACCCTCTAACTGGATAGAGGCCGTGCCGTCGGCGCTTAAGTTGTAGTCAAAACCGGAAAATTGGACCCGTACCAGCGTCCTTTCTGCGAGGTAGTTAAATATGCCTGACGGGGCGACGTGTTTAGCAAGCACCGCCTTGGACTGCTCGATACGGCTGTCGAGGCGCAGGAGGTCTTGTATGGTCGCCGGGTCAAATGCGCCTTTTTGTATGTCTAAGTCGGCCTTGTTTTTGGCGAGCTGTTGGTTAAGGAGGCCGGTGTAGGCAAAGACGCCGCCCGCCGACACCAACGAGAGCACGAAGATAAATATCGATATGAGCAAAAACAACCCCACGCCTCCGGTGCGCGCCTTTTGGGCGGTAAGCGCTTCTTTAGGTATGAACGACGTGGAGACCTGAGGATCCATTTCTTTTTAAGTATACTTCCTAAAAAAACACAAGCACGCGCTTTTCAACAGCACTACCCCAACTCCTGCAAACGGCGCAACGCTAACCCCACCGCTACCGCAAACTCCGGTCCCGCATCTTTAAGAATTTTTTCAAGAAACGCAGGTGCGGCAGTTTTGCCGAAAGGGTCCGCCATGCGTATAGGCGCATTAACCTTTTGTTGCATCAGCTCTTTAAGCCCTTTAAGCGTAGAACCCCCGCCGGTAAGCACCAACCCGCTGAGCGTTTGGTTGTTGCGCTGCTCCCACCCCGCAATCGTGCGCGACAGCTCGGCCACCAAGGGTGATATGGAAAGCTCTAGCGACTTGGTAAGGTCGGCCACCTCGGGGCCGCCGGTAAGACCGAATTTGCGTTTGCGCTCCTCGGCCTGCATGACCGTAAGGTTAAGTGCGCGGCTCGCCGCAAGCGTAAGGTCTTGGCTGCCGTGGTTAATAATGTGGCTTTCGCGGATAAGCCCGCGCTCGACGACATAAAATTTGGTGGTGCCCGCGCCTAAGTCGGCGACTGCAATAGGCGCCAGCCCGTGGTCGAGCGCCGCGCGCACCGCGCTAAAGATTTCTATCTCAAAAAAAGCGGTAGTAAGCGCCGCCGAACTGGCTATGGAGCGAAACTTCGCTATCGTGTCGTTGTGTATGGCGACCAACAACACCTCTATTTTGCCGTCGGCCGGCGTTTTTTTGGTGTCCGAGACCACAAACCAGTCGAGCAGTACTTCATTGATGGGTACGGGGATATATTTGCGCGCCTCGATAGGCACCACCGCGGGGAGCTGCTTTTCGACCGACATAGGGAGTTTTAAAATCGACACCAAGCTCGAGGCGTACGGTATCGAAATGGCGGCGTCGTTGGTCGTGACGTTGGCCTCGCGTATAACATCTTTAAGCGCCTCGGCGATTTTGTCCGCGCCGAGCGCGGTAGCGCGGCCTATTTCGAGCCCCGCGTAAGGTCCGAGTGCTATAGCGCCGTACGTTTCGAGTATGACGCGGCCTTTTTCGCGCCGGAGTTGCACGACTTTGATGCTGGAGGCGCCGATATCGATGCCGATGACGCTTTTTATCTCTTTAGTAAAAAGAGTCGATAAGTTAGGCAGGGTAAAAGCCACAATACTATTATTATATATCACATGGCCACGCTGGTTCAGGAACTGATAGACCTTATTATCCCGCCGCGCCCCAGCGAGTTGCTGGTACGCGAGCTGACCGTGCCGCAACTGCAGGCGCTCGAGCAGGGCGATGCCCTGCCCTACCACGACCCGCGGGTTACGGCGTTAGTGTGGGAGCTAAAATACTATGCAAACCGCCGTGCCGCCGTGCTTGCGGGGGCACTGTTGGGCGAAAAGCTGCTTGGTGTGGTGGCGGAAGAGTTGGGTACCCCGCTGCTGGTACCTATACCGATGCACCATAGCCGTCGGCGCGAGCGGGGCCACAACCAAACTGAAGTTTTGTGCCGTGCGGCTATGAACCGATTAGGTGCTGCGGTCGAATACAAGCCCCGAGCGCTTGCGCGCATGCGCGCAACACCAACTCAGCAGGGTTTAGCTCGCAGTGTGCGGCTTAAAAATGTTGCAAACTCTATGCAAGCAGACAAAGCACTGGTACACGACCGTGTTTGTATTGTGGTTGATGACGTGAGCACTACCGGCGCTACGCTTGAGGAAGCAAAACGCGCGCTCCGCATTGCGGGAGCGCGCGTCGTGCACGGTGTAGTGTTAGCTAGATCTTAGCAAAGACCGTCACTCCCCCGCGACCGGACAGGTCGGTGATAGTCATCGACTTTTCGTCGAGCTTGTTGACGCTAAAGTAGGTTACATCGGCGCCGTCGTTCCATGTTGCTTTGATAACCGTAGTGGCCGCAAGCGACGCTGCGAGCGAAGCAAGCGGTGCTTCTTGTGCCGGATCGACTACCGCCCAGCTGCCGCCCATGCCTGCCGTCGCATCGCCCTCGTAGCGGTCATAAATAACACCGTCGGAGCGGAACTCGCGCGTAAACTTGGTATCGCTAGAGCTCTTCCATGTACCGAGCATCTCTGGGTCACCGATGTTCTCAAACTGCTGACCGTTGGGCTCCGGTGCCCCTTGTTCGGCCGCCTGCTGGTCGGGCATACCCATAAGTAGGTACCACCCCGCGCCCAAGACCACGATAACGCCCACGACCCATGCGATAGTTGTGTTCATACAAGTGCGACTACTTTATTAAAGACTCACGCACACAGTATATACCTTTTCGGGCGGTGTGTATTAAACAAAGTTCGAATGTATTTTGCTGATAATCCTGATTCCGACTAATCGCACGCGCGGAGCGCGTGGTGACTTGAAACTGCCCCGTACGCTCCGATTGCGTGGGGAAGCGAAGGAATGCACCTCGGACACGCTCGCGGA
>CALRFF010000002.1 GCA_943356495.1 Candidatus Nomurabacteria bacterium
CGCCTTTTTTTACGTGAAGAGTGTTCATACGTTTATACAACTTCCGGCGCGCGGGAGATTATCGTCTGATAGCCGAGCTCCTGCAGCTCGCGCGGGATAGGACCAAAGATGCGGCCTGCCTTAGGCTCCTTCTTGTCCTTGCCGCCGGTGTCGAGTATCACCACCGCGTTTTCGTCAAAGCGGATATAGCTGCCGTCCTTGCGGCGAAACGGCTTTTTCTGGCGCACCACCACGGCGCGCAAGACATCCTTTTTCTTAACCGCCTTGCGCGGCTCGGCGGACTGTACCGAAAGCACCACCTCCTCCCCTATCTCGGCGTAGCGCTTTTTAGAAGAGCCGGGCACTTTAAAAATGCGTCCGATTTTTGCGCCGGAATTGTCTGCAACTACTACGAGTGAGCGGTCTTGGATCATATAAATTTAGGCAAACACTATTTCGAAGTGTTTGGTCTTCGAAAGGGGGCGGCATGAGCGGATAGTGACCATCTCGCCCTCCTTGGCTTTATTGCCCGGATTGTGCGCGTGGTACTTTTTGGTGATCTTCATGTACTTTTTGTACTTCGGATGTTTAACATAGCGGTTAACCGCCACCACCACGGTGTTTTGCATTTTGTCGGACACTACCGTGCCGCGCAATGTCTTTTTATGTACAGTCTTGGTTTCCATATTACTTTTGGGCACCTGCCTGCCGGTCAGGCAGGTTCAGAGCCGTCAGAGCGCGGGCGACTTCCTTGCGGAGTACGCGCGTGGTTTTGACATTACGGGTTTTACTACCGCTGGCGTTAAAACGCAAGGCGCGGAGCTCCTCGCGCTTGTCGTTGGCGATTTTGGTCAACTCCTCTTTGGAGCGGTCGTTGTAGGTTACTTTTTTTGCCATATAGGTTTAGTGGGTGCGGGAAACTACTTTAGCTTTTAGCGGGAGCTTTTTTGCGGCCGACACCAAAGACTTAACCGCCACCTCGTCGGTAACGCCGTCTACCTCAAACAGGACGCGGCCCGGCCATACCTGCACTTCGTACCCTACCGGGTCGCCCTTGCCCTTACCGAGCTTCACTTCCGGCGGCTTTTGGGTAAACGGCTTGTCGGGGAAAATGCGGACCCACAGCTTGCCCGTTTTGCCCAAGCTACGGGCGATAACTTTGCGGGCAGACTCTATTTGGTTAGAGCGCACGCGCGCTTCGGTCATAGCGCGCAGGCCATGGCTGCCGAAAGCAACGGTAATACCGCGGGTCGCTACTTTGGGCGACTTGGGGTTGCGGCGCATCGTGTGCCACTTGCGGAATTTAACTTTTTTAGGAAACATCATATAGGTTTATTTATTTTCCTTGGCGTTTTTGGCAAAGACCTCGCCCTTGTAGATCCATACCTTAACCCCGATAACACCGAGCGGCAGGTTGGCGCGCTCGCGGTAAAAGTCGATGTCCGAGCGGAAGGTCTGCAACGGTACGCGGCCCTTTTTAAGGGTTTCGGTGCGGGACATCGAGCCGCCGCCGAGCATGCCCGAAATTTGGATACGGACACCCTTAACGTCGCGGTTGGCCATTACTTTTTCTATCGTTTGCTTAAGCACGCGACGGAACGGGAGGCGCTTCTCCAAGCCTTCGGCAACCATAAAGCCGACAATGGCGGCATTGCTCTCCGGTGTGCGGATTTCCTCGATATCGAGCTTGACCTCGGGGACCGGTAGTTTGTGCTTGCGCAAAAAGCTTTCGATTTGGTTCTTAATTTTAACCGAGCCCTCACCGGAACGGCCGATAAGGAGGCCCGGGCGCGCGGTCTTAATGATCACGCGCAACTGCTTGCCGCGCTCCATCTCGAGCCCGCCGACGTACATACCGCGCAACTCTTTAAGCAAAAACTCGCGCAGCAAAATATCGCCCTTCAAATTTTCGACATAGGCGGGGCCGGTAGCAAACCAGCGATGGCGCCAGTCCCTAAGGATGCCGAGGCGGTGTGCAAATGGATGGACTACTTTAGACATAAAAATTATTTGGTTTCGGCGGGGGCCTTTTCCTTTTTCGGGGCCTTTTTGTCGAGCTCAAGAGTCACATGGCTCGTGCGCTTGAGTATCTGGAAGGCGCGGCCGCGGGCGCGCGGCATCGAACGCTTGAGCACTACCCCACCGTTGACCGCAATTTTAGAAATGTAGAGCTCGGTAGCGGACGCGTCTTTGGCGTTGGCGATGGCGGACTTAATAAGTTTTGCCATCGGCTCGGAAGCGCGCTTAGGGAGCATCTCGAGGAGCGCAAGTGCGCGCACTGCCGACTTACCGCGCACCAGGTCGGCCACCAAGCGCACTTTGCGCGGCGCCTGACGGTAGTTTTTGAGTGATGCGGTAGAGGTAGACATATACTATTTAGCGGCTGCTTTCTTGGCGCCGGCCGCATCGGTTGCCGCCTTGGCCGCCTGCGCTGCGGCAATCTCGCCCTCCTTGGCTTTGGCCTCCTGCTCCTTCTGCATTTTACCGCCGTGGCGGATAAACTTCTTGGTCGGACTAAACTCACCCAAACGATGGCCCACCATGTCTTCGCTTACGAGCACATCGATATGGGTTTTGCCGTTGTGTACGCCAAACTTAAAGCCCACCATTTCGGGGGCAATTTGGCTGCGGCGTGCCCACGTCTTAATAACCTCTGTAGCAAGAGGCTTCTTGCCCTCAATCTTTTTGAGGAGCTTTGCGTCTACGTAGGGTCCTTTTTTGAGGCTTCGAGCCATGGCAATTAAAACTCCCCTGTCGGCCGTAGGCAGCGAGCGCCTAGGTCACAACACGGGATGTGGACACACTGTACTCCAAACCCCCTGTATATGCAAATTGCCTTGCAAAAAGGTCTCTTTGTGGCATAGTTTCGGCAGAAGACAATACGGAGGGCTTAGCATGTTCTACTACTTTGACTACAGTCAGCCGTGCCTTAACCGAGAGAGCAACAGGGTAGTATGGCACAAGCGGAGAGGCTGCCTCTTTGCTTCGACACAGCAGCGCTTTTGGGAAGCCCTGCCGAAATTTCTCCGGGAGCAGTCTCTGTTGATTGGCTCGGCGCGCTACTACCGCTCGGCCTACGGACCGGTCGTGTACGACGGGGGGCGTGATGCGCTCTACAACGTCAACTGAGATGCGCAAAACTCCCGAGGAGTTGGAGACCGAAAAGGTCCCCATCATCCCTAACCCGCGTGCGCCGACAGTCGGAGAATTAAAGACGATCTGGACGGACGTGCTCAGCAAACCGCCGCCCCCGTTGCCTAAAAAGTAAATCGCCCCCGACTTGGGGGCGATTTTTTATTTCTCTATTATTGCTTGGCCCCGCGCTTGCCGACTTTGCGGCGGGAAACGATAAGATGGTTGGAGTACTTTTTGGGCGTGCGGGTCTTTTGGCCTTTGCCGGTCGGGCGGCCCCACATGCTCTTGGCACGGCGGAGTCCGCGACCTTGGCGGCCCTCGCCGCCGCCGTGCGGGTGGTCTACCGGGTTCATAGCGGTACCACGCACCGTCGGGCGGATACCCAACCAGCGGCTGCGGCCTGCCTTGCCTATCGTGCGCAAATGATGTTCGTCGTTGGAGACTTCGCCGACGGTGGCCCAGCAAATTTCGAGCACTTTACGCACTTCGGTCGACGGCATTTTAAGGTCGACATAGCCTTGGTCACGTGCGATAACCTCAATGTGCGTGCCCGCCGAACGGCCGAGCTTGCCGCCTTGGCCGGGCTTGATTTCTACGTTGTATACAAAAGCGCCGACCGGCACGTTTTTGAGCATCAGGCGGTTGCCCGGGGTTACAGGTGCATTCTCTGCGGTTTCGATAGTAGTGCCGACTTTAACCGACTTAGGCAACAGCGCGTAGCGGCGCTCGCCGTCTTTGTACAAAAGCAGACCGATAAAGCCGGAGCGATTCGGGTCGTACTCAACCGTCTCGACTTTTGCCGGTACGATTTTTTTGTAGCCGAAGTCCACGTCGCGGAAGAGGCGCTTGTGCCCGCCGCCTTTGTGGCGCACCGAAATGCGGCCCGCGTTGTTGCGGCCCATGTCGCGCTTGCCTCCTTTGGTAAGTGCTTTGTGCGGCTCGCTGACGGTCAGATGCTTACGGAACGAGACCGTGGTCATGTGGCGGCGCGAGTCTGTGTACGGTTTGTAGGATTTCATAAAAGTTTGTTACGCGAGCTCTATCTTGTCCCCCGCCTTAAGGTACACGTAGGCCTTTTTGCCGCCCGCCGTCATACCGGTGCGGTTGGTACCGCGGACAACGGCCGTTTTACGCGGAACACGGGCTACGGTTACTTTGCGCGGAGATACTTTGTACACCGCTTTTATAGCAGCGGCTATCTCACCTTTGTTTGCCGCTTTGCCTACGTTAAACACGTAGCAGCCTTTTTCGGCCAAGTAGGCGCCCTTTTCGGTGATGCGCGGGCTATGCAGTATGTCTCCGGTATGCTTTTCCATATAATTATTTGTCTGCCTTTACGACGCGCTTTTTGCCGAGCGTCTCAAACGCCACCTTCGGGTCGGCGATAACCAAGTACTTGCTTGAGAGGACCGAGAGCGGGTTGAGATTAGCGACCATCTCGACCGTAATGTTGCTGAAGTTATTGAAGCTCTTTTGCGTTGCAACGTTGCGGGCGGGCAATGCAATAAGCGCGGCATTTTTAGACTTGTTAAAACCCGTAAAACCTTTGCCGAGTGCCATAAGCACCGCCTTGGCGTCTTTGGCTTTAGGCGCGGTCATGACCAGCGAGTCGACAAAAATAATTTCGCCGTCTTTGTACTTGCGCGAGAGTGCAAGCAGCAGAGCCTTTTGGCGCATCTGCTGAGTGACGGTCTGCGTGTACTTCTTTTCTTTGCGGGGACCGTGCGTGACACCGCCGCCCTTCCAAATCGGCGAGCGCGAGGAGCCGTGACGAGCGCGGCCGGTACCCTTTTGCTGCCACGGCTTTTTGCCGCCGCCGCGTACCTCGCCGCGGTCTTTGGTATGGGCGACGTTGGGGCGCATGTTGGCGCGCATAGCGGTAACGACCTGATGCACCAAGTCGGCATTCCACGGCAGGCCAAAAATGTTTGCCGGCGCGTTAATAGTGCCTGCCTTGTCCCCTTTAATGTTGTAGAGAGTTGATTCCATATAGTTTAAAAGCCGCGAACTTCAACCAGCGTGCCGCGCTTGCCCGGCACGGCACCGGCGAGCACGATTTCGTTGGTGTCGGTGTGTACTTGCAATACGGCAAGGTTGCGCACGGTAACGCGGTCGCTACCCATGCGGCCGGCCATGCGCATACCTTTGGCTACGCGACCACCGGCGCGGCCGCCGGAGCCGCCGATAGAGCCCGGAGAGCGCTCGGAGTGCTTTTGACCGTGCGAGCGCGGACCGCCGTGGAAGCCATGGCGCTTAACCACACCTTGGAAGCCGCGACCTTTAGAAATTGCGGAAACGGTTACTTTTTCCCCCGCGGCAAAGGCGGACACATCGAGTGCGGCGCCAACCTCAACTGCCTCGGCCGAGCCGTCGCGATTGCGCACCTCTTTAAAAAACTTTAGTGCCTTGCCTTTGGTGTGGCCGAGCTGCGCCTTGGCAACATGCTTCGGCGTTGTCTCGCCCGCGCCAACCTGCACGGCGTTGTAGCCGTCTTTCTCTTTGGTTTTAAGCTGGGTAACCGTGTTGGGGGCAGCGTTAATGACGGTCGCGGCAAAGGCCCGACCGTCTTCGGTAAATACAGTGAGCATCTTGCCCTTGGTGCCAAGGATAAACTTCATAGTTGTAGATTGGTCCCCGAGGGGACATGAACAACGCTATTTCTAACGTCCCAAGGACTATACCGTAGCCCCAATTTTTATGCAAATACGAAAAACTCCCCGTGCACGGGGAGTTTTTCGTTAATTTCTTTGCCCGGCGCGCTTCTGTACCCTTGCGAGCCAAACAAAAAACCCGATGTATATCAGGCCGAAATCTTTATTACGAACGAAGGAGCACCTTTTTCTTAGTATACAGAATGCTTCATGAAAATAAACTGTGGAAAAGAAAAAGCCTGACCGAAGTCAGGCTGTGTACTCGATGGTGCGATAGGACGTGCGAAACTTTTGATACCACTTGAAGCTCAGTACATATTCGTTGGGCCCCAAATTTTTGAAGCCCTTGCCGTTGAGCATGATTTTGTCTTGGAGGAGTTTTTTGACGAGCACCGGAGCGACTTCGTACTCGGCTTTAATCCGGCGCATACGTTCGTGCTCTACGCCCGTGTAGTCGCTCAAATCTTTCTCTTTCCCGACGGGCCTTTCGCACTCCCCTTGCGGGTCGGGATAGCAGGTCGCTATCTTGATAAGTCCTTTGTCGGTCGCCGGGTCAACCGCCAACACCCGCTGCGGGTAGATATCGGAGTTCCGCTGGGCGAGTAAATCCACCACCAGCATAGTGTGGCCGAAAGCAAACGGCAGTATGACAAGCCGGTACTTGTGCCGTCGTACAAGATCTTCGATCAACATGTCCATGGATCACCCCCTAGTTCTTTCTGTCGCTACCGTACCAAGAAAAAACCGCCCTTGCGAGGCGGTTTTTTCTTTTACGTTTTTAGCTATGCCATTTTTACGTCAATTGTTACTCCGGAAGGGAGCGACAAATTGGTCAGCGCCTCGATGACCTTAGGGGTCGGGTCGAGGATGTCGATAACGCGCTTGTGTATCCGCATCTCAAACTGCTCGCGCGCATCTTTGTAGATAAACGTTGAGCGGTTGACCGTATACTTTTTTATTTCGGTCGGTAGCGGTATCGGACCGGCGATTTTTGCATCGTAACGCAGAGCCGTGTCGAGTATCTGCTTAACAGAAGCATCGAGCACTTTGTGCTCATACGCGCGCACTTTAATGCGCAAGCGCTGCACTTCGGCAACGGCTGCGGCCTTTTTAGCGCGGGGCTTAGTAGTTTTTTTAGTTTCGGGCATTGGTGGTGTGTAGTTCCCCCGCCTTGGGCGGGCAATCTACGAATAACTTAGGCGACGATCTTGGTGACGACGCCGGCGCCTACCGTCTTGCCGCCCTCGCGGACCGCAAAGCGAGTCTGAGCCTCGAGCGCAACCGGCGCTACGAGCTTGACCTTAAAGGTGATGGTGTCGCCCGGCATGACCATTTCGGTCCCCGTGGGGAGCGTTACCTCGCCGGTAACGTCGGTCGTGCGGACATAGAACTGCGGCTTGTAGCCGGAGAAGAACGGCGTGTGACGGCCACCCTCGTCCTTAGTAAGGACGTATACCTCGGCCTCGAACTCCGTGTGCGGCATTACCGAACCCGGTTTAGCGAGCACCTGACCGCGGTGGATAGCATCTTTGGCCGTACCGCGCAGCAAGATGCCCGCGTTGTCGCCTGCCTGACCCTGGTCGAGCTGCTTGTTAAACATTTCGATGCCCGTAATGGTCGTTTTGGTTGTGGGCTGGAGGCCGACGATTTCAACTTCCTCGCCTACTTTAAGGATACCGCGTTCGATGCGGCCGGTAACTACCGTACCGCGGCCTTCAATCGAGAAGATGTCCTCGACCGGCATAAGAAACGGCTTTTCAAGGTCGCGGACAGGCATTGGGATGTAGGTGTCGAGCGTGTTTACCAAGTCGAGCACCTTCTTGGCCCACTCATCGTCCAAGGTCTTTGCCTCGAGCGCCTTGAGGCCCGAGCCTTTGATGACCGGGGAGTCGGTGTAGCCTTGCTTGGCAAGGAGCTCCTTTACTTCGGCCTCAACGAGGTCAACCATTTCGGCATCGTCAACCATGTCTACCTTGTTAAGAAAGACGACGATCTTCGGCACGCCGACTTGGCGGGCAAGGAGAATGTGCTCGCGGGTCTGGGGCATAGCGCCGTCGGTCGCGGCAACCACCAAGATTGCGCCGTCCATTTGGGCGGCACCGGTGATCATGTTTTTGATGTAGTCGGCGTGGCCCGGCGCGTCGATGTGCGCGTAGTGGCGGTTCGGGGTCTCGTACTCGCTGTGGTGGAGCGCAATGGTAATACCGCGCGCCTTTTCCTCAGGAGCGTTGTCGATACCGTCGACGCCTTCCACACGGGCGCCGTAACCCTGCGACTTTGCCATGTCGAGGACATGGAGAATAGACGCGGTGAGCGTCGTTTTGCCGTGGTCGACGTGGCCGATGGTGCCTACGTTGAGGTGCGGCTTAGCACGTTCAAAAGTTGCCATACAATAATTTAACTAAGTTACTAATATAATAAGCCCGAGCACAGGAAAGCACGCCCTAGTGCATTGCGGCCTATAGTAGCAGACGCCTCCGCGGTCTGCAACCTGCCCGCCGGCAGGCGGGCTAGATAGTGAAGAGTATTTTGAAGTTGCCGCGCGTGCCGGCCACTTCGGCCGAGCCCTCGTCGAGGTCGCCCTCCATCACTTCGTACCCGTCGCCGGACTCGAGCGCAAAGACGCCTACCTCTTTGCCGCCGCCGGCAAACCAGCAAATAACCCCCGAGACTTCGCCCGCGAGCAAAGTCCAGCCCGAGCCGTCTATCTCTGAACACGAACCTTCATACGTACCAATTACACGGTCGTTAAGCGACACCTTGGTTTGCGGGTTGCCCGCCGTATTTTCGCCCGCATCGGTAAACGTCCAGTGCATCGCCCGCTTCTCCCCTGCCGGCGCTTGCGCCTTGTTGTTCCAAATATAAAATCCGCCCGCGACCACAATAATAGCGACCAGCCCCGCAAGTACTTTGGTTTGCATGCCGCTACTATACACCAAAAGAAAAACCGCCCCTACTGGGGGCGGAGCTTGGATATCTTCCCGCCGAAGAGACCATCGGGAAAGTAGATGACCGGCTGAGGGCACCGTCTGACGTTGGGCGGCAGGTCCGGCTCAGGGCGCAATACTTGGGAGTTGCCGTGGGCTATCAGCAACTCGCGCAACCGTTCCCCAGCCGTAGGCTCCCTGCGTTCGCGCTTGATAAAGGCGAAAACTGGGTGCGCGAGCCAGAGTGCACAGGCGGAGTACTGAGTGTGGACGGCCATCCGTTGAGGAAGCTCCACAAGATCTTCATCGTCCTCGTACTCGATCACCGTAGAGAACACGGGAGTGAGCAGAGAGGAGCCCTTTGCCTCGCAGAGATAGAAGCTGCTGTCCGGCAAGGATTCCTCGTCATCATCGTCGAACACCGCCATCGAGTAAAGGAAGTTCATCATCTCCTGCTCAAGATTGTTCAGAAAGTCTTGTTGGTCCTTCACTACGCTGAAGTCGGTATCCGGAAGCGCTACGTTAACGAATACACCCTGTTCGCGCGGCGCCCACTCAATGTCACAGCGCAATAAGATGCTGTTCGATACCTTGTAACCCTTCCCTCCCGGAAACGGCAGAAAGAAGCCGAAGCTGTTCGAGTCAGCTTTCAATGGCTCAGGCCTGTATTCGTTTTCGTGGAGAGTGTCCCACAGGGTAGGCAGCGGCGACTGCATGACCGACTCCCTTTTTTATACGTTCAGTATTAGTGCCGTGCGTCTTAGTATATTGAAGCACCTTGTCGCAAACACGCAAGTAACAGAAAACCGCCCCTTGCGGGGCGGTTGTGAAAATCTTTTTATTTACGGCCGGCGACGATAGTCGCGGCGACGTTGGGGGGCACAATTTCGTAGTGGTCGAACTCCATCGTAAAGCTGGCACGGCCCTCGGTCATACTACGCAGCGCGGTCGTGTAGCCGAACATTTCCGACAGCGGCACTTTGGCCTTGATGGCGCGGGCAAGACCGCGCTCTTCCATACCTTCTATCTGGCCGCGCTTAGAGTTGAGGCTACCGGTGATGTCGCCCATGAACTTCTCGGGCACCACTACCTCGACTTTCATAATCGGCTCAAGCAACACCGCTTTGGCGCGCTGAGCAGCTTCCTGAAAGCCCATAGACGCTGCGATTTTAAACGCAATTTCAGACGAGTCGACATCGTGGTACGAACCGTCGTACAACTCGACCGAAATATCTACCATTTTAAAGCCTGCCACAAAGCCGCGTTCCATCGCCTCGCGCACGCCCTTTTCTACCGGGCCGATAAACTCGTTGGGGACGACACCGCCCTTGATTGAGTTAATAAACTCAAAGTGCTCCTCGCGGGTAACGTTTTTAGCCTGCTTTTTGTCGGGGTTAACGGGCTCGAGCGGTTTGATACGCAGGCGCACGTGGCCGTACTGGCCCTTGCCGCCCGTTTGTTTAATGTATTTACCCTCGGCTTCGGCCTCCTGCGTAATCGTTTCGCGATAAGCTACCTGCGGTTTGCCGACGTTGGCCTCGACGCCGAACTCGCGCTTCATGCGGTCAACCAAAATCTCGAGGTGCAGCTCGCCCATGCCCGCAATAAGCGTCTCGCTTGTCTCGGCGTCGGTAGACACTTTAAAGGTCGGGTCTTCGTCGGCAAGTTTTTTCATCGCCATGCCCATCTTTTCTTGGTCGGCTTTTGTTTTAGGCTCGATGCGCAAAGAAATAACCGGCTCGGGGAATTTAATCGTCTCGAGAATAATCGGGTTTGCCTCGTCGCAGAGCGTATGGCTGGTGCGTGTGTCTTTAAGGCCTACGGCGGCGGCAATTTCGCCGGCAAAAACTTTTTTAACTTCCTCGCGCTCGTTGGCCTGCAGGCGCACAATACGACCCAACCGCTCTTTAGTGCCGGTTGAGGAGTTGTAAATATACGAGCCCGCCTCGATAGTGCCCGAGTATACGCGGAAGAAGGTAAGCTGGCCCACGAACGGGTCGGCCTGCAGTTTAAATGCCAAGGCAGTAAACGGCTCGGCGTCATCGGCGTGGCGCAAGACCTCCTCCCCTGTTTTAGGGTCGGTGCCCTTAACCGCCGGCATGTCGAGCGGCGACGGCAAGAGGTCGACCACCGCATCGAGCACCAGCTGCACACCTTTGTTTTTAAGAGCGGAGCCCGTGTATACGGGAAAGATTTTGTTGGCGATAACCGCTTTGCGGAGCGTCGCTTTAAGCTGCTCCATCGTCGGCTCTTTGCCGTCGAGGTACGCGGTCATGAGCTCGTCATCGTGCTCGACGATTTTTTCTACCAGCTCGGCATGGTACTTCGCCGCGTCGGCTTTAAGATTTTCGGGGATATCGTACTCGATAACATTGCTGCCCATCTCGCCTTCGAATTTGTAGGCCTTCATGGTCAACAGGTCGACAACACCGTCGAAGTCGCCTTCGGCGCCGATAGGGAGCTGCATGCGCACCGCGTATTTAGTAAGGCGGTCGAGGATAGAAGCGTACGACTTTTCAAAGCTGGCGCCGGTGCGGTCCATCTTGTTGATAAAGCAGACGCGCGGCACCTGTGCCTCGTCGGCATAGCGCCAGTTGGTCTCGGACTGCGGTTCTACGCCGGCAACGCCGTCAAAAACGACGACCGCGCCGTCGAGCACGCGCATCGAGCGCTTAACCTCTACGGTAAAGTCGATGTGTCCGGGGGTGTCGATGATGTTAAAGCGGTACTTTTTGTCGAGCGACTTTTTGTCGGGCTCGTTTGTTTTGGTCCAAAAACAGGTAATAGCCGCCGCGGTAATGGTGATGCCGCGCTCGCGCTCCTGCTCCATCCAGTCGGTAGTGGTCTCGCCCTCGTGCACCTCGCCTATTTTGTGCTGCGAGCCGGTGTAATACAAAACGCGCTCAGACGTGGTGGTCTTGCCGGCGTCGATGTGCGCGATGATACCGAAGTTGCGCAGCTTTTCGAGTGGATAGTCGCGATTCATGGTGATGTAGAAATAAAAAAAGCCCCGAACCCTATAGTTTTACCACGCGAAGTGGGCGAAGGCTTTGTTGGCCTCGGCCATGCGGTGGGTGTCTTCTTTTTTCTTAAATGCAGAGCCCTCGTTGTTGGCGGCGAGCATCAGCTCGGACGCGAGTTTTTGCGCCATCGGCTTGCCCTTGGCACCGCGAGCGGCAAGCAGTATCCAGCGAAACGCGAGCGCTTGCTTGCGGTTGGGGTTAACTTCGCGCGGCACTTGGTAGTTGGCGCCACCGACACGGCGAGAGCGGATCTCCATCTGCGGAGATACGTTGCGGATAGCGGTCTCAAACAGCTCTACCGGATTTTCTACCTTTGCTTTTTCTTTAATGATATCAAAGGCATCGTAGACCACCTCGCGCGCAGTCGACTTTTTACCGTCCCACATGACGGAGTTGATAAACTTTTCCACGCGGACAGAGTTGAACTTGAGGTCCGGTCCGGCGATATTACGATTTTTTACGGGGCGACGCATATAGGTTTATTTTTTGGGGCGCTTAACACCGTAACGCGAGCGGCTGACATTGCGCTTCTCTACCGCGGCGGCGTCCAAGCGACCGCGCACAATAGTGTAGCGAACGTTAATGTCTTTTACGCGGCCGGCGCGCAACACGACCACCGAGTGCTCCTGTAGGTTGTGACCCTCGCCGGGGATGTAGGCAGTAACCTCCATGCCGTTTGTAAGACGCACGCGGGCGATTTTGCGGATAGCGGAGTTAGGCTTGCGGGGGGTCGTGGTGGTTACCTTAGTGCACACGCCGCGTTTAAAGGGCGACGGGTAGTAGACGGGGCGGTTCTTAAGCAGGTTAAAGCCGCGCGCCAAAGCGGGCGACTTGGTTTTGTTGGGGCGCGCTTTGCGACCCTTGCGTACGAGTTGTGAGATACGTGCCATTTATTTGGTCAAATGAAAACCTGCCTTGCCGGCAGGCAGGCGCCCCGAAGGCGTTGCGCACACTCTATCTTATAGAGACAAGCCTGTCAAAAGAGTAAAGAGCGTCTGTAGTACGGGCGTAAACACCGGCTGTAAAATAAAGGTAAAGATAAGGATAACGACCAGTATCATCGGCAGCATGCCAATGCGTTGAAAGTTGATAAGGAACGTTTCGTACGAACGCGCAAGACGGTTAGAGACGGCCTCAAACACCCCGCCAAGCACCTTGCTGCCGTCGAGCGGCGGCAGCGGGATAAGGTTAAACAGCGCGAGCAGCATGTTTATATAGACTATCGTCCCAAAGGCCGTTACTAGGTCGGGCCCCAGTACCGCGCCGGCAAAACGGATAGTTAAGCCGAATATAAGCGCAAGTATGATGTTAGTGGCCGGCCCCGCAAACGCCACATAGGACTCGTCATACTTGCCTTTTAGGTTGTAGGGATTGTACGGCACCGGTTTAGCGTAGCCAAAAAATATCGGCGAGTGCGACAATACCAACAGCAGCGGCAAAACAATGGTGCCCACCGGATCGACGTGCGAAATAGGATTGAGTGTGAGCCTCCCCTGCAGGCGCGCGGTCGGGTCGCCAAGCCAGTTGGCCATGTAGCCGTGCGCCACCTCGTGGAGTATTACCGAGACAAACAATATAAGGAGCGCAAAAATAATATCCGGTTGCATTTCGTGACAATAATGATAGCATAGTGCGGCATGGCAAAAGTTTGCGACATAACGGGCAAAACTTCCAAAGTAGCCGGCGGCTACTCTAACCGCGTGCGCGCCACCAAGTTTAACCCCACCGGCAAGGTGCGCAAGCAGCCGAACATGCAAAAAAAGCGCATTTTCGTGCCGGAGCTTAACCGCGCGGTCACTATCACCGTTTCAACCCAAGGCCTTAAGACCATCGCCAAAAACGGGGCATACAAGACGCTCAAGAAAGCCGGCCTTATCTAATTTTTTCGAAATAAAAAGACCGCCGCGGCTCTGACTTTAGAAGACATGGGCCCCTCCAAGGCATGCCTTGTTAAGATGGTACGCACGGTTACTAAAACCCCTTCTGCCGTTACAGTACCACGCAATGTTATACTGGCAACCATGCAATACACAGAGAAAAAGTTTGTAATTCCTACGCTCGACGGTATATCAGCCAAGTCGGTCGAGGAACATCTCGGACTCTACGGCGGCTATGTCAAAAATTTTAACGCCATCAGCGCGGCCATCGAAGGGTTGCTTAGCGACCCGGACAAAAACGCGCTTGCCATAGCCGAGTTGCGCCGCCGACATTCCTTTGAGTTTGACGGCATGAAGCTCCACGAGCTGTATTTCCCCCAACTCGAGGGCGGCGCGCAGCCTATCGGTGCAGAATCGGCGCTCGCACAAGCACTCACCAAACACTGGGGTGGTGTTGAGTCGGCAGTGGCACGCGTACGACAAACAGCCATGATGCGCGGGCCGGGCTGGAGCAACTTGTACTACAACCCCGAAAACGGCGCTTTTCATATGAGTTTTGTGGGCGAACAGCACCAAGGGCACTTTGCGACACTCCCTATAGTCCTTGCGCTCGATGTATGGGAGCATGCGTATCTTTTAGACCACGGCGCGGCGGGCAAAGCCGCCTATGTCGACGCCTTTTTTAAGAATTTAAATTGGTCGGTAATCGAAGATAGATTCGTACCGCTAACCAAGTAAGCGGTACATACACAAGCGCCGCTACAACCCAAGGGAACGGCGGTATCGTTATATGCGAAAGCGGCAGAACGCTTGCCGTCTGCGCCACAAACATAAGCCACCGCAATGCAAGGTCTGAAAGTAATGCGGGGAGAAGCCCGAGAAGCGGGTGTATAAACCCTAACAGGCCCGCAACAAAACCAAAAAGCATTGCAAACGGGATAAACGGCAACGCGACAAGGTTCGCGGGCAATGCGACGAGAGACAGCACGCCGGTGTAGTACAGCAGTGCGGGCAAAATGTACATTTGTACCGCAATAGTTGATGCGGCTATTGATTGCAGCTGCGGAAACCCGCCAAGAAACGGGCGGAGCCGCTGCTCGATTGCGGGCGCAAGCGTAATAAGTCCGAACGTTGCAAGAAAACTGAGTATAAAAGACGGATCATACAGTACGACCAACGGATTAAGAAGTACCAGCACTACCCCGGCGGCCGCAAGTGCGCGCAAAGCCACTGCCGGCCGCCGCAAATACCGCGCCAGCACGGCAATAAGCGCCATAATGCCCGCACGTAATGACGTGGAGCCTGCGCCGGTCATCAGCACAAAAAACAGCATTAGCCCGATGCCCAGCATGTACTGCGCGGTGCGCGGCAAAAATCCGGTGGCGCGCAACACCGCCTCGGCAACAATAGAAATGTTGTAACCCGATAGCACGACCACGTGTATAAGCGAGGCAATAATAAACGCGGTCGTCAGCTCCTCCGACAGACCGCGCCGCTCGCCGAGCAAAATCCCCTCAAGTAAATGTGCGTCTTGCGCGGGCAGTATCCGCTCTATCGAGCGTTCAAACGCGTGCTTAGCGCTGTAGAGCAGACCGAACACCGTAGGATTGCTCTCTATCCGCTCTACCAACACCGCCTTTTGCATCAATGCCGAGACGCCGCGCACCCGCAAGTACCCGGGGTAATCAAAGACGCGTCCCGTGTCGGTAAGGAATGCCCGGGGCGTCTCAAGCGCACCGCGCAACACCACCGTATCGTTATACGAAACGGCTGTTCCTTTGGGCAACACGGCGAGCAGTGTACCGCTGCCCGATACATCATCTACGCCGTGTACCCGTACCATAACGCGTACTGCCGCCTCGCGAACATCGGGATCGGCGCTTACCACGCCCTCAAGCATTACGACGCTGCCTATATAACGCGGCAGACTTTGGGCCGCTTCGCTTGAAAATAAAAACTCTACCCGCACTATAAACAGCAGGGCGAAACACAAGACTCCTACTGCAAGCGCTGGTGCCTTCGGCATGTCTACGATGAAAATGCGGCGATGATCTCGGCCTCTTCGGCCGCGGACAGTGCTTTTTTGTAGCGCGCGGAGCGGCCGCGCACGCGGGCCTCGCAGTCGGCCCATGTTTTATGTATCTCAACCACACCGTCGACGACACTTATGTATGAAAACGCTTTTGCTTTAGAGCGCGCACTCGAAGAGGATTTCGATTTTTGTTTTACGTGGTCAAACGACAGATCGGAAATATCTACCCCATAGCCGCTTGCCGGACCGGAGTACAACACTACTTTTTTACCTTCCGCAAAGTCCGATGCAATAGTGTCGACGCGCTCGTTGCCCGCAATGCCTACGTGCCCACCTACATAACGCCACTCAATATCGCGCCCGTGCGCGGCCACGGCCGCGTCGAGCGACTGCCACAAGTCTTGGTTGATAACCGGTTTTTTGTCTTTGGTCTTCCAGTCGTTTTTCTTCCAGCCGTGTATCCACTTGGTAATACCGTTAATAACGTACGAAGAGTCAGTATGGATAATTGTTTGTCCGCCCACGCCCACATGCCGCTCGCGCAGCGCTTCTATTGCAGCGCGCAACTCCATACGATTGTTGGTAGTTAATTTTTCGTAGCCGCCAAGCTCGGTCACCTGCTCGCGGGCGAGCACAATAGCGCCCCACCCGCCCGGGCCGGGGTTGCCTTTGCTCGCGCCGTCGCAAAAAATCAAAATAGTTTCCATACTTACAATATATCAACGACACGGATACGGCTCCCGCCGCGCCAGCCGGCCTCGACGTGCCCTACCACATCAACTTTCTCCCCCGCTACCGCTTTTTTGGTAAACGACTCGGGTGTAGCAAAAAAAGACATTGCCTCTATAGCCGCACTGCCTTGCCCGAGCGTAAGCCCTAAATGATTATGTGTCTTACCAAAGGCGCGCACCGTAGTGATAGACACTGCAGGAAATATAAATAACGGCTTAGTGTTGCCCACGCCAAACGGCGCCAGTTGTTTTATGTTGTTGTACGCGCGGAACACTTCGGCAAGCTCGAGCTCGCGGTCAAGCAGTATCTCCTCGACGACGGCATTTTGGTTACGCACGCTTTCGTACGCGGCACTAAGTTTGGGGCCCAACTCATGCACCCGCTCTTCGAGCACCGAGAATCCTCCCGAGGCCGAATGTCCGCCGAAGTGGTCAAACACTTCGCGTGCGGCGCCCATTAACTCCACCATATTGACCGAGCCATCGCTGCGGCAGCTGCCGCGCAGCTCCTCACCGCCCTGCCGGCCCCACAAAAATACCGGCTTTGCGTGCGCCTCGACCAATGTGTTGGCCACTAAACCTAAAATACCGGGGCGCCAGTTGGGGTTGCCCATGACTATAATGGGGCTTTTGGTCAAATCGCTTTCCGACACACGCTTGTTGACCTCTTTAACCGTAGCGGCGACCAAGCCTTTGCGTTCGTCGTTAATGTGATTAAGGGCTATGGCGCGCTCCATTGCTTCTTCCTCGGTTGTCGCGGCAAGCAGCTCGGCGGCGGTTTGCGGCCGCTCCATGCGCGAAGCCGCGTTGATGCGAGGACTGAGCATAAACGTAATATCATCCTCGGTAAGCGACGCGGTATGTATTTTTAGTAGCTTAAGCATTGCGGCGATGCCGGGGCGGCGGCCGCGGCGCATGACACGCAGCCCCGAGTGTGCGAGCATCCGGTTTTCCCCCACCAACGGCACCATGTCGCTCAGTGTCGCAATGCCCACCAAATCGAGCAGCCACTTTTCTTGCCCTTCGCCAAAGCCCGCGGGTCGCTCTTTGACGAGCAGCGCTTGCACCAACTTCCACGCGACGCCCGCGCCGCACAAACCGTCAAACGGATATTTGCTGTCGGGGCGCTTGGGGTTGATAAGCGCAAACGCTTCAGGCACGTGCTCGAGCGACGGAACCAGGTGGTGGTCGGTTACTATCGTGTCGATTCCTTTTTTGTTGGCGTGGGCAATTTGTGCGACGTCGGTCGTGCCGAGATCGAGCGTAATCATTACTTTGACTCCCGCCGCGGCAAGTTCGTCTATGCCTTCGGTGTTCAACCCGTACCCTTCGGTGTGGCGATGCGGTATGTAGTGTGTGACACTAAGCCCCATCGTGCGCAGAAACTCCACCAACATAACGCCGCCCGGTATCCCGTCGCAGTCGTAGTCGCTCCACACCGCCACCTTCTCGTTATTTTTTTTCGCCGAAAGAATCCGCTCTACCGCCTTGTGCATGTCAGGCAGTAAAAACGGGTCATGGCTGTCGCGGATAAAGTCGGGAGTAAGAAACTGCTCGTGCAAAAGAGGCTCAACGCCGCGGGAAAGAAGTAGATGTGCCACAAGGTCGTTATGCAGGGAATCGCGTACCTTGTAGGACCTCATTTCAAAAAGTATATACTGGAAGTATGGAAAACTGCATTTTTTGTAAGATAGTGCGCGGTGAGATACCCACACACTTTACGTATGAAAACGAGTATGTGGTCGCCTTCCCCGATATACACCCCAAAGCGCCGGGGCATACGCTCGTAATCCCTAAGGAGCATCATCAATGGTTTTACGAAGTGCCTAAAGAGACCGCGGACGAGTGGTTTGGTGCGGCACAGATGCTCGGACTCAAATTAAAAGAGGAAACGGGAGCCGATTATTTGCAACTTTCCATCATCGGCAAAGACGTGCCCCACGCGCACATCCACCTTATACCGCAGAAGCTCTAAGAGCCTCTATACCCGGCAGGGTGCCGTCGGCCAAAAATTGCAGCATTGCGCCGCCGCCGGTAGAAACAAAAACTTTCTGCGGGTCAAATTTGTATTTTTCTACCGCCGCGGCGGTGTCTCCTCCGCCCACAACCGCCGTACCGGTGCTCTGTGTAAGTGCTCGTGCAAGCGCCTCGGTGCCCTCGGCATAGCCCTGCTCGTACATACCCAACGGGCCGTTCCACAACACAAACGGCGCTGTAGAAATTTTGCCGCTCCACAATGCGGCGGTTTGCGGACCGATATCTATCAGACTTTCGTTCTTGCGGATGTCTACCACGCTGCCCGAGCGCTCGGCGTTGCTGCCTATTTCGGCAAACACGGCGTCGGTCGGTACTACCAAACGCTCGTCAGCCGCTATTGCGGGCGGAACCGGTGTTGCCGACACCAGCGAACCGCCAAACGGGAGCCCGCGCGCTTTGATAACATCGTTGGCAAGTGCGCCGCCAAGTAGCACTTCGGCATAGAGTGAAAGTAATTTCTGTATCAACGGCACCTTTGTTTCAAACTTTGCACCGCCTATAACCGCTACCGAGCCTGCGGGCGGCGTAAGTGCGGCGGTCAGTTTAGTCACCTCTTCCATAAAACGCAGGCCCGCGTAGCTTGGGAGCAGCTTCGGTACGCCGGCAATCGAGGCGTGTGCGCGATGTGAGTCCGCAAACGCTTCGTTTACATACACATCGCCGAGGCTTGCCAGCTCTTGTGCAAGCCCCAGGTCGTTGGCCTCCTCGCGCGGGTCGAAGCGCAGGTTCTCGCGCATCTCAAACGGTACCGTGGTCAGTTCGCGGAGACGGGCCTCGACCGGCGCAAGACGCAAAGACTCAACCACCTTGCCTTCGGGTCTTCCTAAACTTGTAAGAATGATTACGGTTGCGGCGCCCGCGGCATGGAGATAGTCGAGTGTAGGCAACACCGTGCGTATGCGCAGGTCGTTGGCCACTGCGCCGTCCTTAAGAGGCACATTAAAGTCCACGCGCACGAGCACGCGCTTGCCTGCAACCTCCGCCTCGGTAACACTTTTTATTTTTTGCATGCGGAAATAATTTCAACAAAGGAAGTAACATCGGCACTCGCGTGGCCTACAAGCAGGCCCGCGATGTCGCCCTCGGCGATAAGTGCGGCGGCGTTTGCAGGCTCCACCGAGCCGCCGTAGAGCACCGGCACCTTAAGCGCCGATTTACGGTCAAGCACGTCGGCCAATGTTTTGCGTATAAAAATCGCCATCTCGCGGACCTCGGCGGACGTTAGCGCGGAGTCTGCGTGCTTGCCTATCGCCCACACCGGTTCGTAGGCAACTACGAGCTTGCCGGCGAGCGACTGTGCGCCGGAGAGAGCTGACCGTATTTGTTCGGCGATAAAAGAAAAATGCCCTCCGTCTTCGGTGCGCTCCAACTCGCCGACACACAAGACCGGCACCAGCCCTGCCGATGCGGCAGCCACCAACTGGCCGTGCACCGCGACATTGTCCTCGCCTAGGGCGCGGCGCTCGGAGTGCCCGACAAGGGCAAACGTGCCTCCTGCGGTTTTAACCATGGCGCCGGACACCCCGCCGGTCTGCGCGCCGGAGAGCCCCGAAACTGTTTGAGCGCCCACACGCACCGCAGAACTTTCTAACATTGCCGACACAACCGGAATAAAAGGTGCGGGAACGGCAAGTGCTACTTCGACACCGCTTATGCCGCGCACTTTACGCTTAAGCACACGGGCAAAGTCCTTGGCGGACTCGGCGCTCTCTATATACATCTTCCAGTTACCAATGACGAGACGTTTGCGGGTCACAGGGCAAATATACCACTATTCGTTCCCTTCCTTTTCTTGAGCAAAACGGAGCACTTCGGCTACGCTTGTTTGGCCGGCAGCGGCCTTATAGAGCGCGTCTTCGTACAGGTTAAGCAGAGGTTCGCCGCCCACCACCACTTCAAACAGGCCTACATGACCTTGATACCCACCGTCGCACTCGCTGCAACCGGTAACCGCCGGGTATCCGACCTCTTTCCAGATACGCTCTTTGTCTATAGCATCAGCTTCCTTAAGCGCGGCAAGCACTTTTGCAAAATCAGCATGCGGCTCGAGCGGCTCGAGGTGCCGGCGCTCAAGTGTGCGGGTAGCGCGGGTTTGTTTTTGACACAGTTTGCGCACCAGCCCCGTGCGTACGAGCACATCGGGCGCGGGGAAAAGCCGCTCATCGGCGACACCGGCAAGCACGAGTATGCCGCGCTTGCCTGCGGCAGCGGCAAGATCGGCGGTCGCTTGATCGGCAACGGCGTCGAGCATGACCACATCGGGGTCTTGGCGCAACACCGCGCGCAGCGCGCCGGCCATACTTAGACCCCCCGCGGGGTCGGCCTGAGTTTGTGCTACATACGGTAAACGGCTTGCTACTTTTTTTTCAACACTGGCGAGGGAAAGCTCGGGGGTATTGAGCAGGTCGAGCATCGTATACAACAGCGTAGTGCGGCCCGAACCTTGCGGGCCGGAGACCACCACCAATCCTTTACGGTCGTGTAATGCCGCACGTAAAGCCGTAGCGCCCGCACCGTGCAGACCCAAGCCTTCGAGCGTAAAGCCTTTGCTGGTCGAGTCTTCGCGCAACAACCTAAGTATCAATTTTTCGCCGCCCACTACCGGTACGGAAGAAACCCGTACCGACACCCCGACACCGAAGCCTAAGTCGGCTTTAAAACGGCCTTCTTGCGGCAAGGTTTTAGAACCGATGTTCGCAAGCGAGCGCACTGCGCCGATAACGCCGGCACCGGCGGCAGGGAGCTGCATTGCCTCGCGCAACTGTTTGCCGAGCCGATAGCGCACCAAGACGCCGCGGCCCGTAGTGTCTATATGGACTTCGCTCGCCTGTTGGGCCATCGCGTGGCGCAGCAACGTTTCGAGCATGGTGCGCGGATTAGACGACTGTGTTAACACGGCGCCGTACTTTTCCTTAAGGGTTTTTTGGTACAGCAGCAGCGCGCGGCGCAAAGAATCGGCGGTGGTAAGCCGCGGGACTACTCTTTTGCGCAGCTGCTGGCGCAAAGGCTCGAGCACCCCTAGGTCTTGTAGGTTAAGCAGTGCCACTTCGAGCGTGTCACCCTCTGTTTTATAGGCAACCAGCTGGTGAGCACGGCAGAGCGGCTCGGGCAGCATCTGTAAAGCCTCTACCGATATGTCGTCGCGCTCTAAGGTGACAAACGGTACCCCGAGCTCGTGGGCAAGCGCGTGCCGGCGCTCATCCTCGCTCAACAGTTCATTTTGTAGCCACCCTATAGAACGTTCCATTGACACTATTATATAGTATGAAGTAGACTATAGAAGTCTGGAAACTGCCCTGAGGGGGCGGTTATTTTTTTACCGGATTTAAGGGAACACTTATGTCCCTTAACGGGATGAGAAAAATTAAATAACAAAATTAATATATGTTTGACCTTAAAGTAATAAACTCGGTTTTGGGCGAGCTCGAGGAGGAGCGCGGCATACCGCGCGAGAAAGTAATCGAGGCTATCGAGGCCGCGCTTGCGACCGCGTACAAAAAAGAATACGCAAAAAAAGGGCAGGTCATACGCGCGCAGATAGACCTTAACACCGGCACCACCGAATTTCAGCAGATAAAAACCGTAGTCGATGACACGACCGTGCGATTTATTACCGAAGAAGAGGAGGCAAACGAGGAGCCGCGGGAGCCCGAGCTAGATGCCGAGGGCAACCCTATCGCGCCCCTGCCCCGCTACAACGAAGAGCAGCATATAAAAATAGAAGACGCCAAGTTTATTAAACGTGACGCCAAAGTAGGCGACGACCTTGTCTTCCCGCTCGAGGCTAAGGGCGACTACGGCCGCATTGCCGCGCAAACCGCCAAGCAGGTAATCATCCAGAAAATTCGCGAGGCGGAAAAGGTCTCGGTCGTGGCCGAGTACGGTGCGCGCCAAGGCGAAATTGTGTCGGGTACCGTGCAGCGCATGGAGCGCGGCAACATTTATGTCGACTTGGGCCGCGCTACCGGCATACTCCCCTACGACGAGCAGATACCGGGCGAGCGTTACCGCCAAGGCGAGCGTATTCGCGCACTTTTGTACCAAGTAGAGGAGTCGCCCCGCGGTATCTACCTGCGCCTGTCGCGTGCCAAGGGCGAGTTTTTGGCGAAACTCTTCGAGATGGAGGCCCCCGAAGCCGCGCACGGCACAGTTGTCTTTAAGTCTATTGCGCGCGAGGCGGGCAGCCGCTCTAAAGTAGCCGTCGCCTCGACCGACCCGCATGTCGACCCGGTCGGCTCGTTGGTCGGCCAGCGCGGTGTCCGCGTATCGACCGTCACGTCCGAACTCGGCGGCGAAAAGATAGACATCATCGAGTGGAACGAGGACCCGAAAGCATTTATCCAAGAAGCCCTTTCTCCGGCGCGGATTCTTGAGGTAAGCCTCGATGAAGAGGAGCACAAAGCGACCATTAAAGTCGCCGAGGACCAGCAGAGTCTCGCCATCGGCCGCGGCGGTCAGAACGTGCGCTTGGCGGCCAAGCTTACCGGCTGGCGCATCGACATCCAGTCGCAGGGCGGCAAGGTGGTAGAGGGGGTAGAAGGCAAAGACCTCCCCGCTCCCGAAGCTATCCCCCCGATTGAGTAACTATTAAGTAGTACAATATTCTTATGAATCTCTGGCACGACATTGCTCCGGGTACGCCTGAAGAGCTGAACGTTATTATCGAGATACCCAAAGGCTCACACAACAAGTACGAGGTAGACAAAGACACCGGCCTTATCAAGCTCGACCGCGCCAACTACTCCGACGCGGCCTACCCGTTTGACTACGGTTTTGTACCGCAGACGCTGTGGGACGACGGCGACCCGCTCGACGTAGTGGTGCTCACCACCTACCCACTCGCCCCGGGCATCTTGGTGGCGGTGCGTCCGGTTGCCGTGATGGACATGATCGACTCGGGCGAAGGCGACGCTAAAATCATCGCCGTACCGGTCGAGGACAAGCGATGGGAGGACGTGCAGGACCTTGCGGATGTTAACAAACACTCGCTTAAAGAGTTCCAGCATTTCTTCGAAACCTACAAAGCGCTCAAGGGCAAGCCCGCGCCGGTAGAGATCCGCGGCATCCAAGGCAAGGCCGAGGCTGTTGCCGCCATCAACAAATCTATCGAGCTCTACAAACAAAAGTTCGCTAAGTAATATCCACACTCAAAAAAGGGCGCCGGCGGCAGCAGGTATACTTAAGGCATGAAACGCCTTATACACACTGCAGCTATTATCGGCGCCCTTTTGCTTGCTCCCGCTTTGGTGTTTGCACAAGAAACATCCGTGGACGCACAAGCAACCGTGACCGCATCGACCAGCCGTCCGCTCCCTAAGCCTAAACTGGGGCCCGCTATTAAAAACACTATCCAAGATACCCGCGCCGGAGTAAAAAACCTTGCTTCTACCACACGCGAGGCAGTTAAGTCCCGTGTTGATGCTATACAGAATCTTATAGGCGAACACAAGCTTGATGTGCAGGCGATAGTAGAGCTTAAACGGCAGGGCGTAGGGAGCTCCACACCCGAGGAGCGCGAAGCGGCGCGCCTCGAAACCCGCCAAAAAATAGAAGACAGGCGTGCGGAAGTGCAGGCCCGCGTCGAGGCCGCTAAAGCAAAGGCCGCGGAAAAGTTTAGCGAGGCGGTACAAAAAAATGTCGGTGCCATCGTCGACCGTCTTACCAAGGCAATCTCCGACCTTAGCGCTATCGCCGAGCGCATAGACGCCCGTATTAAAGAGCACGAGGCCAAGGGTACCAATATGAACATATCGGCAAGCTTGCTCGCCACAGCGCGCATCGACATAGCCTCTGCGCAGGACAAAGTAACTGCCGTTGGTACCGCACTAACCACGGCACTTTCCGCTACTAACCCCAAAGAAGCCGTGGCGCCGGTGCGCGCGGCGGTAAAGGATGCCGAGGACGCGCTCAAGGTAGCAAAAGACTCCCTTAAAAAGACCCTCGAGTCGATGCGCGCCGAGGCACAGGCCACTACAACGACGACTATTTAATTAATTAGTAATTACATTCTCATGCCTCCTCAAACACCTATCGCCCCGCAGCCCGCAGCCCCCGCTCCTACGCCCGCACCTACGCCGATTACCCCGCCGCCGGCAGCTCCGCCTGTACCAGCACCCGTCCAACCTGTAGCGGCGGCTGCAGCAGGAAACGGCGCTGTATGGGGCAGTGTCGCCGCGCTAGCCGTGGTATTACTGCTTGCGGCCGGCGGCACATACTACTACTTCTACGTGTTAAACAGCGCTCCCGCATATACCGCACCGGTCGTCCAAGAACAAAATCCTACCAACGAAGACGCCATACAGGCCGACCTCGACGCCGCAGCAAGCGGCAGCTCGCAGTCCGATGTAGACGCGCTCAGCGGCTCTCTGTAAGACTCACAAAAAAGATGCTGTGGATAGCGCCTTTGGCGCTATACTGGCGGCATGGATGAGACACCTCTTTCAGCCGAACAGAACGAGCATGGCATCGGCCCGACGCTCGGCATTGTGGTCGTGGTTATATTAGTTGCTATAGGCGGCATCTATTTTTTTATCGAGGAGAGCAAGCGGCTGCATACGCCGCCCGTTGAAGAGCATTTGAACGCTTAAGAAAATGATGCTACTATCGCGCGATGTCCGAAAAAAACAGTAGCCTAAAAGAAACGGCCGAAACTTTTGTACGTAAAGAGCTGCCCGAGTCGGAAATAGAGTTTGTGGGCGAGGTGCCCGCCGAGAATATTGCCCCCTACAAAGAGCAGGCCTTGGCGCATATATCACAGAGCATCGAGCTACCCGGTTTTCGCCCCGGCAAAGTACCCAAAGACATGGCTCTTAAAAAAGTCGGCGACATGGCCGTACTCGAAGAGGCGGTAGAACTTTTTGTAAAAGATTTTTACCGCGAGTTTATCGACACCGTACAGGTAGAGGCCGTCGGCCGCCCGGACATACGCATTACTAAGCTTGCGCCCGACCAGCCGGTCGGGCTGACTATCCGCGTAACCACGTATCCGGAAGTTACGTTGCCCAAACACTGGAAGGACTTGGCCGAAAAAATTGCGCTTGAACCGTCGCTGCCCGCTACCGAGGAAGAGGTCGCCAAAACACTCGAGGACCTGCGCCAGTCACGCAAGAAAGACGGTTCGCCAGCCGGCGAAGTGCCCGAGCTTAGCGACGAGTTTGCCAAGTCGCTCGGCGCGTTTGACAGCGTCGCGCACTTGCGGGAGCAAATTACCAAAGGTATTACCGAAGAAAAGGCCCGTTCGGCGCGCGATGCCCGCCGCGGCAAACTTATCGACGCGCTGCTCGAGCAGACCACCGTGGCCGTGCCGCGCCTGTTTATCGAAAGCGAGCTCGAAAAGATTTTGGCCCAAATGCGCGAGGACGTGACGCGTTTTGGTATGACCTTCGACGATTATCTGAAACGCACCGAAAAAACAGAAGAAGCGCTCCGCGACGACTTTCGCGAGCAGGCTAAAAAGCGCGCCAAGCTACAGTTAACTCTCAACAAGGTCGCGCAAGAAGAGAAAGTGGAGGCCGACCCAACCGCGGTCGAAGCCGAAATGAAGCATGCGATAGAACACTTCCCCGATGCCAACCCCGAGCTGGTCAAAATCCACATCGAAACAGTCATGCGCAACGAAGGCGCGCTTAAAATTTTGGAGGGAGAACTAAAAGGAGAGCCTCTGAAATAAAAATAGCCTCGGCTCCTACTATTTGTTATAGTGTCGCGTATGAAAGACTCAAACATCTACAACCAGCTGGTGCCGATGGTCGTCGAAAAGTCGCCCTTGGGCGAGCGTGCCTATGACATCTTTAGCCGCCTGCTAAAGGAGCGCATCATCTTTTTGGCCGGGCCTATCGAGGACTACACCGCCAACTTGGTTATCGCCCAGCTGCTCTTCCTCGAGTCCGAAGATCCTAAAAAAGATATCCAGCTGTACATCAACTCCCCCGGCGGCTCGGTAACCGCGGGGCTCGCGATGCTCGACACGATGAACCATATTAAGCCCGATGTCGCGACGGTGTGCGTCGGCATAGCGGCGTCGGCCGCGGCGATTATCCTTGCCGCCGGCGCCAAAGGCAAGCGCTACGCGCTCCCTAACGCCGAGGTTATGATCCACCAGCCGTGGGGCGGGGCGCAGGGCCAAGCCACCGACATCGAGATTACGGCCCGCCACATCATCGCCACCCGCGCCCGCCTTAACAAAATACTCTCCAAGGCGACCGGCCAGACTATAGAAAAGATAGAAAAAGACGTCGAGCGCGACTACTTTATGTCCGCCGAAGAGGCTAAAAAGTACGGTCTTATTGATGAAATCTTCACCCAAAAAGGGGTGGTAGCGGCTGCCAAAAAATAGTGGTATTGTGGGGAAGTGCTTTTCTTAATGAAATTTATGCTTTCTTCATATGTCTATAAAAATAATACTCCTGCTACTCGGGGGCTCGGCGCTCGTGGGCGCGGTGATTGGCTACGTATTCCGCTGGCTCCTTCTTTTAGCTCGTAAAGGCTCGATAGAGGTCGAAATAAAACACATACTCTTAGACGCCCGCGAAAAAGCGGAGCGGATTACCGCCGATGCCGAAGCTGCCGCGCGCGAAAAGGTTGCGTTAGCGGAAGGCACCTTGGGCGAAAAGGAAGAAAAACTGCTTAAGCAGGAAGAGCGTGTATTTAAACGCGAAGAGTCTTTGGACAAAAAGCAGGCCGAGCTCGACGCGCAGGTCGAGGGCATAAAGACGAAAATAGAGGAGGTCCGCACCATTAAAGAGCGTGCCGAGGCGCTGGTAAGCCAGCGCGGCGACGAGCTTGCCAAGGTGGCTGGACTTACCAAAGAGCAGGCCAAACAAGAACTTATACGCGAAATGGAGCGTGAGAACGAGGAAGACCTGATGATGCGCGTGCAAAAGCTCGAGCGTGACGGTGCCGAAAAGCTCGAGCGTCGCGCCAAGGAAATTTTGACCACCTCGATACACCGTCTTGGCAACTCGGTGGCCGCCGACACGATGGCCACCGCTATTACTATCCCCAACGACGACATTAAAGGTAAAATCATCGGCAAAGAAGGGCGCAACATTAAAGCGTTCGAGCGCGCTTCTGGGGTAGAGGTTATTATCGACGACACACCCGGTTCTATCGTACTTTCAAGCTACGACCCGCTGCGCCGCGCAATCGCCCGCATGGCGCTTGAGAACCTTATTATCGACGGCCGCATCCAGCCCGCAAAAATTGAAGAAACGGTAGAAAAAGCGAAGGCTGATGCCAATAAAATTATTAAAGAAAAGGCCGAGGCCGCCGCGTTTGAAACCGGCGTGCTTAATCTCGACCCGCGCCTGCTTATGATCTTGGGCCGGCTGCACTTCCGTACCTCCTACGGGCAGTCGGTGTTGCAACACAGCATCGAAATGGCGCACATCGCCGGCATGATTGCCGAGGAGTTGGGTGCCAACCCGCAGGTTGCCCGCGCCGGCGCGCTGTTGCACGACATCGGCAAAGCGCTCGACCACGAGGTGCAGGGCACCCATGTAGAAATCGGCCGCCGCATACTGCAAAAATTCGGTGTGAGCGAAGAGGTGGTTAAGGCTATGCAGGCGCACCACGAGGAATATCCGTACGAAACGGTAGAGAGTATTATCGTGCAAGTAGCCGACGCTATCTCCGGCGGGCGCCCCGGCGCACGCCGCGACAGTGTCGAGCAGTACATCAAACGCTTGCAGGACATCGAGGCTATCGCCAACTCCTTCGGCGGGGTCGAGAAATCGTACGCTATTTCCGCCGGCCGCGAGGTGCGCGTGTTTGTTAAACCGGAGGAAATGTCGGACTTTCAGGCGCGCGAGTTGGCGCGCAACATCGCCAAGCGCATCGAGGAGGACCTTAAATACCCCGGCGAAATAAAAGTAAACGTTATCCGCGAGCTGCGCGCTATCGAGTTTGCGCGCTAAGGTTGCTAAATAGGCCGCTCGGGCGTATCGTTTTCTTAGACTGGTCTTAATGCGGGGAGGGTTGTATGCGAGTGTTCTTCGCTATCGACGAAAAATCCCACATCGGAGCCTCGACGATCCGAAAACTGCTGTCGTTGCAGCTCTCGAACAGGCGCTACGAGATTCTGCGGCTTGGCGACGAGCACTTTCATTGTTCGCGCGGCAGTCTCGACGCGCTGTTTACCGTAGCGACGTTCGAAGGAAGAAAGATACTGAGCCGCTACGCCGACGCCACGGCCTGCGTTGTTATCGCAGGCGCAAAAGCGAGGGACATACACTGCAAAGGCCAAACGGCCCCTCTCGACTATGGGGTTGTGGTGACTCCGCGCTTGGCGATAGGACGCCTACTCAACCCAAAAATACGGGGTGAGGTCTACTGGGCATCAAGTCCCGCGCTGCAGCCCGAGCTTGCCGAAGCGGCAATCGAGCTCGCCGGCTTTGAACTAACGAGCTGATACCCGGCCCCACCTAAGGTGGGGCCGTTTTTTTGCCCCTTTTGGCCCTGTGGACTACTCCAAATGGCTCTATTGCAAGGTTTTTTGAGGGGGGTATACTACCCCCACAGGGTTTGGTAGAGGTTTTCCATTATCGTCTAGCGAAGCGAGAGAACAAAAGCTTGCTTTTGATTCCGAGCGAGCGACGACGATATGAATTATTATTCATATCAATTAACTATCCATCATGAATAAGCAGGATATTGCAGAGAAGGTGCACGGCGTACTTGGTACCACCAAGGCAGACGCCGAACGCGCCGTCGAAGCCATGATAGAAGGCATTGTCGGAGAGCTCAAAAAGGGCGGCGAAGTCTCCGTGGCCGGTCTTGGCATCTTCAAGACCAAAATGCGCGCCGCACGCCAAGCGCGCAACCCGCGCACCGGCGCGACCGTACAGGTCCCCTCGATGCGTGTGCCGAAGTTCCAACCGGCAAAAGCGCTTAAAGAAGCGGTAAAGTAGCCAGACAGGATCCTCTCAAAACAAAAAACCCCGACCAAAGTCGGGGTTTTTTGTTGCTTACTGGATATCCTTAAGTTGTATCCGCACTTCAAAGCTCCCCACCGCATAGGCGGCTACTTGGTAGGGCGGCAAGGCCAGCACCAGCGTGTCGCCGTCTATAACAAAGGTAGAAAAGTTTTCTACCTTAGGGGCAAGGCCTTCGGCAAAGATTGAGCCGCTTACATCGTCTACTCCGGTGCGGGCCTTCATTTGAGCGGTTACGTCGTTAGAGACAAGCAGTGATAGTTCCTCGAGCCCGTTGGGGTTTGTGGCAAGTATGTCGGTAATGCCTAGCTGTTTACCCTGCTTATCAAACACAAAACTCATAAAGTACGCGTTCGGGTGCGCGCCGAGCGTATCCTCATAAATCGCATATAAGTACGACACCGTGTCCGCGCCCGCATAGGCCTTGTACTCCATACCCAAAGCATATTTACGGTCGACGCCCAAGCCCTGGATCTTTATATCCTCGGCAGTAAGTGCGGCAAAGTTGCCGTTTTCTTTAAACTCGGCGATGCGCTCTGCTATAGCGCTCTCAATAGTCATACGGACCTTTGCGTCCGCTGCCGGCGATAACTCAGTCGAAAAAGGGTACAGCGCTTCTATCGTATAGTAGGCTTCGTTTTCGTGATACACCATACTCCCCTCGCCTAGCTGCTCCCCTTGCAGCACCGGCGTATACACAACACTTTGCGGCGCCTTAACTAAACTTAGGCCCCACACTACCCCCGCGGCTACTATCACAAGCCCTACAATTGCGAGAAATTTATTCATATATTCGGAGTATATCAATCTTTTGTGCGGGATGGGAGAATCGAACTCCCAACTACAGTTTGGAAAACTGTCGTTTTACCACTAAACTAATCCCGCTTTTCGGTATACTGAGAGTATATATGGAAGTTATATATGCGCTACTGCATCAGGCGCTCGCCGTGGTTATAGGCGTGCTTGTTGCACTTGGATCATTTTTTACCGGACACACAGAGACGGCACATGCACCCCTCCCCGTCCCTGCCGCAACAACTACAGCAACAGCCTCTTTTCCGGTTGCCTCGAGCGCACCAAAAACTATCGCGACCAGTACTCCAGCAAAAAATCCTCCTCAAAAGTCCTCGGATCTCCTGTCCGAGCCGAAAGCTGCCGGCTCGGCAGGCCAGACTTTTGCTCCAGATTCTTTGCCTACGTTTTCAACGGAGCAATTAAATACATTGGCGCGCGGGGCGTTGGTTAATATTTTGTGCACTACCCTTTCAGGCGGCTCGTTTAACCCCATATCGGGCTCGGGCGTCGTAGTAGACAGCCGCGGCGTCATACTTACCAATGCGCATGTTGCGCAATACTTTTTATTGCGCGACTACCCTACCACCAACAGCATCGATTGCGTCGTGCGTACCGGCAGCCCCGCCCAGCCGCGCTATCGCGCAGAGCTGTTGTACCTGCCGCCCACGTGGGTAGTGGCAAACGCCGCGCAGATAAAAAAAGACACGCCGACAGGCACGGGCGAGTTTGACTACGCTTTTTTGCGCATTACAGGCAGCACCAACCCGCAAGGCACTATTCCCTCTTCGTTTGCAGCCTTGCCGATGGAGTCGGGCGACCCATACGTACAGCAACGGATATTGTTGGCGGCGTATCCCGCCGGATTTTTAGGCGGCATTGCCATAAGTCTTAATCTCTACCCTACCTCGGCGCTTGCCACCGTGGGCGACGTATACACCTTTGGCGGCGAGACGAACATCGACCTCTTTTCGCTCGGTGGCACGGTAGTCGCACAAACCGGCTCTTCCGGAGGCGCAGCCGTCTCCGCCCAAGGCAAACTTATAGGACTTATAGCCACCGAGGTGCCGGGGGCTACTACCGCCGAGCGCGACCTGCGCGCTATTACTATGGCCCACATAGACCGCAGCTTACGTGCCGCCGGACAAGGAGGCATACTCACGCTACTTTCTCGCGATGTCGTACAGTTTGCCGCCGAGTTTAACGCCGCCACCGCCCCGATAGAAACAAGACTTCTTCTCGACGCGCTTACGAAGTAGCGCTCCACCGGGCAAAAATGCCGCAAGGCAAGGCGCGGCCCGCAGTATCGGCAATGGCAAGGTCGCCGTACTCTATTTCGCCGCCGAATTTTTTTACAAACTGCTCGAGGTTGTATGCAAACGCCAGCGATGAGTAGCCGGCTGCGTATCCGTTGATTAAAAAGAATGCAGGTGTGTCGCTCAAAAGCTCACCGCACAACTTAACAAGCTCGACAAAATCTTCTTCTATCTTCCACAACTCTTTTTTTGGGCCGTGGCCGAACGCCGGCGGGTCCATAATTATCCCGTCGTACTTTGCCCCCCTTTTTATTTCGCGTTTTACAAATTGCAGCGCGTCCTCGACAATCCAACGGACAGGTTTGTCCTCCAAACCGGAGAGTGCGGCATTTTCGCGCGCCCACGCGACCGCAGTTTTACTTGCGTCGACATGCGTTACCGATGCGCCCGCTTGCGCCGCGGCAAGCGTCGCCCCGCCAGTGTACCCAAAAAGATTTAAAACAGTGTTTGGTTTTTGCGCGGCAACCCACTCCCAGTTAGACAGTTGTTCAGGGAAAAGTCCTGTGTGTTTAAAGCTAGTAGGCTTAATTAAAAACTGCAGACCGCCAAGAGTTATCTGCCAGCTCTTCGGTAACTCTTTTTCAATCCACTTCCCCTGCCTACCGGCAGGCAGGCTTCCCTGCCCTTTTGTTCTTTCGTAGCGGCCTTGGGCTTTGGCCCACTCGGCTTCGCCCAACTGCTTTTGCCACAAAGCCTGCGGGTCGGGGCGCGCCAATAGTACATCGCCAAAACGTTCAAGCTTCTCTTCCCCACCGGAGTCGAGCAGCTCGTAGTCTTTGCTTGGGTTGGTGGTGAGGGTTATCTGTTTCATGTGAAATATGGTCGGGGCGCCCAGAATCGAACTGGGTCATTCTGCTCCCAAAGCAGACGTACTACCGGTATACGACGCCCCGAATGTCTTTTATGTGTCCTTTAGAGTATTACGTTCTCTATAACCTCTACTTTAGCCCGCCGAGTCGAAAAATCCAAGTAAACACAAGCTAAATCGATCTGCCACGGCCGCCGCTCGGGTACATGGTGGTCCAATAGATAGGTTTGCACTGCCCTATGGAGCCTTTTGAGCTTAGCAGGATGCATATTTTCCTCCGGCCTTATCCGCAAACTGGCAGATGTTTCGCGTGAAACCGACTTTACCTCGACAAAACTAAGCAAATCCCCTTTTTCTGCAACGATATCTATCTCTCCCCAAGGCTTGAGGTAATTACGCTCAAGTACCCGAAATCCCCTTTTTTCGAGCCATTTACAGGCGACATCCTCCCCTATATCGCCTATTTTCCTCTTTATTGTCCTTTTGGAGTCAGTTTTCACGGGAAACGTCTAAATATGTTACTAAGTAACAAAAACGGCTATTTTACCTGAAAAAGGCATGAAGGACAGGTTTTTAGTGTCTTTTAATGCACATGTCCCCAACCTTATCCACAGCTTTTGGGTTTTTTGTTGCCCCAAAAGGGGATTTTTGTCCCCACCCTTGCTGTCTTTGAGAAACTGTTACTGCTTGGTGCGGTCAGGGAGAATCGAACTCCCGCCTGCTCCTTGGCAAGGAGCCGTCCTACCACTAAACTATGACCGCGAGTGAGGTATCGAGTACAAGCTTGCTTGTACTTCGACCGAGCGAGCGGGGCATATCGAAGATATGACCGCTTGCGATGAAGACTATATCATAAAATCTGACCTCTTGTGCCTCCGGAGGGACTCGAACCCCCAACAACTGCTTCGAAGGCAGCGATGATATCCATTTCACCACAGAGGCCTGCCTGCCGGCAGGCAGGCGTGCTAGAATCATGCCATGCAACTGCGCCCCAGCCAAATACCCGCCGAGGTACTGCGGGTGGTGGAGGGCCTAACAAAAGGGGGGTTTGAGGCATGGGTAGTAGGGGGGTGCGTACGCGACCTTTTACTTGGCCGCCGACCTAACGACTGGGATATCACGACCAACGCCAACCCCGAGCAGATACAAGCCTTGTTCGAAAACACCTTTTATACCAACGAATTTGGCACCGTCGGTGTAGTAAACGACGCTGTTGTGGACGAAACGCTAAAGGTGGTGGAAGTTACTCCCTATAGGCTAGAGGGGAGGTATAGCGACGCCCGACGCCCGGACAGTGTCATTTTTAGCCAAAAAATAGAGGACGATCTTAAGCGTCGCGACTTTACTATCAATGCGCTTGCTTACGATCCCACTAAAGGACAGTTAATCGACCTGTATGACGGTATAAAAGACATCTCTGCGGGCCTTATACGGGCCGTAGGCGAGCCAAAATTACGTTTTGACGAGGATGCACTGCGCATACTGCGCGCCGTGCGTATCGCCGCCCAGTTGAGTTTTACGATAGAGCTAAAAACAGAGGAGGCAATGGGGGAGACCGCCGCCCAGCTAGGAAAGATCTCTAAAGAGCGCGTCCGCGACGAATTTGTACGTATTATCAACTCGCAAAAGCCTATGGATGCCCTTATTTTGAGCCATAAACTGGGCATTTTGCAGTACATACTGCCGGAGCTCGAGGAGGGGATAGATGTCGAGCAAAATCAGGCCCATAAATACGATGTATACGAGCACAACTTACGCGCACTCCAACATGCAGCCGATAAGGAGTGGGGTTTCGACGTCCGGCTAGCCGCACTACTGCACGACATAGGAAAACCCAAAAGCCGGCGCTGGTCGGACGACAAAAAGGACTGGACCTTCCACGGCCACGACGTCGTAGGGGCAAAAATGGCCAAAAAGATTCTTACGGACCTTAAATTTTCACGTGAAACGATAGAAAAAACGGTAAAGATGGTGCGTTGGCACATGTTCTTTAGCGATCCGGAGAAGGTAACGCTCTCGGCGGTGCGCCGTATTATCGTTAATGTTGGCAAAGAAAACATAGATCAGCTTATCGAGCTGCGTATCTGCGACCGTATAGGCACCGGCCGGCCTAAAGCACAGCCGTTCCGCCTACGTAAATACCAAGCGATGATAGACGAGGCTTTGCGGGACCCTATATCGGTCGCCATGCTCAAAATAGACGGTCACCGGTTGATAGAGATGGGGGAGAAGCCCGGCCCACGGCTGGGTTGGACGCTCCACGCATTGTTGGAGGAGGTGCTCGAAGACCCTACAAAAAATACTGCCGAATATTTGGAAGGGAGGGCAGACGAGCTGCTTGAGCTGACTGACGCTGAGCTCAAAACGCTCGGCGTAGAAGGTAAGGAAAAGAAAGAGGAGCTAGAGGAAGCGGAGATAAAAGACATTCACAAGAAGCATTTCGTAGACTAACAAGAGTATAAAAGACACTTGTCCACAGGTATGTCCTTTACAGTGTCCTTTATAACCGTATTATTACTCTTAGATAAAAAGTTTAGCTAATTCCTTTAACCCTGTAGGAGTTGGTATTAAACATCAGTTCATTCGTTCACGACATGTCAGGGTCGTTTCTTAATCTCATTGTCAACGTCGAGCAGTGTGGTATTCCCTCACTCTTCGAAAAAATTGTGGAATTTACCACACGTTAGTTCTTCGCAGAACCGCAAGGTTCCCGGTTTAAGAAACACCGACCCCGTAGCCCGCCAACCTCTGTGGCGGGCTTTGTATTTCTACTACTTAAGCTCTATAACCACCGGGCAGTGGTCGGAGCCGTAGACCTCGGGCAGGATGTACGCCTTTTTTAAACGGGGGAGGAGTTTTTTAGAGACGAACCAGTAGTCGATGCGCCAGCCGACGTTGCGTGCCCGCGCATTGGCCCAGTGCGTCCACCACGTATAGTGACCGTTACCTTTAGGTACAAAGTGACGGAACGAGTCTGCAAAGCCGGCTTTTATTATATTGTCGATGCCCTCGCGCTCCTCATCGGTAAAGCCGTGCTCGCCGACGTTGGGCTTGGGGTTGGCTAGGTCATCCTCGGTGTGCGCAACGTTGAGGTCGCCGCTAAAGAGGACCGGCTTTTGTTTATCAAGACGCTTCATGTACTCGAGAAACGCCGGATCCCATTGCTTGTGTCGCAGACTAAGCCGCGAGAGATCGTCTTTGCTGTTGGGTGTATAGGAAGTAACGACAAAAAAGTCTTCGAGCTCGACGGTAACCACACGTCCCTCGCGGTTGGGGTCGCCATAACTGTCGTCGTGCAATTTATATTTTTTGCACAGATCCTCCGGCAGACCGTGCATCTCATCTATTACTTCGATGTCCTTTTTTACAAAAATGGCCGTGCCGCTGTAGCCTTTTTTCTCAGCACTGTTCCAATATTCCTCATACTCTTTTAAATCAACTTCCGCTTGCCCCCGCTCGGCCTTGGTTTCCTGCAAACAAACAACATCGGGCTTATACGCCTTCATAAAAGCTTGGAAATCACCCTTCTTAACGACCGCGCGTATGCCGTTGACGTTCCATGACGCAAGCTTCATATCGAGACAATACCATATTGTTCTTTCATAAAGTCTTCAGACAAGCTTGGCTATACATACGAGCGGACTGCACCTCTGTCGGAAGGGGAGAGAAAGTGAAAAGACTCATGGCTGCCCAACCTGACTTGACGACCGCCCAAGCGCGTCTTGACGCTTTGCTGCCGGACCCGCGGGGCAAAACCCTTATCGAGCTCATACAATGGGTTATTGCCAACGACTCGGACTATAAGGGCCTGGAGGAACGGGAAATCTTTGTCAAAGCCTGCGGCGACCCGAAGGAAGGCCTAGCCAAATACAAAGAGGCCTGCAAAACCGGTGACGACGTATGCGTACGCACTTTCTGCCTCGCACGTATGCACAAGCTAACAAAAGGCATACTTGCCCAACCCCTCGCCTGAAATACGGCGGGGGATTTCTTTATTATTTTCTTCGTTGACCGTGGAATTTTTTGTGTATCTCGCGCAAGTGTTTGTCGGTAACGTGCGTGTAGACCTGTGTAGTGGCGATGTTGGCGTGGCCGAGGAGCGCCTGCACACTGCGCAAGTCGGCGCCGTTTTCTAAAAGGTCAGTGGCAAAGCTGTGACGGATAACATGCGGAGTTACTTTGCGGGTAATACCGGCCGCGATAGCGTGTTTTTTGACTATGCGCTCAACCGAGCGCGGAGTAAGAGGAAAGAGCGCGTCACTGTCGAGGTCGGTACGCTTTTTTTCGTACGCTCTCAAAGCCTCCTTCGCACCACTACTTAAAAATACTACCCGTATTTTTTCGCCTTTGCCGCGCACGCTAAACTCGTCGCGCGAAAGATCGAGGTCGCGGTTGAGCCGGCATAGCTCGCTTACGCGCAAACCGGTGCTAAACAGAAGCTCCATAATCGCCTTATCGCGCAGTGCCGCGAGGCCCGTGCCCTTAACATTGATTAAACGGTTTAACTCGTCTGTCGAAATCAAATCCAAATCTCTCGCGCCCACTTTAGCCAACTCGATGCGCTCGGGATTTAAACTTTCAAAATCGCGCTTGCGCAAAAACTTTAAAAACGCGCGCAAACTGATCATGTAGTAGTTTTGCGTCTTATGCTTCATCGTGCCGGTCGTACCCGCCTGGCGATTAAGGTGTATGCGGAATTCGCGCACCATCGCCTCGGTAATTTTGGCAGGGGAGGACACCTTAGTGTGGGTAAGAAAGCGGGTGAGGTACCTATCATAATTCTCGACCGTCTTAATAGAACGGCCCTTCTCTATCTCCAGATACTCCAAAAACTGGTTCTTGAGCTCGTGTAGTTGGTTTGGTGCCATGCGTCGCACAATATTTTAGCACTCTTTTTGCCATATTCTATATATATGGTGTTTTGCGGGGCACCCCTTGCGGAAAAGTCGTGCGCGTGATAGAGTGCTGACATGCTGACCAAGCAGAAAAAGGCTAAAACTATAAAGGAATCCGCTGTTCATGATAAGGACACCGGCTCTCCCGAGGTGCAAATCGCCCTTTTGTCGAAGGGAATTGAAGAGCTTACCTCGCATTTGAAAAAGCACTTGAAGGACAAGCACAGCCGCCGCGGTCTCCTCCAGATGGTGGCCGATCGCCGCACCCATTTGAAGTATTTGGAAGGTAAAGACAAAAAGCGCTACAACGCTATTGTGAAGAAGCTCAGTTTGAAGAAGTAAACTTTTTTGGGCGTTTGTGTAAGAGCTTCACTACTTCTTCGTATATACTAAGGTAAGGTCTATTTTGTATTGGTTGGCGCGTTCTTTTTATTTTGTTCGTAATTGTTTTAATTTTTATGGCCTAGCGAAGCAGGCAAACGAAAGTTTACTTTCGATTTGCTGCGAGCGACGGACATATTCCTAATATGGCTATCATTAAGCATAAAAGCCAGCGTGTCGGCATTTTTATAGACACGCAAAACCTGTATCACTCGGCGAAGAATCTTTACAAAAGCAAAGTTAACTTTGGCGCAGTAGTTAAAGAAGCAGTGGCGGGGCGCAATCTTATCCGCGCCATCGCCTATGTTATCCGCACCGAAAGCGAGGAGGAAAAGGGTTTTTTTGAGGCCCTGAACAAGCTGGGTATCGAAACCAAAGTCAAAGACATCCGTATCTTCGCCGGCGGCGCCAAAAAGGCCGACTGGGACATCGGCATGGCTATCGACGCCGTGGCGATGGGCCAAAAGCTCGACACAGTAATCTTGGCAACCGGCGACGGCGACTTTGTACCTTTGGTTGAGTATCTTAAGTACACCTACGGTGTACAAGTTGAGGTTATAGCCTTCGGCAAATCGTCCTCGGGCCAGTTGCGCGAGGCGGCCGACGACTATATCGACATATGCGAAGACCCGCGTGCCTTCCTTATAGGCTTTCGCGGCGGGGTAGGGCGCTACCTCGGGCTTGGCGGCAAGTCCGGCAATGGTGGCGGCAAAGAGGGCCGCATAGACGCCGACACCAGTATCGAAACCACCGAAGCGCCCGAGGAGTGGAACGGCCAAGGGGAGGACCCCGCTATCCGCATGTCGGGTGAATAACTAAAACATTTAATTTTTGAAAAGCCCTGATGCTCCTTGCGAGCATAGGGCTTTTTCGTTACTGTAGCGGCAGAAGGAAACTACAGGGGAGAGTCATGAACGACCAAACAATGAAACTGTGCCCGCAGGGTGTTTGCGTGTGCGGCGCCAGTTCGACAAACAACTACCAGCACGACCCGGACTGCCGCTCCAATGCGCCGTGGCCGATTGAGCACACAGCCCATTACTGGAACTACGGTGCCCAAGATGCACTGAGCGGCAAGCTACACCAACTCGTGGGTATGCTTAAGCTTACCCAGCCGAGCGTTCAGCAGAAAGTCGCTTATATGCAGGGGTGGTTCTGCACTCGGCGCAAGCTGCATCGCGGGTCGGAGCGCACTCTGCAGTCGCTCGACCAAGCCATCGACCTTGCCAAAGGCCGACAGCAGCGCGACCACGTCACGCTCGATCCCAGCCCCGCCACATAGGCGGGGCTTTTTCTTTTTACGTGCTTTCTGTTACAGTTTCACGATGAAAACTAAAAGTTATTCGCTTGAGGTGGGCGGCAAGCAGATGGTCGCCGAGTTTACCGACCTGGCCGAACAGGCTAATGGCTCGGTAATACTCCGCTACGGCGACACGGCTGTACTCGCCACTGCGGTTATGAGCGGCCGCACACGCGACGACATCGATTATTTTCCCCTCACCGTCGATTACGAGGAGCGCTTCTACGCCGCAGGTACCATAGGCGGCAGCCGTTTTATGCGCCGCGAGGGCCGGCCGTCTGACGCCGCAATACTCAGCGGCCGCATCGTTGACCGTACTATCCGCCCGCTCTTCCCTCAACATATCCGCAACGAAGTACAAGTAGTCATTACTATGTTGGCGCTGGGGGACGAAAAACCCGCGACGATCGCGGTCAACGCTGCGTCTATTGCGCTCGCGGTGTCTGACATACCGTGGAATGGACCCGTTGCGGCAGTGCACTTGGTCGAAAAAAACTTCGACCTTGTTGCCTGCGGCAAAGACGGCACTATTAATATGATCGAGGTCGGCGCGCAGCAGGTTGACGAGGCAACCATTGCAAACGGTTTTGCCAAGTCGGTAGAGGAGCACAACAAAATCTTGGCGTGGCAAAAACAAATTATCGCCGAGCTGGGCAAACCTAAGCGCGATGCGACCAAACCCGAGTTGCCGGCCGAGGTTGCGCAACTGTTTGAGGCCGAATTTGCCGCCAAGGTAACGCCCGCGGTCTTTTGCGGCATTGCCGGCAAAGACGAAATCCATCACCTGACCGACGCGTGGATGGCCCGCGCTAAAGAGATAGAGACGCTTAAAGACATTAAATCCGGCGTACTCAAACGTTTTATCGAAGACAAAGTAGACGAAGAGATCCATCGCGGCGCAATAGAGGACAACAAGCGCGCCGACAACCGCCCGTTCGACCAGCTGCGCCCGCTGTTTGCCAAAGCCGGCGGCGTTTCGCCGGTACTGCACGGCTCGGGGATCTTTTACCGCGGCGGTACGCACGTGTTTACCGCGCTTACCCTCGGCGGCCCCGGCGACAGCCAAGTCATCGATACGATGGAGGAGCACGACGGTAAAAAACGCTTTATGCATCACTACAACTTCCCGCCGTACTCGGCGGGGGAAACCGGCCGCATGGGCGGTGTTAACCGCCGCGCCACCGGCCACGGTGCCCTTGCCGAAAAAGCTTTGGCCGCGGTTATACCCGATGCAGTCGACTTCCCCTACACCATACGCTTGGTCTCCGAGTGTTTGGCGAGCAACGGCTCGACCTCGATGGGCTCGGCTTGTGCATCGACGCTCGCGCTCATGGACGGCGGCGTACCGATAAAAGCGCCGGTTGCGGGTATTGCGATGGGTGTCATGACCCACAACGGCAAACACAAAGTGATGACCGATATCCAAGGCCCCGAAGACGAATTTGGCGGCATGGACTTTAAGGTGGCGGGTACGCGCAACGGGGTTACCGCGATACAGCTCGACATCAAACTCGACGGCATCCCGCTCGAGGTACTGACCGAGGCTCTGCAGGGCGCAAAAGTTGCCCGCGCGCAGATACTCGACGTGATAGAGAAGGAAATTGGTGCACCGCGCGCAACCATTAGCCCACGCGCGCCCGAAATTTTGACTATGCGCGTCAAACCCGACCAGATCGGTATGGTTATCGGTGGTGGTGGCAAAACAATCAACGGTATTAAAGATGTATGCCAGGTAGATGATATTACGATAGAAGACGACGGCTCGATATTTATCACCGGCAAAAACGGTAGCGCCCAAAAAGCCAAAGTCATGATCGAGGCTATTGTTAAAGAGTACAAAGCGGGCGAGGTCTACGACGGCGAAGTTACCCGCATGATGGACTTTGGCGCGTTTATGCGCGTCGGGGTGGGCAAAGATGCCGAGGGGCTGGTGCATGTTTCTGAAGTGGCGCCGTTTCGTATCGACAAAATAGGCACGGCGCTTAAAGTGGGGGACAAAGTCCGCGTTATGATAAAGGAGATAGACGACAAAGGACGCATCAACCTGTCTATCAAAGCCGTAGACCCCGAGTGGGCAACAAAAAAAGGCCTTACCCCAAGCACCAATGCCGGACCAACCAGCAGACCCCCTAGATCCTAAGAGCTTTCTCCTCCCCAAAAAAGAGGGCGGTCCTTCGCCTATCTCTGCCCAGCGCGTAAACGCGGGGGAGCTTTTGGCACAGGAAGTTAAAGCTGAATTACCGAAAGCGCCAGTGCCTGTCGCCAGCGCTCCAGCCGCACCAAAAAAAGAAGAGTCGCAGGTGCGCGCAGTCCAAACATACACCAGCGATATCAGCCGCGTCGTCGAGCAAGGCGGTGTTTCGACCGTTTCTATCGCCGCGGCCGAGGCCGAGCGCCGCCACAAAGGCACCGAGGATGGGGTGGTAGAAGTGGCGCGCCAACCCGCGCAAGACGGCCCTTCGCGCCTGCGCTTGGTGCTTATCGCCACCAGTATTATCTTTGTGTTGTCGGGCATTATTATACTGGCCGCGTTTTTGATACCGCCGGCTGCGCCACAGCAAGCGGCAGAGCCGCAGACGCCGTTTATTGCGGTCGATAAAACAACCCCTATTGCCACCGACGGCACGGGTGCACGCGATATTGTAATGACCGAGCTCGAGGCGGCACGCGAGCAGGTTAACCTTTCCTTAGGGTTGATAGAGCGTCTGCTGCCCGCCACCCCCAACGCCATAACCGGCCTTGCCGACGCACTACCCGCACAAAAGTTTTTTGAGCTTATCGCCCCCAACATGCCGGTGGACCTGCTGCGCACCGTAGCGCCGGTGTTTTTGCTGGGCGTGCACTCGTTTGATGAAAACCAGTCCCTGTTGATACTGCGCGTCGACTCCTACCAGCAGGCCTACTCGGGGTTGCTCGCGTGGGAGCACACCATGCCGCAGGAGCTTGCACCGCTGTTTACCCGCCGGCCAAGCCTGCACATACCGGGTACCGCGCCGGCGCCCACCGCCTCGACCACTCCGCAGTTTATACAAACAGGGTTTGTCGACCGCGTGGTCGAAAACCATGACGCCCGCGTGTTGGAAAATAGTACCGGCGACATATTGCTGCTGTGGACATTCTTGGACCGCAATACGGTCATTATTACGACCAACGAGTTTACCTTGCGCGAGGTATTGCGCCGCCTTACCACCGCCGCATTGGTGCCGAGGATGTAGACAACGGAGCCGTGTGCTATACTCTTTTGCATGAATAATGCAGAATTGAAAATAAAATTAGAGGAAGAATTAGATGTAGTGAGCCAAGAGTTGGCCGATTTGGGTGTGGAGGATATTGACCACACCGCCACCGAGCCCGACGAGCTGGCCGACCGCATGGAGGCCGCCGAGGAAAGCGCGGGGGAGACCGCGGTGCTTAGCGCCCGCCGCAAAGAGATAACCGCGGCGCTTGCCCGCATGGCAGACGGCACCTACGGTATATGCGAAGAGTGCGGCGAGAAGATAGAGGAGGACCGCTTGGAAGCCAACCCCGCTGCCCGCACCTGCCGGGCGCACATGGAGTAGGGCTCCATAAAACGAAGTTTCCAGGAACGCAGAAAATTTCCTGCTGATAAATTTTCCTAATGCACGGCCTCGACAGGCCTGCATACATTCCTGAAAACTTGTTTTACTCCGCTGCGAAAACCCGCCAAGGCGGGTTTTCTTGAACCTAAAAAGAAAAACCGGCGGACTTTCGTCCGCCGGTTACTTTTTACTTCTGATCGAACAGAAACTGATGCTTCAGACCGAAGGGCATATTGACCGTCTCGGTAAAGTTGACCAGTTCAAGGATCGGCCTCTGGGGCACCGGGGGAGGAACACGGAATTCGAGAGTAAAGAACCCCTTTGCCCAGTCGGTCGTAACCAAAACCCACGACCCCGGTCCGGGCGCTGACAAGAGCCCATTTTCATACCTGACCAGAATTTCGCCCAGACGGTTATGATCAAAAGGGACGAGGCCCTTCTTTTCAGCCTTCTGGACAATCTCCTTGAACAGAATCCGATCCTGAGCAACGCTCGACAGGGGAAGTTCGCCAGGCGACAGGGGACGGCTGGTGGCCGCTAAAACAGTGCGCGCGTTCTGGGACAAATTCATCTTGCTCTCCTCGGGTTAAGAAGCGTCTGGATTGACCTTCTGCTCTATATTTTGCGCTTAATTGGAGTAAAAGTCAATACTTAGTCATGGTTTTTATTGCAGTTTTTGATGATTAAAATGCTTGACAAACAAAGAATATTTGCTATCTTAGTCATATATTTATGACTGTTTACCTAAAAGATGCAATTAAAGGAGGGCTCTCCGCTAAGGCTTCCGCAGTCTATGTTGCCCTCTTAGAGGCGGGAGTAGCCTTGCCGCCCAAGGCCCTTATTTTGCGCACCAAGCTCCACCGGCAATATGTCTACGACGCCTTGAGGGAGCTGAAAGATCGCCGGCTCGTCGTGACCGAGGGACAAGGGCACCGTATAAAATATGTCGCTGGGAGCCCAGAAAAACTCTTGCAAGAGGCCGAGAAGGCGCGCCTAGATGCACATGACGCCGTACATGAGTTGATGAAACTCTACGATCGTTCGCCGGCCGGTGTTGTAGAAATCATCCGCGGACGCGAGGCCGCGATGGAATATGACCTGCGTTCAGTACAAGAAGCGGAAGACGGAGACCCGCTCGACATCATCGGAGGCGGTGGCCTGCGCTGGGTACACATGGTAGGAAAAGAATTCGAAGAGAAGTGGGGTCGGATTGGCAAAGCAAAACATATAAAACTGCGCTACATCGGTACAGAAGAGGAAAAGCGCTACAACCGCGAGGAGAGCCCGCTCGAAAATGAATCGCGCGCTATCCCAGGAATTGGAGATATTGTTACTGTCGTAATCCGCAAAGAAAGTATGCACTTTTGCATTTATGAACCGGAAGTCATGTATGTATTCGTAAAAAATAAAGACGCGGTCAAAAGCCAACGCGCATTGTTTGAGGTGTTGTGGACCGCGGCAAAATAACCGACGGTATACTAAATCATAGAAGACCAAGCGGAGGGCGGCGTGAGCAAATATATAGTCGACGCATTTTGCGGGTATCCCTTCAAACGTAAAAAGGGAAAGAAGAAACACAAGAAGAAAAAGAAAAAGCAGCGCCCCAGCTCGGGGCGTTTTTCTTTTGAGCGGGCGATGAAATCTTCATTTATACTGTTTGCATGCAGTACGCCAAGGTGTACGGGGCTCAATCATCAGCATTAACTCCCTATCTCGTGGAGGTCGAGACGGATATTTCTGCCGGACAATTGCACAAATTTGATATCGTGGGTCTTCCCGGCAAAGCTGTTGAAGAGGCGTTGGACAGAGTTGCGGCGGCGATAAAACATTCTGGATTTAAATCTCCAAAAGTAAAAAACCAAAAGATTGTTATATCGCTGGCGCCCGCGGATTTAAAAAAAGAGGGGCCGATGTTTGACCTGCCGATAGCGCTTTCTTACCTGCTTGCGGCCGATGATATCAAGTTTGACCCAGACCCATATGTGTTTGTGGGGGAGCTGTCGCTCGACGGACAAGTAAGGGGAGTGCGCGGACTGTTACCTTTGGTCGCCGAGGCAAAGCGCAAAAAGAAAAAGGCTATCTTTGTACCAAAAGAAAACGAGTTAGAGGCCGCGCTGGTAGGTGGTATCGAGGTCTATGGGGTAGAGAGCTTGCAGGAAGTAATCGGATTTTTAAATACCAAAAAATCTCAAGATAAAAAGAAGGTCGGGCAAGAAATAAAGCTTAGAGCCGCGCCGCAGACCAAGCTACCGGTACCCGACATAGAAACACAATTTTCGTTCGAGGATATACGCGGACAAGAAGGCGCCAAGCGCGCGGCGGTTATCGCCGCGGCCGGCGGACACAACCTGGGGTTGAGCGGCCCGCCCGGCACCGGCAAAACTATGTTGGCCCGCGCGCTTGCATCGGTACTCCCGCCGCTTAGCTTCGACGAAGTGTTGGAAGTTAACGGCATACACTCGGTGGCCGGAGCATTGCGCGGCGAGCTGATGGTGATGCCGCCGTTTCGCAGCCCGCACCACACATCTTCTTACGTTTCGATAGTCGGCGGCGGTTCGACGCCGCGCCCCGGCGAGGCAACGCTTGCACACCGCGGCGTATTATTTCTCGACGAATTTCCTGAGTTTGAGCGGCGGGTCATCGAGGCGCTGCGCCAGCCGCTTGAAGATCGGGTAATTAGCGTAGCGCGCGCCAAGGGCACGGCGCAATTTCCCGCGCGGTTTTGTTTAGTCGCTGCTATGAACCCCTGCCCGTGCGGCAACTACGGCCACCCGGAAATTTCTTGCATATGCACGCCTATCGCGCTCGAGCGCTATCGTCGCAAAGTATCGGGCCCGATTGCCGACCGCATTGACCTGTGGAGCACGATGGGGCCGGTCGAGCTAGGCGAGCTGGGCAAGCGCAACCCGCACGGGACAGAAACCGCCGCCGCGCGCGGCCGTATACTCAAGGCCCGCGCCGCGCAAGAAAAACGGTTTAAAAAGTCAGGCAAAACAAATAGCGACCTTAGCCCCCGCGAGCTCGACGAGCTGGTGCCCCTGCGTCCAACCGTGCGAGTGGTGCTGGAAAAGGCGGGTACGCGGCTCAACCTAAGCCCGCGCGCATTCCATCGCGTCATTAAAGTCGCGCGCACCATCGCCGACCTCGACGAGTCGCCCGACATTAACGAGTCGCATATTTTAGAGGCCTTGCAATATAGAGAAAGAAAAAGTTAGATAGGGTATGCACCGGACTTCTATCAAACACTTATCTAAGGATAAGCACTTGGGCGCGTTTATCCGCGGCTACGGGCCATTGCAATTTCGGCGCGACCACACGCAAGAACCGTTTCAGGCATTGTGTGAGTCTATTATCTATCAGCAAATTTCAGGCAGCGCGGCCGCGACAATTTTGGCGCGCTTTAAAGCACTGTGGCGAAGAAAAAAATTCCCTACACCTGCAGATGTACTAAAAATAAAAGTAGACAAGCTGCGCAGTGCAGGCGTTTCTCAACAAAAGGCGGCATATCTTAAAGACTTGGCTAAAAAATTTACCGACGGCACCGTCGACCCCAAACAATTCCCCACGATGACCGATGCCGAGATTATCAAACACGTTATGGCCGTTAAGGGAATAGGCGAGTGGACGGCGCAGATGTTCCTCATGTTTACGCTCGCGCGCCCCGACGTGCTGCCGACGGGCGATCTTGGTATACAAAAAGCGTTTCAAAAACTTTTTTCGCTGCGGAAAAAACCGTCGCCTGCGCGTATGGAAAAGTTGGCGCGCGTCTGGGCCGGCCACCGCACCGTGGCGTGCTTTTATCTGTGGCGCACACTCGACAGTAAGTAGGGTTTCATGCCAAGGGTAGGGAACTTTTGTTTGCGGGCTATGTTATACAGAGGTATGACCAAAAATCCTTTTATAAACGCGGGGGCGGCGGCTGTGTATATCGGGGGAGTGGTGCTGTTCATCAGCTCCTTGCCCGGCCCTGACCCCGACACGGTGCTTATGCCTATCACTATGCTGTCGCTCTTGGTGCTCTCGGTGCTTGCTATGACATACTTCTTTTTCCTTGTGCCGGTGCAGCTGTATTTCGACGGGCATAAAAAAGAGGCCGTGAGCCTTTTTACACAAACAACGGCCATCTTCGCCGTCTTTGTGGCCGCGCTCCTCGGCGCACTCTTGTTATTTATTTCCTACTCGACGGTTTAATTTGCAAACGGGTTGACCGCGCCGCGGACCTCGAAGTGGAGGTGCGAGCCGGTCGAGGCGCCGGTCGAACCGACCTTGCCTATTATTTCGCCCTGATCAACCGACGCGCCGACCGAGGTCGAGACACGGCTGAGGTGCGCGTAGAGTGTCTGCGTACCATTACCGTGCGACACCACTACATAGTTACCGTAACCGCCGTTCCAACCGCCGCCCGAGCGAGCGACAATAACCGTGCCGGCGGCGGCGGCGTACACATTGTTGCCGGTCGGCGCACCGAAGTCGACACCATTCCAACCGTGGAGACCTTGCGTAATGACGCCGCCCTGCAGCGGGCGGGAGAAGTAGCCGGAGAGCGCCGGGCCCGAGCCGCCTAGGAAAGGTTCCCCGCTCTTAAGTACTTTAGAAATTGCTTTCGTGCGCGCGGTCGCGGCAACTTGCGCGGCCGTGGGCGGCGCTTCGCCGTTGGGGACAATCACCACATCGCCGACCGCAAGTACGGCATCATCGGCAAGGTTGTTAAACTGCGCTATCTCGCCCGCATCGGCTTTGTGCTTTTTAGCAACCGACGCAAGCGTATCGCCTTTGGCTACCGTGTAGCGCACGCCGGTGACCGGCAAAATAATAAGCTGGTCGCCTTCTTTAATAACACGCGTATTGTTGGCCCAGACAATGGTGTTGACCGTAACACCGAACATTTTGGCAATGCCCGCGAGCGTGTCGCCTTGGTGCACGGTGTACACCGAGATGGCAGAGCTTTGCGGCGCATTGGCGATGTCGGCTGCGGTGCCCTCCGGGCCTTCTTGGGGAAGGAGCGCCGAGCCCTCTACTACGTTTACCTCGCCGCCGCCGACCGACGGGCTTGGGTCGATGTTAACGGCAGGGGACAAAAGGGGCACCGTCTGTGAGTTGTATGAGCCGCCGGCCGCGCGCGTCTCGGTCGCCGTGTGCGACAACAAAGAGCCGAGCGAGAAAAAGCTCGCCGCCGCGGCAAACGGGGCGAGCATAGCGTAAGAGGCGCTGGCTACCACGGCCATATGCACCAATGCTTTTTTGCACTTATGTAGAAAACTTGAGTTCAAAGGGGTATTTTAACCTGATTTCTGCGTGATTCCGCTAAAAAATGGCTCAACTAGGCCATATTTGTAGCTCCCATCCCTGTACTTAACCACTATTACAGGTGCCAACCCGCGGGTCAACGCTTGTACGTGAAGGGTGGGGATAACTGAAGCCAAAATGAACAAAAAACCTTGTAAATCAAGGGTATTGGGGGTACCCTTGCATGATGAAGCAGGGTGCCAATCTTAACACTGCACAACAGGAAGCCGTTTTGGCAACAGAGGGACCGCTTTTGGTACTGGCGGGGGCGGGGGCGGGCAAGACAAAAGTGATTGCCGAGCGCATTGCCCAAATAGTAAGGCAGGGCATAGCACCCGAAAAAGTGCTGGCAATCACCTTTACCAACAAGGCTGCGGGGGAAATGCGGGAGCGGATTATCCCCGGGCCCTTTGTATCGACCTTTCATAGCCTTGGGCTCGTACTTATAAAGGAGAACTACCGCCTGATGGGGCTCAAGCGCTTTCCTTCTATATATGATCGGGCGGACTCCCTGCGGGAAATGAAGCAGGCGCTCAAAGCGATAGGCGCCGAGGACATCGAGCCGCGGGCGGCGCTGGCTATGGCGAGCCGGCAAAAAGGGGCGGGCGTTACGGCAAGCGAGTATGCCGAGGGTCCCGAAAGTCCGTACGAGCGGCAGATAGCGCTGGCGTGGCTTAAGTACGAACAAGCACTAGGCAAAGACAGCGCCATGGACTTTGACGACCTGCTACTGCGCTCGATGCGCCTGTTGCGCGACAACCCCGAGGTGCGTAAAAAATATCAGGAGCGTTGGACCTACTTGCACATCGACGAATACCAAGACACCAACGTGGTACAAGCACAGCTCGCGGAACTTTTGGTGGGCCCCGCGCGCAACATCTGCGCGGTCGGCGACATCGACCAAACTATTTACGGCTGGCGCGGCGCGGAGATAGCCAACATTTTGTCGTTCGAAAAAAAATATCCCGGAGGGAAAGTAGTATTTTTAGAGCAGAATTACCGCTCGACCAAAACTATATTGGCCGCGGCCAACGAAGTGATAGCAAAAAATATCTACCGCCGCGAAAAACATTTGTTTACCGACAACCCCGACGGCGAACCGCTGAGTTTGTATATTGCATTCGACGAGTTGGACGAGGCGGGTTTTATCGCGCGCAAAATAAAAGAGCTGGTAGCAGAGGGTAAACAGCCGCGAGACTTTGCCGTGCTGTACCGCGCCAACTTTCAGTCACGCGCAATAGAAGAGCAGCTGCTTGCCGCCGACGTACCGCACCAAGTGCTTGGCACGCGCTTTTTTGAGCGCAAAGAAGTTAAAGACGTGCTGTCGTTTATCCGCGGCGCCGTACAAGGCGGTGCGGTAGACATTGCGCGCGCGGTGGGCGCCATACCGCGCGGAATAGGGAAGGTAACACTTTTAAAAATGCTGTCGGGCGAGCCGGCGGGCGAAAAGGCTGCTGCTTTTTACCGGCAACTGCAAAAAATAAAAGAGGCCGCAGAGCTGTTGCCGCCCTCGCAGCTAGTGCGTTTGGTTATCACCGAAAGCGGTATGGAGCGCCATTTTAAAGAAGACAAATATGAGGGTGCCGAGCGGCTAGAGAACCTGCGTGAGCTGGCGACACTTGCGGCGCGCTACGACAAACTGCCTATAGGCGAGGGGTTGCAGGCATTTTTGGAGTCCGCGGCGCTCGCGAGCGACCAAGACGAGCTTAAAGACGAGCAAAATGCCGTGCGCCTAATGACCGTCCACGCGGCCAAAGGGCTCGAGTTTGTACAGGTGTTTATTACGGGGCTTGAAGAGGGTTTGTTTCCGTACGAGCGGCAGGACAGCGACGCCGCCGACAAAGAGGAGGAGCGCCGCCTGATGTACGTAGCGCTTACTCGTGCGCGCGAAAAAATATTTTTGTGCTACGCTTCGTACCGCACAATATTTGGCGCCAAAATGCCTACGGTACCGTCGCAATTTTTGGGCGACATTTCCGACGACCTAAAACAAAACGAAAATCCGGAGCGCTTGGGCCGCACAATTTACCTCGACTAATTATGTTAAAGAAAAAAAGCTTAGGTCAACATTTTTTAAACGCGCAAAGTTATTTGCGTGCCGTTGCCGACGCGGCAGAGATCGCGGCGGGGGAGCGCGTGCTTGAGATAGGCCCCGGCGAAGGCGCACTGACCGCGGTGTTGCTCGAGCGCGGCGCGCATGTAACCGCTATCGAAAAAGATTCCCGCCTGATACCCCTGCTTAAAGAAAAATTCGCCGGCAAGAAATTTGAAGTGGTAGAAGACGATGCGTTAATGTATGAACCACAGTTACAAAACTATAAAGTAGTGGGGAATATCCCGTACTATATTACCGGCGCATTACTGAAGAAATTTCTTTCCGGCGAGGTACAGCCGAGCGCCTTAGTGTTCTTGGTACAAAAAGAAGTTGCCGAGCGCATTGCGCGGTCAACAAAAGAAAGCATTCTCTCGCTTTCGGTAAAAGCATACGGGGAACCTACATATATTAAGACCGTGCCGGCGGGAGCATTTTCTCCGCCGCCCAAAGTAGACTCGGCGATTCTGCGCGTTACCGGCGTATCAAGAAAAAACTTTGCAGACAAACAGCACGAAGCGCGTTTTTTCGAACTCCTTAAAAAAGGATTCGGGCAGAAGCGAAAACTGTTGAAATCAAATCTCAAACCCCTGCTCGGCGAACGCGCCGAAGCATTGGGAGCTGTCCGTGCTGAAGATATAAGCCTAGGGGAGTGGCTAAAGTTGTCGGCTTAAATACTGACGCCGTCTATTTGTATACGCTGGCCGACAAAAGGTACTTTGCCCACGACACAACCATAGGGGATATCAGCGACACCCAAAATCTGCTGCGCCACATGGACCGGCGGCAGCCCAATTGTAAGGGGTGTCCATATATAGGTGATAGGAAAGAGCCCTGCAGGCAAAATTTTAATCCAGACGGCCGGGCCACTAAGGCTCATACACGGAGTAATAGCCAGAATTTTACCCCCAAAGGAGGTCCCGAGCGCCGAAGCGTACAACGGCACCAAAAGAAGTGCCCCTGCAAGCAATCCGGCAAAAGACACAATGAAGCGATGCATATTTACATTATATAATGAATACAAATGAGCCTTCAGACATACCTGCCCAGTGCAAAATTTGCCGTCATGGCGGGGGCGATAGCACTCTCGGGCGGGTTAGTGGTAGCGGCGCAGTATGTAACCAACCCCGCGCCCAGTACTGCGGGGCTTAGCGCCGAAGCGCAGGCGGCCCAAGCGGCGCAGTCGGCAAACTGGCAGCAGGTCTTGCGCGACATAGAGTCCCAGTCGGGTATTAAAGCGCCCGAGGCGCCCAGTACCGACACGGTTAACGCCCTGCTTACCGCGGCGCAAAGCACTAATCTTACAACCCAAGTAGGCAGAACCTTGCTGGTAAGCCTTAGTAACGCCAACGCCCAAGGGCTTGGCAGCGATATCCCGACACAAGAGCAGCTCATTGCCGAAGCAACCGCCCAGCTCGACGCGCAAGCAAGCGGGCCGGCATATGCAGTAGGCGATTTGCAGATAACAGTCCAAAGCAGCGCGTCGGTGCGAGCCTATGGCAACGCCATAATGAAGGCACTTAACGCTCACGGCGGCGCGAGCGCCCAAAACACCTATCTTGCGATAGGCGCTATCACCGACTCCCAAAATGCCGCGGCTATTGCGGAGCTAAAAACAATAGGGGCGGCGTACCGTGCGCTTGCCGAGGCTATTGCCGAAACCCCCGTACCCCAAACCTACTCTCCGTTGCACCTACAACTCGCCAACGACTTTGCCGCTATCGCCGCAAGCTATCCGGACATGCAAACCATGCTCGACGACCCACTGCGCGGACTTGCGGGGGTGCAGCGCTACAGCGCTCTTATTGACGAAGCGAGGCGCGTGTTAACAAACATCGCTCAGTTATTGAGTAAAGACGGTATACTTTTCAGTAAAGACGAGCCAGGCGCTGCCTGGAGCGGCTTGCTTGCCACGTAACTTTCATGAACCGACGAACCCTTATCACTATCCTGATCGCGGTCCTTGTGGCCGTCGTCATCGGGGCGCTGTGGTTGTGGTTTTTTAGAGGGGTCGGGACCGCGCCAGCGCCGCAAACAGGCTCCTTCGGCACCGGACAAACCCGCAATACCGGAACCACCGGCGCAAGCACCACGCCCACCAACATACCGAGCTCTATCGGACAGACGACTTCTACGGGAGGGTCAGTTACCCAAAGCGGCATTTATGTTTCGGGTATAACCGGCGGCGGCGCAGGCACCACCACAGGCGCCGCTGCGGTGCCCGGCGTTAGTTGGCTGGCGGGGGGCGCGGGCGGGATAAGCGGCGGATCGGGTACCGCATTTAACCCCAGCACCATAAACCAACTTAACAACGGACAGGTGGGCGGGAGCGTTAATGTGCTGGGCACCTTTACTACCCCGGGCGGGAGCAGCTCCGGCGGGGGAGGTCTCGGCATCGGCGGCTCGGCGGCCATTATCGCCGGCACTGCGGTCGCTTGCACCGCATTTTTACTGGGCGGAGCCGCCGGCATGTTTACCAGCTCGTCGTTTGTCGCCGTACAAGTTAACGCACCCACCGACAACAATAAAAAGTTTATGGACTGCATCGCGCGCACTATTGCGCGCGCGGCGATACAGCAAATAACGGCAAGCGTCGTCAACTGGATAAACTCCGGATTTAACGGCAAGCCCTCCTTTGTCACCAACTACCAAAGCTTTTTTGCGAACGTGGCCGACCAAGCGGCGGGAGAGTTTATAAAAACGCAGACCAACTTTGCGCCGTACTGCACCCCGTTCCGCACGCAAATACAAATAGCGCTCGCCCAAAGCTACGCGCGCCGCAACAACGCGCAGTCGTGTACCCTTTCTACTTTATTAAGCGGTACAGGCATAAACCTATTCGGTAAAAACACGGGGGGCACTACCGGTTGGGGAAATTTTATCTCCTTTACCACCGTACCGAGCAACAACCCCTACGGCTCCTACATGAGCGCGCAGGCACAACTGCAAAGCACGCTCTTGCAAGCAAACCAAAATGCTAATCGCAACATTTCTACCGGCGGGTTCCTTAACTTCCAGCAGCCGTACGATTGCCAAGCCACCGTGCCGCAGGCGGGAGAAACAGCGGGCACTAATGGCGGCGGAGGTGCGGGGGGCAGTATAAACTTCGGCGGCTCATCACAAAACTACGGCTATTCCTGCCCGTCCAACTGCAAGTGCAAAATTACGACTCCCGGAGGCATTATCGAAAGTTCATTAAGCAAAACGCTCAGCGTGTCGCAAGACACGCTTACGCAGGCGGGCATCTCGGGCAGTTTTGACGCTATTATCAGCGCGCTTATAAGCCAATTGATGACCCGCGCGCTCCAAGGCGGCGTGTCTAACCTTAGCGGCACCAGCGGCTATGCTTCGTACTACCTGACCGCCGACCAGCAGGCGGCGCAAACAAACGGGCAAGGGCTCCTTACCCAACTGCAAGGGTTGGTGGTAATGGCGCAGCAGTTCGGACAAAACAAGCAGGGCAGCGCGCAGGATATACAAAATGCGCAGAGCCAACTTAATGGCCTTGCCAACTGCTGGCAAACGGCCGCGTCCTCGACGGCACTTACCGATACCAAACAAAATATCGCCTTCAACAACGCGCAGAACGCGCTTGCAACATTGCGCTCTTACGACGGGCAAATTGACAGTATCAACGGCCAGATAACCCGGGCCAACGCGGCCGTGGCGCTGTTGCAAGACCTACAGACTCGTACGCTCGGCGTCGGTTCGACGGCAGAGGTGTCGGCTATACAAAACGCGCTTGCCGCCGCCGAGGCGCGGGGCGGTATCATAGGACAAGCGGACATTACCACCGCGGCGCAAGACCGCACGACTCTGCAATCGCAGCTAAACTCTCTCAGCAGAACAGTAGACTCGCAGCTCTCCCAATGCTATGCGTTCCAATAAATACATAATTTATTTTTTTGCGCTCGTGGCGCTTATAGTGGCCCCCGTGAGCCTGACTTCTTACAAGGGCACCTTAAAAATTGAGCCTGCAAAAGTCCAGGCTGCCGTTATTTGCAAACAAGGGGGGAGTTTTACTTCTTTTCCGAGCACTTGTCCCTTTGGCTTTACCAATGCTTCAGAAAGCGAGTCCGCTGCTTATACAAACAATCCCGCGAACGCAGCCGACTTGGCCCGTACTAAAAAAGCGGAGACTGACCCATATGGCACAGCCAACAATGCTTGTTCAGGCCTCACCGGATGTCTTGCTTGGGTTATGTATTGGATAGGCCCCGGCTTTGCTTCGTGGGTAGCCTCAATAGCAGCTTTTTTCTTTAATTACATAGTCAAGATTTCTCTCAACAGCACCGCCTATGCGCTCGGGTTTTTGACCACCAGCTGGAGTTTAGTACTCAACCTCGCCAACATGTTCTTTATTTTTATTCTCATATATACCGCGTTCGTAATTATGCTGAAGGCGGAGACCACGCGCACCATGCAAACACTGGCGTGGGTTATCGCAATCGCGCTGGTGGTTAACTTTAGCTTTTTCTTTACGCGCGTAGTGATAGACGCGGGGAATATTCTTGGCGTACAGTTTTACAACGGCATCATCGCACAACCTAATATAGCAGGGGTGACTATCACCAACGAGCCAAATGCGCCTGTTGATATCACACGCGGCATCATGCAAGCGCTCGGGGTAGAAAAACCACTTACACAACAAGGATTTACAAACGCACAGGCAGTAACAGGCAACAATGCATGGAGCACTCTACTTGTTTTAACAGTCGTATTTCTCTCTACCGCGGTCATGTTTTGGATGCTCGCGCTTGGACTGATAATGATTGCCATCAAGTTTCTTATCCGTATTGTAGGATTATGGCTCGTGCTTATCGCCTCACCGATCGCTTTTGTTTCTAAAACACTACCAAAAACCCAACATTTTTTTGAGATGTGGTTGCGAACGCTGGTAAGCTTTGCCTTCTATCCGGCGATATTTCTCTTTATGTTCTACGTACTCAACATGTTTGTGGCGGACCTTGCAGGCAACAAATTGTTTGCGGCACTCTCAAGTAAGCAGGGCATGGCAACAGATTTAAATCCATTGCCGCTTATCGCCCAACTTGCGGAAATATTTATCCGCATGGGATTCCTTATCGTCATGATGTACATCATGCTTAAGGTTGCCGATTGGATTATGGACCAAGCCGGCGGTATGGCGGGCACGATTATGAACAAAGCGAGTGGGGCTATTTTGGGCGGCGGCTTCCGTGGAGCCGGAGTTGCACTTCGTGCCACGTCAGCGACTGGTGCATTTGCTGGACGTAACGTAGGAGGTCGCGGAGCATTTGCGACACTACAAAATTCAACAATTAAATCTTGGGAAGGACAGAGTGGCCTGCGCGGTACTTTGTGGCGCGGCCTCACAGGTGTCAGCAAAGGTACTTGGGATATACGTAACGCCCCTGGTGGCAGCATATTGAAAAAAGCCACCTCAAAAATCGTAGGCGATGTCAATGTTGGTACTGCAAGTAAACGTAACTTTGCCAAAACAGTCGCCGACAAGGCCAAGCGTGACGAAGAACGTGGAAAGACCCTTAAAGCGTCCGAAGGGGAAATCTGGAATGCACAACAAGACTTCCAAAATAGGTATGATACACGAAACGGCCCAGGTTCCTACACAACCAGAATAAACGACCTACAGACACGTATGCGAATGGCGCGGGAGGAGGCTGTGCGACAGCACGCTAGAGCAGCTCTCGACCCAGCAGGAGCGGCAGGATTTAAAGCACTCGCTAGAACTAACGAGAATGAAGAAAGACGGCTGGCTGGAGAACTTAAAAACCATACCGAGCAAGGTAAGAAAATCGCAGAAGATTTTGCAAAAACACGCATAATGCAATTTGCCGATAGGCTCGATAAGAGAAATGTTGAGGGTAATATGTTTAATCCGTCATGGGGTCATGTCGAAGGCGCTGCGCGACTCAGAAAACTGGTTGAAGGAAAAACTTCTACCCAAAAAATTAAGGATGCTGTGAAAGAAGCCACTGAAGAAGATGGTGATGATCACCCGCCAGCGGGAGGTGGCGGTGCAGGAGGTGGAGGACATGGCCCCACAGCACCGGCAGGAGGAGCACATGGTGCGGGCGGAGGAGGTTCGGCCTTTACCAAAGCGGCCGGTACTGAGCATGCGCTTGCCGACGCAATAAGAGAGGCCAGCGAAAAAACACATAAAGACTTTAAGAATTTGGAGAAAAGTCTGCATGAAGCTGCGGGGAGTAACGGACCTGCCCATGTTCCCACAACAGAGCCCACTCTCAATGTTAAAAAAATGAGCCAAAACATCGCCGACCGTCTTGGCGAACATCTGCAGCCGGGTAATACGCCGCCTACTACCCCCAAGCCGCCCGAAAAACCGGAAGAGAAGAAATAATTACCCCTAACCACAAGGCTTATGGACACTACCGTTGCAGCACAAATAGAAAAACGCCTTGCCGAGCTCCCTGAAGACGTCCGCGCGGCTGTTATGTCGGTCGAGTGGGAAGAAAAGGTACGACAGATAGCCGGCAAACACGCCTTGCATATAGACCAGACCGGCGCGCTGGGCGACACCACTCTTATGGCGATGCTCGGGTTCTTCGATATGGCCGACTTTCCGGTCCATCTCACTGAGGAGCTTAAAATACCTACTGATCAAGCCGCCGCCATAGGGGGAGAGATAACGGCTGAGGTCTTCAGACCCATACGCGAGTCGCTCAAAAAGTTTACCGAAGGAAACAAAGCGACTATACCCGCTCCGACGGCACCCAAACCCGACCTTGTAGCCGCCGAGGCCATGTTACAAGCCAAAACAGTGAGTGCACCCGCTCCGGCGGTGCCCGCCCAACCCGTAGTACCCCAAAAAACTGTCCCTACAGCGGCGCCTGTCATGCCGCCAATAGCAAAACAAGAGCCGCCGAAGCCCGGCGCGTATGCCGCCGACCCGTACCGCGAGCCGCCGCTATGAAAACCTACGCTATACTTGTAAGTAATGGCGCAGTACCAAGTACCCCAGTTTATTGAGGTTGAGGATAAGATTTTCGGCCCCCTGACGCTCAAGCAATTTATCTATCTTGCCGGCGGGGCGGGGATATGTCTTATGTTCTTTACGCTTCTGCCGTTTTGGCTGATGTTTATCTTGTCTGTACCGGTTATGTCCTTTTCGGCGGCACTCGCCTTTTACAAAATAAACGGGCGGCCGTTTATCGTGGCGCTTGAGCATGCGGCATCATATACCTTTGGCAGCAAGCTTTATTTGTGGAAGCAGCGCGAGGCAAAAGCCAGTACCGAAGTGCAAAACGCCCCCGCGACAGCTGCGCCGGTGCCCAGACTCTCTAACAGCAAGCTTAAAGATCTGTCGTGGTCGCTCAATATTAAAGACCGCAACCAAATGGGCGTCACGTCGACGGAGCGCAGCGGGTTTGAAGTCTAATTACTATGGCTACCAATACCTCTCCACAAGTTACGGCGCAGGCAACACAGGACTTTGTGCCTATAAAAGAGGTGCGCGACGGCATTGTAATACTTAAAGACGGCTCCCTACGGTCACTACTTATGGCGTCGAGCATCAACTTGGCGCTCAAGTCGCAGGACGAACAACAGGCGATTATCGGGCAATTTCAAAATTTTCTTAACTCGCTGGAGTTTACAGTGCAGTTTTTTGTCCAAAGCCGCGAGTTGGACATACGCCCCTATATCGCCCTGCTTGAAGAGCGGTTGGTGGCCGAGCTTGATGACCTGATGAAGATACAGATACGCGAGTACATTACCTTCATTAAAGACTTTACCGAGCGGGCCAATATTATGACTAAAAACTTTTTTATCGTCGTGCCGTACGACCCCGCGCTTATCGCGCGCGGTACGGGCATCGCATCGTTTATCCCCGGGAGAGGCAGTTCTTCGACCACGCTTACCGACGAGCAGTTTGAGCAGTACCGCACCCAGCTCGAGCAGCGTATCGCCGTTATCGAGCAGGGGCTGGTGCGCACGGGCGTGCGCGTAGTGGGCCTAGGGACCGAAGAGGTGATAGAGCTCTTTTACAAACTCTTTAACCCCGGCGAACTAGAGAAGCCGCTGCAGCTCGTTAAATAATATGAAAGGCTTTGACTTCTTAAAATACAAGCACGCGCCCGAGCAACCGTCGCAGATGGCGCCTATACTCCCCGAGCAGATATACAAGCAGGGAGTCTTGGAGCTGCAAGACGTCATAGCCCCCAGCGCGCTTAAGATAACCCCGCGCGAGATAAACTTAGGCGACAAAATCGCCCGCACCTTCTTTGTGATGTCGTACCCGCGCGTCCTTACCGACAGCTGGTTCGGGCCAATCATCAACCTCGACCGCGTGCTCGATGTGTCTATTTTTATCCACCCCATCGACTCGGCCGAGATACTGAAGAAGTTTCAAAAAAAAGTTGCCGAGGTACAAAGCCAGATTATGGCTCGGGAAGAAAAGGGTATGGTCCGCGACCCGATACTCGACACCGCCTACAAAGACCTCGAAGACTTGCGCGACCAGCTGCAGCAGGCGCAGGAGCGCATCTTTGACGTCGGCGTGTACATCACCATCTACGGCACGACGGTCGAAGACCTGGACAAGGCCGAGTCCGAAATTAAGTCCATGCTCGAGTCGCGTCTGGTGTACGTAAAGCCGGCGCTCTTCCAGCAAGAGCAGGGCTTTAAGTCGGTGCTGCCGCTGGGCCACGACGAGCTCGGCGTAAATTCAAAGCTTAACTCTTCGCCGCTTTCGAGCATCTTCCCGTTTGTGTCCTTTGACCTCACTTCTGACAAGGGGATTCTCTACGGCGTTAACCGTCACAACGCGTCGCTCGTGCTCTTTGACCGCTTTAGCCTCGAGAACTACAACTCCGTTATCTTTGCCAAATCGGGCTCGGGCAAAAGCTATGCGACCAAGCTCGAAATACTGCGTACCCTGATGTTTGATACCGAGGTTATTGTTATCGACCCCGAGCGCGAGTACGAGTTCCTTAGCCAAACGGTAGGGGGGCGGTACTTCAACATTTCGCTCAACTCAGAAAACCATATCAACCCGTTCGACCTGGCCGCCCCGCGCGAGGACGAGTCGCCCGCCGACGTATTGCGCAGCAACATTGTGGCGTTGGTAGGTATGTTCCGCATTATGCTCGGCGGGCTCACCCCCGAGGAGGACGCCATCATGGACAAGGCAATTACCGAAACCTACGCGCTCAAAGATATTACGGTGGACAGCAACTTTGCCGAGATAGAGCCGCCGCTCCTTTCTGACTTCGAATTGGTGCTTGCGGGCATGCAGGGCAGCGAATCGCTGGTGCAGCGCCTTAGTAAGTACACCAAAGGCACGTGGGCCGGGTTTATTAACCAGCCGACCAACGTCGACTTAAACAAAAAGTTCGTCGTCTTTTCGGTGCGCGACATGGAAGACGACCTTAAACCGGTCGCGATGTATCTGATTACGCATTACATATGGAACGCGGTGCGCAAAAATCTTAAAAAGCGTCTGCTGGTTATCGACGAGGCATGGTGGATGATGAAGTCCGACGACACGGCGTCGTTTCTATACGGCATGGCCAAGCGCGGACGCAAATACTTTCTTGGGCTTGCAACCATTACCCAAGACGTAGATGACTTTTTAAAGTCGCCGTACGGCCTGCCGATGATTACCAACTCTTCTATCCAAATACTGCTCAAGCAGTCGCCCACAACCATCGACACGCTGCAAAAAACCTTTAACCTTTCCGACGAAGAAAAATATCTACTGCTTGAGTCTGACGTAGGAGAGGGGATATTTTTTGCGGGGCTTAAGCATGTTGCCATCAAAGTCATAGCCTCGTACACCGAAGACCAGATAATTACCTCCGATCCCTCCCAAGTACTGGCGCTTAAGCGCGCACGGACCGAAGGCTCGGCACAATAATTATGAAAGGCTTTTTACTTATACTTTTTGCACTGTTCATAGACGGCTTACAGGCCATGCTTATGCTTGTCTTTACGGTCATGCAGTTTGTCACGCCTATTGGAGGTGGAATTGCCGGTGCTTTGGCGGCCGGGCAGTATTGCTGGAGTATCTCTTCAGGTATTTTTAGCGGCGCTTACAGTTGGGCCTCATGCGCGCTAACTGGTGGGGTTGTAGGTGCAGGGGTGAGTGCTTTTGCTATACCTATAGGCGTCGCTGTCGATGTAGCCATAACTATTACCTTCGGTGGCGTGTTGGTTATGGTGCTGGCATGGATGGGGATGTTTTACCCCGGTACCGTATTGGGAGTCTTTTTTGGAGAGTCTATTCCGATTATTAACATCTTGCCCGGCTGGACACTGATGACCTGGCGCTGCTTGCACAAAAAGAATCAGGAAGAAAAAGATAAGCGTAAAGGTTTTAGCGGAGCAATGCCGGGAGTGTCGCTCAACGCTGTGCCGGGCCGCGAGGACACTGCGTTTGAAAAAGCCCAATGGGCCACGCGTAGAATCAACGACTCCCGCCAGGTAGACGGTATACGTCATGCATAACTTCCGCCCTATATTTTTTATACTTGCCGCCCTGCTGTATGCGGGTACCGTACACGCGCAAGGCTCGGGCGTGGACCCGGTGCAGTACATTATTGCGCCGGAAACTCCGGGGCCCAATGCTCCGGTGCAGATAACCGTACAAGGGGTGGGGAGCTTCCTCGGTGACGCAACCATCACCTGGAGCGTGGGCGGCAAAACGGTTGCGAGCGGCACGGGTTTAGCCGCGTTTAGCTTTACCACCGGCGAGCTGGGCACGCAGAGTATAGTGCGCCTTACTATCAGCTCGGCAACGCAAGGGCTTATTACGCGAACCTTTACCTTTACGCCGTCGGTCATCAACCTTGTATGGGAGGCGGACACCTCGGTACCGCCGCTTTTTGCCGGCAAGGCGCTGTACAGCGCAGGCTCTCCGCTGCGGGTGGTGGCCTTTCCGACCGTTATTGTGGCGGGTAAAAAAGTTGCCGCCGAAAGTCTGTCGTACCAATGGTCGGTAAACGAGCAGCCGGTGCCCGCGTTGTCGGGCACCGGCAAACATATACTGACCTACACGGGCGACCAGTTACAAAGCGCCGAGGTGGTGTCGGTGGAGGTATATTTTGGGAGTCTAAAGGTCGGGCGCGCCGAAATTGCCGTACCCGCAAGTGAAACACAGGTGCTGTTGTACCACAAAGATGCACTGCGCGGAGTCGTGTGGGACAACAGTATGCCCGCAAGCATTGCGCTCGGAGGAAAAGAGCTTACGCTGCAGGCACAGCCGTACTTTTTTGCCAACACCGCATTAAAAGGCGGCGCGGTGTCATGGACATGGACACTCAACGACGAGGTGGTTACCGGCCCCGACTCGGCAAAAGGCCTGCTTACCCTGCGCCAAACCGGCGAAGGGAAGGGGAGCGCGTCACTTACGGTAGAGCTGCAAAACCAAAACTCATCGCAGTTGGTGCAGTCGGCAAAAACGATACTTAGTATTATCTTCGGCAGCGCGCAATCGGGCTTTTCTTCCTTCTTCGGCCTATGAAATATCTAACCAAAGAAAAAATACAGGGAATACTGCTGGCGGGGATTACATACACTCCGCTTGAGCCCTTCCCCAACGCCACGACGGCCACATACAACTCACTCGGCCTGTATCTTAATTTTGTGTTTAAGATTTTGCTTTCTTTGGGGGCCATGGTGGCAGTAGTAACGCTCGTATTCGGAGGCATAGCCTACATGGTGTCCGAAATTGCGGACAAAAAAACCGAGGCAAGAAAACGCATACAGGCGGCACTCCTCGGGCTCTTTCTGCTACTGACTTGCTGGCTCATTTTGTATGAAATCAACCCAAATCTGGTTAAATTCTGTCTACCCGGTCTCGACGCCGCTTGCCAGGGGGCTATGGCTCCCTCCACTGCGCGCCCTGCCGCCCAGCCTTCGACCGCAAGTGTTGCCCCGAAGCCAGACAACGCAGACAAGGCTGATTGTGAGTCGGTAGCCGGCAGAACCTTGCATGCAACCGGTCCGGGCACGTGGGAATGCAGATAACATTATGAACAAAACGTACCTATATTACATCGGGGGGACCATAACAGCAGTAGTAATTTCAGGCGTACTTGCGTTCTTTATTTTCTCGAACGGCCCGGCGACACAAACACAAGGACCGGCCGGTAGTGGTTTCGGCTCAACTGAAAATACAACAACTAACGCCGGGGCCTCCGGCACTAACGGAGGGGCAGGGGGAGTGTCACAAAATACCGGCGCGCAAACCTCTCAGCAAAAAATATTCAAAATTTCAGACGGCCCGGTCGCAGGCGCCACGTTTGTACAGACACTGCGCCCCACGACAACCCTGGCGCGCTTTGTAATGGCAGAAAATGGTCACACGTTCGACCTGGTACTCGACTCGCAAGGCGCGGTTCCTAAAGCGCTATCCAATACCACTATCCCCGGCGCCCAGAGTACGCTTTGGGTAGAAAAAGGCAATGCCACTGTATTGCAATACCTCGACGGTACAACGCCTAAAACTGTGTACCTTGGATTTGCAACAAGTAGCGCTTCTACCAACCCGATCGTGCGCCTGCAGTTTTATCCAGACGGCATCGTGTCGTTTGCGGGTTCGCCCGACGGAACGCAGGTTGCCTATCTGTTGCGCACCGCAAGAGGGGTGGACGCCTACACAGCAAAAACGGACGGCACCCAAGGCAAACGGCTCTTTTCGCTCCCGCTCTCAGAGGTGCAGCTGCGCTGGCCGGCGCAAGGCACCTTGCTTGCACATACCAATGCCGCTGTCGGCGTGCCGGGGATTGCCTTTGCCATAGACGCAAAAACGGGCGTAGTAACCCCGCTCGTATATGCGCCGGGGCTGACCGCAACAGCCGACCTCACTTTTGACCATGTGATGTACCAAACCACACCAGCTAGTTCCGGTATGCGGGCAACCTACTCGCGCGAGGTCAGCTCGGGCACCAACCGTGCGCTTTCATTTGATCCCTACCCGGAGAAATGTATACAGAGCCCGCGCGCCGCAACCGTACTGTATTGTGCAACTCCGCTCGACTACGTAGCTACAACCTACCTTGATATGTGGCACCAGGGTGCAGCGAGCACTGCAGACAGTGTTATTTCATTTGACCTTGTGGCAGGCACCTCGCAGATACTCGCAACGCCGGGTGGGGCCGAAGGGGGAGTGGCTACCGATATGTTGCAGCTCGCAGCCTCGGGAGACGGGCGCTATCTGCTGTTTGTATCAAAATACGATCGCTCCCTGTGGGGCGTTAGGCTCCTGCCGTAGCGCCCGCTTTATATTTGAGTACGATATGGCGGAATTTACCCTCGCCGGCGGACTCGGTTTTGATCTCGGCGTCGTCGGCGAACAATTCATGCACCACCAGCCGCTCATACGACGACATCGGCGGCAGCTCTACATCATGTTTAAACAATCGTGCGCGCTGCGCCAGCATAAGCGCGTTTTTACGTACGACCTCAAGCTGGTTCTCGTGGTAATCGTTGATGTCTATAAGGAAATTTGCGGCTTCTTCGCCGTGCTTTTTTTCAACCATGCGGCGGGCGATAGTGTTGAGCGCCCGCAACGATTCGCCGTCTTGGCCGACAATGGCCTGCGCGTCGGGGGACTGCACGCGGACCACCGTGCGAGGTCCTTCTGACAGCGCAATTGAGTCGGTAGAAACCCCGAGCTTACTAAACAGTTCTGTAACAAATGCGTGGAGATCGGGCATGGGTTTAACCATACCCCGACCTGAACTACTTCTGCAACTTGTGCTTAATAAGCCACTCTTGTCCCAAGGAAATGAGGTTGCCGGCAATAAAGTAGACGCCTACCGCAGCAGGGAAGAAGTACCCAAATACGCCGAGGAGCCCCGGCATAAGGTAGAGCATCATAGCGCTCTGCATCTTTTGAGCCGCGGCCTTTTCAGGGGAAAGGGTGGTTTGAGAAACGTTGGTGCGCGCGAGCGTCAGCTTGATAGTAAGGTATTGCGTAATGCCAACCAACGCAGCCACTACGATATGGTGAGGGGTCAGAAGGTCGATAAACCCAAGGAAGTGCGTATTAACCACGGCCGGCACCTGCACAAATGAGTAGAGCAGATGCTCCTCAATGGCCGGAAAGCCTTCACGAAACATTGCGTAATACAGCGCAATGAGCACCACGAGCTGTATCGCCAACGTACCGATGCCCGCGAGGGGATTAACTTTATGTTTTTTTAACAGCTCAAGGCGCGCCTTGGTAAGCTCCTCGGGCTTGTCTTTAAGTTTTTTTGTAACCTCATCGAGGTCGGCCTGCATGGCCTGCATACCCATTTGGGTGCGAATGGACGAGGTAAACACCGGATACAGTACCGCGCGCATAATAATAGTGAGCGCAATAATCGCGAGTCCCACGTCGCCGCCCGGCACCACCCCGATAAGAAACACAAACAGGTTATAGATAGGCTGTATGAAGTAGGTGGTAAACATATAGGTTTAATTACGGACAAAAAGCGCCAAAAGTCCTTTGTGCGGCAGGTCGAACCCCTTAAGGTCGCGATAGGCCTTACGGCGCATACGGTTGCGCTTGGTGGCAAGGCGGGCGGTCTTTTTAGACACAATGACCGCAACCCCGAGCGGGGCGCGGCCATCAAGGTATTTGCCGGTATAGGGGCCTACTTTCAGGCTTTTACCGCGGGCAAGCACCTCTTTAACCTCTAACGCACGCAATCGCGAACGTTTGGGGAGCATAGGAGTTAGGCTGAGAGGCGAGCGCGGCCCTTGCGGCGGCGGCGGGCAAGCGTAGCGCGGCCTGCGGGGGTAGCCGCGCGCTTAAGAAACCCGTGGGAACGGGCCCGTTTGCGCTTTTTGGGCTGGTACGTTTGTGACATGTGTCAACTATACCGTATCCCCAGTTTCTCCACAACAAGTGCACACCTGTAGGAATTTTGACGGACGGGGCAATGGCGCGTATTCTTTAATAACTTCAATGACAACCACAAAAGAACTTTGGGAAAACGCACTGGTAGAGCTCGAGCTCACCATATCGCGCCCGAACTTTAATACGTGGTTCCGTGACACACACATTACGCGCTTTGAGGAGGGGGTAGTATACCTTGGCGTCCCGTCGCAGTTTGCCCGCGACTGGCTTTCCTCTAAGTTCCATAAGGATATTCTGCGGAGCCTGCGCGTGCTCTCGGAAAGTGTCCGCAATGTCGAGTATGTTATTTCGCGCGGCCCCAAACGCACAGAGGAACCGCGCACCGTACCGCCCCCCGTTACCGAGCTGCCGCTCGAGCCGGTGCATGCTCGCACCAACCTCAACCCACGTTTTACCTTTAACAATCTGGTGGTTGGGCCGTTTAATGAGCTCGCAAATGCCGCTGCACAGGCCGTAGTACGCAAACCGGGCATCGCGTACAACCCCTTACTGGTCTACGGACCGACCGGGTTGGGCAAAACACACCTCGTGCAGGCTATCGGCAATCACTTCCGCCTCCAAGCGCCCGACCGCAAGGTGTATTACGTCACTTCGGAAAAGTTTTCTATGGACTATGTCTCCGCTCTACAGGAGGGGGGCGGCAAAATAACAAGCTTTAAAGAAAAATACCGCCAGTATGACCTGCTTATTATGGACGATGTACAGTTTTTGGCCGGGCGCGACAAGATAAAAGAAGAGTTCTTCCACCTCTTTAACTACCTGCACGACAACAACAAGCAGTTGGTCTTTTCTTCCGACCAGCACCCAAACGTCATACAAAACCTTGAAGACCGCATAAAAAGCCGTCTCTCGGCCGGCATGATCGTCTCAGTAACGCCCCCAGACCACCAGTCGCGCTTGGCAATCGTGCGGGCTAAGGCCTCCGCACATAACTTTATTCTTGCCGACGAGGTGCTGGAGTATTTAGCTACCACTATTGCGGGCAATGTACGCGAGCTCGAGGGCGCGCTTAACACGCTTTTGTGCCAATTTGAGATGCGGGGGACGCCGCTGTCGCTTGCAGACGCTAAAACACTCCTACGAGGCTCCGGCGCCACACAAAAGAAGGCGGTGTCGGTGCAGGAAGTGGTTAAAACGATAGCCAACTTTTACGGAGTAGAGGAGGGGAGTATTTACGAAAAGACGCGCCGCAAAGAGGTAGTGCGCCCCCGGCAAGTCATTATGTTTTTGTTGCGGGAAGACTTCCGTATTTCCTTCCCCACTATAGGAGAGAAGCTCGGCGGCCGAGACCACACCACCGTCATACACTCCTGCGACAAAATAAAGAACGATTTACGCCAAGACAGCATACTTTCCAACGAACTCCACCAAATTCGCCTCATGTTGAAATGATGTGGATAGCGATGTATAACAAGAGTCTCCTACACACTACCCACACTTCTATGCACAGTTTTCCTCAGAAATGTGGCGGTAGCAGGGGATCAGATAAACCTTATGTTTAAACAATAAAGTAACTTATCCCCCTTACCCACAAGGCTAATAGTAATAAGGTTTATATATACAACCCTTTCCACACAACTCTTTTAAACCCGTATGAAATTCGAAACCACTACAGACCAATTACTACAAGGAGTTACAACCGCAGCACGGTTTGTAGAACGCCGGGCAAACTTGCCGGTATTGGCCGCTATACTTATTACCGCCGACGGTAACCGTATTATTTTACGCGCGACCAACCTTGAGTGTGGGGTAGAGATTTCTGTACCAGGTAAGGTGTCGGTAGATGGGACGGTGGCGGTGCCGGGGGGAGTACTTGCCGGTTTTTTAAGCAATGCGCGCGGCAAGTCAGTGTTGGTGGAACTTAAAGGCGAACTATTAAAACTTCATACCGAGCGTGCGGAAGCATCTATTAAAACTATCCCGCATCAGGACTTTCCGGTGCTGCCGCGCGTACCCGCCACTAACTCTTTTGGGCTTAAGGCCCAGGACTTCGTAAAGGCTATACGGGGGGTTGCGTACTGCGCGTCTATGTCGGCGGTCAAACCCGAGCTCCAAAGTGTGCTTTTATGGGCTGAGGGGGCAAAATTAACTGCGGTTGCCACAGACTCCTTCCGCCTTGCGGAAAAGACGGTGGCGCTGCGCAAAGGCGGCAGTATTCCGCAGTTGTTGGTGCCGGCGCGTAACGCGGCCGAGCTTATGCGTATACTCGAAGGTGTCGCCGGTGATGTGGAGATTTACTACAGCGAAAATCAAATTTCTACCCAAACGGACAGCACCTACTACACCAGCCGCCTGCTCGACGGCGCGTTTCCTAACTACAAACAAATACTGCCTAAAAGCTTTTCGACCGAGGCGGTAGTGTTGCGTGAGGACTTTGGCGGGGCGCTTAAATCACTGTCTATTTTTGCGGACAAATTTGCGCAGGTATCTCTTTCTATTGAGCCGGCTAAAAAGGCCATTCTTCTTTCTTCGCGCAACCCCGACGTGGGCGAGCAGACCAGTACCGTTAAGGCGACTGTCTCGGGCGACGGCGCAGCGATGTCGTTTAACGGTCGCTACTTGGCCGACAGCCTGCAGTCTATCAACGGCGACTCGGTGCGGCTCTCGAGCAACGGTCCCGGCAAAGCAATGCTTATTAAAGATGCCTCCGACGACTCCTTTTTGTACCTCGCAATGCCGATGAACCGCTAATGGCACTCTATTTCATTACGGGCAGTAAAAATAAGGTGGCAGAGGTTAAGGCCGTACTTCCCGAGATTGAGCAACTGGAGATTGACTTGCCCGAAATACAGGAGCTTGATGCACACAAAATAATCGCAGCCAAGATCTTCGAGGCACGTCGACATCACAGCAACGCGTATATGGTGGAGGATACATCGCTGTATCTGGATGGAATGAACGGTCTACCAGGGCCCCTGAATAAATGGTTTCTTAAATCTATAGGGGAGGCCGGACTCGTTAAGCTCGCACAAACTTTTGGTAGTGCAGGCGCGGCGCGCACCATAATCGGGTACGCCGACGAGACGGGCGCGGTAGAATTTTTTGAAGGAGAGACGCGTGGTGTAGTTGTACCTCCGCAAGGAGTGAGCCATTTTGGGTGGGATGCCATTTTTGTGCCTGAAGGACAGAGTAAATCGTATGCAGAAATGTCGATGGAAGAAAAAAATGCCATTAGCCACCGCGGCAAAGCACTCAAAAAATTGGCAGAATTTCTAAAGAAGTAAAAAGACTACGATATATCGTAGTCTTTTTATTGTCTCGTTTTTATTGAGGAATAATGGAGCCGCCGCTGGGGGAGAAGGCGGGGTTAAAGCTAGGGGGCACGTAGGGAATAGTCTGCGGCTGGTTGGGGCTCGAAGGGCCAGAATAGCCTCCTGCAGCGCCGTAGCGCGCTACTACGGGCGGATCCCACAGACGGAACTGGGAGTCCGTATTGGGGTTGCTCGGCGCGGGGCCCAGCGGGTCGGCTTTATTAACCCAGTACAAAATTTCGTGTATCTGGCCGTCGCTTCCCGGTACCTGCCACTGGCCGCGCAGCACGGGCTTGAGTTGCGAGGTGTCTGTTTCGGTGCGGGTAAAGGATTCCGCGGGGACTTTGGTAAGAGCGTAGTTCATAAACTCGCTCCACGCGGGGCCGACGATAAAGCCCGAGACGCGCTTAACCATCGAGCTGTTGTCGTTGTTGCCCGCCCATACACCGACCGCAAGGTTGGGGGTGTAGCCGACCGTCCATGCGTCGCGGTAGTCGTTGGTGGTACCGGTCTTCATCGCCACGTCGCGGCCGGGGAAGGCAAAGAGAGAATTTTCCCCCAGCGGCGCGCGGGCAACAGGGTCGGAGAGTATATCGTTTATGTCTTCTGCGGCATGTTGGGCAAGCACCTGCGAGCCGATGGCCTCGGTGTTGTCCTCTATGACATGTCCGACCGAGTCCTCTATTTTAAGTACCGCAAGCGAAGGGAAGTGCGTGCCGTTTTGTGCAAACGCGCCGTAGGCGCTCGTCATTTCAAGCAAGCTCACTTCGCCGCCGCCGAGCACCAATGTTAGGCCGTATTGGTCCGCTTGCCCAAGCGTGGTAAGTCCCATCGCTTTTGAAAGTTTAAGCACGTCGTTGATGCCGGCAAGGTACAGCACTTTAACCGCGGGTACGTTGATAGACTGCGCCAACGCCTCGCGCAGGCTCATCGGTCCGCGGAACTGGTTGTCATAGTTGACCGGCGCATAACATCCGGTGTCCGGGTCGGTAGTAAAGTCGTCGGCCTTACAGCCGGTAGAAAACTGGGTTTGCACGTCAAACACAACGGTGGCCGGGGTGTACCCTTCGCTAAACGCTTGCGCGTAGGCAAAGGGTTTAAAGGCCGAGCCCGGCTGACGCTCGGCGAGCGCGATATTGTAGTTGCCCTCTATGGCGTCGTCAAAATAGTCGCGCGAGCCCACCATGGCCAATATGTGGCCGGTCTTAGGGTCAATGGCGACAAGTCCCATGTTGGTGGCGTTGTATTTGTCGACGTTGGCAAGCGCATTGCGGTTAACTATCTCCTCGGCATGGGTTTGCAGGTCTACATCGAGCGAGGTAGTTATCTTCCATCCGCCGGCGTCGAGTGCGTCTTGGCCGTACTTGTCTTCGAGGTACTGCTGCACATAAAAGACAAAGTGCGGCGCCACTATCGAGTTTTTACGCTGCGGCAAAAAGTCCACTGTAGCTACTTTGGCTTCGTCGCGCTGCGTTTCAGTGATGTAGCCATGCTCAAACATTTTGTCGAGCACCAAGTTTTTGCGCGCGTCGAGCCTGTCTTTGTGGTTGCCGTACGGCGAATAAAAAGTGGGGGCGGGCATCACGGCGGCAAGATAGGCGGCCTCGGCGATAGAAAGGTCGCTCGCCGCTTTGCCAAAAAAACCTTCCGACGCGGCCTCGGCACCGTACATAGGCCCTCCATAGGGCGCTTGGTTTAAGTATATTTCGAGTATTTGGTCTTTGGTAAGCGTACGCTCGAGCTTGAGCGCGAGTATCCACTCTTTGAGTTTGCGGGTAATACTTTTATCGTTGGTCAGCAGCGTCAGCTTTACCACCTGCTGGGTAATAGTGGAACCGCCCTGGTCAAACTTGAGGGTTGTAAGGTCGACAAACAGCGCGCGCATAATACCCATGGGTGAAATACCGCGGTGTTGGTAAAATGCCGGGTCTTCAATCGCAATGGTCGCCGCCTGTATGTTGGTGCTTATCTTGGTAAGCGGCACCACGGTGCGATCGACGTTTTGGTTAAGGTCGTACAGCAGTACCTGCCCGGTGCGGTCAAATATCTGCACCGACTGGTCTATGCGGCGGTTTTCGAGTGCGGAAAGGTCGGGTATTTGGAGCGTGGCGGCCCACAGCATGGTGCCCCCTACAAACACCAAACCGGCGCTTATGACCCATATACCGATGAGCCGCCAGTGATGGCGGACAAAGCGCAAACCGTCTTTGAGCCCCCGGCGGGCCCTAAGGAGAAACCGGTGCATTAGTGTAGTATATAACAAATATGGGGTTTTTCAGCCGCAAGCCAAAACTCAACACTACGGGCACCTCTATGAAGTTATCCGGAATTCTCCGCGAGCGCGGGTATGTACACCAACACTCCGCAGGGCTCGAAGAAATAACCGACGGTGCGCAGCGCACGGTGTACCAAGGTTTTGATCCTTCGGCGGATTCCTTGCATGTAGGTAATTTGATGGGCTTGTTGGTGATGCGCCGCTTTTTGGAGGCCGGACACAAAGTACTATTTGTATTGGGCGGCGGCACCGGCATGATAGGGGACCCGTCCGGTAAAAGCGAAGAGCGTGTACTGCTCACACCCGGCCAGGTTGCTCATAACGGCAAGCTCATCGCAAAACAGGCTGCAGCGTTGCTCGGCTCCGGCGACTTTCGCGTGGTCAACAACGCCGACTGGCTCGGTAAAGCGAACCTGCTTGAGTTTTTGCGCGACGTAGGCAAACACTTTTCGGTAAACGCAATGATCCAACGCGACTCGGTCAAAGAGCGTCTTGACGGCCGCGAGCAGGGGATCTCATACACCGAGTTTTCCTATATGTTGTTGCAAGCGTATGACTTCCTGTATCTACACGAGCATTACGGCTGTGATTGGCAACACGGCTCGTCCGACCAATGGGGCAATATTGTCTCCGGTATCGATCTTATCCGACGCAAAACCGGTAAGACGGCATACGGGACTACCCACGGGCTATTGATAAATAAATCAACCGGAAAAAAGTTTGGTAAAACCGAAGGAGGAGCTGTATGGCTTGACCCGACAAAAACGAGCCCGTTTGAGTTTTACCAATTTTGGCTCAACACCAGCGACGCCGACGTGGAGGAGTATCTGCTTAAGATGACGCTGTTGCCTAAAGCCGACATCGACGCGGTCATGGTGGAGCAAAAAGCCGCCCCTTCCTCGCGCGCTGCGCAAAAAAAGCTGGCCTACGAGGTCACCACTTTGGTGCATGGGGCCTCAGAGGCGGACAAAGCGCGAGACTTCAAAAATATACCCACCATACTTGCAGGCAAGTTACGCGATGCGATTAAAGATGTTTCGACAAGCGAATTGCGCCGGTTGGTTGAGCAGGGGGGTGTCTCGATCGAAGGCGGCGAAAAGATAACCACCATCGACGAGCAACTGGTTGCCGGCAGCACGGTGCGCGTGGGTAAGAAAAAGTTTTACCGGGTCGAATAGCAAACCCCCGCAGGTGCGGGGGTTTGCTATTTACAACTCTTCTTCCTCTTCGACTGCGGGGACTTCCGTCTCCTCAGCTTCTTCCTCTTCGCTAAGGCCGTCTTCGTCCAGTTCCGGCTCGTCGAGCAAGAACTCCTCTAACTCGTCCATGGTTTTGCGCTGGTTACTTACTAATTTTTTTAAAGGGACAAACACCAGAAGTTATATCAACTTATCGGCGCGACGCAAGGCAGGTAATCCCCACGGCAATAGCATCAAGCTCGTCGTCAAGCCGGGGGCGCTTGGGCAGCTCGATAAGTTTAGGCACCATAAGCGCAATGGCGGCCTTGCTGCTGCCTCCGTGGCCGGTCACCGCCACCTTAACTTCGCTCGGGGTGTACTGGTAGACCTCGAGCCCGCGTGTTGCGGCCAGATAGGTTAAGACTCCGCGTACCTCGGCTACTTGCATAGCGGTCTTTGCGTTCTTTTCAAAAAAGACTTCCTCAAGCGCTACGGCTCCGGGCTGCCACTCCTGTATAAGCGCTTCGGCGGCGGCGCCCACTAACTTCAGACGTTCGTGAAAAGGAAGGTCGGCGGGCGTGCGCACACACTCGGAGTGCAGCAGCACCTCTTTACCTTTTTGCTTTTCGAGCACGGCCGCACCTAGGCGCTCGTAGCCGGGGTCAAATGCGAGTACTCGGGTGTTACGCGGCATTGGTGTAAATGTCGTTTACATCGTCGTGGTCCTCCAGCGCATCGCTTAGCTCCGCCATTTTTTGGGCATCTTCGTCGCTCAACTCAATAGGGGAGAGCGCCTCGAGTTTGCCCTCCGTGTTTTTAGTAAACGCCCACATAGCGGCACCGGGGTTGGCAAGCGAACCGCCGTGAAGCGAGAGAAGATGCTTCAATTCTTGCACCGTGCGGTTGCGGCTGTCGGTGTAGCCCTCTATCACCAACGCGCAGCCGCCGGGACCGTAAGCCTCGTATACTACCTGCTCGACCGCGGCGCCCTCGCCCGAGCCTTTGGCTAGCGCGCGTTCTATATTGTCGGCGGGCATGTTGGCGGCCTTGGCTTTCTCTACCGCGGTGCGCACTCCGGCGGCATTGCGGTCGCCTTTGGATTTTTTTATCTCGATGGTGATAAACCGCACGAGCTTGCTAAAGGTTTTTGCCTTTTGGGCGTCGGTCTTGCCTTTAACGTGCTTGAGCTTGGCCCATTTGCTATGTCCTGCCATATCAAAAGAGAATACTCTACAAAAGTTTTTGGTTCAAATCTTTGGGGACCTCTTTACCTAAATGCTCATACGCGCTTGCGGTGGCGACGCGGCCGCGGGGCGTGCGCTCGATGAGGCCGAGTTGCAAGAGAAACGGCTCGTGCACCTCGGAGATGGTGGCAGGCTCTTCGGAGAGCGCCGCGGCAAGCGCGTTAACGCCGGCGGGGCCGCCGTTAAAACGCTCTATCAGTACGGCGAGGAGTTTGCGGTCGAGCGGCGTAAGACCAAGGGCGTCAACCTCGAGCATGCCCAAAGAGTCGTCGACCATTTGTTTAGTAAGCCCCGAACGTTTAAGTTGCGCGTAGTCGCGGGCGCGCTTAAGCAGATAGTTAGCGGTGCGCGGGGTAGCGCGGGCGCGCTTGGCAATTTCTTGCACGCCGTCTTTGTCTATTTCAACGCCGAGTATGCCGGCCGAGCGCTTAACAATTTTGGCGATATCATCCTCGCTATAAAACTCGAGCCTAAAGGTGCCGCCGCTAAAACGGCTGCGTAGCGGTGCCGAGAGGTCGGCGACACGCGTGGTGGCGGCAATAAGCGTAAACGGCGGCAGGGGCAGTTCAATGGTGCGCGCGCTCGGGCCTTTGCCGATAATAATGTTGAGCATGCCCGACTCCATAGCGGGGTAGAGCACCTCTTCGATGCTGCGGGAAAGCCGGTGAATTTCGTCGATAAACAAAATGTCTCCGCTGCCCATGTTGGTAAGGAGGGCGGCCAAGTCACCGACTTTTTCAATGGCAGGCCCCGAGGTCGAGCGCAGTTGGCCACCCAGTTCGTGAGCTATTAAGTGGGCAAGAGTGGTCTTGCCGAGCCCTGGGGGGCCGTAAAAAAGGATATGTTCGGGCGGGGAGGAGCGCTCTTTGGCGGCCGAAATAAGGATATGAAGGTTGTTTTTGATGCTTTCCTGCCCCACATACTCGTCCCACGACGAGGGGCGTAGGGTGGCGTCCAAAAAGACAGGATCTTCGGCAGGGCTTGACATGGAAATGATAGTATGCTAGGCTCTTTAGTAGCAGTGCTCTCCCACCGGGGGATTTTTTGTTGGGAAGAGTACACCCTCAAGCAATACGACTTAACCGTTTTGACACCGTACCGAGGACGTTCCGGCCTTTTGTTTATTCAAACTGCCGCGGGGACTATCCTTATCTACGCCTGTCGCTTCATCGCTTGCGATGATGTGTATTGCTTGGTGGTGTACTCGCCCTAACCCTTTCAACTTTACACCCCCAGAAACCGCACGCAAGATGGCGGTTTTCTGTTTTTATGTCGTCTATTTAGGCCAGCGCGTCGAGGTCTACCACGCGGCGTAGCTCATCAAGAGAGGTAACCCCGCGCAGAATTTTGATAATCCCGTCTTCCGGCATAGTGGGGATACCCTGCGGGCGGGCCGCCGCTGCCACCTCGCGCTCGCTCGGCTTGTTGCGCAAAATTTCTTCGATAGCGCGGTCCATAAACACCGCCTCAAAAATACCGATGCGGCCTTTGTACCCGCGCCCGTGGCACGCCTCGCACCCCTGTGGGTTAGCGTCGTATAGGTTGGCGGTGTCGCCGGGTACCAACGCGCGGTCGACTACATTTTTTAATATGCGGTCGATAAGCGCGCGCTCCTCGGTTGTGGCGGGGCGTTGTTTTTTACATTTCTCGCACAGTTTGCGGACCAAGCGCTGCGCGAGCGCGACATTGACCGACGAGGACAGCACCTTTTCTGAAACCCCGAGGTCAATCAGGCGGGGGAAGGAGCCCGCGGCATTGTTGGTGTGGAGCGTCGAGAACACGAGGTGGCCGGTAAGCGCGGCGTTAATCGCCGTTTCGGCCACCTCGGCGTCGCGGATTTCGCCGACCATGATAATGTCGGGGTCCTGCCGGAGCGCGCTGCGCAAACCGTTGGCGAAGGTGTAGTTTTTTTTATCGACCTGTGTCTGCACAATGCCCTGCAGGTGGTACTCGATAGGGTCTTCGATGGTAATTATTTTGGTCGAAGGGGAGTTTACTTTGCGCAAAAAAGCGTACAAGGTGGTGGTTTTACCCGAGCCGGTCGGGCCGGTCGTGAGTATCATGCCGTTAGGCTTGGTAATTTCTTTTTCGATCCGCAGGCGCAGTTTTTCCTCCAACCCCAGCTGCTCGAGCGGCACTACTATCGACTGCGGGTTAAGGATACGCAGCACCACCGTCTCGGCATAGTTACCGGGGAGCACCGAGGTGCGCAACTCTATCTCGTCGCCTTTTATTTTTATCGAAAAGCGGCCGTCCTGCGCGTCGCCGTCAACGTTGAGCTTAAGGCCCGACAAGAGCTTAAGGCGGCTGAGCATCAGCTTGTAGGTGTCGTGGTCGAAGGTGAGTGCGTCGGTAAGCACACCGTCTAAACGGTAGCGCAGACGCACCGCCGCGTCCTCCGGCTCAAAGTGCACATCACTAGCGCCGGTAGCAAGCCCGCCCGCTAAAATAACTTCCAGTATCCGCGTAATGCGGTATGCACGCTTAAGCTCGACCGCCTCTTGTATAAGTTTTCCTACGTCTTCGAGCCCGCTCACTTTTGCCAGCAGCTCCTCAAGCTCTTCGTTGGAAAGCTCAAACACCCCCGCCTTGGTTTGTGTGGCGTAGGAAAGGTCGGCATAGCGCTGATACGCGCGGGCAAGGCTGGCCTGTGAGCACATAAACACCGTTACGGCAAAGCCTTTTTCGGTCAGTTTGGCGACGATTTGTTTGACGGTCGGATGTTCGGGCGCGCGCGCGGCAAGCGACACGCGTTTGCCCACTTGGCCAAACACCGCCACCTCGGCGGCGCGCGCCTCTTGCTCGCCAAGCAGGCGCAAAGCGTCGACATTGACCGCCACCAAAGAAAGGTCGACGTACTCGACGCCGTATTTATGCGACAATACCTGCGCCAACTCCTCTTCCTCGCGGCGGCGCAAAAAGTCTATGCGTTTCTCCTGCTCTTGGTCGGCAAAAACTACCATAAGGTATATTGTACCGTATGCAGAAAGTGCTTTTAAAAGATCTGTCCGAGTTTGCGGGCAACGTACTTGCCACGGTATGGATGGGCGGGCCGCAACACAAAGCTACTATCATCGCTTTGCGCGGCGACTTGGGCGCGGGCAAAACCACCTTTGTGCAGGCGCTGTGCAAACGGCTTGGTATTACGGCAACCGTGCAAAGCCCGACCTATGTGTTAATGAAAAGCTACCCGCTTGAGGGTCCGACCACGACATTCGGCGCGCCGCGCCGCTTTAACCGCGTTGTGCACATAGATGCGTACCGGCTTGAGAAGCCTCAAGAATTCTCCGCGCTCAAACCCGAGCAGTTTTTGCAAGACCCGAGCGCTCTGGTGTTGGTCGAGTGGCCTGAAAAGCTCGGCACCCTGTTGCCCAAGCCTACTCTGACGGTCGTTTTTTCGGCAGAGGCGGCGGGGGAGGGAGAGAGGTATATTGAGGTGATATGAAGAAGCGGCTGGTTATACTCGACACCCACGCGATACTGCATCGGGCATATCACGCTTTACCGGAGTTTAGCTCCAGCAAGGGCGAGCCTACCGGCGGACTGTACGGGCTTTTGTCGATGCTTATAAAGATAATCAACGACCTGCGGCCCGACTATATAGTCGCGGCTATCGACCTTCCCGGCGCCACCTTTCGCGACGCGGTGTACAAAGAGTACAAAGGCACGCGTGCTAAAACCGACGACGCGCTGGTGATGCAGATTAAAAAGACGCCCGGCGTGCTCGAAGCCTTTGGTGTGCCGGTGTACTCGGCTAAAGGGTTTGAGGCCGACGACGTGATAGGTACGATGGTTGAGACGCTGAAGAAAAAGAAAGACCTAGACATTGTTATCGCCTCGGGTGACAAAGACGCACTTCAGCTTATCGACGGCACGCGCGTACAGGTCTTTACGCTGGGCAAGGGTCTTAACGACACGGTGATGTACGACGAGGCAGCCGTTAATGCGCGCTACGGCTTTGGCCCCGAGGTCATAGCCGATCTAAAAGGTATTGCGGGTGACCCTTCGGATAATATTAAAGGCGTGCCGGGGGTGGGTGAGGGGAGCGCGCTCAAGCTCCTGCAAACCTACGGCTCTCTTAAGGGAGTGTTCGCCGCGCTTAAAAAAAGCGGCGTAGAGAAAGTTGCCGCAGATTCCGGCGTGCAAAAGCGGTTTGCGCAACTGGTGGCCGACAATCATAAGGAGGCGGAGTTTTGTAAAATGCTCGCAACCATACACCGCGATGCGCCGGTAACGTTTGAGTTGCCGAAGAAGAGTTGGCGCGAGGGCGCGCAGCCAAAACAAGTACTCGACATGTTGGCCGAGTTTGAGTTTAGGGCGCTTGTGTCGCGTGTGCGCAGCATCTTGGGCGCAAGCGAGGCCGACATGCCCACCCCTGCGGCGCCGGGCGAGGGGCTCTTTCAGAGCAATGTGCCGCCGGAGCAATTTCATAAAGCGCAAATAGCCCTCTCCGTGCTCGACAGCAGCATTGCCGAGCCTTCGATGGAGGACATTGTGCGTATGGGCAAGTCGGAGGACTTTACCGAAGCGCTAAAAAATTTAGAGCGGCAGATTACAGAAAAAGAGCTTACCTTTGTGTACGAAAAAATAGAACTGCCGCTTAGTCCGGTACTGCGGCGCATGGAGAAGCGCGGGGTGGAAGTTGATAAAGAGTTTCTAAAAGAGTTGTCAAAGGAGTACACCAAAGAGTTGGAAAAGATTGCTAAACGCATTTACGCGCATGCGGGCGGGGAGTTTAACGTATCCTCGCCCAAGCAGCTCGGGGAAGTGCTCTTTGATAAGCTCGGTCTTGCCACTAAAAAAAAGACGGCGGGCGGCCAGCGTTCTACCCGCGAGTCTGAGCTCCAAAAGCTTGCGGGCGAGCATCCTATTATTGAGGACATTTTGGCGTACCGCGAGCTTTCTAAACTCCTTGGCACGTACATTGACGCGCTGCCGGCGCTGTTAGACAAACACGACCGTGTGCATACACGCTATGTGCAAATTGGCGCGGCCACCGGCCGCATGGCTTCGCTCGACCCTAACTTGCAGAACATTCCTATTAAAAGTGACTTGGGTCGCCGCATACGTCACGCGTTTGTGGCAAGTAAAAGTATGACGCTGGTGTCGTTTGATTACAGCCAAGTAGAGCTGCGCTTGGCAGCCATACTTTCGGGCGATGAAACGTTGATTGAGATTTTTAAAAACGGGCGGGACATCCATACTGAGGTTGCCGCGCGCGTGTTTGGTAAAGGGAGTACGCTCGACGCGTACGAGCAGCGCCGCCGCGCCAAGGTAATCAACTTCGGGATACTGTACGGCATGGGGGTCAACGCGCTTCAGCAGTCGCTCTCGACCAGTCGCAAAGAGGCGCAGGAGTTTTATAACCAGTACTTCGAGACCTTCCCCCGGTTGGCGGAGTATCTGGAAGAATTAAAAGGGCAGGCTATGCGCACGGGCTATACCGAAACGCTTTTTGGCCGCCGGCGGTACTTCGACGGCATTAAGTCGCCGATACCCTATGTGCGCGCCTCGGCCGAACGCATGGCTATTAACGCGCCGTTGCAGGGCACCTCGGCCGATATTATTAAGTTGGCGATGATAGAGATAGACAAACACTACCCCGACATACTCCTGCTACAGGTGCACGATGAGTTGGTATTTGAAATGCCAAAAGAAAAAGTAGAGGGGTACGCTACAAAGATAAAAGAGATTATGGAAAGTGTCGTCCCCGAAGGTAAGCGCCGCGGGGTGCCGATTGTGGTGGAGGGCAAGGCGGGCAAAAACTGGGGCGAGATGGAAAAACTATGATTATCGTTTCGGTCGGTAAAAATAAAAAAGGGGAGGAGTTTAAGTGGGAAGACGTCTCACGTGAAGAGATAGTATCTATTGCGTCGACCGAGGCGCTTTTTGGCGGCAAGCAAACCTATGTGCTGCAGGGTGCACTTGCGGGGGAGCGGGGTGAGGAATTTCTGGATATGCTCGATGTCTTTGCCCGGTCGCCGCACACCTTTATTTTTGTAGAAGAAAAGTTGCTTAAAGCGCCGACGACCGCACTTGAGAAAGCGGGTGCAAAAATTGAAATTACAAAAAAAGAAAAATCGGACAGAGGCTTCGATCCGTTCGGGCTGACCTATGCGCTGCAGGCGCGTGACCGTAAAAAGCTATGGCTCGCACTTACTGCATCTTTGCGCGCGGGAGAGAAGGCCGAGGCCGTAGCGGGGTTGTTGGCATGGAAGGCGCGCACCATGAACGACAGCAAACTCTCCCGCACCTTAACTTTTATGTATCACGACGCACACCGTGGCGCGGGTGACTTGGAGTTGTTGCTAGAACGTTTTGCCCTAAAACTATAGTCCGCCCACTTGGATTCGAACCAAGGACCTTCTCCTTAAAAGGGAGCCGCTCTACCGACTGAGCTATGGGCGGGAGATCCGTTACCGGATTGACAACACTATAGCAAAATAGTGCTCTAATTTAAAGCTTTTTAATTACGTACTTAGCTCAGTAGCTAACTGCGTAGTTTACAGCCGTAAATCAAACGCCAACGCGCCGGCGCCGGAAAGGAGGAGCGAGAGGCAGATTACGAAGACCAATATATATTCCGCGCGGCAGACAGGAAAGAATTTTGGGTAACGCTTGCCCCATACGGCTCCCTTAAGCGACAACAGGGCACCTACTAGTGCGGCCCATTGGGTGTAGTAACCAAAGAAGAGTCCTACCGCCACAAGTCCGCCAAGTCCCACTGCAAGCCATACGGTCCACGCGCCCTTTAACCCAAACATAAAATGTAGCTTCGCCAACTCGTGGCGGCGTTGCCACTGCGTGTAGGCAACGGCGGCAAACACCAGTGCCGCCGCAACGCGCAGCAGTGTCGGCGCAAAAAATCCGAATGTTAAAAGATCGGGGAATGGGTTGAGCATGGGTTAGTAGCTTACGTAATAATTAGGATCCTCGGTAGGTTGCGGGCTGGTGGTGGCCGCCAAGTTGTCGAAGGTCGGCCCGTACGCTTCGCCGGTGCCGACGGGCGCGGGCGGCTGGAGGAAGATCCCCCGCAGGTCGGCTTTTTGCGGGCCGCCGTTGGCGTACCACAGCACCACAAGCATCGCGAGCCCCGCAACCACAAAGATAAGGTCGCTCATGGGGCCGCCACCTTTTGGTTTTTCGTCGTCGGCCATTTAGCTATGATACCGCAGCTTCTTAAGCGCCTCGCTTACCTCGTGCGCGTCGCTCCACGGCGTTTTTTTGCCGTTGGGGCCCATTAAGTACGGGTCGGTTCCTTTACCTACTACCAGCACGGCGTCGCCCTCTTTGGCGAGTTTGAGCGCCGCGCGGATAGCCTTGCGCCGGTCGACTTGTATGGTGGGTTTAATGCGCGTACATCCGGCGGCAATTTCTTTAGCAATTGCTTTCGGGTCTTCGTCGTAGGAGTCGTCGTCGGTCAAAAATATCGCGCTGCAAAACTCGTCTGCAACTTTGCCCATGGCAGGGCGCTTCCATTTGTCGCGGCCGCCGCCCGTTGCGCCGAAAACGCAGATTATATTTTTATGCTTAAACGTTTCAAACAGCGCCCGTAGCGAGTCCGGCGTGTGCGCGTAGTCGACCACGGCGTCAAAGGGCTGTCCGCGCTCGATACGCTCGGCGCGGCCCGCAATAGGGCCTATATGTTCGAGCGCTTTTTTCATCTGGCCAACCGGTATACCCACTGCTTCCCCCAAGGCAAGCGCCGCAAGGCAGTTTTTTAAATTAAAGAGCCCCGGCAAGGGGATAGAAAAGAGCTGCCCCCGCCACACAAAGCGCACACTGCGATCGTCGGCGGTGTAGGGCTCGGCGTCGCGCAGACCAAAGGGCGCCTGTACCTCTGCCGGTGTATCCAAAAACTTTTGTCCCCACTCGTCGTCGATGTTGGCGGCGATAACGCGCGGGCGTTTGGGCGACTGGGCAAGCGCCTCGGCCAAACGTAGTTTTGCTTCGGCATACTTTTCGAAGCTGCCGTGCGACTCGATGTGCTCGGGCGCAAGGTTGGTAAACACCAGCGCATCGAGGAGGAGCCCAACGTGGCGGTGTTGAGTCGCCGCCTCGGAGGTCAGCTCGATAATGGCGTGGGTACAGCCGGCCGCAACCGCGCGACGCAAAAATCGTTGCAGGAAAAACCGCCCGGGCGTGCTCATTTTGTACAAATTACGCTCGCATGCCTCGCCGACACAAAACTGTATGGTGCTTGCGGAGGCTACGCTTTTGCCCGCGCCGCGCAGTATGGCGGCAACAAGCTCGACCGTGGTCGACTTGCCTTTGGTGCCGGTAACGGCGATGACCGTAAGTTTGCGCGAGGGGTAACCGTACACCAGCGCTCCTAGGCGGGCGAGCGCTAAATGGTAGGCGCTTAAAAGCGGTGCGGGTATAAGGGAGCGGATAAGTTGTTTCATTAGCTATACAGAGGCGCGGGCACCTAGGCGCTTGAGCGCCGCGGAGAGCCGCACTTTAACATCATGGCCTGTGTCTTCGCCAACATCCTTTAGGGCTGTACGGCTTTCTTGTGCGCTGTAGCCCAAGGCCATCAACGCTTCGATAACCTCGCTGTCGCCGCCCACGCCGAGCGCGATGCCTTGCGAGGCATGCTGGGCCGCGATTTTGTCGCGCAACTCAACGACAATACGCTCGGCGCTTTTTTTGCCGAGCCCGAACACTTTGGTAAGTACCGACGCTTCGCCCTGCGCAATAGCGCGGCGCAAGCTGCCCGCGTCGGCAACACTCATAATAGACAGCGCCGTCTTGGGGCCGATGCCCGAGACGCTCATGAGTTGTTTAAAAAACTGCAGGCCCTCTTCGTCGGGGAAGCCGTACAGGTCTATCGCGTCGTCGCGCACCGCCGTGTGTATGTACAGGCTTACCGCGCCCGAAAGGGTAGGGACAGCGATAAGCGGCACGCGGACAAGATAGCCCACGCCGCCGACGTCGATAATGACACTGCCGTCGCTATTGTCCTGCGAAAGAGTGCCGGTGAGCTTACCTATCATGCGTTAAGTATAAGGCTAAGGTTGCCTGCTTCGCTAGACTATAGTAGTATCGCTTGCGTATGGCTATAACCACTTCTGCCAAGAAGGCGCACCGCGCCGGACTGCGCAAAAAGGCAATGAACGACAGCCGCAAGAAGTCGCTCCGCGATGCGCTTAAGGGCGTGCGCGTGGGCGCCAAAGGCGACACCGCGGCGCTCGCCGCGGCGTACAAAGCTATCGACAAGGCGCTCAAGCGCGGCATTATAAAGAAGAATACGGCCGCCCGCCGCAAGGCCAAGGTCGCCAAACTTCTTAAGAAAAGCTAAAGTAATAAAGCCGCCCCCGTCGTTCAATGGATAGGACGCAAGCTTGCGGAGTTTGTGATGTAGGTTCGATTCCTACCGGGGGCACATGTTAGTGAGACCTACCGAGCTGGCTCAACAGAGCAGTATTTTGACAATGTCCATAGTACTAACGGGTTATCCCGATAAAAAATCGAACGACGTATTTAAAAATATATGTACGCTATTCCAGCGAAATCTTTTTGTCTTTGAGCACCAGCCTGCTCTGAAGGCATGAGAGTAGCTCGCGTTTCTCGCTAATAGTGCCCTCCTTGAGGAGAAACTTAGCAAAGTTGCGTACATCGACTGTGGCAGTGCGCTCCTTAGTCGTCACCTTGAGCACGCCCCTGCGGAATTTGTTGTATCGTGCCACCTCATCCTCTATCTTTGAGCGCATGCCAATCTCATCAAGGTCTATGGTATCTAGCAGGCCTGACAACTCCTCGATGATGTCCTCCTCGTTGATAGGCCGGTTCTTGCAGTCGGTATCCTTGGCGCGGGTGCACATATAGTAGACGTGCCGGTTCACGCTGCCATCCTTCAGCTTTTTGAACTTCTCATCTGCCGTTATCCCGCTTTCGCAGTAGCCGCATTTAATGAGCCTTGTGAAGGCAAACTCCTTGGTATCCGTCTTGGGTATAAATTGGTCTTGTATCGTGGCCTGTACCCGGTCGAACAGCTCCTTCGTGATAATGGGCTCGTGTTTACCCGGATACCAATTGCCGCTGCCGACTGGGTACTCGAACTCGCCGTAGTAGAAAGTGTTTCTGAGAATCAGATAGACATTGGCGAGCGATAGCTTTTTGTCGTACTGGGTTTTGAATCCAGTTTTAGTCAGCCACTTGGACGCCTGCCTGCCACTCCACCCCTCATTGCCCACTTTCTCGAAGAGTTGGCGTATAAGGACAGAGCGTTTGGGGTCCGGCCGCACCTGGCATTTCTTGTCAACATGTTTTTCGCTAAGGTAGCCAGTCGGCGGTGTACTCGGCCGCCACCCCATCTCGCAGCGAGCACGCAACCCGCGCTTGATGTTTATCATCTTGTTGTCGTTCTCCAGTTTTGCTTGACTCCCCAGTATCATGAGCATGAATTTCTCGTTCGGATTGTTGGTGAACTTTTGCGTGTAGGTGCGGATCTCCACTAGCTTTTTCTGATCCATCAAATCCACCACCGCGCCCAGGTCTCCTGCGTTGCGGCTCAGACGATCCGGTGCCCACGTTAAAATGGCGTTAAACTTACCTTCGCGGATTTCTTGCAGAAGCTGGTTATACACCGCACGCTGGCCTACCTCTTTAGAGGAGTGGGACTCTCGCTTTATTTCCGTCACGTTCAGCCCCTCGCGCTCAGCAAGGGTCGTCATTTCTTTGACTTGCGACTCTATCGACAGAGTCTGCTTGTCCTCTTCCTCGGTGCTCTTGCGGGCATAGAGGCAATATTTAATTGGAACTGCTACTACTGGTAATACTGCCCGGACCCTCGTTATTGCTGATGTTTCCATACACCCTAAGGGATGACGCAATCCTGCTAGTGAGTCCAGACGGCCTAGTTGGTAAGAAAAGTCTTCAAAAATAGCCCAAATATGCTATACTTTTTGCATGACTACGGCGGTTAAAAAGGAACTAAAAAAACTGGCCCGCGAGACCTTTCGCGAGGTACTACAGGAAGAGCTGATGAAACAGCGCGGTTTGAGCGTACTTGCCGTTTCGGATAAAGAGCAGAAGGAAATAAACAAACTCTATAAAAAGCCCTCCGGCAGAGCCGTCCGCACCATCCGCGTGCGCATATAACCCACCACTGTGGACTGGAAAATCTCCATTTCGCGCCAAGCAGACAAATTTCTCCAGCAAAGACACTTGCCCGATGAATTTGCTATCGAGCCGGTAAAGCGAGCTATACGCAAACTCTCGGGCGAAACAGTCGCCGTTAATTTAAAAAGGCTTAGCGGAAAATGGGCAGGCTACTATCGAGCTCGAGTTGGCAAAGTGCGTGTAATATTTTCAATAAATTTTGAGGAGAAAAGTGTGCTCATTGAAGTTGTAGACAATCGCGGGAGTGCGTATCAGTAAAGAATAAAGCCACCTTGTTGGGGTGGCTTGCCTACATTTTGTATACCGTGGAGATGCCTCACGGTGATTGTTTTGCTCCTACTGCCTCTTGCGAGTACTCAGAGCTTCTGTTGCCAAGCGGGATATCAGCCCGCTCCGTTTGGCGCAAGTGCCAGCAGGTTCTTCAGGCCCCTAGCCCAGTCTTTTGTATCAGCCTCCTCATCGGGGCTCCCCTGCGGGTTATGGTCAACGAGCGTATCGTTTCCCATACCGAGCAGGCGGAGTGCCGAAGTGGCTTGATGATACTTTAGACCGTGGTGGTGCCCGGAGGTCACAATGACGCAGGGGATTCCGAGTTCCCTGCATTTCATCATGACAACGATACCCAATGGAGCGAGTTCTCCATGGTTATCGCATGCTGGGAAATAGAGGTCTGTTAAGACCCCAATCTCACCGGCACCCGCTTCCTTCCTCGACTTGAGAATTTTCTCAAAGCGAGTGGACATGCTCATGAAACGATCGAGATCGCTCATGATCATGGGACGCTCACCGAATTGCTCGGTAAGCACTCTCGTTGCATCACTCTGATGCTTAGGAGAGTCCTCAATCACGATAATGCTGGTGATGGTCATGGTGCTCTCCTAAGGTAAAGCGCGGAATCGCGCTGGTGGCCGGAATGGCCTGTGAATGAGCTTTCCCGTATAGTATACACACGCACCACGGTTTTGTCAAGGGGTCAAGGGCTGTTGTCAAAATACCCTTATTTTACAATCTCTTTATGGATTTTATGGGCGTAGGAGTCTAAATGATACAAAAATCCCCAGCCGAAGCCGGGGATTTTGAAACAGTTGGCGTTAGAAAAGCTCGGGGTACTTGACCTTGATCTCTTCGTAACGCACCTTCGCTTCGTCGTACTTGCCCTGCACCAGGGTCAAGTCGAGGCTCGAGACGCTCAATCCGCACATCGTTGAACGGATTGCGCTGCTCAGCGAGCCGCACTTGTTGTAGAGGGCCTTGATCTCGTCTTGCCAACCAGCTTGCGCCGGAAAGGTTGCGAGAACGAGTAGCGTGGCAACGAATGCCGCTTTGCGCATGGAATGCTCCCAACTGAGTTTGCCGTCTGCGGAATGCAGAACAGCGGTGAACGAAGAACGTACAGCCAACCTTAACGGAGTGGCGACCGTACCCTGTGGCTAAATTGTACCCCCTAGACTAAATACCGGGGAAACTACCTGTGTATAGTGTATACCCAAACAACGACTTTGTCAAGTCGTCAAGTGTGTTGCAAAATAAGGGTATTTTGGAGGCCTCCTAGAAATGAGACACGTCCCAATACCCCATAGTAGTGTCTTATTTGTCTCATTCTGACATGGTTAAGCCATTTTTTAGGCACGAATGAGACACCTATCTCACAAAATGGGACACTTCAAAATCATGCAAAAAGTGTCCCATTCGTCCCATTTCCGAACAAAAAGCGAACACCCAAACACCTTGTTTCCGTGTTCGGTTCGTTCGGTTTTAGGCACAAAACAGGGACATTAAGGGGTGTCTAATGTGACAGTCCAAATAGCCTAAAGTGGTGTAACATGGTGTCACACTGGGCTGCCTAAAATGCCAAAATTTCTGCCTTTCTTTAGGAGCCGGGCTCAGATTTTTGGCATTGTTTGGCATTTTGACCCCTGACCGAACGGGCTAACTCTGGTATATTGAAATGCGCCAAAGAACCCTTGTGGGGTCTCACCCACACAGGGTCGAGACCGAGCAGGGGCACAAATTGTTTTATACTAAACCCGCGAACGCTCTCGTCGTTCAATGGATAGGATGCCTCCCTCCGAAGGAGGCGATGCAGGTTCGATTCCTGCCGAGAGCACAAAAGTTTTATAGACCAAAAAGTTCGGCGAGGTGCTCGCCTAGGTGCGCGTGCTGCTCGACCTCGGTCGCAAAGCGCCGCAGGTACGCCCGCACGCTTTGCGCGCGGGCCGCGGAAAGGAGCGGCACTACCAACTGCGGGTGCAGCATGCCGGAGGTGGTGAGCAGGAGTTTGGGGTCGTTGCCCTCCTCGACCCAGAACGAAGTAATGTTTTTGTACGGATACAGCGTGCCGTCGAGCGTTACGCCTTTTTGGTCAACTCGCACCTGATGTTCCCGCGGGCCGCGCGCTACCAAAAAGCCAAGCGAGCCGCCGCCAAGCAGCAAAATAACGCCCAGCAATACGTTGCCGAAAAAGACGGCCAGGGCCGCGCCCGCCAAAGCGCCAAGACCGAGCGTCCAATACCAGTCGGCACTGCGCTCTTTGTGCTCGTGCGTGTCGACGTGCCAGCTTAAGCCTTGCTCTTGCGGGGGCATATGTCACAAGTATACAGCGGCTTTATAAGGGTGTATCGTTTAAAATTATGGAGGGGTGGCAGAGTGGTCTATCGCACCTGTCTTGAAAACAGGAGTGCCGCAAGGCACCGTGAGTTCGAATCTCACCCCCTCCGCCGGATATTCAAAAATACATATGAAATACCTAGGCATTGATTACGGGACAAAAAAGAGCGGTGTCGCTATCAGCGACGCCGACGGCCGCGTGGCGTTTCCGCACTCGGTGGTGCCTGCCAGCGATGCCTTGGCAACTATCGCCGCACTGGTAGAAAAAGAAGGGGTGGGGCAGATAGTGGTGGGAGAGTCGCGTGACTTAGCGGGCGCGCCCAATGTGGTGCAGGCGCAAATAGCGGAGTTTGGCCGCGAGCTCGGTGAGCTCACCGGCGTGTCGGTGACATATGAGCAAGAGTTTTTTACCTCGGCGCTCGCGGCACGGCAGTTTGCGCCCGCAGAGAAGTCGCGCAAGGCAAACCCCGCCCACACCAACCTCGATGCGTCGGCCGCCGCACTCCTGTTACAAAGTTTTCTTGATAGAATAAATCGAAATGGAAATTAATATAGAGGACTTTGCAAAAGTCGAGATAACCGTCGGCGAGATACTCTCGGCCGAGCCTATTGAGGGCTCGGACAAATTGCTTAAACTTAAAGTAAGTTTCGGCCCGCTTGGCGAGCGGCAGGTGCTTTCGGGCATTGCAAAATATTTCCCCGACCCTCAGGTGTTGGTAGGTAAGTGCGTACCCTTTGCCACCAACTTGGCACCGCGCATGATGATGGGTCTTGAGAGTCAGGCCATGATACTCGCCGCCGGCGGGGGAGAAACTCCGTTCGGCTTGTTTGAAACAACCGCGCTCCCCGGTGAGCGCGTTAAATAGGTATGCATTTGCCCGAACATATTACGACCGCCCGCGAAAAAGGCTGGGTATGGTTTGAGGCGCACGCCCGCGGCCGCTTTGCGTTGTGGTGGCTGGCGCTCTTGGGCTTTGCCGACACGGTGTTTTTTCCTATCTCGGTAGAAACATTTTTGGCCGCACTGGTGTTGGCGCACAAAGAGCGGTGGAAGCAGTTTCTTGCGGTGTCGTGGGTCTCTTCCGTAGCGGGTGCGACCGCAGGTTATTTTATTTTGTTTTGGGCATTTAGAAGTTTTGGAGAAACTTTTTTGGTGTCATGGGGGCTCGGCGAGGCCTACGCCGCGGCGCAGAGCTTGCTTGGCGGACAAATATTTTTTGCTATGCTTTTGGCCTCGTTTACGCCGCTCCCCGATAAAGTGTTTATCTATGCCGCGGGCATATTGGGCGCTCCGTTTGCGCCGTTTATCCTCGGCTTTGCCGTCGGCCGCGGCGGGCGCATGTCGGTGGTGACCTATTTGGTGTGGAAGTTCGGCGCACCGGTGCTGGAGCTCGTCAACAAGTATTCCGTCTTTGCCGCGCTGGGGGCTACCGCAATTCTGGTAGCATATGCTATGGTGCATTGGCACCTCGTTCCCGGGCTGTAGGCCCCTGTAGTTAAATGGATATAACCGCGGACTTCTAAGCCGCTGTTCGAGGTTCGATTCCTCGCGGGGGCATGGTTGGCGGAGAGTTCTTGCAGGATTAGCTCAGTTGGTAGAGCACCCCGTTTACACCGGGATGGTCGCAGGTTCGAGTCCTGCATCCTGCACATGGAAGAAGTAAAGATTATCTACGAAGACGACGATATTATCGTGGTCGACAAGCCTGCGGGTATGATTGTGTACCCCGACCTTAAGCACGACTATCCGGCGCTAAGCCATTGGCTCGAAAAAAAGTACAAAGAGTTTCACTTTGTGCACCGTATTGACCGCGAGACAAGCGGCGTACTGCTCCTTGCCAAGAGCGAAAAAGTGCATGAGTTTTTAAAAGCGCAGTTCCAAGACCGTACGGTCAAAAAGATTTATCGCGCGTTCGTGTACGGCGCGCTTAAGGACGAGCGCGGCACTATTAACCGCGCCATAGGCTCGGCGCGCGGAGGCAAAGGCCCGCGCTCGGCCACGCGCCCGCACGGCACCGAGCGCGAGGCTATCACCATGTGGCGGCGGGTTGCCAACGGCGACGGTGTGGCATATATAGAGGCGTTTCCTCAAACCGGCCGCACGCACCAGATACGTGTCCATTTTTCTGCCATACAGCACCCCATTATTGCCGATGTACTGTACGCGCCGCAGCGCGGTGGCGCGTTGGGCTTTGAGCGGTTGGCACTCCACGCGCTGTCGGTGGCGTTTACCCACCCCAACGGCAAAGAAATGAAGTTCGAGGCGCCGCTACCGGCCGACTTTGTGGCCGCGGAGCAAAAGTTGAAGGAGGCCAACTAGTGTGCTAAAGTACCTCGGCATGAAATCAGCGGTCAAAATATCTCCTGTCGACATGGAGGCACGCCAAAATCTCGGGATCCGCTCGGGCGACACGGTGCGTGTCTGGCAGAACATCGTCGAGCTTAAGTCGCAAAAGCAGGCCAACAAAAAAGAGGTTGTTTCTAAAAACGTGCGCAAGCAGGCGTTCGAAGGACTTGTCTTGGCGGTTAAACACGGTACCGAACCGGGCGCTATGTTTACGGTACGCAAAGTTGCAAGCGGGGTAGGGGTAGAGAAAATTTTCCCCCTGTACTCGCCGATGATAGAGAGCGTCGAGGTATTGCGCCGCGCCCGCACGCGCCGTGCCAAGCTGTACTTTATCCGCCGCAAGGCAAGCCGCGACCAGAAGCGCGCCATGCGCAAGCAAATTGTAATGCCGACCGCCGAGGTTGCGGCAGACACTTCTGCTCCGGCAGAAGTTAGTGCAGAATAAGAAAGCACCTGCTCAGGTGGCGAAACCTGCCTACCGGCAGGCAGGCTGGTAGACGCACTACCTACTATGTTTTGGGTTTACGCATTGCGCAGTACAACTCGAAATTATCTGTATGTTGGCTTAACCTCCAATTTAGAACGGCGGTTCGGGCAACATAATTCAGGTAAGAACAAAACAACAAAACCGTATAGACCTTTTGTTATGGTCTATAGTGCGGAATTTGCTAGCAGAATTTTGGCAAGACAAGAAGAGAAGAGGCTAAAAACAGGAGCTGGTAAAGAGTTCCTTAAGTCTCTATAATCATTAGGCCTACCTGCCGGTAGGCAGGTTCAAATTTGCTCAGGTGGCGAAACTGGTAGACGCACTACCTTGAGGTGGTAGCGCCCGCAAGGGCTTGGAGGTTCGAGTCCTCTCCTGAGCACAGAGTAGGATTTTGAGAGTACTTTTCTCGAATCCGTCGTTGCAGAGCTTTATTTTTGGGCGGTTCCAACCGGTCGGAAATAGACTTTGCCGCAAAAGCCGCTTCTTGAATGACAAGGAGCGGTTTTTCGGCTCTAAGTATAAGTTTTCTGTCTTTTAGAAGGTGGTTCCAACCGATTGTGGAGAGAATGATTCGTTTCTTTTCCATATCTCCTGTGCTGAACGCCTTACGAGCATCGAGTGCAAAGTCAAAAGCTTCCTCCACTTTTTTCATCCAAGCACCGACTCGGGCGTCAATATCCTTGATGAAGACCATAAGGTTGCTCCTCTCCCTTTCTAGACTGGCCTTCTTTTCGTTGTAGACCTCCTTGGTTATGGCTTCGTCCATTAACAGGTTAACCAGAGTGTCCAACTTTTCGGTTATTTCGGTATATCTCGTTTGCTTTTGATAGAGGAGCTTGTTCCTGTCTTTGGTTTCGGTCTCGTGCATTTCCTTGAGAGTGTCTATAGCCCATTCATGAAATAACTTGGGAACCTCTATCTTTTTGAGGAAGTCCATTATCTGCGCTTCAAGATCTTCCTCCTTTGTGGCAGGTCTTTGGGTGCAGTTGGGGTTTATACGCCTTGTGCAGTGATAGTAGGTGTAGAAGTGGACATTGCCATTCTTTTGCCGCTTTACCTTCATTGAGGCCGTAATGCTTGCTCCGCACTCCTCACACTTGATAAGGCCTGTGTAGGCAAACTGGTGGGTCTTGGGACGAGGCCGGCCCGCCCGGCCCAGGAGGCGTTGTATGCGGTCGTATTCCTCCTTGGTAATCATCGGCTTGTGATTGCCTTGATACCAGTTTCCTGACCCCTCAGGGAACTCAAATTCCCCGTAGTAGAAGGTATTTGTGAAGAGGTTATATATATTGCTCCGTGTTACCAATTTATCGTGCCGCTTACCGTATCGCATACGGAGGCCTAGCTTGTTGTTGGCGATGTCGAGCATGTCCATTCGGGTGTACGCGCCCGTGAGCATGAGGTCGAAGAGTTTGCGGACGATTAGGAATCGTTCGTCATCTACCAGTATTGCTTCTTTTCCTTTTTCCCGAAGTTTGCTGTTTTTATATCCAATGGGAGCCATGTTTGGGCGATACCCACTTTCTGCAAGTGACTTTAGACCCCTCTTAACATGCTTGGAGAGATCTCTTGAGTATTGAGTGGCCGTCCCAAACTCTACAGCCGAGAGCAATGAGTGGTCGTCGGAGTGCCAATCTCGGTCATGCGCTCGTATGTGCCTCACTACACCCTCTTGGAGCAGATATGTGATGGTCCCTTGGTCAATTGGGTTTCTTGCTAGGCGGTCAATCTTCCACACCAGTATGCCGTTGGCTTTGCCGGCCTGAATTTGCCGTACCATTTCGTTAAACTGCTCCCGTCCCGGCTTTCTGGCCGATTTCGTTTCTTGGAATATCTGTATCACCTTCAAGCCTTCCGTCTCTGCCAACTTTTTCATCACGGAAAGTTGGGAATCAATAGAGGCCACATTCTTCTCCTCATCCTTTTTCTCCATTGAACGCCGAGCGTAGAGAAAGTAATTCATTTCGTTAGATTTCATAGATCTTTATTAGTTATATTATACCATAATCGCACCATTCTGTATAGAGTTGTACAAGCACTCTCCTGCATGAGGCAGGAGGATACTCGCCACAACATTACGATGTTAATAAGTTAACTGCCTTAGAACGGGACTGAGTCCGCTCCCGAGACGTCGTCCTCGTCTATAGGGGGCTGCGGCCTCTCGGTTGCTTTGCCGTCAGTTCCCTTAACCCAAGGAATTTCAAACCCGTACCTTTCTGCAAGAATTTCTAGGGTGCGTAGTTCTTGTGGCAAAGGAATGTAGAAGCCACGTCCGTCATGATGCTTTTTAATCCCAATTTTTTGAACAATGCTCCCAATCTTTCTTGGCGATACGGAATTTTGTGCGTAGATATTACTTTCGTCGTGTCCGTTGTAGAGTTCAGAGTAACTCTCCCCAGACTCCATGAATTGTTGTGCGATCTCTTTCATATAGATGCGCCAGCGTGGTCTGTCGATAGAACGCTTTTTCATCACCAGGCTAAGAATGCATTGCAGTACATCAGCAGATGGGTCGTGTTTCTGTCCTATAAGTAACTCGTTCTCGTAGGTTGCTAGGTACTCTAAAGTTTCGCCCAACACATCTTCACTGATGGCCGCGGCAATGGATGTAAGGGCAAGAGCACTTTGTTTTAGGCGTGGCAGTTCGAGGCCTCGGAGTGTTGAAGGTTCAGCCTTAATTTGCCCCTGCATGTGGAATCGGAATCCTAGCAAGGCGTTTCTTAGCTCTAAAGCTTTTCCCCCAAAGCCGTCTGGTAGGTGGATAGGCGTACCTGCTCCTTTTGAGGGGAGTAGGTGTTCCGTTAAACACCGACTCTCTAGTGCTTCATCCTTGAATCGTTCACGGGAGGCGAGAATTTTAGGGGCGTATACATTGAACGCCTGAGTGGTCATCTTGCCTGTCTTTTTATCCACATCCATTCTCAACACAGGACTTCCTTTGGAGTGTCCACCGTTCAAGATTTTTGTAATCTCCGATGACATATCCGATGTTTTGAAGTCCGCTTCGTCGAAGCAGAAGGTGCCCTGCACTTTATCGAGACTGCGGAATATCGAGGCCATCGAAACCGAACCACCTGCCATCATCGACTTGTAGCAGATACTCCCCACCACCTGGAGGAACCTGCTCTTGCCTGTGCCCCAGTTGCCGATTACTCGGAGGTACGGGATCGTCTGGAAGCTGTCGTACACCCAACTTAGGAGTACATAGAGACTTGCTACGGTTTGGAATTGAGGCGGTAGGTCAACCGACTGCGGCACAAATTCTTTCCGTATCTTTTGGAATAGTTCCCTGATGTCGGTATAGCCTGCACAGGCCGATGGTAGCTTGACGAAACCCTTACGGATCAGGTCGTCGCATAAGGCCGGCATATACTTATCGCCTTTTGGGTCAACATACTCTTGCGCTACCTCCACCACACCACCCTGTAGTATTGCTAGTCTTGTTTCTTCCGCTTCAGGGTCGTAGATGGTTTCAATCATCGTGCCGTCGGGGAAGACTTTGGAGAACACATTTTTCCCTTCGTTATTGCTCATTGTCTAGTGAATTATTTTTCTTGTAATTATCTAGAGGCTGACCGTAAACCGCCGTATAGAGTGCGATAAGGGCTTCCGCTTTTTTGACAAGCGCGGCCTCCGGCAGCTCCTCTTTGAAGTAAGCTATGTAGTTGTCAAAGAACTTGGTCAATGCTTTTTTGGGAAGCATGCATGCAAAATAACCCGACGATTTTCACCGGTCTCCACTCACATTTTTTGGAATACAAATTACTTAACCCTGCAACAGTTCCTTTACTCTCTCGAGAGCGCTCCTCCTCGCCCCTATTGCTTTTGGCAAGTCAATCCCAACCTCCCCAAACGCTGCTGGGAAGTCATCGATCTTAGATGTGTCAATTTTCGTCTTATTAATCTCCGCATATTTAAGATCCAAATAGTCTCTTGCTTTCGAGGTATTAAAACTCCCGTCGGCGTTTAGAACTCCTATCTGACGAAGGTGGTGTAGTTCAAGGTCACGTCCCTTATTTCGCTTTGTCTTAGGCCGCTTTTTATATTCGTCGGGATACGAACGTCGAAAATCTTTTTCGTGCCCCGGCCATTCGGAGTCAAGCGCTTTCTCAATATCGTGTCGAATTGCCCCTGGATAAACTTTTATCTCCACAAAGTCATAGTGATGCTGGATAAAACAATAACGATGAGTAATTTCATCAGGCATAAGTCCATCCAAGTAACCTTCACCTTTTATTGTGTATTCTGTCGCTACGTTGGCTAAGAGTTGTGACTTTCCGTGGTCTCGAAGAAACAGTCTCCAGTCGGCAAGTATTTCCATATATGCAGGTGTTCCAATTTTTGTGTATGCAATAAATTCCTCCGCTCCCTTTTGAGAAGTTTTAACTTTGAAGCCAGCAGATGGGATTTTGTGTTTCTTTCTCAACTCACTAGCTAGCTTTAGGAAACTAGATTGCATTTTCAGATCCCCAAATTGTAGAAGAACTTTTTTATCCCAGTATTCGTCCATGGACAAAGTATCGCATGGGGTCGTTTTGTGTAGGTAATGTACATATGAACGTGTCTAGACCATGCCTGAATAAGCCGTATACTTAAACGCACAACTGAATAGTGCGGCCTAAACCAGCGGCAAAGTTGGCATGGCAGTTCAAGTCCGATGAGACACAGAAAACCCGTCATGGGGTTGTCTCATCGGCCGTGTGGGAAACTGCACGCTCGGCGCAAGCTGGGGACCCGTGACGGGCTTTCTGTGTCCGTTGAGGTCATGAAATGACCAAGGACATACTCAAACAGCTTGAAGAAATAACGTCGGAGGTAAAAAGGGTTGCCAAAAGCAAACCGTTTTGTCCTGGCAGGTTTCTTCCAAATACGACGGTGGTGTTTGTTGCCGAAATGCCGTCTTCTAAAAAGAAACTCTGGAATCTCAACAACAACTTTTTTATCAGCAAGACTGATAAGTGTTTCGTGGATATTTTGAACAGAAACGGTTTAGGCGGCTCCTACATAACCGATATAGTAAAAACCTGCTCAAAGGCAAGACGTCCTACCAAGGCAGAAATAAATAACTTCAAAGACGTTCTTTTAAGGGAGGTGGCAGTTATTAAACCTAAACTCGTTGTTGCGTTGGGAGAAAGTGCCTTTCAGATTTTATCTGACGCAGATTTCAAGCAAGGAATACCTTTTAAGATTTACAAATCTTTTGTATGGCATCCAGCAAACCTACGGTATAAAAAGAGGCAGTTAGTAATCAAGAGACAAGTAAAAAAGTTGGCGGAGTTCTGTCAATGATTTTTTAAAGAAAACACTGTAGTATTAGGATATGAAGTCCGCCATATATGCCGATGGAGTCAAGGTTGAGGAAACCCAGTTTAAACTAGAGGCTGATTTTGAGAAGTTTATTACCGAAAATTATCGACTAATTTTTGGTGAAGCCACTATCTATTTTGAACTTAAGAACAAGACAGCAACAGAAACATTAGGTGGTGCCATCCCTGATGGGTTCCTCTTTGATTTTACGGTAAAGGGACAGCCAGAATTCTATATGGTTGAAGTTGAACTGGCTCGTCATGATTTTCATCGGCACATTCATCCTCAGATAACAAAATTCCTTGCCTCATTCAATAACCAATCAAATCTGCAACAGCTCTGTGTGAAGCTCTTTAATTACGTTACAGAAAATAAGGAGCTAGAAAACCGTTTTAGAACGTTCCTTTCTGCCGAGGATGAAATCTTTAAGTCCATTAAAGATATCGTCGAAAATAGTAAAAACATTTTAATTATTATTGATGACCAAAAACCCGAGTTTGACGAAATAGGCAAAGTTTACTCTGAGTGGGTAAAGCGAGTAAGGGTACAAATCTGTAAGAGGTTTGTTTCAAAAAATAAGACGGTAATTGTCATGAGCCCAGATTTTCAAGTCGTCCGAGCCAATGTTGAAGAAGAGATTGAGGAAGGAGTAGCACCCCAAACGTCAAACTATTCTGAGTCCTACCACCTAGAAGACGCATCTGAGGAAATTAAAAATCTGTACCAACAGATAAAAACAAAGTTGCTTAGTAAATACCCAGACATAATCATTAATCCTCAAAAACACTACCTCTCGCTTAAGAAAAAAAGAAACTTTGCTTTTTTTGATATTCGACGGACAAAATTAAGAATCGTCCCCATGTTGCCCAAGGAAGAAGGGGACGCTCTTCTTTCGATGACACCAACTGGTTCACTGGCTGAAAGTGTCCAAAAGTTTTATAACGGCCCCTGTTTCCAGCTATTTGTTACTGAAAATAATCAGGTGGATGAGGTGGTCAGTTTGCTTTTGAAGGCCTACGAACGTCAGAAGTGATACCGGCGTCCCTTTACACCCCGGCCTAATACGCCTAGAAGCGTCTAGGAGGCGTATGTATACCAAAAGGTGAGTATCCTATCGGCTATAGGTAGCCTTTCAACTTGTAAGCGAGGTTGAGGGCGTACAAGACAGTGGGAGTTTCAGGCCCGGTATCTATTAAACGGGAAACCACTTTCCATTTGTTGCCAATCTTAGTTTTTTCGTAAATCGTAGAGTAGCGTCGTTGGTAAAGTAGTTCCTTATGTATCCTTATGAGCTTATCGTCTGGAAACAGCTCTTGAAGCAACTCGTGATATTGAGGGAGTCTGGTAATCTTCTCTGGTCTCGTTGCTGTTGACGGGGAGTATATCCCTCTCATGGCAGCAGTGACGGAAACTTTTGTACCTTTTTGTACCTGTTCTCGAATACGCTCCAGGACTCTACTTTGATTTAGAGTTAGCTCTCTCATACCCCAATCCTAATCCATGTTTTCATCTGCTGGAAATTGATTGTTTATCAAAGAATCAAAGCAGGCTACAATGGCGGCTATGGAGCAAACCCCCTGCATTTTCTGTCAAATAACCAATGGTCAAGCTCCCAGTCATAAAGTCTGGGAGGACGAAAAACACTTCGCCTTTCTGTCTATTTTCCCTAATACCGAGGGTACGACGGTGGTTATTCCAAAGACACACTACCCAAGTTATGCTTTCGATCTTCCGGATGCGGTCCTATCTGATTTGATACTGGCCACAAAGAAAGTAGCCAAGCTTCTGGATAGCAAACTAGAAGATGTAGGTCGTACAGCCATGGTTTTTGAGGGATACGGTGTAGACCACATCCATGCCAAACTCTTTCCCATGCACGGTACGGCAGACCAAAAGGAGTGGAAGGCTATTGAATCAAATGTTTCTAAATACTTTAAGCAATACGAGGGGTACATCTCCTCTCATGATTACGAGCGTGCTGATGATGCAAAACTAGCGGAGTTGGCAAAGAAAATAAAAGAATAATATGGAACTGACTTTTATCACAGGCAACGCCGCTAAAGCCGAGCAACTTGGAAGGCATTTAGATCATCCCGTTGCTCATAAAAAGTTGGATCTAGCTGAAATCCAGTCTTTGGACTTGCGTGAAATAATCGAGCACAAAACTAAGGAAGCCTACAAACAGATTGGGGGGATAGTGTTGGTAGAGGATACTTCGCTGACCTTCAAAGCTCTAGGCAGATTGCCAGGGCCTCTAATAAAGTGGTTTCTTACCGAATTAGATAATGCCGGCTTAGCTAAACTTTTAGATGCCTATGAGGACAGATCGGCGGTAGCGGAGGTGTGCTTTGGCCTATATGACGGAAAGGAACTAAAAATATTTGAGGGAGAGGCTCGTGGCACAATTGCCCCCGTGCCTAAAGGTGAGAGAGGGTTTGGTTGGGACCCCGTCTTTATCCCAGAGGGGCATGATAAGACTTGGGGAGAGATGGACCCCGAAGAGCAAAAGGAAACCTCCATGAGGAGGATTGCTCTAAAGAAGCTAGAGGCATATCTTAAAAATCTAGAGTAACTTTTATGAAAAAGATACAGATACTTCTCGTACATGGCGGTATGACCTTTAAGAACGAAAAGGACTACTTGCGTTACCTAAAGACTAAGAAAGTCTCGGCAAAGAAAAAGGTTTACTGGGCAGGTGAATACCTAGAAAAGAGCCTAGGTAAGAGGTTTGAAATCATCTCGCCCCGTATGCCTTTGCAAGACAATGCTAAGTACCGAGATTGGAAGATTCTTTTTGAGAGGTATATACCACTTTTGAAAGGCAAGTTTATATTGGTTGGCTCTTCTTTGGGTGGAGTATTTCTGGCCAAGTATCTATCTGAAAATAAACTACCTAAGAAGGCTCTTTCCACATACCTAGTCTGTCCGCCTTTTGATAATTCTTTACCTGGAGAAGATTTGGTAGGCGGCTTTGAGCTGACGTCAAAATCAAATCTATCCCTGCTGGAAAGAAATTCTAAAAACCTTCATCTGTTATTTTCAAAGGACGACGATGTTGTGCCACCTACTCATGCGAAGAAATACTCCAAGAAATTGAAAAAAGCGCACATTGTTATCTATAAGAGTAAAAATGGCCATTTCAATGTCTCTAAGTTCCCTGAAATCGTTAGGATGATTAAGACAGATACTAAAAGTAAATAAATATGGAACCAATTTCTTGGGCAGATTTTGAAAAGGTAGAGCTACGGGTCGGCACTGTCGTCAGTGTTGAGGATTTCCCTGAAGCTCGTAAACCAGCCTACAAGTTGGCTATTGATTTTGGTGAGTTCGGCATCAAGAAATCTAGTGCTCAGATCACTAAACACTATACAAAAGAGGATTTAGTTGGGCGGCAAGTAGTAGGGGTAATTAACTTTCCTACAAAGCAAATCGGAACATTTATGTCCGAGTGCTTGACCACAGGTTTTGCTGATGAAAATGGCGATATTGTGCTTACCCAACCAGAGCGAAAAGTACCGAACGGCTCAAAGATGCTTTAACCAAAAATGTATAAACGCATTATCGTAAAAGTAGGCACTAACGTCCTTTCCACAGAGGACGGCAAGTTGGATATTGCGGTACTTAAGCACCTTGTTGAGCAAATAGTTTTGATAAAAAATAAGGGCATTGAGCTTGTATTGGTTACCTCTGGTGCGATGGGTGCAGGTAGAAGCTTAATAACGCTAAAAATTGAAGAGAAAATAGCAGAAAAGCAAGTTTTGGCGGCGGTAGGTCAGGTGAAACTGATGAGTATCTACTCGGATCTCTTTGCCAAGGAAAATAAACTCTGCGCTCAATTACTTGTTACGAAAGAAGATTTCCGAGACAAGTCTCACTATCTCAATATGCGCACCTGTTTTGAGAACCTACTTAGTAGTGGTGTTGTGCCTGTAGTAAATGAAAACGATGTTGTTGCTACGACAGAACTGCTCTTTACCGATAACGATGAATTGGCCGGCCTAATTGCTTCTCAACTCAATGCTGATGTAGTGGTAATTCTTACTAGTGTTGAGGGTTTTCTAGCAGGTGACCTTAATGATAAAAACTCGGAGGTCGTACCTGAAATTGATTTCAATGACATTGGTTCGTATCAAAAGTATATTTTACCCGACAAGACTGCATTTGGGCGAGGTGGAATGCTCACAAAGTTTAATATCGCAAAGAAACTTACCCTTCAAGGTATTACTGTGCATCTCGCAAACGGCAAGCGTACAAATATCCTTACAGACCTAATGGAGGGTAAAAGCATTGGAACGAAGTTTCTACCACGTGGAAAATCCACAGCAATAAAGCGCCGTATAGCCTACTCAGATGGGCTAGCAAAAGGGATGGTACAGGTAAATAAGTGCGCTGAAGACCTACTACTTTCTAAAACGAAGATTATGAGTCTTCTACCTGTCGGCGTAATTGGTGTTGAGGGCGATTTCAATAAGGGCGACATAGTTGAAATCGTTGGTGAGAAGGGACAAAAACTTGGATTTGGTATTGCTGAGTACAGTGCAACTAAAGCAAGAGAGCTAATGGGGGCTAAGAAAGCTAAACCCGTGGTGCACTACAACCACTTGGTGATTAATTTATGAAAACTATTAAAACAATACGAGATACTGATGTGGGTTCTGATACATCCAATCCTGAAAAATACGAGGAGAGAAGGGCGGCACGAGCCATTGTATTTGATAAGGAAAATAAAGTTGCCCTACTCCATGCAACTAAAAAGGGATATCACAAATTGCCTGGTGGAGGCATAGAAGCAGGGGAGGATATTGTAGAGGCTCTTAAACGAGAATCTCTAGAAGAAATCGGGTGCAATATAGAAAATGTTAAAGAGCTGGGGATAATTGAGGAATATCGCAACCAGTTTGTAATGCACCAAATTTCCTATTGCTTTATTGCAGACTTGGCTGGGGAGAAAGGACAGAATCATCTGGAGGAGGATGAAGTTGCAGACGGCTTTGAACCTGTATGGATGAGTCTTGAGGAGGCAATCAAAACACTTGAAAGTGAATCCACTATTGCACACTACGAAGGTAAGTTTATTCGTCTACGAGACCTGACCTTTCTGAAAGAAGCAGTCCACCATGCTTAACCACATTACACTGCGCGTTAGTGATTTAGAGAAAAGTAAGAAATTCTTTCTTGCCGCGTTTGCTCCATTGGGCTACAAGCTGTTTGTAGAAAAACCTAAATCGGCAGGATTTGGACAAGCAGATATTGAGGGCAACAGGGATTTTTGGATTAAACAATTTGAACTTGGTGATACCAAGTCTTTTTCGTGTTTAGCTTTTACCGCTTCAAGTAAAGAAATGGTTGAAGAGTTTTATACTGCCGCGCTCAAAGCAGGTGGCAAAGACAACGGCGCTCCTGGCTATCGCCCGCAGTATCATCCAGGCTACTACGCCGCATTTGTGCTTGACCTTGATGGCTACAACATAGAGGCTGTGTGGGATGACTTGGAAAAGCTAAAAGAAGGTGGATTTATAGCCCCTCATGACCTCTAATATTGAAAAAAGCGTCGAGGTTTTTAATGAGACAGTCCAACCCGAAGGTTGGAGTATGAATGTACGTTTGGATTTGAGGGGGAAGATATTTGAGAATGGGGCTAACTATTTAGAGACAAGGAAAGATTTACTTCTCGCAATGTGTCTCAACAATGGCTACTACAAAAGAGAGAATGTATATCGGATGTTGAAGTTTGGGCTTGCTTTTTCAGACCGCGTACAAATTTTTACTACTGACGGCCCCGCTAGACATAACTATCGGGCGCTTGGAAGACCTGAAAACGAAATCATTCGGGACACTCGCCTTGCACGCAATCGCCTCCGCAATCAATGTGTCGAGGGATTAAAAAGGATAAATGATGAACTCGCTTCTGATAAACAAAGGCTGGTTTCGTTCTTAGATTGGGAGGATATTTACGGGGATATGTCTTACAAAGATTCGTACGCTACATTGAAAGATTTATTTGGCACAAATTCTGACTTCCGTGCGGACGTTGAGAAGACCTCTAAAAAGGTTCTTTTAAACCGTATGGGTATAAAAAGAGATATAGATGCGGCTGTTTCAACAGCTACTGAGTATGTATTAGAAGAACTTGCTTTTATTCTTTCCTACCACTCTCTCAACTCTAAAACCAAACCTATAGCTGACCATGGGCAGAGCTCGTTTAATTATATTTATTACGAGCCATGGTCTGTTTTTGAAAATCTTGTAAATGGGACATACAACGCTCAACCCAAAGAAGGGATAGGATTTGTTGTTGCACACATCGAGAGTAAATAGGGGGCAAATCGGCTTGACTGTGGGTCTCCTTGTGTGATAATGGACAGTGGCTGAAGAAATAAATATCGGGGCGAAGAGGTAAACCTCCAAGTTCCGTCGCTCGGTGCAGTCGTCCTTCGGATGGTGTTGACAAAAACACTATGAAAAGGGATAATTACACCGCAGCCACGAGTGTTTGGTTTTTCGGAATCAACATTCGGTTCTGCTCGATTAGAGCGCCACCAGTTGGCGACGACATTGGGCATCGAAGGCAAGGTTGTCGCAAGACGCCTTGCCGACATCGAGACTAAAAGGTAACGCTCGGCGTCTCGTCCTCGAAGAAACGCGCACTCGGCGCGTTTTTTCATTACACTGGTAATCCTATGGCTGCTGATAAAAGTATCTTCTCTAAAGAAGCCTTAAAAAAGGCATGGAGGCGTATTTATCGCTCCAAATCAAAACGTAAAAGGAATACTTCTCGTGGTATTGACGGGATTACAATTCAACAATTTAAGGACAACGAGGCAGAGTATATAGATACACTCTGGAAAGACTTACAAACAGATTCATTTCGTTTCCAAAAACTCTACGCCTATCAGCAGAAAAAGCCGGGCAAGAAAAAGCCTCGGTTGATTCAAGCCCCTACAGTAAGAGATCGTGTCGTGTTGTCGGTAATAAATAATTATTTAGGACAACGACAGCCTGCCGACTCTTTCCGAGATTTAGGAATAGTCGGTTCAGTGAAAGGTACAACCCCTCGGCGTATTGTACGAGAGGTGCTTTCTTACGAGAGTGAGGGATTTATCGCAGTCTTTAAAACTGACATAAAAGATTACTTTCCGTCGGTGGATATACCACGACTCAAACGGATGATGAACTCTCTTCTAAAGGAAGAGGTCTATTTACGCAAACTTATATTCGACTTTTTAAACATAAATAAAGAGAGAGGGCTTGCCCAAGGGTCGGCTATTTCTCCTCTGTTGGCGAATATTTACCTACGTGCGTTTGATAAAAAACTAGCCAACCGCAAAGACATCAAGCACTTACGATATGTGGATGACATCATCGTTTTTGCAAAAGAGAAACGAAAAGCAAAGGAGGTATATAAACCTATAAAAGTGCAACTGTGGGGTAGAGGTCTCTCTATTCATTCTTTGTCGAGCAGGTCTAAGACGCAAACAGGCATGCTCCGTTCTGGTGTCATTGATGTACTCGGCGTACGTTTTACGAAGCAAGGACTAAAAATAAAACAGAGTAAAGTTGATGGTTTTCGTAAAGAGGTAATCGGTAAGTTAAAGCCAGCAGTAATTCTTAAAGATGGAGACAAGAGTGTGCCTCAAAATCTTCGAGAGTATATTGAAAAACTCAATCATCGTATTAGAGGATGGGGTAGTGCGTATGCCCTGTGCGACGAAGAAGAACTCTATACCCAATTGGATACGGAGATCCACGGTCGGCTAAATGCGCTTTTAGATTCCCTTTCAACACCTAGAGGAAAAGGTAGGCCAAGACTATTTCTGGATTCCTCTAAAAGGAAAAAGTTGTTGTTTTCGGTTGCTAAGTTAGAAAGCATCCGTATAAAAGTCCGCAGTAGCGCCCGATGGATGAGGAAATAGAACCTAGCGTAGAGATTTATAGATCTCGGTTAGGTCTTTTACCGTAACATAAAACTCAGTACCGTCGCCTGTAATCTTCTTATCGGCAAGGTCTCTGACCATTTGCCCCATGATTTTCTGCTTTTTCTTTGATAGAGTGGAATATAGGTCGAGGAATCTACACTCTGCCTTTCGGTCGTTGAAGACCCTTTTCATCGGGCGTTAACATCATTAATGTTGTTAACATCCCCAACCATCTTGGCGACTAGACTTTGGGCTTCATAATAGGTTCTCACTTCGTCCACTACTCGGCACCAGAAGGGAAACTGCAAGTCGGAACCCGACCGCCTCGCGGACTCGGCGGTCAAAGCCCATAGTGTTTTCGGGCTGAATTCAAATTGGCGATTTCGCAGAATATGGTTCGCGCCGATGTTTTTCAGAAATGCTGTCATGCCGCGGAAGTCGTTGCGGGAAAGCAGATTCGCGGCTTGATTCAAGGACAAAACGAATTCACGAGCCGGTTCGAGCCAAGACACGCCTCTCTGCTCGATGTCGGTGATTTTTTCACCGATTCTCACTTTCTCGTTCACGAGCAGGTTCTTTTTGGCGGCGTATTCAGCTGTGGATAACGCGTCGTTCAGATATGCGTCCAGCAACTTTTCGAGCTTTGCATCTATATCTGTGACTTGTGTTTTCAGTTGCTGGACTTCACCTCGTGCTTCTTCTTTCGCCTGTGCCTCATCCTGCTCCAACGCCGCCAAAACCTTCTGCGTGTCTTGGCTCGACAAAGAAACTTTTTGTAGAAACAATTTGATTTGTTCTGTCAGCGCGGCTTCGCGTACATAATGCTTTTCGGTACATGCGCCTCGTTTCTTGGTACAGCGGTAGTAGGTGTAGATGCCGCCGTTGCCTTTCGCATATTGGGCGGTGATGGAGGCACCGCACGAGGCGCATTTCATGAGGCCGAGAAACGCGAAGTCGTTTTTGCGAACTTCCTGCACCTTGCCGCGCTTGGCTAAAACTTCTTGGCATTTGTCAAAAAGTTTCTTTGTCAGAATCGGTTCGTGAGTTCCCTCAAAAATTTCCGACTTGAACCGCATAAGGCCGATGTAGAAGGGGTTTTGGAGTAGTTTTTGAACATTGCCCACCACGATTGTTTTGCCTCGGTGTCCCCGCAGGTTGTGCTCCTTGCACCAATTTGCGAGAGAGTAAAGAGTGTGGGCTCCAGTGGCGTACAGTTCAAAAAGTTTCCTCACTTTCGGTGACTTTTCGGCGTCCACATCAATACCGCGTGTGTTTGCATTGTTCAAGTACCCCACCGGAGCCCAGCCGGGCCATACGCCGTTTCGTATCTTTTGCCGCAAACCGCGCTTTACGTTCTCTCGCAAATTGTCAGAGAAGTATTTGGATTGCCCAAAAGCAATGTTCAGCATAAATAGTCCTTGTGGTGTCGGTTCAAACCAAAACGTCGGAAATTTGAGGGAACGAATCAAGCCGCGATCCACCATGTGGATGATTTTGCCTCCGTCCACGCTATTGCGAGCAAGGCGGTCAGGATGCCACGAGATAATCCCCTCTGCTTTCCCGCTCTCAATCAATGACAGCATTTCTGCGAATTTCATTCGCCCGGGCTCCTTGGCGGTTTTCGCCTCGCAGAACGAGGCGACAATATCAAATTTTTCTTTGGCGGAATACTCTTGCAGCTCTGCGAGCTGCGCTTCAATGCTTAATACCTGCCGGTCATCTTCTTCGGTGGATTTGCGAGCGTAGAGTACATATTTCATGGCTTTTGGTACTTAAGAATTGGGAATAAGGAATGACCAAAAATTATTTTTCCCGAATGCGAAATCGCCAATTTGAATTCAGCCCGAAAACACTATGGGCTTTGACCGCCGAGTCCGCGAGGCGGTCGGGTTCCGACTTGCAGTTTCCCTTCTGGTGCAGAATACTTGCATTAGTGCGAACCAGCCGCGCCGCCGGTGGCGGGGGCGGCGGCGCGGCGGGCCCCTTGCAAAAAACGCAGGCGGCGCAGCCGCTCCGCTCGAAAACCGCCAAGGAGCCCGGAAAACATCGGCGCGAACTCATATTCTTCATAGGAATTCGGGAAAAATAATTTTTGGCCATACAATACTGAAATTAGCTTGTATATACAGGGTATTTTGGCATTTGCCCCAGGCGGGCTTGACAGGATAGGCAAGGTATGCTATCCTATACGCAGACGAACCAATCAACCGCGCTGAGGCGCAACCCTAGGAGGGGAACATGAAAGCTGTATTCTACCGTCATAACGAAACGTTGGCGGCTCTGGTTGCGAAGGCCAATCCTGATTTCGTCCATGAGTTTCCTGCCGAGATGTCCGTCGAGGACATTAAGCAAGAGCTCCTGACACGAAAGGCAGTGAAGCCGCTTATGGAACTAGTCTTCCCGCCAGACAATTCTTTCCACGATTGCGAGGTGCATGTGGACGGGACGGTCATGGCAGCCGGGATTGACACGGTTCTCTGGCAACCATGTTCGCTTCACCTCATCCGTCAAGACAATGTGGGGGCGTACGATTGGTACGCTACCCGTGTTGCCGAAGCGGCCAATCTTTCCAGCCGAGTTATTGTGGTCAGCGATAGAATCGCGGACCACAATAGCGAAGCACTTTCTTCTCGAGAGGACTTCAGCCGTTACCAAACGGATGAAACGTATCGAGCGGAGGTGGAAAACTTGGTCGTCGCAAAATGGGTGGAGCGACTGGCGAAGCATGGAATCACTCCTGAAGTCGTCAACGTCGGCACGTTCCGTGGAATGCTTCTCTCAGGCGCCGTGGTGGTCTGTGATCATCACAATGGCGATATCTGTGAGCTCGAGGATTCCGTTGGATCAAGGGGAGGAATTTGGTTTAATGCCTTCCCTTCATGTGGCGATGACGATTTTCTGGCCATGTAGCTGGATCGGAGCGGGTTGATACCCCGCTTGGCAACAGAAGGTTCGAGTACTCGCAAGAGGCAGTAGGACCAAAACAATCATCGCGAAGCCACGCCGCGATTCATAAATTGTCTGCAAGCCATCTCTCACGAGGTGGCTTTCTTCTTTTTGTAAAAGAACAATGCGGTATGCGCTCCGCGCATTCAAAATTTTTCCGCCAAAGAAAAATCTGATATTGTCAGCGGAGCGGCTGCGCCGCCTGCGTTTTTTGCAAGGGGCCCGCCGCGCCGCCGCCCCCGCCACCGGCGGCGCGGCTGGTTCGCACTAATGCAAGTATTCTGCACAAAATAATCCCCGAAAGGGGATTATTTGATGTCTGCTACAATAGACCCGTCATGAAGTTATTTATCGCGCCAATTATAATTTCGCTGGTGGCGCTCGGCGCCGTGTATCTGTGGGGGGGACTCCCGGCTTTTATACTTGCCGCCCTGCTCTCGGTGCTCGAAATTACGCTCTCGTTTGACAACGCGGTCGTTAACGCCAAAGTGCTCGCACAAATGAGCGAGCGCTGGCAACGCCGGTTCTTAACGTGGGGCATCTTGGTAGCCGTGTTTGGCACTCGTCTTGTTTTGCCGGCAATTATCGTCGGGCTTGCCGCGTGGATATCGCCGCTTGCGGCAGCAGCCCTAGCTTTCGAGGATCCGGCGGCGTACGCGCACCTTCTTGAGGCGGCATCGCCCGCCATTAACGCCTTCGGCGGTGTCTTTTTGCTTATGGTGTCGCTCAAATACTTTTTCGATGTGGGTAAAAAAGTGCACTGGATAGCATGGATAGAGCGCTACTTGGCGCGCTGGGGCAGGGTAGAGGCTATCGAGCTGGCTATCGCGCTTGCTACGCTGCTCGGGCTTTCGTATCTTGCCGACAATCAGGCGCAGGTACTAGCCGCCGGCACCATAGGCTTGCTTACCTTTGTGGTTATGCAGGGCATTACGAGCACGCTCGATTTTAAGGCCGGGCAGGTGGTGGCCGGAGGCGGCGTGCTATTTATATATCTCAACATTTTAGACTCGGCCTTTTCGCTCGACGGGGTGGTGGGCGCGTTCGCGCTTACTACGCAAATCCCCATTATCTTTGTGGGTCTTGGTATAGGCGCGTACTTCGTCCGCTCCATTACCGTATATCTGGTGCGCCGCAAGACGCTCGAGGCCCTGCGTTATCTCGAGCACGGCGCGCATTGGGCGATACTCGGTCTCGGGCTCTCGATGCTGGTGGGTATTATTGTCCACGTCCCCGAGGTAATCACCGGTCTTATAGGGTTGGTGTTCGTAACCTTGGCGTATGTGTCATCGCGCCGGGCGATACCCTCGCAAAAAACACTGGAGTCTTTGGGTTAGAAAAACCGCAGATTCGTGGTATAAAAATGGCACGGTGGCCGTAGCTCAATGGTAGAGTCCTGGTTTGTGGTACCAGTTGTTGTGGGTTCGAATCCCATCGGCCACCCCCTACTATCGGTATGAAAGAATTTTGGTCAGAATTTAAAAGTTTTGCGGTTAAGGGCAACGCCCTCGAGCTTGCGATTGCCGTTGTCGTGGGCAACGCGTTTTCCGGCGTGGTTAACTCGCTCGTTGCCGACATTATTACACCGGTTATCGGGCTTGCCACCAACAACGTAGACCTAAAGACTTTGATGTACGCGCCGCACGCGGGGGTCATTATTAAGTACGGCGCGTTTTTGCAGGCGATGGTGAACTTCCTCATTATTTCACTCTCTATATTTTTGGTATTTAAATTGCTCTCGATTGCCCGCAAACGGCTTTTTAGGCAGGGAGAAAAAGCGGTACCCCCCGAGCAAAAGCCGGCCCAAGAGCGTCTGCTCGAAGAAATTCGCGATCTGCTAAAGAAATAAGGTAGAATAAGCGCATGTCCGAGGATACAAAATTTGAGTTTACTACCCCGATGGCGGTAGTGGCGGCCGGCGTGATTATCGCAGGGGCAATTTTGTACGCCAACACGCAGTCGTCCGCCAATGCTGCGCCGCAAGGGGGTTCGCAGCCGACGGTAGAGGCCCACGTGCAGGCGCCGAGCGCGGCCGACTACCGCTACGGCTCGGCAAATGCGGAGGTGGTGCTTATCGAGTACTCCGACTTTCAGTGCCCGTACTGCACCATGGTGCATACGACACTTAAAGGCCTCGTCGATTCTTCAAACGGCAAAGTGGCGTGGATAATGCGCAACCTGCCGCTTACGCAGATACATCCGCAGGCCAACCCCGCGGCCAACGCCGCCGAGTGCATCGGGGAGCAGTTGGGCAGCGCCGGCTGGTGGCGGTATGCCGACGCCGTCTTTGCCAACCCCGACAAACTCAGCGCGCAATACTCGGCTGAGCTCGCCAAGCAGTTTGGCGCGGACACCGCCAAGTACAATGCCTGCGTTAGCTCGGGTAAATACCAAGCTAAAATAGATGCGCAAACCGCCGACGTGCGCGCTTCCGGCGGCAACGGTACGCCCTTTACGGTCGTGTACGGTAAAGGCAAACAGGTGCCGGTGTCGGGGGCGGTGCCGGCGGCTATGTTTCAGTCGGTAATAGATTCCCTTTAATAGCGTCTGAACTAACTATGAACGATATATTTAAAGCAGGTCCGGTCAAATGGGCGGTCATTACTCTAACCGTGTTTTTGGGGCTTTTGTCGGTCGGTGCGCTTATGAACTTGCGCTACATCGGCGCGGGCGTCGCGGCGGCTAACACTATTTCTGTCTCCGGTTACGGCGAAGCCTTTGGCGCGCCGGACATCGCCACCTTTTACTTCTCGGTAGTCTCTGAAAAGTCGACTGTTGCAGCCGCGCAAGCGGACGCCACGGCTAAAATAAATGCCGTTACCAAGTATCTTACCGACGCGGGTGTAGACAAAAAGGATATCCAAACCAGCGACTACTCGGTTAACCCGCAGTATGACTACATACAAGGCGTTTGCTCGGGCGGATACTGCCCGGGCGGCAAGCAGGTGCTTAAGGGCTACCAAGTGCGCCAGACCACCACTATTAAGGTCCGCGATACGGCTAAGGCCGGTGATCTTTTGGCCGGCGTAGGGGAAAAGGGCGCAACAGAAGTGTCGGGACTCAACTTTACTTTTGACGACCCGAACCAAATGCAAGACGACGCGCGCGGCAAAGCTATTGCCGATGCCAAAGCCAAGGCCGACGAGCTTGCTAAGCAGCTCGGGGTCCGGTTGGTGCGCGTAGTTTCCTTTAACGAAAACGGCGGCGGCTACCCATCGCCGATGTACGCGCGCGACATGGCCTATGGCCTCGGCGGTGTAGCCAACGAAACCAAGGCGGTTGCTCCGGAAATCTCGATAGGCCAAAATAAAGTGACCAGCACTGTCTCGGTAACCTACGAAATACGCTAAACCCCACCTTTTGGCGGGCAGGTTGACCAAAGCCTAAAAAAGAGTATAGTAAGAAAAAGCCCCCGGAAGGGGTTTTTTCTTAGGAAAATCACTCAATTAACGCCATGTTTAACTATTTTAAAGAGGTGCGCGCCGAAATGAAGCATGTAAGCTGGCCGACCCGCCGCATGGTGGTCGTATATACCGCGGTCGTCGTTGCTATATCACTTAGCGTCGCGGTCTACTTGGGCCTTTTGGACTACGTCTTTACGGTGTTTATTAAACAGATCGTATAACCGTCACCAATCGTATGAGTAAACAAGACACATCAGTCGGCCGCGCGTGGTACGCGATACACACCTACGCAGGGTATGAAAACGCGGTTGCCCGCAACCTCAAACAGCGCATTGAGAGTCTTGGTCTTACCGACAAAATATTTCAGGTAGTAGTACCGACCGAACGTACGATAAAGATTAAGGGCGGCAAGCGCGTTGAGGAGGAGGAAAAGGTATACCCCGGCTACGTCTTGGTAGACATGATAGTGGACGACCAGTCGTGGTACGTCGTGCGCAACACTCCGCGCGTCACCGGCTTTGTAGGCTCGGGCGTTAATCCCGTGCCGCTTAAGGAGTCTGAGGTGGCGATATTGCTCGGCCGCATGCAGGCAACCGAGGGCAGTGTTAAACATGCTATCGACCTCTCGGTGGGCGACCAAGTGACCATTGTTGACGGACCGTTTAAGGAGCTCGACGGCAAGGTGGGCGAGGTAGACGAGTCGCGCGGCAAGGTAAAAGTCTTGGTGGCGATGTTCGGCCGCGAGACGCCGGTGGAGTTGGACTTTTTGCAAGTAAAGCGCATATAAGCTATAGTCTCAATCTCAGAATATATGGCAAAGAAACTGGTTAAAAAGATAAAAATAATCGCCATGGGCGGCGCTGCCGCTATGACACCGGCCATGGGGCAGGTGCTGGGCCCGGCCGGCATTAACATCGGCGAATTTTTGAAGAAGTTTAACGACGCATCTAAAGAGATGCGCGGCGACATGGTGCCTGCGGTTATCAGCGTGTACGAGGACCGTTCGTACGACTTTGTACTCCGCACGCCGCCGGCGTCGAGCCTTATCCTCAAAGCAATAGGTAAAGAAAAGGGGAGCGGTAAGCCTAATACTGGCAAAGTAGGCACCATTACCAAGGCGCAGGTTAAGGAAATCGCCGAGCGCAAAATGGTAGACCTTAACGCCCACACCATAGAAGAGGCGGTCAAAATTATCGCCGGCTCCTGTCGTAGTATGGGCGTAGACGTGAAGTAACCGCCGATTCTTGCAAATTTCATACTTCTGTGCTACTATACGCCGCGGGTTTGTACCTGTGGCGTATTGCGTTTTGTAGCAACCGCGTAACAACAATCATCAGACAACAAGCGGAGTTAAGCGAATGAAGATTTACTTCGGCGGCGGCGTAGGCCATCGCCCCGGTCCGGTCGCCAAGCTGCTCGAGGCGCTCGCCCCCGTATTGCAGGGCCGTGGTCACACGGTGCTCAAATGCGGGCCGACGCCGACGGAAAGCGCGCTCTATGACGCCAACTTGGCGTGCATTACGGCAAGCGACCTGTTTATCGCGCCGGTCGACGCTCCCACCATGGAGCTCGGCGCCGACTTGCAGGAAGCTATCCGTGTCGAAAAGCCGGTGCTGTGCATTACCGACGGCCGGAATCCTATCGCGTCGGCGTACCTTATCGGCGCCGACGCCGAGGGCGTTCTCGACCTCACGGCGTTCCGTGACGTCGACGATGCCGCCGAGAAGATCTGTGCCTTTGCGGTGATCGCGCAGGCACAGCGCGCGGCGGCGTAGTTGCGTTCGTAGCGTCAGTTTGTTGTGTTGGTTTGTAGTGCTGGTTGCGTCAGTTGTGTCGTGTAGGGCCCGGAGTAACTCCCGGGCCTTTTTCTTTTTAATAGTTAAAAAAGAACCCCGCGCCAATGGCGCGGGGTCGCATATTAACCGTAGAGCTCGGCGATACTTTTGTCGCAGCGCTTGTCGGTAAGGCTGAGGGCTCCTTCGATGCTCACAATGCTCTCGATGGCGTCCTCGGGCTTTTCGAAGTTGCGAGCCTCAATTTCCACGAATACGCGGTTTGCCGGCTGCTTGAGCAGGCCAACCTTGTAGACCACCACCTCGGCACTCCGGCCCAGAGCGTCCATGAGCTTCCAAAAATGGCCGCTCTGGTGGATGCAAAAGTGCTTGTGCTCCGCAAAAAGGCACACCGTCGACATGAAGGCACGCACATTCTGCACGTCGGCGTCGCGCAGGTCGAGGTCGAACTCGGCCCGTTGCTCGTTCTCGCCCTCCTTCATCTGCACTTTTACCGTAAGCTCGGAGAGCACGTTGGCAGAGAAACGGTAGCGGAACGTCGCTTTGCCCCGCGGCCCCTGCAAGACCCAGTACTGGTCGATGCCGAGGAAAGGCTGGAACCGCCGTACCTGCAGATTGTGTTGCTGAAGCAAAGGGCCGATACGGCTCAGCGTCACGGTCATGCGGTGGTCGACGCTGTCGGTGCCGCCGACCTCGTATTTGCGCTCGATTTCGCGCTTCTTCGGCGGGATATCGGCGAGGTTAAACATGGCCCCCAGCTCGCCGTTGGTGCCACGGAAGAGCTGGTGCATCAGCGCCCGTCCCTCGGGGAAGAATGAGGTATCTGACGACATGACTGCCTCTTTATATGGTTTGTGCAACTGCCGCCACTATACTCAAAGCCCGCGGGGAGTCAATTATTTTTCCAAATCGATCCAGCGGTACTGCAGCCCTTCGTGCTCGCGTGTTTCTTCTTTTATTTTTTTTGTAAATATATCTTCATAGGCGGGGAAGTAGGCGTCGGCCTCTTTAGTGTCGTCGATAACCGTGAGATACAGGCGGTCGGCGTAGGGGAGCGCTTGTTCATAAATTTGCGCACCGCCGATGATAAATACTTCTTGCGTATCCAGTTTTTTTGCTTGCGCAATCGCGTCTTCGAGCGACAGCGAGGAGCGGCTTACCACTAAATTGGTGCGCCCCGGGAGTGGCTTGCCGATAGACTCAAAGGTCTTGCGGCCCATGATGATAGGGTGGCCCATCGTGAGCGCCTTAAAGCGTTTGAGGTCATCGGGTATACGCCACAAAAGCTCATTGCCCGCCCCTAGCTCGCGGTTTTTGCCAATCGCGGCGATCATGCTGATACGTGGATTCATAAAAAAGCCCGTCCACAAGGGACGGGCTGCAGTTACTCGATCATTTTTGCGGCGATCGTCGGATGGCTTTCGTAATTCTCAAGTTTAATGTCGTCCATCGTAAAGCCGTCGATGTCTTTGACTTCCGGGTTAAGCCAGAGGGTGCAGAGCTTCATCGGTTCGCGGGGGAGTTGCTCTTTGACCGCATCAAAATGCTCGTGATAGATATGCGCGTCATTGAGCGTCAGGATGCACTCATGAGCAGTAGTGCCCGTTACCTGCGCCACCATATGGAGGAGGAGCGAGTAGGAGGCGATATTGAACGGCACCCCGAGGAACATGTCGCAACTGCGCTGGACCATATGGAGCGAGAGCTTGCCGTTGGCCACAAAGAACTGGAATAGCATGTGGCACGGCGGCAAGGCCATCTGGTCGATCTCGCCCGGATTCCACGCGCTGACGATGATACGGCGATTCGAGGGATCTTTTTTGATCTTCTCTATCGCTTCTTTGAGCTGGTCGACGGTACGGCCGTCGGTGGTCTGCCAGCTGCGCCACTGCACGCCGTAGATGCGGCCCAAGTCGCCGTCGAACTTCGCCTTCGGCTTCCAGTAGCTCGCTTGTGCATTGGCGGTCCAGATGGTTTTCTCCGAGCCGTTGAGTTCTTTGAGGCGGTTGTCGTCGTTGCTTCCTTCGAGAAACCACAAAAGCTCGCTTTTGACCGCTTTGAATGCGAGCTTCTTGGTCGTCATGGCGGGGAAGCCGTCGGCCATGTTGAAGCGCATCTGGTGCGCGAATATTGCGCGAGTCGTGGCATTGCGACCGACCCGGTCAACGCCCTCGTCCATAATTCGCTGCAATAGATCGTTGTAGATTTTCATGACTTTCTCCCTAGTGAGCTTCTAACTGAACGCTACTTTTTCTTGATGTCGCGGTCAAGGTAGAGGCGCGGCAACATGTCGGTGGGCTTCCAGTTCTTCTTTAGTTGGGCAAGCGAACCGCCGCTTTGGTATTTGCCGCCTTTGCCGTAGTCGCCCTCGAGTATGGGCCCTGTTTCAAAAAAGATAATTTGTGCGATGCGGCGGCCCACCACAAGCGGTATGTAGTAATGGGTGGAGTTGTTGGTAATTTCCATGGTCCAGCGGTTGATATAGCCCACGTCGCCCCAGCCGGCGCATTTGCACACCTCGATAAAACTGCGGCCCAAGCTCGAGCGCGCCTTCATCATGGTGGTTATATGGTCGCGACCGCCGATAAACTCCTGCGTGTGGCCCAAAATTGTCTCGCCCGGAGCGAGCAAAATTATTTTATCGTTGGGCGAAATACCGTCGTACTCAAATTTATACTTGGCTAAAATTTCTTTAGCGGGCTTTGCCTGCTTGGCTTTGGTGCCCCACACACGCTCGATGTGCTGTTTGTCGTAGACGTTGTAGAGGTTTTGAAAATGTTTAGGCGTCTGCTCGGGGAAAAACCATTCTCCGAGTGTTACGTCGTAAGAGGATGTGGCCAAATTTTGTCGTTTAAACGGCGCTATCACAATAGACCCTTCTTTCATCGATTCCAGAATTTTTCGGTCGGAGAGTGCCATAGTCTTTTTTACTTCGAAACTGTAGCATGGAGAGGTAGCCGAAACACTATGGACAAGCGCGGTAAATTTATTGTATTAGACGGCATGGACGGCTCCGGCAAGGGGACGCAGCTTACACTCCTGCAAGAAAAGCTGGCAGGGCAGAACGTGCTCTTTACCCGCGAGCCGGGTGGCTCGCCCAAGGCCGAGGATATCCGCAAAATGATTTTGCAAACCGGTGGTCCGGCAAGCAATGCGGTATGCGACTTCTTTTTATTTTGGGCGGCGCGGGGCTCGCACGTGCAAGACGTGGTCGCGCCCGCGCTCGAGCAGGGGACCCCTGTGCTCTGCGACCGCTACGACTCCTCGACTTACGCGTTCCAGATATTTGGCGAGCAGGCGCGGGAGGCCGAGTGGCTCAAGGGTATGTTTGCGCAAATCCGCAACGGCCTACCTGCAGTGTACAAACCGGACCTGTATATAGTGCTCGACTTGCCCGCCGAGGTCGCCTTTGAGCGCCGAGCCAAGGACCAAGCGCAAGAAAAATCGAAGTTCGACATTAAGCCCTTGGAATATCACCAACGTGTGCGCGAAGGCTTTAAGCAATTCGCGGCCGAGTTCGGTTCCACGCAGTTTGTCGATGCCAACCGCACGCCCGAGGAGATGCACGCGGATATTTGGGGAATAGTTGAAAAAGCGCTAGGCTAACCACATGTACGAGTTTATTAAAAAACAGGACGCCGAAGTTTTTGCAGCCCTTGCGGGCGAGGAGACCCGCGAGCAGGAGGGGTTGGAGCTCATTCCGTCCGAAAACTACGTCTCTAGCGCAGTGCGCGAGGCGCAAGGCTCGATACTTACCAACAAATATTCCGAAGGGTATCCCGGCAAGCGCTACTACGGCGGGCAAACGTACACCGATGTTGCTGAGACCCTGGCTATTGAACGCGCCAAAAAATTATTTGGGGCGGCATATGCCAACGTACAAACACACTCAGGCTCTAATGCCAATATTGCGATGTATATGGCACTTTTGCAGCCGGGGGACACTGTGCTGGGTATGGATCTTTCGCACGGCGGCCACCTGACGCATGGGCACCCGGTTACCTACATCACCAAGTTCTTTAACTTTGTGCGCTACAAGATGAAGGATCCGGAGACCGGAGAAATAGATTACGAAGAGATGCGCCGTGTGGCGCTCGAACATAAGCCAAAAATTGTGCTGGCAGGATTTTCGGCCTACAGTCGTGAGCTTAACTATCAAAAGTTCGTCGACATCGCGCGCGAAGTGGGCGCATACAGCGTTATCGACATCGCGCACATTGCGGGGCTTATTGCGGGCGGCGCGGTTAAGAATCCGTTTGACTACGGGTTTGATGTCATGACCTCGACCACGCACAAGACTCTTCGGGGTCCGCGCGGCGGGCTTATCCTCACCCGCGAGAGCGAGGAAATCGCGAAGAAAATAGACAAAGCCGTGTTCCCGGGCCTGCAGGGCGGGCCGTTGATGCATGTTATTGCCGCCAAGGCGGTCGCCTTCGGCGAGGCGCTGCAGCCGCAGTTTAAAACCTACGCAGCGCAGGTGCTCAAAAATGCTAAGGCAATGGAGGTGGTGTTCCGCACTGCGGGTGTGCGCATGCTCGGCGGTGGCACCAGTAACCACCTTATTTTGGCCGATGTCTTCGGCTCGCTTGGCATTACCGGCCAAGAGGCGGAGAACGTGCTCGACTCGGTGGGTATCACGCTCAACAAAAACGCCATTGCCGACGACACACGCAAGCCGATGGACCCTTCGGGTATCCGCTTCGGCACGCCGGCCATCACCACGCGCGGCTTTTCAGAGGGCGAGTGCACACGTGTCGCGGAGCTCATGCTCGAAGCCATGAAGCACAAGGTGGACGATGCCAAACTTGCCGCCATTCGCGAGGAAATCAAGGTGTTGGCGAAAAAATTCCCCGTTCCCGATTCGTTCGTCTAAAAAGAGTACAATAGACGCATGGACTTTAAGTCTACGCGGGCTTTTAAATGGTGGCGGCGGTATGAGCACCATCTGGGAGTAGGGGCCATACTTGTGGGCTTTTTCTTTGACCTACTGGTAGCCGACCGGCCGGACAGCGTTTTTAACAACCTGCTTCTGCTGTCGTATCTTTTTATCGCCGGTACTTTTATCGTCATACTTAACTTGCGCGAAACGCGGCGCAAAGAAAACACGAGCGCCGAGCCTTTGCTGTTGCTGCTTATGCTGCAGTTTTGCTTCGGCGGTTTGGCAAGTAATTTGCTGGTGCTCTACGGCCGCAGCGGCACGTTGGCGGGCAGTGCCGTGTTTTTAGGGCTGATGGGCGCGATGGTGCTCGGCAACGAGTACTTGCGCGGCCGATACACGCTGCTACGGTTTAATGTCGCGGTGTACTACTTTTTACTGCTGACGTACTGCATTATCGCGGTGCCTACCTTTATCTTCCACTCCGTGGGGACGCTCGTGTTTCTTATGAGCGGGCTTATTAGTCTTGCGCTCATCGCCGTCTTTTTGGCGTTTTTGTACGGCACTGTGTTGCGTCGCTCGGGGGAGGCTCTGTACGGCGTGTCGATACTTATTGCCGTGGTATTTATTGTATTTAACGGATTGTATTTTCTTAATGTTATTCCGCCGGTACCGCTGTCGCTCAAAGACATCGGTGTGTATCACTCGGTGTTAAAGCAGGGGAGCGGGGAGTATTTGGTTACGTACGAAAAGGCGCCGTGGTGGGCTTTTTGGCGCAGCACCAACGCGCGCTACACGCTCTCGTTGGGCGAAAGCGCCTTCTGCTTTTCATCCGTATTCGCGCCCACAGGGCTTAGTACCGCCGTGTATCACCGGTGGGAGCAATATGACGAGAAGACCGGCGAGTGGCAGACCATGTCGCGCGTATCGTTTGAGATTTCCGGCGGGCGCGACGGCGGGTTTAGGGGTTGGAGCATGAAGTCGTCCCTGACTCCGGGGCAATGGCGCTGTGATGTAGAAACAGGCGGCGGCGCACTTATCGGCCGCGCTACCTTTGACGTGGTGCGAGCCTCGAGTACGCCGGCACTTTCGCAAACGACGCTGTAAGTGATACTCTAATTTCATGATTCGCGAGCGGATAGAGGAGGCAGTGCGCAAGGCGCTGGGGAGCGACGCGCACTTTGTGGTGGAGCGGCCGCGCGCTATGGAGCACGGTGATTATTCCACCAACGCCGCGCTCGTAACCAAGGCAGACCCTAGCGAGCTGGCCGCTAAGTTACAGGGTATAGAAGGAGTAGAGCGTGTGGCGGTTGTAGGTAAATTTATAAACTTCTTTGTTGCCCGCGCCGCGCTGGTGCCCAGCGAGCAGCCGCTTCCGCAGCCGCACAAAGGCAAGACGATACTTGTCGAGTATACGAGCCCTAATCTGTTTAAGCCGCTCCATATAGGCAACTTGGTGAGCAACATTTTAGGCGAGGCCGTGGCGCGGCTGTTGGAGCGCTCGGGGGCAACCGTCGTGCGCATTAACTATCCGTCCGACATCGGCCTTACGGTGGCCAAAGCGGTGTGGGGTCTGCAAAAGCTCCAGCTTGACCCGCGTGACATCGCCGCGCTTGGCCGTGCCTATGTGGCGGGCACCGAGGCGTATGAAGGTGCCGCCAAGCGCGAGATAGAAGACATAAACAAAGCGCTGTACGAAGACTCAAGTCCCGAGCTCAGTGCCTTGCGCGCAACCGGTATCGAAACGTCGCGCAAACATCTGGATGACTTGTGTGCGCGGCTGGGTACGAAGTTTGATGCGGAATTTTTTGAAAGTCAGTCAGGCCCTATCGGCCGCGAGTTGGTGCGCGCGCAGGTGGGTAGTGTGTTCGAAGATAGTGAGGGTGCTGTGGTGTACAAGGGCGAGCAGGACGGCCTGCATACCCGCGTGTTCCTTAACTCCCAAGGACTCCCTACGTACGAAGCGAAAGACCTTGGGCTCTTTAAACTAAAACTCGATGCGTACCCTAATTTTGACGTCACTATTACCGACACCGGCCCCGAGCAGTCCGAGTATTTTAAAGTGCTGTATGCGGTGGCGCAAAAGGTGTTCCCGCAGCTGCAGGGGAAGTCGCTCCTGCATATTGCCCACGGATACTTAAAACTCAGTACCGGAAAAATGTCCTCGCGCCTCGGCAACGTCATTACTGGCGAGTCTTTGCTCGCCGACCTTACGGTGGCCGCGCGCGACAGGGAAGATGTTGCGGTGGGGGCGCTTAAGTACATGGTGCTTAAGTCCGGCAACGGTAAAGATATTGTCTTCGATCCCGAAAAGTCGCTGTCGCTCGAGGGCGACTCGGGGCCGTACCTGCAGTACGCCCGTGTGCGCGCAGGTTCGCTCCTTAAAAAAATAGCAGAGGCGGGGATTGCCGCGGGGACCGAAGACATGCCCGCCGAGGCGCAGGTACTCGAGCGCATGCTGCTGCATTATCCCGACACTGTTGCCCGCGCGGCAAACGAGCTTGAGCCGCACTACCTCACTACGTTTTTAACCGAGCTGGCGTCGGCATTTAATAGTTGGTACGCGCAAGAGCGCATTATCGGCGGCACACACCCGCGTTACGGTGCGCTCATTACTGCCGCGGTCGAGCGCACGCTGCGCGAAGGTCTGGAGACCCTTGGCATCCCTGTGCCCGAGGAGATGTAGCCGCTTACGCAGGCAAAAAAGGCCTGCCAATGCTATAGTTTTTCAATATGGCCGACGGGCAGAGTAAAAGCGAGACCGTACAACGCGAGGAAGAAGTGCTCGCTTTTTGGAAGCGCGAGGGAATATTTGAAAAGTCGCTGGAAAAGCCTGCGCCGAAGGGCGATTTTATTTTTTATGACGGGCCGCCGTTTGCCACCGGTTTGCCGCACACCGGCTCGCTCCTTTCTTCGATCATCAAAGACGTGGTGCCGCGTTACAAAACGATGCGCGGGTACCGCGTGCCGCGCCGTTGGGGCTGGGACTGCCACGGTCTGCCGATTGAGAGCTTGGTAGAAAAGACGCTTGGCTTAAAAACTAAAAAAGATATTCTCGACATCGGGATAGATACCTTTAACGAAAAGGCGCGCAGCATGGTGCTCGAGTATGTGCACGAGTGGGAGCGCTATGTCGACCGCGTGGGCCGCTGGGTCGACTTTAAAAACTCCTACAAGACGATGGACAACTCCTACATCGAGTCGGTGTGGTGGGGACTCAAGCGGCTAAACGAAAAAGGGTTGCTGTATGAGGGCCGCAAGGTGCTCATGTATTGCCCGCACTGCGAGACGCCGTTGGCTAAGGCCGAGATAGCAATGGACAACACCTACAAAGATGTCACTGATGATGCGGTGACGGTGAAGTTTAAAATAAAAAATCCCCACAAACACGATTTGCCCGAAAACTCGTATTTGTTGGCGTGGACCACCACCCCATGGACCCTGCCGGGCAACGCGGCCTTGGCGGTGGGGGAAAAGGTTGAGTACGGCATTGTAGAGGTTAACGGCGAGCATCATATCAGCGCCACTCCGAGCGGCAGTATCTTTGGGGCCGACTTAATGGGCGTAGAGTACGAGCCCCTTTTTGCGGTGCCTGCACTGCGCGCGGCGCAGTCGTACAAAGTGTACGCCGGCGATTTTGTGTCGACCGAAGAGGGGACCGGTATTGTGCATGTGGCGCCGATGTACGGCGAGGACGATTTTGCACTTGGGCAAAAAAACAAAATGCCGTTGGTGCAACTCTTAACGGCCAGCGGTTCGTACAACGATGAAGCCCCCGAGTTTATCCGCGGCCTCTACTTTAAAAAAGGCGGCAAGCTGATAACCGAAGATTTGGAAAAGCGCGGGCTGGTGTTTAAAAAAGAGGCGCATACGCACTCCTACCCGCACTGCTACCGCTGCGGCACGGCGCTTATCTACAACGCGGTGTCCTCGTGGTTCATCAACATACAAAAGGTAAAGCAAAAGATGCTTGCCGAAAACGAGAGTATCACGTGGTTTCCAGAACATTTAAAACACGGGCGTTTTAAACATATTGTCGAGAACGCTCCGGACTGGACCATCTCCCGCAACCGCTTTTGGGCGTCGCCTTTGCCGATATGGAAGGAGCGCGGCGGTAAAAAAATGATGGTAGTCGGCTCGATCGAGGACCTACTGGCTAAAACCAAGCGCTCGGGCAACCGCTACTTTGTCATGCGCCACGGCCAAGCAACCAACAACACGCAAGGGCTCGCCGACGGCACCGACAAGATAAGCCACTCGCTTACCGAGGTGGGGGTACAGCAGGTGCTTGCAAGCGCCGCGGAGTTAAAAAAACAACGCGTCGACCTTATCGTGCATTCGCCCTTGCGCCGCACTACCGAAACCGCGGAGCTCTTGCGCAAAGAGTTGGGGCTGCCCGAGTCGGCGCTGGTGGCCGACGGGCGTCTGCGCGAGGTGCATACCGGCGTGTATGACGGCACCCCGTTAGACGCGTGGCGCTCCTTCTTTTCGAGCTTCAGCGAGCGGTTTACTAAAGCGCCGGAAGGCGGCGAAAATTATACGCAGGTCCGCAAACGTGCCGGCGAGGCGCTGTTTGATCTTGAGTCGCGCTACGCTAATAAAACGATCGTCATGGTGACTCACGGCGGACCGGGGTGGCTCCTCCATACGGTGGCGTGCCGGTACTCGCTCGAGCGCGCCATGGCCGCCCGCACCGAAGACGAGGGGTACCTTACTACCGCCGAGGTAAAAGAGTTGCCTTTTGTGCCGTATCCGCACAATGCAAACTTTGACCTCGACCTGCATCGACCGTACATAGACAACATTGTGCTTACCGACGGTACGGCAGAGTACGAGCGTATTCCCGAAGTTATCGACTGCTGGGTCGAGTCCGGCTCGATGCCGTTTGCCGCAGCCGGCTATCCTAAAGACAAATCGCAGGTTGAACCCGAAGGCTTTTTGGGCTTCGGGGTTAAGGGCTACCCCGGCGATTTTATCGCCGAGTATATTGCGCAAACCCGCACCTGGTTTTACTACATGCACGCTATGGGTGTGCTGCTGTTTAAAAAACTGGCGTTTAAGGCCGTGGTGTCTACCGGCACTATACTTGCCGCCGACGGCTCCAAGATGAGCAAGTCCAAAGGCAACTACACCGACCCGTACGAGCTGATGGACAAGTGGGGCGCCGACGCATTGCGCCTGCATTTGATGGGTAGTGTCGTCATGCAGGGTGAAGACCTTAATTTTAGAGATGATGACGTCCGCGAGGCGCACAACCGCGTGCTCGGCATACTCTGGAACTCGTACAAATTCTTCGAGCTGTATAAGCGCGAATACAACCCGGCGGTGCGCGCGCAGGACAGTGCGCATGTACTCGACCGCTGGCTGCGCGCACGGCTTGGCGAAACGGTCGCCACCATGACCGAGGCGCTCGACAGTTACGACCTGCCGCGCGCGGTGCGCGTGCTGCGCCCGTTGGTAGAGGATTACTCGACATGGTACCTGCGCCGCTCGCGCGACCGCACCAAAGGCCAAGACAAAGAAATGGCGCTTGCCAACCAGCGCGCGGCGCTTCTGACTATCGCAAAATTGTGCGCGCCTATTATGCCTTTTATCGCCGAGGCGATGTACCGCGGCATCACCGGCAAGGACAGCGTGCACTGGTGCGACTGGCCCGAGGCACTCGCCGTTGACCGACAACTGCTGCAGGACATGGCCACAGTGCGCGAGCTGGCGAGCGCGGGGCTCCAGTTGCGCGAGCGTGCCGGCATAAAGGTGCGCCAGCCGCTCGGGCTTTTTGAGACCGCAACGCCGGTCGCCGATGAACTTAAGCCGCTGCTCATGGACGAGCTCAATGTTAAAGAAATCCGCTGCACAGAAGGGCTTGCAGAAAGCAGGCTCGACACGCACATAACAGACGAACTAAAAGAGGAAGGGATGTTCCGCGACTATGTGCGCACCATACAAGAGTGGCGCAAAGAGCAAAAGTTTTCTATCAGCGACCGCCCCGGCCTGCTTATCAACACCAACGTGGACCTCGACTTTTTGCGCAAATACCGCGACGCTTTGCAGGAAGCGACGGGCCTTATATCCCTTGAGGTTAAAGAGGCGGGGGAGGTGCGGTTAGAAAGACTATAAATGTACGAAGTAGCAGTTTTTGACGGCGTGGTGCTCGGCAAGCGGAACTACCGCGAGGCCGACTCGCTGGTGTGGCTTTTTACCTCGCAGGGCTTGTTGCGCGCCAAAGCTACCGGCGTTCGTAAAGAAGAGTCCAAGTTGCGCTACGGTATCGAACCGTTGACCCGTGCCCGCTACAGCGTGGTGCGCGGCAAACATGAGTGGCGCTTGGTGGGCGTGGAGGCGGTGTCGCGCAGCTACGTCAGTGCACCGTTTGCCGGCCGGCAAGCTATTGCGCGCGTGGCGCGCCTGCTGGGGCGGCTTATCCACGGGCAGGAGCCCTCGGCCGAGCTGCATGCGACCGTACTTAGTAGTTTCGATGCGCTTGCCGCTGCCGAGTCGCCCGAGGCCGTAGAGGTAGTGGCGGTGTTGCGTATACTTTCGCACCTCGGGTACTTGCCGCAGACAGATGCGTTGGCGCCGTTTATCGACAGCGAGTTTAGCGTCGAGCTGTCCGCCAAGGCACTCGAGGCAAAAGCATTGCTGGTGCGCACGATAAACGAGTCGCTCCAAGCGACAGGGCTGTAAGTTATACTTACCCGGTATGGACAAGCACGATAAGAGCTCGGTAGACGGTCTTAAGGACAAGCTCTACTCGCGCACTCAGCACGACATGCAAGACGTGCGTGCGCCGCTTACGCACGAGGATTCTACGGTGCCCGTGGCATGGAAGGACGGTCAGGGCACGATACCGCCGCGCGAGCCTAAACCGTTTGTGCCGACGCAGGAGTCGCGTATGAGCTTTGCGACCAAGTTTTTTATAGTGTCCGTCGGATTCTTTTTTGCGGCGATAGCTATCGCGGGGGTGGCATTTTTTTGGGGGCCTAACACTATTTCTCCGCAAAACATCGACGTGCAGGTGGTAGCACCGTCACTGGTGGACGGCGGCAAAGAGGCGCAGTTCCAAATAATTATCAACAATAAAAATCCCGCCCCGCTCGAGCTGGTCGACTTGGTTATCGACTATCCCTCCGGCACGCGCAACCCAAAAAACTCGACCCAGTCGCTGCTCCACGAGCGTCAATCGCTCGGTACTATTGCGGCCGCAACGCAGGTTAAGCGCACCAGCTCGGCGATACTCTTCGGTCAGGAAGGCTCTGCGCAGACCGTGCGCGCCACCATCGAGTACAGTGTGCAGGGGAGCAATGCCGTTTTTACCCGCTCCGGCGAGGTACGTGTTACCGTCGGTTCCGCGCCGGTGTCTGTTTCGGTTAACACGCCGCAGGAAGCTATTGCGGGGCAATCATTTGCGCTCGACGTGGTGGTGCGCAGCAATGCGACAACGCCGGTTAACAACATTGTGGTGCAGGGCCAGCTGCCGTTCGGCTACTCTATGGCGTCCTCGCAGCCCAAGGCCGACTCCGGCGCGCTGTGGCGTTTGGGCACGCTTAGTCCGGGGGAGTCACAGACGATCCACATTGTAGGGAGTATCGACGGACAAGACGGTGACGCGCGTGTCTTTAAATTTTTGGTCGGGCAAAACAATGACAGCACCGATCCGACGGTTAAGGTGCCGTTTCTTACGATGCCCGCAACGGTCACGGTAAGCCGGCCGTTTATTAGCGGCACTATAGCGGTCAACGGCCAAACATCGGCCAAGGTGTCGGCCTCTGCAGGGAGCCCTGTGCAGGGCGCTATTACGTGGCAAAACAATCTTTCGACTCCGATACAAAATATTCAGGTGACGCTCAAGTTAAGCGGCCCGATGATAGACAAAACATCCGTCAACGCGGGCAGCGGCTTTTATCGCTCTTCCGACAATAGTATTGTCTGGACCGCCAGCCAAGACCCGACGCTTGCGCAGGCAAGCGCGGGCGCCACCGGCCAGCTTAGCTTTTCGTTTAATACGCTCGCGCCGGGACAGGGGGGTATTATTTACACCAATCCTACGGCGACACTCAGTATGTCGATAGCGGCCGAGCGTCCCGGCGAGGGTGACGCACCGCAGGCGGTCACTGCCGCGGCGTCGACGCAGGTTACTTTTGCGTCGCAAACCGCGCTTGCGGCAGCCGTGCAATATGTGTCGGGCCCGCGTCCGCCGGTTGCGGAGTCGCCGACTATATACGCGGTGCAGTGGTCGGTTAAAAACTCTTCCAACGCCGTGGGCGGCGCAATCGTATCCACCGTGTTGCCGCCGTATGTCGCATTTTTGTCGGGCCAAAGCGGCATTACGTACGATGCAGGCAGCCGCACCGTTACGTGGAGCATCGGCGAGCTTAAAGCGGGGGTAGGGTACACCCTGCCTGTGCTTACAGGGACGTTCCAAGTAACGCTGACACCCTCTACGTCGCAGGTCGGCACGGCACCGGCGCTTATGGGCTCGAGCCTGTTGTCGGGTACCGACCGCTTTACCTCCGGTAAGGTCGGCGCATCGGCTTCGGCCCCCGACGGTATAGACACGATCGCTCCGAAGCAGTAAAAAGGAGTATGCAAGAAACATCCGACGTTATGGAGAAAATAGTCTCGCTCGCCAAGCGGCGCGGGTTTGTGTACCAAGGATCCGAAATATACGGCGGGCTTGCCGGCACGTGGGACTACGGTCCGCTCGGCGTCGCACTGAAAAAAAATATAGAAAACGCGTGGTGGAGGTTGTTTGTCGACTCACGCGACGACATGTACGGGCTCGACTCGGCTATTTTAATGAATCCGAAGGTGTGGGAAGCGAGCGGCCATACCGAAGGGTTTAGTGACCCGTTGGTGCAATGCGCAAAGTGCAAGCGTCGCTTTCGTGCGGACCATCTTGATGACACCGGCAAGTGTCCCGAGTGCGGCGGTGCGCTGTCGGAGCCGCGGCAGTTTAATATGATGTTTAAGACGACCGTCGGCTCGGTCGACGGCTCGGACACCACGGTGTACCTGCGGCCCGAAACGGCGCAGGGCATGTTTGTAAACTTTAAAAACATTATCGACTCCTACCACCCCAAACTGCCGTTCGGGTTGGCGCAAATCGGCCGCAACTTCCGCAACGAGATAGCGCCGCGCGACTTTATCTTCCGCGTGCGCGAGCTCGAGATTATGGAGCTCGAGTATTTTATAGAGGAAAAAGAGTGGGCTAAGCAGTTTGAGTATTGGCTTGGGGTCATGCGCGCGTGGTTTAGCTCGCTTGGGTTTGCAGAAGGGGATATTAAAGAGATAGAGATCCCCGATGGCGAGCGTGCCCACTACAGCAAGCGCACCGTGGACTTTCATTTTAAATATCCGCACAAGTTCGACGAAATAGGCGGGCTTGCGTATCGCACCGACTTTGACCTAAAGAGTCACATAGACAAAAGCGGCGCCGACCTGCGCTATCTTGACGCTGCCACAAACGAAAAGTTTGTACCGCACGTGCTCGAGCCTACGTTTGGGCTCGGCCGCCATGTACTCGCGGTGCTCGCAAAAGCCTATACCGAAGACGAGTTGGGCGGCGAGACGCGCGTGTACTTGAAGTTCCCCCCGCACCTCGCACCCATTAAAGCCGCGGTGTTTCCGTTGCTTAAAAATAAACCCGAACTGGTAGAAAAAGCGCGCGAGGTCTATACCATGCTTAAAAAGGACATTCCGCAGATAGCGTGGGACGATAACGGCAACGTGGGCAAGCGCTATCGTCGCCAAGACGAGATAGGCACCCCGTGGTGCATCACGATTGACTTTGACACCTTGGGCGAGACCCCCGAGATGAAGGACACGGTTACCGTGCGCGACCGCGACAGTGGGGCGCAGGAGCGCGTCGCTATTGCCGATCTTGCAAACCTCCTTCGTGCTAAGATAGCCGCATGAGCAGCACGGACACGACCGTCCACATTTCTCTCGGTTCTATTGTAAAAGTCCTCCTATCCCTCGCGGTGGTGGCGTTGCTCTGGTTCCTGCGCGACTTGGTGCTTATTGTGCTGACGGCGGTGGTTATCGCCTCGGCGATAGAGCCTGCGGTGCGCTTTTTTATGAGGCAAGGGATACATCGCGTGTTTGCGGTGATACTCATGTACCTCATGATGGGGTCGGCGTTTTTTAGCGTCGTCTTCTTCTTTATCCCGCCGATACTTACCGATGCGGCCAACTTTTTGCAGCGATTGCCGGAAACCTTTGCCAACCTCAATATTACCGACGTCACGCACGGGCTCTTGCCGTGGGGGCCGGTGTCCGACACGCTTTCCTCGGCCGACCTGTTGCGCAACATTTCTCAAACACTCGCCGACACTACCGGCGGCGTGTTTACGACACTCTCGGCGTTCTTCGGCGGAGTTACGTCGTTTATTCTTATCGTCGTATTTTCTTTCTACTTCTCGGTGCAGGAAACCGGCGTAGACGACTTTTTGCGCATTGTCTCGCCGACGAAGCATCAGGCCTACATACTCGGGTTGTGGAAGCGGTCGCAAGACAAAATAGGCAAGTGGATGCAAGGACAGTTGGTGTTGGCGATTATTGTCGGCGTGCTTTTGTACCTCGGCTTGCTTATCCTCGGCGTCCCGTACGCGCTCCTTTTGGCGGTGCTGGCGGCGATGTTTGAGCTGATACCGGTCTTCGGGCAGATACTCGCCGCCATACCGGCGGTAGCCATTGCTTTTACCTCGGGCGGGCCGACCGCGGCACTGTTGGTGCTGGGCTTGTATTTGGTGGTACAGCAGTTTGAAGCACATCTTATTTACCCCGTGGTCGTCAAAAAAGTCGTGGGCATACCGCCGCTGCTGGTTATTTTGGCGCTTTTGGTGGGGTACAAACTGGTCGGCTTTTTGGGGGTACTGCTGTCCGTACCTATCGCGGGTGCGATACAAGAGCTGGTAGCCGACCTGGAGAAATCTAAGGCAAAGTCTTTGCGCAACCTTGCCGAAGAGGAGAAATCTGCGTAGGCTAAACCAATGGCCGACAAGAAGTTTTATCTTACGACGCCGATTTTTTATCCCAATGCCAAGCTGCATATGGGTCATGCGTACACCACGACACTCAGCGACATAGTGGTCCGCTATCATAGACTGTTGGGGGAGAAGACCTATTTTTTAACCGGTTCCGACGAAAACACGCAAAAGGTTGTGCAAGCCGCCGCTGCGGCGGGGGAGGAGCCAAAAGTGTTTCTCGACAAGATTGTAGAGAATTTTAAAACACTGTTCAGCTCGCTCGACATTTCCTACGACCAGTTTATCCGCACCAGCGACGAGCAGGCTCATTGGCCGGGCGCTATTGCGCTCTGGAACAAATTGCAAGAGAGCGGTGACTTGTATAAAAAAGAGTACGAAGGTTTGTACTGCGTCGGGCACGAAGCGTTTATTACCGAAAAAGATTTGGTAGACGGAAAATGTCCCGACCACGGCACCGTGCCGCAGTATATTAAAGAAGAAAACTATTTCTTCCGTCTGTCGCGCTACACGGAAGATATACGCAAAAAAATAATCGCCGACGAGCTGGTGGTCGCCCCCGCGACGCGCAAGCGCGAAATCCTTTCTTTGCTCGACGAGGGGCTGCAGGATGTCAGTTTTTCGCGTCCGCGCACCGCAACATCGGTGGGCATACCCGTACCGAATGACGACTCGCAAGTGATGTACGTATGGTGCGATGCGCTGAGCAACTACATTACGGCTCTTGGCTATGGTCGGGACGACGCTTTGTATCAGGAGTTTTGGCCGGTCAACGTGCACGTGATAGGCAAAGATATTTTGCGCTTCCATGCGGCTATATGGCCGGCTATGCTTATGAGTGCCGGCATCGCGCTGCCAAAAACTATATTGGTCCACGGGTTTATCACCTCGGGCGGTAAAAAAATGTCCAAGACGTTGGGTAACGTGATAGACCCTGAAGAGTTGTTGGCTGAGTACGGCACCGACGCGGTGCGCTACTACTTGGCGCGCTATATTTCGCCGTTTGAGGACGGCGATATTACCCGCGAGCATTGTAAGGCGGCCTACAACGCCGACTTGGCAAACGGCTTGGGCAACCTTGCGGCACGCATTATGCAGTTGGCGCAGACACATTTGAGCGAACCGGTCGCGGTGGAGTGGAAGCCGTTTCCGAAAGAGTTTACGGATGCGATGGAGAAATTCGAGGTTAATCGCGCGGTGGAATATGTGTGGCAGCGTATCCAAGCGCTTGATCAAAAAATAACTGCCGAAGCGCCGTTTAAAGTGGTTAAAGAAGACGCGCAGAAGGGCAAGGCGATAATTACGGAGTTAGTTACGGAGCTTGCCGCAATTGACCTTATGCTCGAGCCGCTCGTGCCGCAGACAAGCAAAAAAATAATCGAAGCGATTATGGCTAACAAAAAGCCGGAGAATCTGTTTCCCCGCAAAGACTAAGATGCGGCTCTTTGACGCGCATTGCCACCTGCAGCTGCCCCAGTACGACGCCGACCGCGCCGAAGTGTTGGCGCGCATGGCATTGGCGGGGGTGGGCGCGGTGGTTATCGGCACCGATTTTGAAACATCAAAGGCAGGGCTTGAGCTTGCGAAACAACATGACTTTTTATGGGCATCTGTCGGTCTGCATCCCAACGACAATGCCGACGAAGAATTTGATGTGGCACAGTACGAGGCACTGGCCCGCGACCCAAAAGTGGTAGCTATAGGGGAGTGCGGGTTGGATTACTTTAGGACCACCGGCCAAGGCCAGCGCAAAAGGTTCGAGGCACAGATAGCGCTTGCGCAAAAAGTAAACAAAGCGTTGGTGGTACATTGCCGCAATGCGCACGAGGACTGTATTAGTGTTTTGCAAAACACTGCAATAGCAAGCAAGGTGCCGGTGGTTATTCATTTTTTTACAGGTTCGGGCGAGCTGGCACAACAGTACCTCAATCTTGGGTGCTATCTCTCGTTCCCGGGGCCTATAACTTACACCGACATGTACGACGACTCTATTCAGGTGTGCCCTATGGATAAGATGCTGGTAGAGACCGATGCTCCCTTTGCCGCACCGGTCCCGCACCGCGGCAAGCGCAACGAACCCGCATATGTTGCTGCAGTGGCCGCCAAAATCGCCGCGGTTAAAGGAATCCCCGCAGAGGAGGTGTGTCGCCAAACCGTCCTTAATGCACAACGGATTTTTACTATTGACAAGTAGCACCAAAAGGAGTATAATAATAGGCGAACTGATGGGACCCGAAACTCGTCGGGCCACAGAACAGTTCGTTTAAAAAGGAGATTGATGATGTCGATGCAACCCGCATTGAACACGTCGCCGGTCGTGACCGCCGATAGCCCCAAGGGGCTGCGTGCGCTCGAGACCTTCCGCGCCCAATACAACAAGGCCCAGCTCGACGACGAGGGTGCCCAACTGCTCAATGAGCACAAGGACTTCGCCGCTTACTTAGCCGAGGGCATTCGCAAGTTCTCGACCAAAGGGTCGGTGTTCCCGGTTTATCTCGAGATCGAGACGGGCAGCAAGTCGAGGGACGAGCTGCTGAAGGAACTGAAGGCGGCCGAGGTCGAGGTCTCCAAGTACGCCAAGGACATCATGTCCAAGGACGCTTGGAAGCCTGGCGAGAAGCAGGTCGTCAAATTCGCGCGGGTCAAGGTGAGCGAACTCGGGTTCACCAACCCGAACAAGCTTCCAACGACTCGCGAGATCTGGGCACGCATCCAGGAACTCGGGCACAGCCTCTGCGAGCCGGCTGACGGCCCGGCCATCCGGCTGAGTCTCAAGGACCAGCCGCGCGGCGACTACTTCTGGACTGCGATGGAACAGATTTCGGACTCCGGCGGCAGCCCGAGCGTGTTCTTCGTCAAGCGGTACGACGGCGGCAAGCGCTGGCTCCACGACTTTTGGGTCCGCCCCGACGACCGGTGGTTTCTCGTCGTCGAGTTCGTGTTCCGTCTCCGCAAGTAACACTCAAGTTTTAGGGTTTAGCCCTAACTCTTGGTCCTTAGCCCTTCGGCCCGCATCGCAAGATGCGGGCCGCTTTCTTTTTTGTATACTAAGGAGCGGTAGTAGGCGAGTATGCGTGCGGCAAGGACTGCGCGCTGCCCAATCCAGCAGACTTGCGCTGAGAATTTTTTCAACTGCGGTTGAGAAAAGAGTGGTTCAAGCGAGCTTAAAAAATAGAAGATACTTGGTGCGAGGCGCTACGGCATTGCGATGCCAAATACGATACAGGTTCTTGAATAATCGAGAGCCGGTGGCACGGGCGGCGCCCCGCACATAAACGGACTCCGACGGCAACCCGAACGTGTTCTACGTCAAGCGGAACGACGACGGCAAGCGCTGGCTCAACGACAATTGGGTCAACCCCGACAACCAGTGGAATCTCGACAACGAGATCGTGTTCCGTCTCCGCAGCTCTCTTTATTTCTCCCCTGCCTTGGTAGGGGAGTTTTGTTTTGCGAGCTGACCGCTCCAACCATTGAGCATCTTTCCTATCTCGTCGAGTGGTTGAGCTAGCGCTAAGTAGCGTTTGTCGCGCAGAGATTTTGTCTCCCAAAGAATCAGGAGTAAAAAGTTGAGCGTGTTGAGCTTTTGCAGAGCCAACAGTACTACGGGACTCTTTTTATCCTTGGGGGCATAGACCGCCGAGGTTATACGTTCGATAAGGTCAATAAACAAGATGTCTACTCTTTCGCCTAGCGTGTAGCGATGGGCCTTTGGCAGCGTAAGATAGTACTCATGCCACAACAAATAAGCCTGTTTGACCCGCTCCAAAATAGGCAAAAGCCGTTGGGGGGGGGCTCGTAAAAGAGGACTCACTCATACATATGACGATATCATTTCTGTCGAGAACCTGCTCGCGGCATGGAAGGAGTTTCGGCGTGGTAAGCGGTCCAAGCTAGACGTGCTGGAGTTTCAAACTGACTTGATGTATCAAATCACCGCTTTGCACGATGAATTAAAGAACAAAACGTACAAGCACGGCGGCTACCACCACTTTCGCATCAGTGACCCAAAACCCCGCGACATACACAAGGCGAGTGTACGCGACCGGCTGCTTCATCACGCCATATATAGAAAGCTGTACCCGTTCTTCGACAAAAAGTTCATTGCCGACTCTTACTCCTGCCGCCTGGGGAAGGGGACGCATAAGGCGATGAGTCAGTTCCGCCGATATGCCGGCAAAGTATCCCGCAACCATACCCGCACGTGCTGGGTCCTGAAGTGCGACATCCGCAAGTTCTTTGCCTCGATCGACCACCGGGTGTTGTTCTCCATCCTCGAGCGCTCCATACCCGACTCGGATATCCGCTGGCTCTTGCAGGAGGTGGTCGGCAGCTTCCGTGCGAGGCTAAACCTCGCACAAGGGTTGCCGCTCGGGAATCTCACAAGCCAACTCTTGGTCAACGTGTACATGAACGAGTTTGACCAATACACGAAGCACACGCTCAAAGCCAAGCACTTCATTCGCTATGCGGATGATTTTGTGCTGCTTTCGCACAACAAAACAGAGCTAGAAAAAAGACTACGATATATCGTAGTCTTTCTATGGGACAAATTAAAGCTGAAATTGCATCCCAACAAAGTATCCATCAGCACCTTTGCCTCCGGCGTCGACTTTTTAGGCTGGGTGCACTTTACCGACCACCGTGTGTTGCGTACTGCGAGCAAAAAGAGGATGCAGCGACGGCTACGAGAGCAAGCAGGGAATGAAAGTACCCGTCAATCATATATCGGGATGTTGAAGCATGGGAATACCGAGAAGTTGCGGCAAAAAATCTGATATGGTAAGGTACTTTCATGGCAGAAACGTCGCAGGTCTCTCCGGAGATCTCATCCCAAGCGAACGCCGATGGCCGACCCGTATACGAGGTCGGTTTTCACCTGCTCCCTAGCATACCCGAAGAGGGTCTTGGTGCGGTTGTAGAGAAGATCCGCACGCTGCTCGGCAAGGCGGAGATTATTGCAGAAGGCTTTCCCGCAAAGATGACGCTCGCGTACACTATCGAGCGCGCGCACACCGGCAAGCGCGACAAGTTTACCCAGAGCTACTTCGGCTGGATTAAGTTTGTGGTCGAGGACCGCTCTAACACGCAGGCGCTCCAAGAGTCGCTCCGCACTATGCCGGAGGTATTGCGCTTTTTGGTTATCGAAACTACCCGCGAGGATGCCAAAGAGGCGCCGCGCCGTGCAGTCTTTAGCTCCGACCGTCTCGAGGGCGAAACCATCAAAAAGCCGGTTGCAGCCGAAAAGGGCGGGGAGGTCAGCCAAGCCGAGCTCGATAAGTCGATCGAGGCCCTGACCGGCTAGGCGTATACTTATTGTATGTATCTCAACAAGGTAATGCTCTTCGGTAACCTGACCCGTGACCCGGAGGTCCGCGCCTTGCCGAGCGGCGGCAATGTATGTTCCTTCAGTATCGCGACTAACCGCAATTACAAAAAGCCGAGCGGCGAGAAGGTCGAGGAGGTCGAGTTCCACAACATAGTGACCTTCGGCAAGCTTGCTGATCTTTGCGCGCAGTATCTTAAAAAGGGCGGCAGCGCGTATGTCGAAGGGCGCCTCAAGACCCGCTCATGGGAGGGCAAAGACGACGGGAAAAAGCAGTACAAGACCGAGATTATCGCCGACACGGTGCAGTTTGGCCCGCGGGGCACCACTACGGGGGCGGGCGGGGCACCGGCTCGGGTAACCGACGCCGAGGCGCCGCAGAAGGCTCCTAAAGACGACGCAATAGACTACCCCGCAGAAGACATTAATCCTGAGGACATCCCGTTCTAAAAAACTTATATGGCAAAAGAATACGTACCCCAATTTAATACGATCGACTACAAGGACATTGAGACCATCAAGAAGTTCCTTAACCCGCACGGCAAGATAATGGCGCGCCGCCGCACCAACCTGTCTTCGCACGGTCAGCGCGCGCTCAGCGAAGCCGTTAAACGCGCCCGCTTTATGGCGCTCCTGCCGTATATCGTCCGCTAAAGGCTCCTAAAAACGAAGTTTGAAGGAACGCAGAAAATTTCCTGCTGATAAATTTTCCTAACGCACGGCCTCGACAGGCCTGCGTACATTCCTTCAAACTTGTTTTTCTACGCTATTTCTTATCCACACGCTCGACGTAGTCGCCGGTTTCGGTATTGATGCGCACAATGTCGCCTTCGTTGATAAAGAGGGGGGCGTTAATAACGGTGCCGGTCTCGAGCGTAATCTGCTTGCTGCCGCCTTGCGCGGTATTGCCTTTGACCGCCGGTGGCGCCTCGGTAACCTTAAGCTCGAGTTTAATGGGGATTTTAATGCCGATAATTTTTTCGTCAAAAACAAGCGCCTCAAGCAACATATTAGGCTTCAAAAATTGTCCACCGGTGCCTATAGTCTCCGCGCTCAACATAAAGCGGTCTGCGGGATTTTCTTCGGCGCAAAACCACTGCTCTCCTTTATTTTTGTAGAGGTATTTGACTGACTTGGTAGACAGGTCGGCCTCGGCGACCTTTTCCGACACATGAAAAGCCTGTTCGGTTACCTTGCCGGTAATAATGTGGCGCAATTTGGTTTGGTTAACCGGCTTGCGCTGCTGCTTGCGGAAGACGTGTGCATCCAGTACTTCGTACGGCTCACCGTCGAGGAGGATTACCTTTTTAGGCAAAATTTCATTGTATTCGAGCATTCGAAGACTATATACTAGGCTCATGCAGTGGGTCAATCGCGAAGCGCTCCAAACTCTGCTTGCCTATGTCGCTTCGAGTCCCCATGCGGACTTCTATCGCGCCAAATACAAACAGAGTGGCGTAGTGCCTACCGTAGAAGCGTTTTCATTTCTCCCGCTGTTGTCGCGCCGCGAACTCACCGACACGCCGGTCGCTGCGCGCACCTTTGTACCGCCAAGCGAGGTACGGTTTGTGGCGTTTACCTCGGGCACGTCGTCCAAGGTGCCGCTTATTACGCCGTTTAGCGACGTGGAAAATTACTTTTTTGAACCGTCACTCGGTCTTGCGGTCGCGCGGCCGCTCATTATATATCCGCCGCTTAACAAAAACTTCGGGGCAAGTTTTATCCAACAGTGTCGGCAGGCCATGCGGCCCGTGTCACCTATGTTTGCGGACTTTCAAAACCTTGGAGGTAGCGCCCTTATAGCTAAAGAAATGCAGTGCGATTCGCTCTACGCCACGCCCACTATTGCGGCGCTCTTTGCGGCGCACGCTACAGCACTCGGCATAGCGGACACATTCAAATTATTGGCACTTTCGTCTGAAACGTTAACGGAGGCGCGCCGGCAGGAGTTACGTCGCGCGTATCCCAACGCCAAAATAGCCAACCTATACGCTTCATCCGAAATCGGCCAGTTTGTTATGGCCCCCTGTGCGGCCATGATAGAGCGGGGAGTAAGCGAGTTTCATGTTATAGACCAAGCGTTGGCCGCGGTCGAGCTTATCGACGGCGAGTTGGTCGTATCCTACGGCCTTAACCGCGCTATGCCGCTGGTGCGCTACCGCACGGGCGACTTTTTTGAGGAAGGCACAGCGTGCGCCTGCGGCAAGCCGGGGCCGGTGCTGCAATGGTCGCACCGCGACAGCGACCGTATGCGCATTAACGGCATCGAGTTTACCGTGGACGAGGCCGACCGCGTGATGGGCGAGTTGCCGCATATGCCCGCCCCGCAGTACCAGATACATTTTAGCGACGGCGAGAAGGGTGGGGTTGCTATGCGGGTCGAGATAGCCGACGCCGCGCTTGCCGCGCGGAGAGTAGAGGCAGAGGCGTTGGCGCAAAGTATCGCGCGCGACTTGCCCGGGCGATGGCATATTTCGCCGACGGCAACGCTGGCGACCGCGCTCGAGCGGGGACTCTTGTCGGCGGTGTCGGTGGCCATAGTACCCGCAGTGTCCGACACTACCGTTAAGTCAAAACGTTTTGTAAACCATGTCCGTTAACTTGCACCGTCGGTGGTTTTTGTTGCCGATACTGTCCGGCGTACTTTTGGTGCTTACCTTCCATCCGTTTAATGTGTGGCCGTTGGGATTTGTGGCGCTTGCGCCGCTGTATTATTTTGTCGGCGGTTTTCCGCATACGCGGTGGATTGTGTTTTGGGGCGGCTTTATCGCCGGCGGAATCTTTTCCTTTTGTTTGTCGTACTACACCATCGTGCAGTTTCATTGGCTGCCGGAAGCGTATTTGTTTGTCGGGGCAGTGCGGCTGCTGGTGGTACCTATTACGCTTTTGGGCGGCGCGATGTGCGGCGGCGCGATGCTGCTGTATCGTGCTCTACGCTGCGACTCGCTGCTTGGCAATGCACTTCTTGCCGCGGCTTTGTATACCGCGGCCGAGGTGGCGCTCGGGTATATATTTGGCGGCTACTATTTAGGACTGCTTGCATACGCGGCGACACCGGTCCCGCTGGTACTGAGTATTGCGGCACTCGGCGGCGCGCATGCGGTGTCTTTTGTACTTGCGTTTGTCAACGGCTATGTGGCCGAAGCCTGTATAGTGTGGCGGGCCAACCGCCCCGCGGTTTTGCGTGCAGCTGTAGTGGCACTGTGTTTCGCTGCGCTTGTGCTGTTACCCAATTGGATATACCTACATCAACCGTTACCTACCACCCAAACATTTTCGGTAGTGCTGCTCCAACAGGGTTCGCGCGAGCGTATGGTATTCGGCAAAGAGCATGACGGCATATTTTCCTGGGGTATGGGCGGCCGGCTTACCGACGCAGCCTCGAGTTCGCCCGATTTAGTTATCTACCCTTTTTCGCCGGTCGAGGGTGCATTGTACCGTGCTGAGGCGCCGGCGTTTAATAAAGAGGTGTTGGTCGCAAGCGAAAAGTCGGTAGCACGTTTTCTTGCCGAGGTTATGCCCGCACGTGTCCCGCTTATGACATGGAACAATGTCTACGCGGACGGTAATTTTTACAACCAATACGAAGTGTGGCAAGACGGCGCGGTTGCCGCGCAATATCAAAAGCGCGTCCTTTTTGCATTTATGGATTACACGCCCCTCTGGGCTCAGCGTATCGGTTTATTCTCGACTCCGTTTGATGTGGTAGCCGGCGCGCAAGACAACCGGCTTGTGCTCGGCGACATCGCGCTCGGCGGGCTTATGTGTTCGGAGTTGCACAACACCACCCTTGCCCGTGCCGAGGCACGGGTTGCGCCGCTTATTATTGCGGTGGGCTCCGAGGCAATGTTTCAGGACGATGTTGCCAGTGCCTTTAGTCTTAAGGCGGCGCAACTACGCGCTGTAGAAAATAATGTACCGGTTATCCGCGGCAACATCCTCGGCCCCTCGGCTATTATCGACCGTTTTGGCTCCCTTTCGGCCTTTGCTCCGGCCGGGGCAGAGGCGACTATTGCTGCCGATGTAGCGCTTACAGCGCCACGCGCGACCCTGTATAACCGCCTCGGTGGGTGGTTAGTAGCCTTGCTTATATGTGGCATACTAGGCAACGCATGGCATACACGCTCACGGGCAAAGACCTTACTATAGGGCAGATAGCTGCCATAGCCCGCGGCGCGCGCGTCCAGCTCTCGAGCGGTGCGCTTGCCCGCGCCAAGCGCTCCAAAACCTTTTTAGATGCCGAGGCGGGCAAGCGTATTATCTACGGCGTTAACACGGGGTTTGGCCCTATGGCCTCGGTGCTTATCGGCAAAGACGACCTTGCGGCACTGCAGCACAACTTGGTGCGTAGCCATGCTTGCGGCGCGGGCAAGCCGGTGCCGGAGGAGTATGTGCTTGCCGCTATGGCGGTGCGGCTTAATACGCTGCTGCGCGGAGACTCCGGCGTCTCACCAGCACTACTAAAATTATTGGCGCAGCTTATCAACGCGCGTTTTGCCCCTGTGGTGCCGGAGCACGGCGGGGTAGGGGCTTCGGGTGATCTTATACAACTTGCGCACATCGCACTCGGGATTATAGGAGAGGGCGAGGTATATCTGCGCGGAGTACGTATGCCGGCTTCCGCGGCGTTTAAAAAATTACACCTGAAGCCCCACGTGCTCGAGCAAAAAGAAGGCTTGGCGCTTATTAACGGCACTTCTTTTATGACCGGTGTCGGGGCGCTTGTGGCACACGAGGCGTCGCACATACTCGGCACGGTGGTGCGCAGCAGCGCCTTGGCGCTTGAGGCGGCGGGTGCCTTTGATGATGCCTTGTCGCCCTACCTGCACGCCGCGCGTCCGCATCAAGGGCAAGGCGAGGTGGCAAAACTACTGCGCTCGCTTACTGCGCAGACAAAACTTTTACGCTCGCGCCGTACATTTGAGCGCTCGCGCGCGCTCGAAACGCAGACTGTAGCGCTTGGACACGCCGCGCAAGACGTATACTCGCTTCGTTGCAGCCCGCAAATCCTCGGACCCATACTCGAAACACTGCGCAATACCGAGCGTGTGCTTACCGTAGAGATGAATGCGGCAACCGATAACCCGCTTATTGACGTTGCGGGCAAGAACATTCTCCATGGAGGCAACTTTCACGGCGAATATGTTGCCGCCGCAATGGATATGCTTAAACTATCGCTCGCTAAACTGTCGGTGCTGTGCGAGCGCCGCCTTAATTACTTTTTACACGACAACATTAACGGCATGTATCCGCCGTTCCTAAACCTCGGCACTCCGGGGCTCACTCTGGGACTCCAAGGGTTGCAGTTTGTGGCTACTTCGACTACGGCGCTAAACCAGACCTTGGCCTACCCGCACTCGCTCCACTCGATACCGAGCAACGCCGATAATCAGGATGTCGTTTCGATGGGCGCGGACGCGGCGCTGCTGTGTGGAAAGGTCGCCGCAAACACAGCTATCGTTGCCGCTATAGAGTTGGCGGCCCTTTCTCAGACATTTGCAATAACCGGTGCCGAACGTTCGGCAAGCGGGCAGGGTAGGGTGTTGTTGCGCGCGGTCCGCGGCACAGTACGTCCGGTGCGTGAAGACAGGCCTTTGTATGCCGATATACAAAAACTCGCCGAGGCGGTGCGCCTTGGCGAGTTGGGGGAGCCCCTTTTGTAGTAGTTTAGAGAATCGAGCTGCAACCGGTAAAGTGCGTGCCGCCGCTTGCCAGTTGGCAGTCGGTCGCCGGAGCAATGCGGAGTGTTTGGCTGTCGCCGAGCGCTTTAACGATAAAACTAGTAAGGACTTGTGATACGACGGTAACGAACGCAACTGCGGCGAGCATCATAAACAGCACCGATGCGCGTAGATGGGTAGTGAGTGTCATGGCTTTAGTATGTGCTTTGTAGTGCATATCGGCAATTACGCTATCCACATGGGTTTATACCTCCTGATAGTGGGGGTCTACGATTACCCGCAAACTCTTAGAGTTTGAGGAGCCGCCGTCGCCGTTTTGGCATGTGATGGAAAAGGTCGTAGTTTGCGTAAGTGCGCCGGTCGATACTTGGCCTGTTGCACCGCCGCTAAAGGTAAGGCCATTTTCGCCTGTTACCGTGCACGTGGTGGCGTCGGTGACATTCCAATGGAGTGTGGTGGAGTCGTTGGTGCCTATGGTCGACGGTTCGGCGTAAAAGCCGGTGTCCGGCAAAAAGCCGGGCGCGGGGCATTGTGAGTTAGGCGGCGCGCTTGAGTTGCAAGTGCCACCCACAATAAAGCCGGAGTTGCGTTGGCCGCAACTGTTTGCAGGCGAAGCGCACGCTTCGCCTGAACCGCCCCCTCCGCCTCCGGCGTTTTCGTTAACGCAGTTTTTAAAAATATTGTAACCGCAGGGAGCAAGTGCGTTTAGGGCAAGACCGAAGACAATGTCGGATACGATGACGCCCAGCAGCGGTCCTATAATTGGCGCAAGCACTATCGCTACTACAACGATGAGTATTGTGAGTATGCTTGAGCCCTTTGGGTTTTTGCGCGGCATACAATAATTAGCGAATATTAATAGTATACATCGTCCCCAGCCACAGTATAAACGCGAGCGCTAGGGCTGCCCGCCCCTGCCACGAGTCGCGCAGCCCTTTGCGCAGCGTATAGAGGTACCATAACAGGAGCGCGTTACATATCAGCATCACCACCCAGCTTACTTTTAGTTCCTGCACCAAATAGTAGTGATAGCCGACCAGCAAGAGGTTTGCGCTTAGGTTGAACGCAAATACGTAGATAAGCCAATACTGGCGCGTAAAAAACATATAGGCAGCGACCATATACAAGAGCCCATAGGCCGGCGCCGAATACAGGACAACACTGCTTAGGTGCCAAGTGATATAGGCGTTAAGAAACGCTATGGCGCCCAATATCAGCAGGACAACGCCGAAAAAGTTGAGTAGGAGCCGATGGCGGTAGGATACGACAGGGTAGGTGGATAACATAAGGCTAGAAGAGTTACATATCAAGTATACTGTAGGTACGCAGAGCCCCGTACTTAATTTATGCACACTGGTATACGCACCGCACTTATTTTTGCGCTAGGGCTCTTTGGGGGCTTGGCGCTGGCGGTACCTATACTTTTTTTTGCATTGCGTACCGAAGCTGTACAGGGTCTTATACGCTCGAGTGTCGTGGCGTCTCAAACATGGCCTGATGTAACAACTCTTATCCAGCAGGCGGGCGGCGGCAGTCCCGAGCAAACCAAAGCCGCGCTCGACCTACTTTCAGCAAAACTAAGTGTTGTTGTCCCGTCCTCTGAGGGTACGGCCGAATATGCGGTTGCGCTTAACGGGCTGTTTGCCGACCTACAAGCTATTGCGTCGAGCACGAACCAGCTGGGTCCGCTGCTCGTACAAATGAACAGCCAGTCGCTCAGCGGCGATTTTACCGGCTTTTTTGACCTCGTGTACCGCGCTAAAGTGCTGGTTGCTCAACAAAAAGCTATTTCGGCGCAATTTTCCCAACACCTTACGGCACTCTCGGCCGCTAACCAAAAAACACCCAATGCCGTAACACGCTCGCTGACGCAGGCCTTGCTTGCGGCAGGGCAGCCGGTGCCTGTCGACTTTAATAGCTATCTCTCTACACTCGACCAGCTCCTTTCCGGTAGTGTGCCGTCTGCCGCGCTTATTGCCGACATGGGGGCAAAGGCGGGAGTATTTAGTAAAGACTTGGAAGTATTTGGCGCAAGCTTGCAGCAGCTGCTTGTGCGATTTGGCACTATACTCGGCACCGCGCCTACTCAATAGCAGTGGCTCAAGGACTTGGCATGTTGCTCCTTTTTTCGTGGGCAGTGTGTTGGTATTTTTTTTGCATACGGTATAACAAGCCTCCGCATACGGAGACGCGCGCCAGTCATATTTTTACCGTTACGAGTTACGCCGTGTTTTGTGTATTGATAGTTTGGAGTTTGTATATGTGGCTGGTGCCGCCCGCAGTGCCTCGTGGGTGGATACTGCTGGTCGCGGCATCACTGACTTTGGGAGGACAGTGGGGTATGTGCGCCGCCCGCAAAGAGCTGCCGCTCTCAACGTACCAAGTAGTCATGCGCATTTTACCTATGCACATCAACACGGGCATATACGGGTACTTTACGCACCCGATGTACATAGGGCTTCTTGCCGCGCTGCTTGGGTCGGCGCTAGTATTAGATAATGAAGCGGCAGTAGGGGCGCTGGTCCTGCTATTGCCGGTACTTGCGGTGCGTGCGTGGGCGGAAGAGGGGCTGAAACTCCGGTGAACGCCACCCTGTTATAAGGGTACGCCATGATATATGCTACAGGCATGGAGTATCTAAGCCTCGAGGATACCGGGGAGGGGAAGAGCGATGAAGAATTGCTTAGCCTTTCGGTCGCACACCCGTCCTTGTTTGCGTTGTTGGTGCGCAAGTACGAGGCGGCCTTTTTGCGCAAGGCCGTGTCTATTATCCGCGACGAAGAAGAGGCTATAGACATTGTGCAGGAAGCGTTTACCAAAATATATCTCAATGCTAAAAAGTTTACCCCGCAGGCGGGAGCGAGCTTCTCCTCATGGGGCTACCGGATACTTATTAATACCGCGCTTACGCACTACCAAAAGCGCAAGCGCCGCGGCCTGCACACGGCCCAACTCGACGAGGAAATTTGGCAGCTTATCCCCGACAAGCAGCTGCGTCAGTTTGAAAAAACTGAGTTTATGGACGAGGTGGCGTCGGTGCTTACGCGTATGCCCGGCACCCTTGCCCGCGCTCTTACGCGGTTTTTCTTAGACGGAGCATCGCAAGAGGAGATAGCGCAGGAAGAGGGGCTGTCGGTAGGAGCGATAAAAACCCGCGTACACCGCGCGAAGGCGGAGTTTAAAAAAATACACGAAACCTTAGAAGTTAAGCCCTAGTTGTAACGTATATGCAAAGCAATATTGAGCGGCAGGTTATGGCGTCGGTGGGGGTTATTTACGGCGCACGCAAACTGCTTAGCGCGACCGCGCTTAAGGTCTACGCCCTTGCCGTGGCGGGTTACGCGCTGGTGCAGCTTACCTGGGTGCATCGCGTATTCGAAAATTGGGCAAATGTCGGCATCGGCGGTACGTGGGAGTTTGCAACCTATGCGCTACTGCACACCAACCTCCCCGTACAAATTGCGCTCGGTATCCTTGCGGTACTCGGACTTTCTTTGCTGCGCGACATGGTACGCACGCTTGCCGGCTCTAGCCTGCAAACCGCATAGGGACTACTCCTCGCTTGAGGAGCCGCTTGAGGCGACTTTGGCTTGCACAACGTTGTCGCTGAGCGCCTTGCGGATTTCTTTAAGCAGCTCGTTGGCTATTTTTTTATTTTCCCGCAGGTAGGTGCGCGACGCGTCGTACCCGCGACCCAGCTTTTCTTCTCCAAAACTATAGGAAGAGCCGGATTTTTGTACCACACCCAAACTTTCGCCCAAGGCAAGTAGCTCGCCCTCGCGCGAAATCCCTTCGTTGTACATCAGGTCAAACTCGGTTTTGCGGAAGGGGGCGGCCACTTTGTTTTTAACCACCTTGACGCGGTGCCGACCGCCCACCACTTCTTCGCCTTTTTTTATCTGCGCGATACGGCGGATATCAAGACGCACCGAGGTATAAAATTTTAATGCCTTGCCGCCGGTGGTCGTCTCCGGATTGCCGAACATCACCCCAATTTGCATGCGGATCTGGTTGATAAAAATGACTATAGTCTTTGACTTGGCGGTAATGGCCGTAAGTTTGCGCAAGGCCTGCGACATAAGCCGCGCTTGTTTGCCCACTTGGTAGGAGCCCATGTCGCCTTCTATTTCGTCTTTGGGGGTAAGCGCGGCGACCGAGTCTATAACCACGATGTCGATTTTGCCCGAGCGCACCAACGACTCTACAATCTCGAGCGCCTGCTCGCCGGTATCCGGTTGGCTTACCAGCAACTCGTCTATTTTTACGCCGATTTTTTTAGCGTATTCGGGGTCAAGCGCGTGCTCGGCATCTATAAAGGCGCAGATGCCGCCTTTTTTCTGCGCCTCGGCGATAGCATGCAAGGTAAGCGTTGTTTTGCCCGATGACTCCGGCCCGTAAATTTCCATAATGCGGCCGCGCGGATAGCCGCCGATACCGAGCGCCCAGTCGAGCCCGATAGAGCCGGAAGGGATGACGTCGACGTCGACTTTTGCCGAGTCGCCGAGCTTCATAATAGCTTCGTCGCCGAACTTGGTTTTAATATCGCGGATAGCGGCGTCTATGGCAGTCGAGTCCTTGCCGTCTTTGTTTCCCATCGACTTCTCCGGCTTTTTTTCTTTTGATTTAAGTGCCATGCAATTTATGCGTTTAGCGGACAATAGGTGACTACGGTGAGCGCGACTGATTGATGCGCACGGCGGCCAAACCGGTCTACCGCCGCCACGGTGATTACAGTATAGCCCGCAGGCGGGGAGAAGCGGTACACAAATTTGCCCGCCTCATCGGTGTAGGAGGGCGCGTCATTAATGGTCAAAAAAGCTATATTTTGAGCCGTACCTTCAATAGTCACCAGTGCTGTCGAGGTTGCGGAGCCGTTTTTTGGGGTGTTGATACTGATCTCGGGGCCCGCAACCAGCTTGCGGGCCTCAAATGCCCCGTAGCCTAAAAGGACAACGAGCGCGAGGCCGATAAGCAGGCGGTTCATAGATTCTCTTCGCCGGAGGAGGGGGAGGCACCGACGGGGCCTTGGCCCTTTTCCAAAATTTCGCGGGGCTTGGCACCGTCGCCGGGGCCTATGACCCCGCGTTCTTCAAGTATGTCGATAATGCGCGCCGCGCGGGCGTAGCCGATGCGCAGTTTGCGTTGCAGGTAACTGGTCGAGGCTTTGCCGGCTTCTTGTACCGCCGCGCGCGCCGCTTGGTACAGGTCGTCGTCTATGTCATCCTCATCGCCGCCAAAACCGCCGCCGTTGTTAACACTGGAGCCCAAGCCCACGCCGTCATTGCCGGCCGAGGGGGGCACCAGCTCCACGGGTAGCTCCGGTTCATTATGTTTTGCGATAAAGTCGACGATTTTCTTTACCTCATCTTCGCCGATAAAAGCGTTTTGCAAGCGCACGGGCTTGTTCATGTCGGCCGAAAGGTACAGCATATCGCCGCGGCCGAGCAAGTTTTCGGCGCCGCCTTGGTCGAGTATGGTGCGTGAGTCTATCTGGCTTGCTACTTGCAGAGCAATGCGCGCGGGAACGTTTGCCTTAATAAGACCGGTAATAACATTTACCGATGGCCGCTGGGTCGAAAGGACCAAGTGTATACCCACCGCGCGCGACATTTGTGCCAACCGCACTACTGCGGCCTCAAGCTCGCGCGGGTAGCTCTGCATAATATCGGCAAGCTCGTCGATAATAATGACGATGTAAGGCATCGCCTCGGGCACGGTCTCGCCCTCCTCTAGTTTGCCGCCGCGTCCGCGCAACTCTTCGAGTGCGGGAGTGAGCACGTTGTGGTGGTACGACTCGATGTCGCGGACACGATGCTCCTCGAGCAGGTTGTAGCGGCGCTCCATTTCTTTACCGGCCCAGCGCAGGGCAACAATCGCTTTTTTAGCATCGGTAATAACGGGGGTCAGCAGGTGCGGGAGCGAGCGGTACAGGGTTAACTCGACACGTTTAGGGTCGACCATAATAAACCGCAGCTGCTGGGGGCCGCACCGGTACAACAAACTGTTGATGAGCCCGTGGATAGCGACCGACTTGCCCGCGCCGGTTGCGCCCGCAATAAGCGCGTGCGGCATTTTGGCGATGTTGGCAAACTTGGCGCCACCCGCAATGTCTTTACCCATAGCGACAAGCAGTGCGGCGTTGCTGTCTTTAAACTCGGCACCGTCGAGCAAAGAACCGAGCCCCACGGTTACTTTAGTTGTGTTGGGGACCTCAATGCCGACCAGCGATTTGCCGGGTATCGGTGCTTCAATACGGATCGACGAGGCGCTCAGCGCCAACTCGAGGTTTTTTTGCAGGGTCAAAATTTTCTGCAACCGCACGCCTTGGGCGGGCTTGACCGCGTAGCGGGTTACCGACGGGCCGATAGAAATTTCATCAAGTTCTACCGTAATACCGAAGTCCTGTAGCGTGCGCTTAATAATATTAGCGTTTGCTTTTATGTCGCCGACGCCGGGGCGTCCCTTGTCGCGCTCAAGCAGGCTAAGCGGCGGCGGCGTATATTGGCCAAGAAGTGACTTTAGTTTGTTTGCGTTGCTTTTTGCCGCAACTATAGGCGCGGCAGCAGGCGCCTCGTACGCCTCTTCTTGCTCGTCTGCAGCGTCGCTGTCTTCCTCGGTCGCTTCTTCAGCGTCCTCGGTTTCCTCCATATCAAGGCCCGACATAGTCGGTTCTTTTACGGTGGGCGTACCGCGCAAGCGTCTAAACAAGTTCATCACCAGACGCCCCGCGCCGATAAACGGCTCGAGGCTTATGCGCCCTTCAAGCAAGAGTAGTAGGGAAATAAGAGACACGCCGCCCAGCAGTACCAGTGCGGCATAGATGTCAAAATATTGAATAGCGGGGGAGGCAATAAGCGAGCCAAGCAGCCCGCCGTGTTCGGAGACTATCTGTACAAAGCCGAGCCCTGCAATAAGAAACACCGCGCTCGCCGCCATTTTAACTATCGAAAATGCGCCGGTCTCTTCGCGCAGCGCATTGCCCGCAAGCATAAAAAACAGCAAGGGGACAAGGAAGTAGCCGACCCCGAGGAGCGAGGCAAACAGGCGATACGCGTCCGACCCTGCAATACCCGCCGCGCCAAAGGCGGCCAAGGTAAGAAAGAGCCCGATGATAATAAGTACCACTACCACAATGGCCCGTTTTGTCTCGCCCGGAATACGCGCGCCAGCCTTGCCGTTCGAGCTCTTTTTACGCGCCATAGATAGCGAAATAATACCACCTTACAAGCAGTAAGTCCTTGTGTAGAGCCAAAGTTGCACGGGGTTACAGAGGTGCTACACTCAAAGACACGAAATGTCCGTTTGAAGTCCTTGTGAAGTAAAGGACAATAACAGACAAGTCAAGGACAACCTATGCCGGATAACAGCAAAAAATTTCACGAATTTGCTTTAAGAACAAGCCTTTTTAAAGGACGCGCTGACTGGTATTTTTGTTATCTGAAGTCGGAAAAAATTGCTCACGTGTTGTCCGTATTGCTTAAACCGTCGGACGGGCAGGGGGGTGTGGATATCTTTTATCGGGCAGCCGAGTTGCCTCAAACGGTTGTGCACGTCGCGGCCGGCGAGGTTGATGTTTCGGTCGCTCTTGCGGATGTTTTCGGCCTGTTGTCCGATCTGCGCATTGCGGCTAGTACGGGCACGATTAGCAAAGAGGCGGCGGCACTTTTATGCAAAGAATACGAGGGCGTCGCAGAGCGGCTGGTTACCGGCTCGCACCCCTCCCCTTTTGTTACGGCCGACGACTTCCGTTTGGCGCCGTTGCCGGAGCTCGACTCCCCCCTTGCTCACGCGCCGCTTCATGTAAAGGACATAAAGGACACCAAGAAAATGTCCGATACGCCACAGTCAGAAAGAGTGTCTTTAATACTGGGGTTTATAAAGAAAAACAGGCAAGCCTCTATAAAGGAGATAGCTGCGGTGGTAAAGGGCTGCAGCGAAAAGACTATCCAACGCGAACTAGGTACCCTTATTGAGCGGGGTTTGGTCCGTAAGGTCGGCGAACGGCGCTGGAGCATGTATGTACCGGCCTAAGGTTTTGGTCTGTACCTCCGGGCGCCCTTTTTTGGTAACTTTTTGCCCTATTGACCCGTTTTAGGCCTCTATATATAGTGGCTAGGTGGTACACACGCGACAGAGGTCCCTTAGGGGGCCATTATGCGTTGTCCACAGGGCTTTTTTGCGATATTGCTAGGGCTTCATATAATGAACCCTAGGCCACAGGGACAGCCCTGCGGCACGTTCGTTGACAATTGCTTTCGGCATACATACTCCCGAACTCCTTATCCCTTCACGAAAGATTACGTCTGAAACTCCGTCAATACCTTGGCTACCAAAGCCTTCCTTTTCTTTTCAGAAAGAATCTGGGGGCAGGTAGAGTTTGTGCGTGTGCGCATTACTCGTGATTACCAGTTAGTTCGATTTATTCGTTCGTATAATTATTATGACTATTACTCAGAGTTCTACTCGACTTCTCGCATTGACGCTCGGCGTCGCGGTTGTCGCGGCTTCGTTCTTCGCGGTCCTTGTGACCCCGGCGCACGCGGCTTCCTGCCCGGCCCTCTCTCGCTCCCTTTCGCAGGGAATGACCGGAGCGGACGTTAAGGATCTTCAGGTGTTCCTCAACTCGAACGCGGCGACTCAGGTCGCGGCATCGGGCGCAGGCTCCCCTGGCGGTGAGACCACCTTCTTCGGCGGTCTTACTAAAGCGGCAGCTATCAAGTTCCAGGCGGCTAACGGCGTTTCGCCGATTGGCATCGTAGGTCCGGCCACTCGCGCGGCTATCGCAAAGGTTTGCGGCGGCTCGACGGGCGGCTCCACTGGTGGCAACACCGGCGGCACCGTAGGCGGCCAGGTAACCGTAAGCGCTGCGGCGCAGCCGGTTAACAGCCTTGCAGTTGCAAGCGCGGCTCGCGTACCGTTTACGACCTTTACCCTGACGAACAACAGCAGCTCTCCGGTGGTCATCAACTCCGTAACGGTGCAGCGCACCGGCCTCGGCGTTGACGCGAACTTCTCCGGCGTCGTCCTTTTGGATTCCAACGGTCTCCAGATCGGCAATTCCAAGACGTTCAACAGCAACCACCAGGCAAACGTTGCCGACACTGGCTTTACTCTCGCAGCAGGTGCCTCGATGACCTACACGGTCGCGGGTAACATTGCGGCGGCGGCTACGGCTCAGTCCGGTCAGGTCGTTTCCCTCGCGGTTGTCGCGATAAACAGCTCGGCGGTTATCTCCGGTTCGCTCCCGATCACGGGTGCTAGCCAGACGATCAACACCACGCTCACTCTTGGCTCGGTATCGACCACGACTTCGTCGGTCGTTCCTCCGACCTCGACCACCCACACGCAGAACATCGGTGACACGGGCGTCCGCTTTGCGGGTCTCAAGTTCACCGCAGGTTCCGCTGAGGATCTCAAGCTCTACAGCATCCGCTGGCGCCAGATCGGCTCCGGTAGCTCGGTAGACGTCGGCAACGTTATCACTAACGTAGGCGGCACTATCTACCCGACCACCGTCGACTCGACCGGCAAGTACTACACCACGGTGTTCCCGGGTGGGATCATGATCCCGAAGGGCAACAACGTTGATGCGTACATCCAGGGCGACCTTCTTGGGTCTAACTCGGCCGGCCGCACCATCCAGTTCACCATCGACCGCGTAACGGATGTTTACTTCGTTGGCCAGACCTATGGCTACGGCGTAACTCCGTCTGGCACCAGCCAGCCGTGGTTCACGGGTGACAGCTTCTCGATCAGCGCAGGCACTGCAACGACGCTCAGCAAGTCCAACGCGACCGCTGACGCCGCGCAGAACATCGCGGTAAACGTACCGAACCAGCCGTTGGGCGGGTTTATTACGAACTTCCTCGGTGAGCCGGTCTCGATTACGGGCCTGACCATCACGGTCGCGTCCTCGTCGAACGACGGTGCCTCGGTTACGCCGCTCTCCAGCGTATCCATCGTCAACGAGAACGGTGCAGTAGTATCGGGTCCGGTTGATCAGTCGGCTGCAAGCTTGACCTTCTCCGACACGATCACCTTCCCGACGGGCATCCACACCTACCACGTTCGCGGCAAAGTCGCGACGGGTGCGGTAAACAACCAGACCTTCACCCTTACGGTTACGCCGTCCAACTGGACAAACCCGACGGGCCAGGTTTCGGGCAACTCGATCTCGATCAGCAACGCGGCCTTCGCGCTTAACGCGATGACGGTCCGCGCCGCGACGACCTCGATCACCGTCTCGTCTAACCCGACCGCGCAAAACGTCGTAGCAGGTACGCAAGGCTTTACCTTTGCGAAGATCCAGCTTGACGCTTCGCAGTCCGGCGAAGACATCCGCTACAGCTCGCTCCCGCTTTCCTTCACTGGCGCTAACACGCCGGCAGGTCAGTTGAGCAACTGCCAGCTCTTCGACGGTGCAACGGCTATCGTCAACGGTTCACGCGTAATCAACAGCCTCTCGGCCTCTGCAGCTAACAGCTTTGTCTTCGACAACGCGCTTGTCGTACCGAAGGGTACCGTCAAGGAGCTCTCGGTCGTCTGCAACATAAGCTCTGGCGCTACGAACCAGACCTTCATCTTCGGTATCAGCAGCACTTACAGCTACTCGGCTACCGGCGTAACCTCGGGCGTGTCCATCACCCCGTCCGTTACTACGGCAACCGGCGGTACAATGACGGTCGCTTCGGGCTCGGCTACGGTTGCGGTTGACTCCAGCTCGCCTTCCTACGCCCTCAAGGCGGCAGGCAGCGCTGGTGTCACCTCGACGGTGCTCAAGTTCCGCGCTAACAACGAGGCGCTTAACCTCAACAAGATCGGCCTTACTCTCACCAACAGCGGTAACACCAAGTCCACTGGCGCTGCGGGTAACTCCGGTACTAACGGCGGTTCTAGCGACATCGTAATGGCGTACATCTACAGCGGCTCGACGCTCGTCGGTACGGCTACCTTCACGGGTACCGGCACCACGGCTACGTCGACCCTGTCGACTCCGGTCGCGCTTGCTAAGGACGCGGACACGCTCCTTACCGTCAAGCTTGACCTCGCGGCAATCGGCGTCAGCTCTCCGGGCGGCGTAGGCGATGTCATCAAGGTTGATCCGCTTAACTTCGAGGCTTCCGGCGCTTCCTCGGGTACGACCGTCACTGGTCCGACCGCGACGAACACCGTTACCACGGGCGCAGCGGGCATCCAGATGTTCAAGAGCTACCCGACCTTCGCAGCTGGCCCTGCTACTGCGACGAACCCGAACGGTTCTGCTCAGCCGCTGAAGAAATTCAGCATCACGGCTAACAGCGCCGGCTCGGTCGGTCTCTACCAGATCGCGGTATCTATCGCGACCTCGTCTGCGACCGTTCGTAACCTCAAACTCTTTGCCTTCACCGACTCCAGCTACTCGACTCCGGCGAACGTCTCCGGTACGACTGGCGGTCAGTTCGGCGGCACGGCTGAGTTGAGTGCGATAGCAGATATTGCCGCTCCGACCGTCACCTTCTACCAGTCGACGCCGCTCCAGGTCTCGGCGGGCGCCACCATGTACTTCACCCTCATCGGTGACGTAGCACCGGTCGGCTCCGCAACGAACTGGACTATCACGTCGACGGTCCTCGGTGACTCGGCGACTTCCTCGAGCCCTGCTGGCTGGAATGCCACCACGACTCCGGGTCGCAAGGGCGTAGTCTCGGGCGTAGCTACCACGACTTCCGGTTCTGACTTCTTCTGGTCGGATAACGCCACTAGTACGGCGACCACCGCGGATATCGACTGGTTCAACGGGTACTCTGTCCCTGGTCTCTCATCGTCCGGCTTCTAATTAGCCAGACACCGGTCTAGGCGACAACTAGACACCAAAAACCCCTCCCTTGCGGAGGGGTTTTTGCGTTGTTAGACTAAAAGCCATGCATACTAAACGCTATATACTGCTTGCGCTGGTTATAGGTCTTGCCTTTGGTGTCGGCGGCTGGCTCGTCTTTGCGCCCAAAAACACTACTCCTATAGAAACTACCGTTACCGACCTCGGCAACGGCTACGCGTTGGTAACTACCGGTAGCAGCACTATTACTGAAATTAAAGACGACCCCAAACCTACCGTTACCCCGCCCGCGGTTGTCGCGCTTAGTATCTCGGCCGACCTGCCGGTCGAGGCAAAAGCGGCTTTGCAAAGCCAGTTCAACACCTATGCGGCGGGCCTAAAAGCTGCGCCCGCCCGCACCGACCTATGGCTGAGTCTTGGGATTGTTTACAAAATAGCGGGGCAGTATCAGGCAGCCGCAAGCGCGTGGACATACGTCGGCAAAGCCGGCGGGAGCACGGTCAACTATGTGGCCTACGGCAACTTGGGCGACCTCTACCTTAACTTTACGCACGAGTACGCTAAAGCCGAGACCAGTTTTAAGGCGGCCCTCGCGCTAAAGCCCGGTGTTGCTGATTATCAGGCGGGTCTTGCGGCCGCGCGGGAAGCACAAGGTAAATAAAGTATATGAAAAAGTTTGCACACGTAGTGGCAGTTGCGGGTGTAGTGTTGGTGGCGCTGGTTGCTACACCGGCGCTTGCCGCGCCCACCGCCGAGCTGCACATTACCGCCGAGGGCAAGTTGAGCGCGAAAAACATTGTTGTACTGCAAAAGTCGGGGACTACGCTGTTTTGCCGCGCGCTGTGGGGCAATGCGTTTGTCCGGTTGACGGTACTGACCACGCCCGACACGGTGTCGGCGGTTATTGTGCGTAACCACGGCGGTATTGCCACGATTGATGAAATACAAGACGGCGACCTTATCTCGGTCGAAGGTTCTTTGGTGCCGGCGGCCGACTCGCTGCAAATTAACGCCAAGCGCATAGTCGACTACTCGCTTAACAAAGAGCCGAAGACGCTTGCGGGTACGATACAAAGCGTCGGGGGCGGCACCTTTGTGCTTACCAACAAGCTTTTTAACAACACGACCGTGGTGGTCGGTACCTCAACCCTTACCAAAGGTGTGCGTACCATTACCATTGCCGAGCTTGTGGTTAAAGACAAAGTGCTTTCCGCCAAAGGCTTGTACGACTACACCACCAACACGCTTACGGCATCCTCTATCGAAATCTTTCAGGACAAGGCGGTGTTTAAACAGCGGGCCTTCGAAGGCACTATCCGCGCCATATCCGCTACAACGCTCCCCGCAACCGTAACCATCGCTACCGCCGGTGCAGACTATATGGTGTATTTGCCTGCGGGGACCAAAGTGCTCAACAAACTCCGCGCCCCCGCCGACCTGTCGCGCTTTGCGCCGGGCGACAAGGTAGCGATCCTCGGCTCTATCCGCCAAACCAATCTGGCCGAGGTAGACGCGGTCTCCATCCGCAACCTCAACTTCTAGCTGTAGCTCTAGCCGACAGTAAGTCTGTGTATAAATAGCTTGCATATAAAAGACTACGATATATCGTAGTCTTTATGCCGCATGTATCCAGACATACTCCGATTAAAAAGGTTTCAGATAAAACATTCGGTTTGTTTATGGAATGTGTTACCGGCAAGTGGTCGAAAGATGAGCGTAGAGCATTTTTTGATAATCTCCTGACCCCTACCGAAAGAGTTATGTTTTCAAAAAGATTGGCAATAATATACATGCTTGCCAAAGGCCACTCATTTGATGCCATTCAAGAAACATTACGAGTAAGCCCCTCCACAGTTGCACGTCTGTGGAGTGCAATCCAAAAAGGTAAATATACTGAAGTCACTCGGCACCTGCAAAAACAATTAGAGCGCGATACTGATTTTGAACACTGGTTTTCGCTACTGATGCCCCCGATGCATATGAGCAAAAAGCAATATGCTGAACGTATGCGTCGTCTCAATCTATAAAAGACTACGATATATCGTAGTCTTTTATGCAAGTGATGTTTTTTGTTGGTTTATAATTTAGACATGAATGCTTCAGGGGTTTTGGAGCGGGTTTGGCTGTGGGTTAAGTGGCCGGTCATTGTACTGGCGGTGGGCTTTGTTGCTTTTGCTATATGGGGCACGATGCTCGCGCTCGACAAAGACAAGACCGATGCCGCTGTGGCGCAGATACATGCGCAAAAGCTTACCCTTGCCGATGTAGTGGGCGCTAACCTACCATCGGTCCCCGACCAAGCAGAGAACGACGCCACTGTTGCGGGGATAGATACAAACAACAACGGTATCCGCGACGATGTCGAGTTGGCTATTTTTGCAAAATACCCTACCTCCGCCAAAATCCGCGCGGCAGCACTACAGTATGCGATGGCGGAGCAAATGTATTTAACTAAAGTTTTTAATACAGGTACATGGAAAGCTGTGGCGGAAGAAGTCGGACGAGCACACACTTGCGTTATAAATGCGGGCGCAAACAGAAAAGAAGTTGAAGTCTTGGTATCAAATACACAGTTAAGAAAAGAAACAAGGACTAAAGCCTTTGAATTTATTACTAGCCACGGTGACGCTCGGGGTGAGCCATGCGATGTAGCTTTAAATACATTACCCAATTAGCTTTTGTCCTTTTTCTTTTTCCGACAATTGCTCAAGCTGCATGTCTGGCGGATGGGTACACGGTAGTTTTTATAAATGGGATACGTAATACAAGAGAAGAAGCAGAACAAAATAAGTCCGAACTGCGTGACATTTTAGGAGTTAATTTTAATAACCAAACTATATATTACGCTACGGGTTACAACGCCACTCACTTGCAGGGTGGTGGGGACTTGGTAGAGGCGGCGTTGCCGCAGTTTAACGAGTACGATTTGCAGACTATTTTGATGCAGATGCACGACGAGGTGCAGACTCGCAAACTGCTTTTGGTAGGTCACTCACAGGGGGCGGTCTATGCAAACAGGTTATACGAGTATTTGGTTGCCCACGGGGTACCAAAAGAGTCGGTGGCGGTGTACGCAGTAGCCACCCCAACTGCCTATGTGGCAGGCGGAGGAAAGTATCTTAATTATCAGGCCGACACGGTTATCTATGATCCTTTGCTGCAGGTTGGTGCGGTCGTGCCGCCTTTGCCAAACGTACTAGTTAAGGATTGGTGGGATAACCCAAACGCCAAGGGCGACAATTTAGGCCATAGTTTTATTGATGTGTATCTTGCTAATTTTGCCGATCGTATGACGTCGGATATTAAAAGCCAATTGTTTGTATTGCGTTCGACCAATGCCACTACCACAGGCGGCTGCTTTGAGGCGCCGGCAAAGACGCTTGCCTACCAAGCAATGGGCGCCGGCCTCGCGGTGGGCGAGCCTTTGGCTGTCGGTGTAAAAGTGACGGGACAGGTGGGGGCGTTGGCGCTTGGTGGGGTGATAAAAGTATACGATTTAGCCTATGCCGCAGCGGGTTCGGTATTCGGACTCTTCGGCTCGAAAGAAGATAAGGATAATGACCGCGCTGCGGTTACTACTGCGTTTGCCGCTTTTAAGGGCGTGCTCGGGTCGAGCTTGGATGTTGCAGATGTAAACCAGTTGCAGAAAGAATACGGAGATAAAAACTTAGGCAGTGCGGCTATGTTGGCGTTTCTGCCGGAGGAGCCGCAGGCTGTACCGGAAGTGTTGGGTACCTCGACCCAGCCTGTCGCGACGACCACCGCGACCACTACTCCAAGTGCCCAAGTTTTTATAGACATACCGGAAGCGCCCGCAGTTTTTGTCCCTGACCCCTCGACGGTACACCTTAACTCTCCGGCATTTGGCGGGCCGCAAGCGTCTCAGCAAGCTCCTGCACCGGTGCTGGTTGCACCTACTATTGCATTTAGTAACTGGACTTCGCCCGACGGCTCTCAATTTTGTTCGTTGGTGCAGCGTACGGTAGACGTATCGTGGAACGCCGTTCCGAACGCCGCCTACTACAGTTTGTACTTGGAGCACGCGAGTGGGGGCCCGATTGATTTTGGTACCACCACCGGCACCGCGTGGCCAGCGACGCTGACTTTTTTTGGCAGCGACCCAACAACGGTGACTGTTGTCGCGCACGACACAGGTGGCGGCTCAGCCACCTCGACCATGCTTGCAAACACAGCATTAGTCGACCAACAACCGCCGAGTATCATTTCTTTTTCTCCAGCTATAAGCGCAACCGGTATTGCAACTACGTCCGCTGTTGCACTGACTTTTGACGAACCACTTAAAGCCTCGCTGGTAACCGCCGCAAACTTTACCTTGTTTAAACTCGACTCTATTGCCGGACAAATAGCGGTTGACTCTACCGTGTCGCTTAGCGGCGACGGCACGGTGGTGACTATGCAACCAAATACGCCGCTTACCTACAACGCGGGGCACCGGCTTGCTGTTTCGTGCGCCATAACCGACTTGGTGGGGAATCACCCTGCCTCTAGTTTTCTGTTATTTGCAGATCTGGTGACTCCCTATTTTACGACTGAGGTACAATAAGAGAGTGAACCCGCGGTTTTTTACCAAGACTTTTAACAAATTCTTTTTCGGGTTTTTGTGCATTATCGGTTTGGCGTTTGGGGTCATGCTCGTGGCGGGCAGCTTTAATAGCCCGCCCCACCCCGACCAAGTCGGGGCATCTACCTTTGCCCCGTAGGCAGCTTGCGCGTAGGGGCCCTTTTATGTAGAGTGTTGCCATAGGGTCAGAGACAGCGGGCTTCCCTGCAAGAAGGGACTTAATGCCAAAGGGCGCCTGCCGAGACGGTCGAACTCCAACCCTTAATAAAGGGTATTTTTATACCCAAAAATAATTATGGCGATTACACGCAAAAAGAAAGAAGAAATAGTGGCGAAAGTTGGTGAGATTACTAAGTCTGCCAAGACGCTTGTCTTTGCGCAGTTTAAGGGTCTTACCGTCGCCGAGCAAAACGAAATGCGTAAAGCGTTTCGTCCGCTGGGTGTCGGCTACACGGTAGCCAAAAAGTCGCTCCTTAACCGAGCGCTTACGGCCGCGGGCTACACCGGTACCGCGCCGGAACTTACGGGCGAGATAGCGCTTGCGTACGGCGAAGACGAGTTGGCGCCTGCGCGCGAGCTTGCGGTCTTTGTTAAAAAGTTCGGCGAGCACCTTGCCTTTGCGGGCGGCGTGTTCGGCGGCAAGTTTATGAGCAAAGAGGAGATTGTCTCTATTGCGGCTATCCCGGGTATGGAGACACTTCGTGCTATGTTTGCTCAGGTTATCAACTCGCCCCGCCAGCGCTTTGCGGTGGTGCTCAGTGAGGTAGCAAAAACTAAGAATTAATATTTAGCAGTACTACTATGTCACAGGAACAAATTATCGAAGCAGTAGAAAAGATGACCGTGCTCGAGCTCAACACCCTCGTCAAGGCCATTGAGGAAAAGTGGGGTGTCTCGGCGGCCGCGGTTGCGGCGGCAGGCCCGGCGGCAGGCGCCGCGGCGGGCGAGGAAAAGTCCTCGTTTAACGCGCATCTTACCGACGCCGGTGCTCAGAAGGTGCAGGTTATTAAGGCGGTTAAAGACGCGCTCGGTCTTGGCCTTAAGGAGGCGAAGGACTTGGTAGATGCGGCTCCGACTGTTCTTAAGGAGGGTCTTAAGAAGGAGGATGCCGACAAGCTTAAGGCGGCTATCGAGGCAGCCGGCGGCAAAGTGGAGTTGAAGTAACCTTTCCCAAACTCTCGCCGTTATAGAGGGCGAGTAATAGCAATATAGTTAACAAAACCCCCGCTCGCGCGGGGGTTTTGTTATGCCTGCACTCCGTAGCTTTAGCGGAGGAGTGTAACTTCAGGTGTAGTGGACGAGTAATAAACAACGGACGGACTGACAGCGGTGGCCTGAGGGTTACACCATAAGAGCTAGACCCTTCAGCTCCGTCCCCATCGCAAGCCTCTTACTTTTGTAAGAGGCTTATTTTTTGCATGGGATACTAAGGGTAGTTGCACGAAGCAGGGAGGCTCGCATGCCGCTGCAGTTTTTGCCGCTTATTTACATCAGAATTTTCTTCCCGTGGCTTGCGCCATGGTTCAGGGTGCCGGCCGCCGAAACGCACCCGGCCGAGTAATGGAGAGCCCCCTTTGCACGGGGGCTTTTTTCTGCGTAGAATAGGCCTCTACCGATTGACCAAATCCCATGAAATCCGACCCGCTCTGCAAACTCTTCGGCTCGACCGCACGCATTAAACTCCTTCGTTTATTTTTATTTAATCCGCGCCTTACCTACACCGTGCCCGACGCCGCCCAGCGTGCCCGCGTACCGGAGCGCACCGCTCGCCGCGAGATAACCCTGTTCGTATCGGCCGGTTTAGTAAAGCGCGCGCGTCTGCGCAGCGCCGGCGCGCGTTTCGGGCTTAACGCCGACTTTGGCTATGTGACGGCACTGCAAAACTTGCTCCTTAACGCGCCGGCGCGCGGCGCGGATATTGCCGAGCATTTGCGCCCGAGCGGTGCGATAAAACTGGTTATACTGTCGGGTATTTTTATGGGTGAGTGGGAGGGGCGCGTGGATTTGTTGGTGGTAGGGGACCGCATGAAGGAACCTAAGCTCCGCATGGCGGTGCGCCGGCTCGAGGCGGAGCTCGGCAAAGAGGTCCGCTACAGCCTGCTTACCACGGAGCAGTTTTTTTACCGCATGGGGCTCAATGACCACCTAGTGCGTGATGTCTTGGACTACCCGCACAAGATTGTCTTCGACAAGCTTAATATTGGCCTCAAATAAGCCTATTTTGGGCCTGCCTGCCGGCAAAGGCAGGTATCCACACAGGCCTATTGTAAGAGGGCGGGGGTTGCTACAATTAGGGGGTCGAATTTAATAGATTATTAACTAACCAATTTTAGTATGATCGTTTCTAATTGGACGGTAGCGCTCCAACAGTCGTTCAACAACCTGTTGTGGTGGACCGTCAACTTCATTCCGCAGTTCGTACTTGCGGTCGTTATCTTTGTGGTGGGCTGGTTCATCGCGACCCTTATCGGCCGCGTTGTGGCACAGGCTATCCGCGCTATCCGCGTTGACCATGCGTTGCGCACTGCCGGCGTTGACGACATCGTCACCCGCGCGGGCTACAAGCTTGACTCCGGCGAGTTCATCGGCGGGCTTGTTAAGTGGTTCCTCATCATCGTGGTGCTCTGGGCGGCGTTGACGGTTATGGGCCTTACGGCGGTCACCGGCTTTATCCAGCTGGCGCTCTTGCCGCTCTTGGGCCGCGTAATCGTTGCGGCGTTCATCATTATGATCGCAGCAGTCGTTGCCGAAGTAACGCAGGGCGTAGTAACCGGCGCGGCTCGCGCTGCGGGCATCGCCTCGGCGGGTGTTGCCGGTACGGTAGCACGCTGGGCTATCTGGGTGTTCGCTATTTTGGCGGCGCTCGACCAGCTCCAGATCGCTCCGGGCGTAACGCAGGTGCTTTCGACGGGTATCGTCGTAGCGCTCGCGCTTGCGTTTGGTCTTGCCTTCGGCCTTGGTGGTCAGGAGGCGGCGGCTCGCGCTATAGAAAAAGCGCGTTCCGGTATGCGCGACTAATTAAGTCTCCAAGTTCTCAAAAAAGCTCCGGCCAGTTGCCGGGGCTTTTTTATTTTGGTTAACTGCGGGTAGACGTATAAGTATGGAGGCGACGATGGCAAGTAAACCGATTATCAGGCGCGATGAGCTTGTGGTGCATCTCAAGCATCGCTTGGGCCAAGTGAGCATCGACAAGCGGACCGTGCTCGAAAAGGTCCACGGCATGCCGGAGGCGATGGTGAGCCTCCGGCTCGATGCGCTCATCGGCGAAATGACCATGCGCGTTGCGGTCGAAGCTATGTACGAGGAGCTCAAAGAGCGCATCGGCGCCGAGCCCGAAAACGGCGTCCAGTTCGTCGACTAAGCCCCCGGCCGCCCATTAGGGCGGCCCTTTTCTTGCCCAAAATGCCCTTATTTTGGTTGAGTTTGACACGCCTTAGGCCCTCCTATATACTGACCTCTACAAGATATGTTGATCACAAAAGACCTTATGAAGCGCCATCGGTAAGCCCTTCGGGTTTTGCCTGCGGCCGCTTCGAAAGAAGCGGTTTTTTGTTTCAAGGATATCTTCGGCCTTTGACAACTGAATTCTGTCACGCAGCACCACGTTTGAGACGTGGGTCTTTTGTGGGTGTGGAGACAGGCAGGTAAAAAAATCAAAAAGAAGAAAAGTAGAACAACAAATTATTGCGGTCCTTAAGTCCTCTTCTCTCAAACAAAGGGAAGAGAAATAATAAGGGCGTATGGTGGATGCCTAGGCTTTGAAAGGCGATGAAGGACGCAGCGTGGCGGCGATACGCTTCGGGGAGGTGCCAAGCAACCTTTGATCCGGAGATGTCCGAATGAGGAAACTCTCTAGAGAGAAATCTTTAGAATCTTCTAGCAATAGAAGATGCAAACCGTGGGAAGTGAAACATCTCAGTACCACGAGGAAAAGAAACCAATAGGTATTTCGTTAGTAGCGGCGAGCGAACACGAATCTAGCCCAAACCGTTGATTTGCCAAAACCGTCTTGTCGCAAGACAGGATGGTCTTGGTAGATCTCGGGGTCGTAAGGCAGTTATAGTGCACTCGATGCACAAGAAGTTACAAATCGTTAGATAGCAGAAGCCGCTGGGAAGCGGCGCCCTAGAGGGTGAAAGCCCCGTAAGCGAAATCAAAACGACTTCTTAATTGTCCTTGAGTAACTCAAGACACGAATAGCTTGAGCGAATGTGCCGGTACTAACCGGTAAGGCTACATACTTTCAAAGACCGATAGTGAATTAGTACCGTGAGGGAAAGGTGAAAAGAACCCCGGCGAGGGGAGTGAAATAGATCTGAAACCATATGTCTACAAGGAGTGGGAGAGGGCGCAAGTCCTCGACCGCGTGCCTATTGAAGAATGAGCCTGCGAGTTTATGTGTACTGCGCATGGCTAAGGTCGAGAGACCGGAGCCGCAGCGAAAGCGAGTGTGAATAGCGCGACTTTGTAGTACGCATAAGACCCGAAGCCAGGTGAGCTACCCATGAGCAGGGTGAAGGCGGTCGAAAGACCGCTGGAGGCCCGAACCGTTGAGCCGTTCAAAACTCTCGGATGACTTGTGGGTTGGAGTGAAAAGCTAATCGAACCTGGTAATAGCTGGTTCTCTCTGAAACAGCTTTTGGGCTGGCGTCGTATTTATTGAGTAGTGGGGGTAGAGCACTGGAAGGATTGGACAGGTCGAAAGATCGCTAATCCTATCAAACTCCGAATACCATTACTGTTATACGGCAGTTAGTACGTGGGGGCTAAGCTCCACCGTACAAAAGGAGAAGAGTCCTAGATCTCAAGTTAAGGTCCCAAAATCTATGTTAAGTGCATCACAAGGAGGTAGAATTTCGTAGACAATGAGGAGGTTGGCTTAGAAGCAGCCATCCTTGAAAGAAAGCGTAACAGCTCACTCATCGAGAGATTCCGCGCCAAAGATAATCGGGGCTCAAACATAGTACCGAAACTGAGGGCTTGGTGTGACTTCGGTCTATCCAAGCGGTAAGAGAGCGTTCCCATCTGCAATGAAGGTAAAGGCGCGAGCCATGCTGGAGCGTTGGGAAGTGAGAATGCAGGCACAAGTAACCGCAATGCGGGTGAGATCCCCGCACGCCGAAAGCACAAGGTTTCCTACTCAACGGTGATCAGAGTAGGGTTAGTCGGGCCTAAGGGGATGGCGAAAGCCGCACCCGATGGACACAGGGTTAATATTCCCTGACCGGCGCGTAAGTGATGGAGGGACGGAGGACACAAGTTGACGCGTCTTATTGGATTGACGTCGGTACTCTAAGCTACGTATCCCAGGCAAATCCGGGATGCTGCTTTAATGCAAGTAGCGCGAGGGCAGAGCACACGCGGCTTCGGTCGTGTGGATGTCAGCGAAGAGCCTCCCAAGAAAAACTTCTAAACTTAATTACGCGTACGACCGTACCGCAAACCGACACAGGTGTGCAGCTCGAGTAGAGCAAGGCGAACGAGTGAGTGTGCTCCAAGGAACTCGGCAAAAAAGCGGCCGTACCTTCGGAATAAGGCCTGCCCATCGCAAGATGGGCCGCAGCGAAAGTCTCCCTGGCGACTGTTTACCAAAAACACAGCTCCCTGCGAACTCGTAAGAGGATGTATAGGGGGTGACACTTGACCAATGCCAGAAGGTCAACTATGGCCGTTGTGTGATCGCAAGATTACATGGTGAGCTGTATAAGCCCTGGTGAATGTCGGCGATAACTATAATCGTCCTAAGGTAGCGAAATTCCTTGTCTGGTAAGTTCAGACGCGCACGAATAGTGTAACGACTGGGGAACTGTCTCGGAGCACAGCTCGGTGAAAATACAATACCGGTGAAGATGCCGGTTACCTGCAGATAGACGAAAAGACCCCAGAAGCTTTACTGCAACTTGATATTGCGTATACGGATGTGCTGCGTAGCATAGGTGGGAGAGGTTTGACGGTTACGATCTCGGTTGTGATCTACTCGAAATATGAAATACCACTCTGTATGTTTGTATGCGCTAACCGGCGGGATTAAACCCCGTCGAGACAGTATCTGGCGGGCAGTTTTAGTGGGGCGCTATCCTCCTAAAAAGTAACGGAGGAGTGTATTAAGGTCCTCTAGGCGCGAATGGAAACCGTGCCGATAGCGTAATGGCAAAAGAGGGCTTGACTGCAAGTCGTAAATGACAAGCAGGTGCGAAAGCAGACCATAGTGAACCGACCATGGGCATTAGACGCCGTGGAAGATTATCTGACAAAAGCTACTCTGGGGATAACAGGCTAGTTCCGCCTAAGCGTCCATAGCGACGGCGGAGTTCGGCACCTCGATGTCGGCTCATCACATCCCGGGGGTGAAGAAGCTCCCAAGGGTATGGCTGTTCGCCATTTAAAGTGATACGCGAGCTGGGTTCAGACCGTTCAGCAACTGAACAGTGTTCAGTGATTGAACAGTCTGAACCCTCGAGAAGAAGTTTCGTTTGAATCTGAAGAAAAGAGAAAAGAAAAGAGAACAACCATCACGGCGGCTCCGACGTAAAAGTCGGAGAGAAGCTAACTAATATCGGTGGAATCCTAGAAGATAACTAGGGCTATACCGAGGGAAGGTCGCAAGACTACCCGTAGAGACTAATCGTTAGCAGCCCGCGAGCAATCGCGAGGTGAAGTTATAGTCCGATGCACGCAGCAATGCGTGAGAACATGCGTGAGACAGGTTGGTCTCCTATCTACTGCAGGCGTTGATTATTGAAGAGGTTTGCCCCTAGTACGAGAGGACCGGGGTGAACGGACCGCTGGTCTGCCAGCTCTGCCGCCAGGTGGAACGCTGGGTAGCTATGTCCGGATTGGATAAGCGCTGAAAGCATCTAAGCGCGAAGCCGGCTCTAAGATGAGTAATCATTAAGATCCGTTAAAGATGATGACGTTGATAGGCTTTAGCTGTAAGTGCCGTAAGGCATTGAGGCGAGAAGTACTAATCGATCGAGTTTCTCAAACTTTGTTTTTCGCCTCCCGCAAGGGAGGCGGGGAGAAGAGGATATTGAGGATCGCAATAATTTGTTGTTACCTTACTTTTGATTTTTTTTGGACTTTGTACTCTGGTGGTTCAACGGCGGGGTCACACCCGTTCTCTTTCCGAACACGGAAGTTAAGCTCGCTAGTGGCGATGGTAGTCACTGTTACAGGTGGCCAGAGTAGCTAACCGCCAGAGTAGAAGGTCTAAAACCTATATTTGACAACGCGCTTTCGGGCGTGATTTTTGCGTTACAATAGACGCATGGCATTGAGTTGGGGTAAACGCAGGAAGTTTTTGTATACCGCCGTGGCGGGAGTACTTGGGCTTGTGGTGTTGGTGTACGGCTACGCTACCTTTTTTATCACTACGCCCACGTGCACCGACGGTGTACTCAATGGTACCGAGCATGGCATAGACTGCGGCGGCGGCTGCGCACTGGTGTGCCGCAACGAGGCCGAAGCACCTAAAGTGCTTTGGAGCCGCGTCTTTAAAGTAAGCGAGGGCTCCTACACCGCAGCCGCGTACATACAAAACGACAACCCCGGCGCCGGCGCCAAACGTGTTGCCTACTCGTTTCAACTTTTTGACGAGGAAAATCAGCTTATTATCGAGCGCAACGGCATCGTAGACTTGCCGCCGGTGCAAACTATCCCGATTATCGATGCCAATATTCCGTTGGCTAACCGCGCCCCGACGCGGGTGCTGTTTGGTTTTTCGGGCGTGCCGGTATGGGAGAAAGTCGCCGCAACCAAAATTCCCAAACTGCGTATCACCGCGCAAAGCCTTGCGCTCGACGGTTCTAAACTGCAGGCAACACTCAGCAACGAGTCGACCGTCGATGCGCGCAATGTTACCTTAGGAGCCGTTTTGTTTGATGCTTCCGGCACCGCGCGCGCGGCAAGCAAAAGCACGCTCAATGTTTCTAAAAAGTCTTCTACGCCGGTGGTATTTACCTTCCCCGGCGGGGTACAGGGCGTGGTGCGCGCCGAAATTACGGTGCTACCGTCGTTCTGATACAGTAGGTGGGTGACTCCGATTTCCCTTACCGCCACTAAAAAAAGTTCGGTCGATTGGTTGATGCTCGGGAGCGCTTTGGTGCTTGCGGCATTAGGGCTTATTACGATGAGCTCGTTTCAATCGCAGGACCCGTTTTTGTTGCGGCAGCTGGCATGGATAGTGGTGGGTCTTGTCGCTTTTTTTGTTGCGGCGCAGGTTGACTGGCGCTTTTTGCGCCGCTCGGGCGTGGCGGCCGGTCTGTATGCGCTTTTGCTCTTGCCGCTCCTTTTTCTTATTATCGCCGGTACCGCTATATTGGGCGCCAAGAGTTGGTTTGACTTCGGTATAGCGGCGTTTCAACCCACCGAGTTCGTTAAGCTGGCGCTTATTATCGTGCTCGCTAAATATTTTTCGCGGCGCCATATCGAAATAGCAAACTTTCGCCATATCTTTGTCTCGGGCGCATACGCGGCGGTTATGTTTTTATTGGTGGCGCTGCAGCCGGACTTCGGCTCGGCTATTATTATTTTTTGCATCTGGCTGGGGCTGGTGCTGTGCTCGGGGCTTTCGCGCATGCACTTGCTCGCTATCCTGACGCTCGGTGTAGTCGCCTTTGCGGGATTGTGGCTCTTTGGTTTTAGGGACTACCAAAAGCAGCGCATTATGACGTTTATCGCGCCCAGCGACATTCATGGCGCGGGCTACAACGCGTATCAATCAACCGTTGCGGTAGGCTCCGGCGAATTGTTGGGCAAAGGGATAGGATACGGCACGCAAAGCAAACTCCGCTTTTTGCCCGAGTATCAAACTGACTTTATTTTTGCCGCCTATGCGGAAGAGTGGGGGTTTGTCGGCGTAGTTATAGGCCTCGCGCTCTATGGGGTATTGTTTTGGCGGCTTTTGCGCGCGGCCGCGCGCGGTGCATCAAACTTTGAAACACTCTTTATATTGGGTGTGCTGTGTTACTTTGCGGCGCATGTGGTGCTCCATGCGGGTATTAACCTCGGGGTCCTGCCGGTAACGGGTACGACTATACCCTTTATGAGCTACGGCGGCTCGCACCTGCTGGCGGAGTTTTTGGCGCTCGGCATGGTTGCCGGCATGAGCGCCTACTCGCGCGTGGCCCACCCGCAAGCCTTGCAGCGCGACTGGGCCGGCGGCTATGATCGCTAATACAGCGATAGTGTTTTGGCGTGCATGGCCTCAAGGCCGAAGTTTGCTACTACGTGTTTGCGCAAGGCGACGCCAAAGCGTTGACGCAATGCTCCGTCGCGCAACAGGCGCTCCAGCGCCTCGGCAAGCGCGCGCGGGTCATCGCGTTTTACCAGCAGGCCGCTTTGTTCGTCAGTAACTATTTCCGGTATGCCGCCCACGCGGGTTGCTACCACCGGCAGTCCGGCGTATCCGGCCTCGATAAGCGCGTAGCTTAACGCCTCGGTGTGCGAAGGGAGCGCAAACAGGTCGAGCGCCAACAAGTGGCGCGGGCCGTCGATAACGTGGCCAAGGAGGAGTACGCGGCCCTGCAGGCTTTCCTCTCCGATAATCGTTTCAAGAAAACGGCGCTCGTTGCCCTCGCCCATAATAACCACCACCAAATCGTGGCCCTTGCGCACCAGTATGCCGGCCGCGCGAATAAGGTTGTGCAGGCCTTTGTTCCAACTTAGTTCCGCCAATGTGCCAAGCCAGATGCTTTCGGGGGAGAGCGCGGAGCCCGTGGGTATCTTGCCGGCCAACGCTACACGCGCACTACCCGCGTCTATAAAATGAGGCTCCGCGAGCCCGTTGTGTATAAGCACTATCTTGCGCCGCGCAAACCACATGTGCCGAGCATCGCGGACAACAGCCTCCGACACGGCAATAGTGACGTCGCACAGCGCCACCGTGAGGTAGTGCAGCAGATAAATAGGGAACCGTTGCCACAAAGGCCGGGGCTCGTTAAACGCCCATCCGTGCGCGGTAAATATAATCCGGTCGATGCTGGAAAAGCGGCCGGCTATTGCACCCAGTATCCCTATTTTTGAGCTATTAAGATGCACCGCGTTTGGCCGCTCGGCATCAAACAGCTCGCGCAAGCTCCGGTAGGCGTCGAGGTCCGAAAGGGACACGTCGCGGCCGAGCGCCACAATAGGGACACCCCGTATGCCGGCCGTGTGGAGCTTGGTGGCCATCTCGCCGTCGCCGCCGTAGGCGACCGCAACCGTAAAACCGGCGGCTTGGGCGGCCGTAGCCATGTCAAACACATAGCGCTGGGCGCCGCCCCAATTTGCCTTAGTAATTACATAGAGAACCTTCTTCATGGGGCGGGGTTATACTTAAGTGCCGAAAGGGCTTTTATTTACCCCCTTCTTAGGATATAACCATACCACAATGCTTTTTGGTGGCAGGAAAGCCACGGTCCTACTGTTCTTAGGAGATATCCTTGTCTTCGCCCTTTCCCTGTGGATTACCCTGCTGCTGCGCTACGGCGGGTTGCCGACCCGCGAGATGCTGGCGCTCCACGCAGGGCCCTTCTTTATGTTGTTTTGTTTGTGGGTATTTGTTTTTTATATATCGGGTTTGTACGGCAAGCAGGTTATACGCTTTAGGACCGAGCTGTGGGGCGCTATCGTGCGCACCCAAGTCTTTAATATTGTTCTTGCGGCGCTCTTCTTTTTTCTTACGCCGCAAATAGGCATTACGCCAAAAACCAACCTCGCTATTTATTTAGCGGTGTCGCTTGTCGGTGTGTGCGTGTGGCGCTTGGGGATATTTCCCCGCATTACCGTGCCGTCCCGTCGCGTCGGCGCTGCGCTTATCGGCAGCGGTCCGGAGGTCGACGAGCTTTTTCGCGAAGTTAACGGCAACCCGCGATACCCGCTGCAGTTTGTGGTGCGGGCCGATGCGGCGCTTCTTGCGCGGGACTTCGCCGCATTTACCGAAGACGTGCAAAAACACAAAGTGTCCGTGCTTATCGTCGACGCCGACCACGATGCCGTGCGCGCGGTGTTGCCGCAAATATACCGGCTTACGGTGCGTAACCCGCACTACCAGTTTTTAGATTTTTACCGCGTGTACGAAGAAGTCTTTGACCGCGTGCCGTTGTCGCTCTTGCGGTACGAATGGTTTCTTAAAAACGCCTCCCGCCGCGGCCCCGGCGCCTATGCGCTTGCAAAGCGGCTTATCGACCTTGTGGGCGGGGCGCTGATGGCGGTGATAACCGTGCTAATAACTCCGGTTGTCGCACTGGCACTGCAGCTTGAGTATCCGGGACCGGTCTTTATCGTCCAAAACCGCATCGGCGTGCGCGGTGCGCGTATACGCACCTACAAGTTCCGCAGTATGCGCTTTGGCGACCGCAGCGCGTGGCAAGGCGAGGACGAAAATAAAGTAACGCGCGTGGGGAGCTTTTTGCGCAAGACGTCGCTCGACGAATTTCCTCAATGTATCAACATATTGCGCGGGGAGATTTCGCTTATCGGTCCGCGCAACGACCTCGAGGCGCTGGCGGTGCGTCTTGCCGAGGAGATACCGTACTACAATGTCCGCTACGGAGTTAAGCCCGGTATTACGGGTTGGGCGCAGATAAATCAGCGATACGAGTCGGGCAATATCAGCCCGCAATCGGTGGAGGAAACCAAGGTGCGTCTGGCGTATGACTTTTACTACATCAAGCACCGCTCGCTCTCGCTCGACCTGGTGATAGCGCTTAAAACGCTCAAGCGCATGCTGTTTAGGGTCAGTTCTTGGTAGACTACTTCCATGCCTAAACACACACTCTTTATTACGGGGGCGGCGGGCTATGTGGGCGCTATGCTCGTGCGCGAGTTTGCCGGACGCGAGGATGTAAAAACTATTATAGGGCTCGACAAAGAGCCGTGTCCGGATTTTCTTGCAGGGATCCCGAAGCTTGTCTATGTACAGATGAACACCGCCGACGACTGGGAGCAGGAGGTTGCGCGGTACACTCCCGATATTGTTATCCATACCGCGTGGCAGATACGCGAGATATACGGCAACCACGCATTGACGTGGCGGTGGAATATCGACGGCTCGGACAAGGTGTTTTCCTACAGCTTTGCGCATCCGGAAGTACAGCGGCTGATACATTTTTCTACCGTGGCGTCGTACGGCTCGTTTGCAGGCAATACCACAGAGCACCGTTTTACCGAAGCGGAGCGTTTTCGCAAGTCGGAGTACTTGTACGCGGAAGAAAAGCGCATTGCGGAGGAGTATTTGGAAGAGCGGTATGCGGCCCGCGCTAATACTAATGTGGCGGTTGCGATAGTGCGTCCGGCCGCTATTACAGGGCCCCGAGGACGTTTTATGCGTATCCGCTTTGGTTTGCAGGCGACGCTTTCCGGACAAATGAAGGATTCTTTTGTATATCGGCTAGTTTCCGCGATGGTGTCGTTTGTGCCTATTACACCCAAGTGGCTGCGGCAGTTTATCCATGAGGACGACGTTGTGGGTATTACAGAGCGTTTGGCGTTCGGGCCGGGCATCGTCGGCTACGAAGCGTACAACATATGCCCGCCGGGTGATGTGGTACACGGCAAAGACATGGCAAAAGCGGTGGGTAAGCGCGTGTTGCCGGTCTGGCCGTGGATGGTGCGCCTGCCGTTTTTTGTATTTTGGCATCTTACGCGTGGCAAGATCCCAACTGGCAAAGGTGCGTGGCGTGGGTACTCTTATCCGATAGCCGTGGACGGCTCTAAGCTTACGCGGATGCTCGGGTACCGGTACCGGCATAACTCCTTTGATGCGTTTTTTTATACCGACGGGAAGTATGAGTCGTATGTGCCCGCAGAAAGCCGTCGCCATAACGCATGATTATCGACGGCAAGAAAATAGCCGAAGAAATTATCGTCTCGCTCGAGCAGGAGCGTGCCGCGTTTGGCCCGCTTAGCCTCGGTGTATTGATGAGCTCCGGCGATGCCGCCACGGAGTCGTTTGTAAAAATAAAATCCCGCGTGGCCGCGCGGCTGCAGGTTGATGTAAGACTGTTTAAGCCCGATGAGCTCGAGCAAGCACTGCAATGCGACGGTATTATCGTGCAGATGCCTATAGATAACGCCGAGGCGTTGATTGCGGCACTGCCGCGCGAAAAAGACGTCGACGCACTCGGCGAGCGGCCGTTGGTATTGGCGCCGGTTGCCGCGGCTATTGCCGATTTGTTTGTACGGCACAGCATAACCGCCGCCGGTACAAAAGCGGTCGTAGTAGGTGCCGGCCGTTTGGTAGGAGTGCCGGCCGCCGCACTGTTGCGCGACTTGGGTGCCGAGGTTGAGGTAGTGACAAAAAATGACGGCTCACTCGCGGGTCTTAAAGACGCCGACATTGTGATACTTGGGGCAGGCGAGCCGGGGATAGTAAAGCCCGAGATGCTAAAAGAGGGCGTTGTGTTGATAGACGCAGGCACGAGTGAGGCAAGCGGCCGCATCGCCGGCGACGCGGACCCGCGCTGTGCGGAAGTCGCATCCGTATTTACCCCCGTGCCGGGCGGCATCGGCCCTATTGCCGTTGCGATGATTTTTAAAAACTTGTTTGCGTTAAAAAAAGCAAAAGAAAACTCCGACCGTTAGGTCGGAGGTGTTGCTTAACCCGGCATCATGACAGGGCGCGGGACGAAGTATTTGTCGAACTCGTTGAAGGGTATTTCGTAGTTGAAGCCCGGCTCGAAGTCCTTCATGTTGAAGCGCGAGTCGTCGAAACGATGCGTGCCCTGAAAGTCGACGAAGGTCACCATCGCGAAGCGTTCGCTGGCCGACGACTCGGTCGGCACGACTTGGTGCCACAGAGCCTTGAGCTGGCCCTTTGAGCGGTGCTGCAACCCCATGCTCGGGAAGATGATGGTCCGCTTTTCGCTCACGGGCCACTCCTTCCACACACGTTCGTGGAGGTCGAGGTATTGGCCGCCCCCCTCGGTTTCGCCGAGATGGAACGTAAACCCGCCGCGATCGCCGTGCTTGTTGGCCAAGATAGGCTTGTTTTTGGGATACCGCAGATACCGGAACGTCCAGTAATCCTGGCTTTGCATGACGTCGTCCTCAAAGCCGGGGATGCCGTAACGCTTTTCGACCTCGCGAGCAAAGATCTGCACCACGGGGCCCATCCGGTACAGCAACACATCGACCGCCTCAATGAAGTCGGTCGCGCGCTTGTCGCCGACGAGTTGTGCTTTGGGCAGAAGCTCCGGATAGTTCGCCCGCAGAGCATGAAATAGCTCTTTTTCATCGGCGTTGGGGCCGGCGTCTTGCCGACACATGTAACCGAAATCTTTGATGCGGTCGCCGCCGGAGAGCAAACGCTTTTGCTCTATTGGCAGCGTGCAGAACGCTTTCCAAGACTCCATAGCTTCGCCTACCGCATCGCGCAGAAGGATAGGGTAGTCAAACGAGACGAACCCGTTTGTATCGAGTGTACGCACGTCCATGCGAGTACTCCTTCGCTTCAAATATCAGTCTGCTCTCAGTATGAGCCCGCCTCGGCAGGGCAAAAGGGGACAACCTGTGGATTACTGGTGGATAGCTCAGCCGCATTGCCCAAAGGGCTCATTTTTGGTAAGGTAGGCGTCATGTTTGCCATACGGTACGGGGCGGTGGTCGTACTCCTAGTCGCCGGACTGTTGGGCTTTTTTGTATACAGCACCAATAACCCCGACAGCCGTTTTGCGTTTAAGCTCGGCCTCGACCTTTCCGGCGGTACGCATTTGGTCTACAACGCCGATACGTCCAAGCTTGCGGGCGCCGACATTGCCGATTCTCTGGCGGCACTGCAGGCGGTTATCGAGCGACGCGTCAACGCCTTTGGTGTCGGCGAGCCGGTGGTGCAGGTACAACAGGGAGGTGCCTTGGGCGGCGGTCAGTACCGTCTTATCGTCGAGTTGCCCGGCATTACCGATGTTAACGAGGCGGTGCGACGCATCGGCCAGACGCCGACGTTGGAGTTTAAGCTCGTTAAAAAAGAGTTTGAAAATAATTTAGTCGACGCCAACAACGTGCCTAACCCGGAGGCGTTTACCGACACCGGGCTTACCGGCAAATATCTCTCAAGCGCGTCGCTGCAGTTTAGCGGCTCGACAGGGGTGGCCAGCCAGCCGGTGGTGCAGGTGACCTTTAACAACGAGGGTGCGAAACTTTTTGGTGATATTACACTGCAAAATAAAGGTAACCTCTTAGCGATATTTCTCGACGGCAACCTTATTTCTGCCCCGACCATACAAGACTCGATTACCGACGGTAAGGCGATTATCAGCGGCAGCTTTACCGCCCAAACCGCCAAAGAACTGGCGACCAACCTTAACCTCGGCGCACTGCCGGTGCCTATTGCTCTGGAGTCTACACAAACTATCGGTGCTACCTTGGGCCAAGAGGCCACCCGCGCTGGGCTTGTGGCCGGTATTATCGGCTTTATAGCGCTCGCGGCATTTATGATTTTTTGGTACCGCTTGCCCGGCGTTGTGTCGGTGGTGTCGCTTTTTATCTACGTCGTGCTTATGCTCGCGCTCTTTAAACTTATGCCGGTGGTGCTTACGGCCGCGGGTATTGCGGCGTTTATACTTTCGGTCGGGTTGGCGGTTGACGCTAACGTGCTTATCGCCGAGCGCATGAAGGAGGAGTTGGCGGCCGGCGCCAAGCCCGAGGCGGCCATCCGCGAGGGCTTTAGCCGTGCATGGCTTGCCATACGCGACAGCAACGTCGCGCACATTATCGCGGCGGTTATTCTCTTTTGGTTTTCAACCTCGCTTATTAAAGGCTTTGCGTTGGTGTTCGGGCTTGGTGTAGTTATCTCGATGCTTTCGGCTATTACTATCTCGCGCACCTTTATGCTGGCGCTCGGAGTCAATACCGACACCACACTGGGTCGCTTCCTGATGCGCTCAGGGCTTCGTAAATAATTCTATGAACATCGCAAAAAATCTTAAATACTTTTTTATCCTGCCGGCGGCTCTTACTATTGCGTCGATATTGGCGCTTGCGCTGTGGGGGCTTAAGCCGGGCATCGACCTTTCCGGCGGGTCGCTCCTTGAGGTGGCGTACCCCGCGGGCCGCCCGCCGGTCGAGCTGGTGCGCTCGGCGGTCAATAACATCGGTCTTGGCGAAGTGCGCGTGCAGGAGAGCGGTGATTTTGATTACGTACTGCGTCAGCGTAATTTGAGCGAAGAGGAGCGCTTGCAGTTGCTGCAACCCTTGCGCAACCTAGGCGAGATGGAGGAGGTGCAGTTTACCTCGGTAGGGCCGACGCTCGGCGCCGAGCTGCTCCACAAGGCATGGATAGCGATTGCGTTGGTGGTGCTGTGCATTATTGCGTTTATCGCTTTTGCGTTCCGTGGCGTGTCTAAGCCGGTTGCTTCGTGGAAGTACGGCATTGTGGCTATTGTCACGTTGCTGCACGACATTATTATCCCGGCAGGCCTTTTTGCGGCGCTGGGGCACTTTATCGGCGCCGAGGTTGACTCGTTGTTTATTGTGGCACTTCTGACTATTCTTGGTATTTCTATCAACGACACTATTGTCGTCTTTGATCGTATCCGCGAGAACTTGCGTCGCAACATCGACCACAATAAAAAAGAGGCGTTTGACGAGGTGGTGGGCCGCTCGATTATGCAGACGCTCGCGCGCTCTATTAACACCAGCCTTACGGTGGTGATTGTGCTTGTTGCGCTGTACTTCTTTGGCCCTGTAGCGACCCAAAACTTTGCGCTCACGCTTATTGTCGGCATGGTCGCCGGCACCTACTCGTCGATATTCCTCGCGTCTCCGCTCTTGGTGGCTTGGGAAAAATGGCAGAAAAAGAGCTAAACTAGGCTCATGATTATCGGGATTACCGGCACCAACGGGGCAGGCAAGGGCACGGTGGTCGACTATTTGGTTAAGCAAAAAGGTTTTACGCACTACTCGGGGCGAGCTTTTATCACCGAAGAGATTTTGAAACGCGGTTTGCCGGTTAACCGCGACAATACTAACTTGGTGGGTAATGATTTGCGCAAAACATACGGCGCCGGTTACATCGCCGAACAGCAACTGGCTCGAGCACAGGCAAAGGGGGGCGATGCGGTTATCGAGAGTATTCGCGCCATTGGCGAGGCGGAGTTTTTAAAATCACAGGGAGCAAAAATATGGGGAGTCGACGCCGATCGTCGGGAGCGTTATGAGCGCAGTGTCATGCGAGGAACCGATTTGGATAAGATTTCGTTCGAGAAGTTTTGCGAGCAGGAGGATAGGGAGATGGCTCAGACCGAAAAGTTTGATATGAACGTCCGCGGCGTTTTTGCCTTGGCCGACGTTATTTTGACCAACAACGGCACCCAAGAGGAGCTTTTTACCCAGGTAGAGGAAGCCCTGAAAATGGCCTGAATAGGCCATTTGACATCCCCTCGGGGCTGTATATACTGTCTTTATTACTGCCACACGGCGGTTTTTTATTCGCCCGGACAGCGACTGGGGTGTAGGAGGCTTGCACGGTAGGGACAGTCGGTCATTGAAAATTGAATAAGAAGAAATTGTAAGAATTGATCACACCAAAGACCTTTGCCGTACAAGCGGCGAAGGCAAGCAAGCAAAAGTATCTTCTTAAAAAGCTTTAGGAGAGTTTGAGAGAAGAAAACCAAGAGAAACCTGCCAGCCTAGCGGCTGGTTACATTTCTCTTGTTCCGTTCATCGAGTCTAGGGAGCGAGATTAAAACCTCGTTCTTATATTCAGAGTTTGATCCTAGCTCAGGATGAATGCTGGCGGCGTGGATAAGGCATGCAAGTCGAACGCCCCGCAAGGGGAGTGGCAGACGAGGTAGTAATATACAGGTACGTACCGAGAAGTCGGGCATAGCTATTCGAAAGAGTAGGTAATTCCCGATAGTCTTTCCGAAGTAAAGGAGCAATCCGCTTTTTGAACGGCCTGTACTGCATCAGCTAGTTGGAGTGGTAACGGCACACCAAGGCTATGACGCATAGGGGAGCTGAGAGGCTGACCCCCACCGATAGCACTGAGACACGGGCTATACACCTACGGGTGGCTGCAGTCGAGAATCTTCCGCAATGGACGAAAGTCTGACGGAGCGACGCCGCGTGGTTGATGAAGTCCTTCGGGACGTAAAAACCTTTTATGAGGGAGGAAGTTATTGACGTTACCTCATGAATAAGGGGCTCCTAACTCTGTGCCAGCAGGAGCGGTAATACAGAGGCCCCAAGCATTATCCGGAATCACTGGGCGTAAAGGGTGTGTAGGCGGTCGTATTAGTCTTTCGTGAAAGCTTTTGGGCTTAACCCAGAAAACGCGGAAGAAACGGTACGGCTACGAGGATGTGAGAGGTATATGGAACTCATGGTGTAGGGGTGAAATCCGTTGATATCATGGGGAACACCAAATGCGAAGGCAATATACTGGCACACTCCTGACGCTGAAACACGAAAGCGTGGGAATCGAACGGGATTAGATACCCCGGTAGTCCACGCCCTAAACGATCATCACTGGCTTTAAGGAGTATCGACCCTCTTTGAGGCGAAGCTAACGCGTTAAGTGATGCGCCTGGGTAGTACGATCGCAAGATTAAAACTCAAAGGAATAGACGGGGACTTGCACAAGCGGTGGATCATGCGGCTCAATTCGATGGCAAACGAAGAACCTCACCAGGGTTTGAAACCCAACTGTAATCCTTAGGAAACTTTGGACCTCGCAAGACTGTTGGGCAGGTGATGCATGGTCGTCGTCAGTTCGTGGCTTGAGTTGTTCCCTTCAGTGGGGTAACGAACGTAACCCGCGTTGCCTGTTTTAAATGTCAGGCGAGACTGCCCCCTCACGGGGGAGGAAGGTGCGGATGACGCCAGATCAGCATGTCCCTCTGATATCCTGGGCTGCACGCATGATACAATGGACGCGACAACGAGACGCAATAGGGTAACCTGGAGCAAATCTTTAAACGCGTCCCCAGTTCGGATTGAGGTCTGCAACTCGACCTCATGAAGCCGGAATCGCTAGTAATCGCGGGTCAGCTATACCGCGGTGAATACGTTCTCAAGTCTTGTACTCACCGCCCGTCAACTCAAGGGAGCCGGGAATACCCGAAGGCCAGCTTTTGCTGGACCACGGTAAGTTCGGTGACAGGGAGTAAGTCGTAACAAGGCACGGGTAGCGGAAGCTGCTCGTGGAACAATTCAAATGAAATGCATTTCTGTATCTCGTACGAGTACAGAAATTGAATCGGCGATCTCATTCGCAAGAATGAAGGCATGATAGTGCTAATGCTAAATTGCACTCGGTTTGTGGCCCATACACGTTAGGGCCCTCGAGACCGCCCCAGTACACTGTGGAGTACACAGTCGGAAGCAAGGCGGTTCGAACGGAACAAGAGAAAGGTAGTTTCTCACTTTTGCGGGTACTCAGTTTTTACAATCCACACCGCCCCTTTACACTAAAAGGGGTTTGGTGCTATGGTCGAGTTAGACGCTTTCGCCGGTTCACCAAGCAGAGGAGAAGCGCATGTCGGCCAGTCGCCGCCAACAGCCCACCGAATTTACGTGGCGGGTGCTTATCTTCCACCTCAAGAGAACGAGGAGACTGCTCCGATCCTGATTTTTTATGAACGATGTCCCGACCGCGCTTTGCGGTCGGGATTTTTCTTTTCTGTGGATAACTGTCCTGCTTTTTCTTGTGCTCGTCGGCAATGGGTGCTAAAAATTACCATTAGTTGCACGAATTTCGGAGGGGGAGAAAAATAGTGGATTGTCCGCGCAAGGTTGAGCGCCGCGTTGGCACTCTGACATCCTTCAACACCAAGCCCGGCGAAAGCCACGCGTACGTGCGCGTAAAAGACACATTACTGCACGTGCCTATCAGCGCGCGCGGAGTATTGCAGGACGACGGTCAGACCATTGTCCTGTGCGCTAACGGCGACCGTTACAATCCTCTTAAGCTGGGGAGCGCCATTGCTATCGACTTGGTGTTCGATGCCGACGGCAAGAACCCCGCCCCGGGCCTTTGGGCCCCAAAACAAAAGCCGCAGCCCTAGCGCTGCGGCCTTTTTCTTTTGCCGTATTTTTGCTACTATCCCAGAACGCGCGCTTAGCTCAGTTGGTAGAGCATTCGACTGATACTCGAAAGGTCCTAGGTTCGATCCCTAGAGCGCGCACCCGTCAGATCAGAAAAAGTATTCGTGTATTGAGTGGGCATGTGGCGGAACTGGTATACGCGTACGTCTCAGAAGCGTATCCCGTAAGGGTTGGGAGTTCGAGTCTCCCCATGCCCACTCAGTGCAGGAACCGGTAGTGTCCCCATACTCGTTTTTGTAGTTTTAATCGGGCGTATACTTATAGCTAGTTATTACTAGTGGTCTTTTTTGTATATGAACAAAAAAACTAGAAGCCGTTTTATTGGTCTCGCGGTTATTGTCGGTTTTGCGTTGGGGTTGTGGTGGTTTATAGCGGTGGCGCCGAATATGGGCATGCCTACCGCGCAAACCGCAACAACTACGCCTGTAGTGCGTAATACCACTGCTTCGGCACCTAAGCCGGCGGGTGGCACCGATATTGTGTCCGTACTTGGGGGTATTACTAACGCAGGTACTTTTGCCTCGTACCTACGCACAACCGGCGTTGTTAAAACACTTACCGGAGCGGGCCCCTATACGGTGTTTGCGCCGACTGACTCGTCGTTTGCCCTGCTCGCTAAAGGCAGTATTAGCGGGCTCGGCGCCTTGGCGCAAAAGCGTCTTGTCGAATATCACGTAGTCTCCGGCAAATTACTCGATGCTGATGCGGTGTACAGCGGCATTTACTACGCTCTCTCGCGCGACGCACTTAACTTCTCGGTGCCGATTAACAGCGGCAAGGTCTATATAAACAGCGCTACTGTTGTGGGGCAATACAAAGCCAGCAACGGCATCGTCTACATGATTTCCTCAGTCCTGTTCCCTCCGACCGCAAGTGTTACACCGACGCCGCACTAAGTAGTTCTCTAGCGTAGATATAAAAGACCCCAAGCTCGCGCTTGGGGTTTGTCGTTTATCGTGCCGCGATAGTATTGGGGGACCCTTCGTCGTCATCGTTGTAGTTGGCCTGGGCCTGCTGTTGCTGACCCTCGTTCGAAAGGTTGTTAACGCCGGCCGCCCGACGGAGCATCTGGTCGGCCCGTATCCGGACGGGTTGAGATGGTGGGTTGATGGGGAATACCTTCTTGGGGATCCTCTTTTCAGACATTTTCGTCTTCCACTTGTTTGAGTTGCCGTCGCCGCACGCAGTACAAACTTATATAACCCTACAACACTTCTGTTACTGCATCAACCATGAGCGCTTCAGACTCCCTTCACGCGCTGTCTGTACAGTTGAGCTATTACCCGCAGTTTTTAACACATCCAATATTATTTTATGGACTCTAACAATACGTGGGGCTGGGTCGTCGGTGTCATTATTGTGCTGCTCGTCATACTGGGCCTTTGGTGGCTTGTAAGCGCCAACCCTGCTACCGACAATAACGGCATAGCGACTACCACTCCGCAGACGGCTACCACCACTAACACCGGCACCAACCCGGCGCCGGTCGTTTCAGAGACGCGCACTTCATCGACCGTCGCGGCAATCGCCGCAAGTCTCACCGGCTCAAGCAACTTCGAGGCACTTCTCGTCTCGACCGGCGTTGCCGCCACCCTTGCAGGCAAGGGTCCGTACACGCTCTTTATCCCGACCGACTCTGCTTACGCGAGCCTTACCCCCGGCACCCTTAGTCAGGCGACTGCCGCGCAAAAGAAGCGCATCGCACAATACGCGGTCGTCTCGGGCAAGGCGCTCGACATCGACGCGGTTAGCAGCGGCACCTACGCGGCGCTCTCCAAAGACATGCTCAACTTTCAGGTCAACCTGCAAAAAAGCACGGTGATGGTTAACAGCGGTACCGCTATCCGCCAGTACAAGGCAAGCAACGGCATTGTCTACGTCATCAACGCGGTGCTCGTGCCGCCGCAAACGGGCGCAACCACCACCGGCTCCACCGGCACCCCGCACCCTTAAGCCAACTCTTTAAGCGCTCGAATATCGTTGCTCCAACTCTCCCCGCTCCACCACTGGAGTGGGGAGAAGTTCGTTTTATAGAGCGCTTTCTCTCCGTATACGGTGCCAAGATAGTAATACTCCAGTCCGCGGTCTTTGGCGCCGCGGATAGCATCAAGCATGAGCCAAAGGCCAAGTGACTGTCGTGCATACGCTAGGTCATAAAAAGAAAACCAGTAATGCGCCATCTTATCCTCTGCAACCTCTAGTACATAGGCAACCGTGCTACTGGAACTACTACGATATATCGTAGTAGTTGTGACACTTTTAAATACTTGTGCAAGACGCTCGCGCGGCATGGCGCGCTCACCGTGCTTTTGCGCAAAATAGGTTAAGCAAAAATCAACGGCGTCTTCCTTAGGTGGGCCGGACAATACCTCTTTGGTAAATTGCCCGTCAAACTTTTTAGCGATGCGACGATTTTCACTGGTTGGTTCAAATTTTGACAATACTACTCGGGCGCTCCGTGCAGAATAAAAAATATTATCGACGCCAACAGCGCCGGAGTAGGGAAGATAGCCCCGCTCATATAATGATTCTAAAGAATCATCCCGTTCGCGCTCGCACCACATAGTCTCCGGTCGGGCTACGTAGATATCAAAGTCTTGCCGCGGTACCGCTGATAGTATTTTCATTTAGGAAACTTTTCTTCGGCAAGTTTGGGGATCGCCTCGACGAGCCCGCCCATCGCGCCGGAGGAGGAGAGGAGGATACAGTCGTCGGCTGATAGGTCTTGCTTGATAAGCGCGAGCGCTTCGTCGGCGGTTGAGACACCTACGGCGTCGATACCGCTTTCGCGTACACGGGCAACTATGTCTTGCAGACTCAGCTCGGTCTCTTTGCCGTCGTGCGGCGGATTGAAAATATATACCTTTGCGGCACCGACAAATGCCATGTCGTACTGCTCAAGCGTGGCCCGCGAACGCCAGCCTATGGTGTTGGGCTCAAAGACAACCAACAGACGGCGGTCGGTGAAATGCTGGCGCATCGCGGCGACGGCGCTTTGCAGTTTTTCGAAACTCGAGCCAAAGCCTTCAAAAATAGGAATGGAGGTGCGTTCTGACTTGCGGTCGAGCCGGCGCACGATACCCTTAAAGCTCGCTACCCCTTTGGCAAACTGCTCGGGGCTCATGAGTTTAAGTGTAAAGACAAGCGCGGCAACACCCACGATATTCTGAATATTGTGTACGCCCAGCTGGGTCGTTTCGATAGATACTATTATTTTGTCGTTTTGCAAAATGTTGAAATGAGTTTTTTCGCCCCATACGATATTGGCGGTTGTATAGTCGCCCTCGTGAAGACCGTAGGTAACGACCGGGCGCGTGATGGTGCCCAAGAACTCTTTGCTGAGCGGTCCCTCAACACATACAACCATTGTCGCGCTTGCAGGCAAGAGTTTAGTAAGTTCATAAAAAGGTTTCAGATAATCGGCCGGCGTGGGGAAGATATTGAAATGGTCGTGCGCGAGCGGGGTCAACAGCAAGTGCGCCGGCTGCATGAGTAAAAATTTGGAGCGCGGGTCGGTGTTGCTGGCGGGGTACTCGTCGCCCTCAAGCACAAACAACGGGCCACTTTGCATACGGGCACTCGTTTTTGGGGAGATGGGTACTGCGCCGATAAAGTATGACGGCGCAAGGTCCGCTTGCTCGAGGCAATGTGCCAAGAGTGCTGTCGAAGTCGACTTGCCGTAGCTCCCCGCGACAACAATGTTTTCTTTGTCTTTGCTTACCTCGGCCAGCACCTCGGGGAAGGAGAGCACGAGCTTTTTTGATTCGAGCGCCGCAGCCACCTCGGCGTTGGTCTCGGGGATCAGTTTGGCGTTCTTGCCAATAACTATAAGGTCGACATCCGCCGGAATGTTTGTGGCGGCGTAGGGTGTTTTGTAAGCAATACCTTCGGCCTCGAGCATGGTCGAGATAGGCGGGTATACCGCCTCGTCAGAGCCGGAGATAGCAACGCCGGCATCGCGCAGGAGTTTGGCGGTGGCCGACATCCCTACGCCGCCGATGCCTATAAAATGGGCCTTTTTCCACTGCATGGCACAACTGTAGCAAAGAAAAACCCTCCGCCAAAGGCGGAGGGGAAGCTTAGTGGCGCACAACCGCGACGAGGTACCTGCCGCCGCCGTTGCGGGTGGTCGGCAGCTCATCGCTGAGGTAGGCGTGCTCGAGCGAGATATTCTGCTCGGGCACCCCGTGCTGCATGAACTGGAGTTTGGCGATGGTGGGGATGTCGAGCCAGACATCCTCAACTGACTTTTGCATCCCGCCCACGAGGCCGAGCGTCTCAAGGTGTGGGACCACGAGCCTGTTGTACACGTGATGCTTTTCGTCATCAAACCGGTGAACGAAGTTCTCCGGCTTGATCGAGTAGAGCACCCATGCCCGTATATTACTCAGCACCGGCTCGCTGCCCTCGAATTCAAGAAACGCCTTAACGATGTTATCAACGACGCTTTCGAACGGCCTTGCATCGGGTTCGCCCAGCACGCGCTTACGATTGATAACGCAGTCGCGCCCCGCGTGAGCAAAGATAACGTAATCGCCGAGCACGGCGACGATGACGCTGCATCCGCTGGCACTGAAGATGCCGGCATCGCCCCTTTGCCGCAAAAACGTGCCGTCCGCCGGCATGTTGTTGTTACGGAACATCAACATGCCGGGCTCGAGCAGGAACACCTTGGAGAGTTCGACAGGCTTGATGATCACCCCGTTGAAGTTCACCGGGTACGGTGCATAGGCGCGGTTGGCGCCCAAGTGCCGCATGGCGCTGCGTAGGCGTGCCGTAAGCAGGGGATGTTTACGGGCATCCTCCGGCTCTTTGAGCGGCCCGAGTGACAGTTCGTTGCCCGGGCCTTGAAAGCACGCCGCACTAAAGCGGACGCGCTTTGACTCAAACGTATTGAAGACGAGCGGCACCAACGGCGCCGTTTCGTGGGTCATGGCGTCCATGACGACCTCCTTATGTAAGAGCCTACTCTTTCCTTTATATACGATATTTTTTGTAAATGTGCTAGTGTAGCCGCATGAACGGCAAACTTTCGGTCGTCGCAACACCCATCGGCAACCTAGAGGATATTACTCTGCGCGCGCTACGCACGTTTAAAGAGGCTGACTTTGTCGCTTGCGAGGACACCCGCACTACGCGCAAACTCCTCTCGCATTTTGACATCCATACGCCCGCAATCGCCGACAGCAAGGTGCTCGGGCTTCTGGCGCAAGGTAAGCATGTCGCGCTGGTAAGCGACGCCGGTACGCCGGGGGTAAGCGACCCCGGCGGTGAGTTGGTAGCCAAAGCGCGCGAGCAGGGCGCGCAGATAGAAACTATCCCCGGCGCTTCGGCATTGCCCGCGGCGCTTGCTATTGCGGGCATACGCGTACCGTCATTTACGTTCTACGGATTTTTGCCGCAAAAGAAAGGCCGAGAAAGTTTGTTTAAAGAAATTGCCCAAACCAAGCGCGCCAGTATCTTTTACGAGTCGCCGCACCGGATTATGAAAGCGTTGGAGTCGATGGCTAAAGCCATGCCCGAGCGCCGGGTGGGCCTGTACCGCGAGTTGACCAAGATATACGAAGAGGCGCTTATAGGCACCGCGGCAGAACTCCATGACCTCTTAACCAACGACCCCCAAAAACAGCGGGGCGAGTTTGTTGTCATTGTAGAAGGGGAGTAACGCCTACACAGGCGATAACGCCGTCGCTCCGCTCGGGAACAAAGCTGTGCTTTGACCCTCGCTACGCTAGGCGATAGACTAAAGTCATGTCTAAAGAGATGACCATTATTGTCCTCGGTCTCTTTGTGGTCGTGGTGCCGTACCTCGGCATCCCCGGTGAGTGGCGCGTTATCTTACTGGTACTTTCCGGTCTTGGGCTCGCGGTCACCGGATTTCTCCTGCGCGGCGAGGCGCTTGCTCGCGGCGGACGCGCACATGCGCACAACTCTTTTGTCGAAAGCGAGCACACTCACTCTACACATGAGCATACCCACGAGGGCATCACGTCACTCAACTAAGCTTCTGTACGCGCTCCTTGCGTGTGTAGGCATCGGCGTACTTTGCGGCGTCTTTTTTTATTTGCCGAAAGTCGGTGCCGTATCCTACGGCTCCGGGTCGGCCACGCAAACAAAAAAACCGCCGAAGGTAGTGCCGCTTAATACGCTCGAGTACGACACGCGGCTGCTGGCACTTGCACATGTGGCAACTTCAAGCCCGTGGCACGCCGCTTTTTTGCAGGGTACCACCAGCGCCTCAACCACCGAGCCCAAGCCCCTGTGGCCCGTGCGCAAAGCCTACCCCAACGTCGGCGCGCTACTGCCGTTTAACCGTATTGTCGCGTACTACGGCAACTTTTACTCCAAACAAATGGGCGTGCTCGGCGAGTATCCGGAGGAGGTAGTGCTGCAAAAACTGCAGGCAGAAGTAGACGCGTGGGAGGCCGCTGATCCCACCACGCCGGTTGTGCCGGCTATCGAGTATATCGATGTCACCGCGCAGGGCAGCGCCGGTAAAGACGGCAAGTATCGCTTGCGCATGCCTGATACGCAAATAGACAAAGCTATCGCGATGGCCGCAACAATAAACGCCATTGTCATTCTCGACATCCAAGTCGGACTTTCCTCGGTCGAGGAGGAACTGCCGCTCTTAAAAGACTATCTTGCGCTGCCGCAGGTGCATTTGGCCATAGACCCGGAGTTTGATATGCAGGGCAACACGCCGCCCGGGCGTGTTATAGGCACCACCGACGCCGCGACCATCAACAATGCCGCGCAATACTTGGCCGCGTTGGTACGCGAGCATAACTTGCCGCCGAAGATTCTCCTCCTGCACCGTTTTACCGAAGATATGATTACGGGCTACAAGCAGATAACACCCTTGCCGGAGGTGCAGATAATCGTGCAGATGGACGGTTGGGGCTCGCCGCAACGCAAAATAGGCACCTACCGCCACGTGATATATCCCGAGCCGGTGCAGTTTACGGGGCTAAAAATATTTTACAAAAACGACCTTAAAGAAATCCCGAGCCGCCTCTTAACGATGCAAGAAGTGCTCAACCTTACTCCTGCACCGAGCTTTATCCAGTATCAATAAGGGCTTTACAGTTTGCTATAATTAACGGCAAGTGGAAGATCCTAATCAAATAACGTTTTTTGCGCAGACCAACTCGCGCGGGAGCGCTATGCCGTTCGGTATTAAGCGCAAGGACCGCGCCCGCCACATGTACGTCATCGGCAAAACGGGCATGGGCAAAAGCACCCTGCTGGAGAACATGGCCATACAGGACATCCGCAACGGCGAAGGTATTGCTTTTATCGACCCGCACGGCAGCACAGCAGACCGCATTATGGAGTATGTGCCGGCGCACCGCGTTAAAGACGTAGTGTACTTTGCGCCGTTTGACATGGAGCATCCGGTGGCCTTTAACGTGATGGAAGACGTCGGCTACGACAAGCGCCACTTGGTGGTCTCCGGCCTGCTCTCCGCGTTTCGCAAAATCTGGGTAGACGCATGGAGCGCCCGCATGGAGTACATCCTTTCGAACACACTCCTTGCGCTTTTGGAGTACGAAGGCGCGACACTACTTGATGTTAACCGCATGCTTATCAACAAAGCCTTCCGCAAAAAGGTAGTGGAAAATGTTAAAGACCCGATAGTAAAAAGTTTTTGGGTGGACGAGTTTGCCAACTACACCGACCGCTATACACAGGACGCGACGCCCGCCATACAAAACAAGGTCGGGCAATTTACCTCGAACCCTCTTATCCGCAACATCGTGGGGCAGCCCAAGTCGTCTTTTGACATACGCAAGTTGATGGACGAAAAGAAGATTCTTATCATGAACCTTTCCAAAGGCCGCGTGGGTGAGGTCAACGCGACACTCCTAGGCTCGATGCTGGTAACCAAAATTTATTTGGCGGCGATGTCTCGCGCCGATGTATCGCTGGAGGTAATGAACACGCTTCCGAACTTTTACTTTTATGTAGACGAGTTCCAAAACTTTGCCAACGAAAGTTTTGCCGACATACTTTCCGAGGCGCGCAAATACAAACTCAACCTGCTTATTGCCCACCAGTACGTCGAGCAAATGGAGGAAGAGGTACGCGACGCGGTCTTCGGCAACGTGGGCACGACGGTGGCGTTTCGTGTCGGGCCGTTTGATGCCGAGGTGTTGGAAACAATTTTCAACCCGCAGTTTACCGCGACCGATTTGGTTAATTTAGGTTTCGCCCAAATTTACTTAACGCTCATGATAGACGGTGTCGGCTCGCCACCTTTTAGCGCTACAACCTTACCTCCGTTTGACCTGCCGCCGGAGCGTTTTGTCGATCGCGTGCTCGAGTCCTCGCGCTCAACCTACGGTAAGCCGCGCGCCCAGGTAGAGCGTGATATAGACGAGTGGCACAAGGTAGACCCTGTCGTGCCCGACTTGTCTAAACCTAAAAAATCGTACACCGCTACTGTGCGCGCCACCGCGCCGCGCGTACAAACCGTACCCGTGCCGGTTGCCCCCGCACATCCCGTGCATCACCCGACGCCGGAATTGAAGAGGGAAGTAGAAATACTGCACAAAGCCGCCGCCGCTCCCGCAGTGCCCCGTAGCGAAGAGCCCCGCGGCCATAGCTCTTCGGGCGAGGCCCGCAGAACTCCGGCCCCGGCACCTCAACAGCAGCCGCAAAAGCCGCCGCTCGGAGGGGCTAAAAGTTTGCGCGAAGCGTTGGCGATGGCTACCGGTAAAAAAGCCGAGATACACGCCCCCGACCTTAAGCGCACGCTCGGTAAGGTAGCGCCCGAGGCACATAAAACACCCGAGCTGAGCCAAGAAAAAATCCGCGAGATGCTCGCGGTAGAGCCGTTTGATGACGCTGCGTAAACATTTTTTACTTATATTCTTTTTTCTTTTACTCCTGCCTGCGCAGGCGCTTGCCGTTGATTTGGTAAATATTAATACCGCCGACTCGGCGACCCTGCAGACATTAAACGGCATTGGCCCCTCTAAAGCGCAGGCGATTATCGACTACCGTACGCAATACGGCCTGTTTGCGGCAATAGAGGATATCCAAAACGTCAGCGGCATAGGCACGGCCACATACAACGGCATTAAAGACTTTATTACGGTAAGCGCCGCCGTGCAGAACCAGCCTCAAACTCAAACCCAAACGCAGACCTCCACCCAAACGCAAGTACAAATAACCGGCAGTAATTCGCAACCGGCTATCGCCGCCTATATCACCACCGGCGCTAGTGCGCTGGCGGGCGCGGGTACGGTGTTTGACGGATCGGCCGTCGGCAGTAAAGGAGAGCCCCTTATCGCCAATGTGCGGTATATATGGAACTTCGGTGACGGTGTCGTTGCAGAAGGCGCGCACGCGCTGCACACCTATGCGTACCCGGGCACGTACGGAGTACAGTTGTCCGTTGCGTACAACTACTCAAGCGCTACGGCACGACTCGACTTGTCCGTTGCTGTTGCGTCGGTCAAGTTGTTTGCCGAGGGCGACGGGTCGCTTACCGTTGCCAACACTTCAAACGGAGATCTTGATGTAGGGCTGTGGTCTTTGACGCAAGGCAACAACACCCCGTTTAGTATCCCTGCGCAGACCGTCGTACTTGCCGGCAAGGGTGTGCGCTTTGCGCCTCTTGTCATGGGGTTTGCGGGCGACACTGCCGCACTATTACGTTACCCAAATGGTGCGCTTGCCGCGAGTGCCACACCCAGTGCGCAGTCGCCGTTGCGCGGACAACAAGTCGAGATTCCGCAAAAACCTGCCACCGCAGCTGCGGTGGCAGCAAAAACGGCAGCATCAAAAGAACCAACCACAGCACAAGTTGCCGCAGCAGCACAAGCTCTCCCCGCGGCCGAGGGAGTCTTGTGGAGCTATTTAGTGGGGTTGTCGGCTATCATTGCGGTAGGGGCCGTTGGGGCCTACTATGCTCATAGGCCGTCAGGACCTGAAACTAGGGCCTTGGCCGAGGAGTTTGAGATTGAATAGCCATATGGATAAGAAAACTATACTGGTCACCGGCGGCGCCGGATTTATCGGCTCGCACTTGTGTGAGCGTCTTGTCGCGCAAGGGCATAGGGTTATTTCACTTGATAATTACTTCGCCGGCTCAAAAGACAATCATGTCGCGGGAGTAGAGTATCGTACGGGCCACACCAAAGACATCGAAACACTGGTCCCCGAGACACCGGATGTGGTGTACCACTTAGGCGAGTACTCGCGCGTCGAAATTTCTTTAGAGGAGCCGGCGCTGGTGTGGGACTTAAACAAAGACGGCACGTTCGGCGTAGCGGAGTTTTGGCGCAAAAAAAAGTGCAAGCTGGTGTACGCGGGCTCAAGCACCAAGTTTGGCGACGGCGGGCTGGGGCGCGTACAAAGCCCTTACGCGTGGACCAAAGCAAGCAACACCGAGTTGGTGCAGAATTACGGCCGGTGGTACTCCTTGCCGTACGCTATTACGTACTTTTATAACGTGTACGGTCCGCGCGAGCGCGCGGGCAAGTACGGTACGGTGATCGAGATATTTAGACAAAAAAAGATGCACGGCGAGCCACTGACCGTGGTTGCTCCGGGTACACAAAAGCGCAATTACACGCATGTCGGCGATATTGTGGAAGGATTGCTGGCGGTGGGAGAGCGCGGCGAAGGCGACGAGTACGGACTCGGCGCCGAAGAGCAGTACTCGGTGCTCGATGTGGCGCGGATGTTCGGCGGGGAAGTGACGATGCTGCCCGAGCGCGCCGGCAACCGTATGGACGCGACGCTCGATACCACCAAGTCGCAAGCGATAGGGTGGAGGCCTACACACAAGCTTGCAGATTACATACAAGCCGCTATTGCATGAAAAAGATTTTAATATTTTCTTTAGCCTACTACCCGCGCGTGGGCGGGGCCGAGGTGGCTATTAAAGAAATAACCGACCGTATTGCAGACATCGAATTCCACATGGTTACGATGCGTTTTTCACGTACTGATGCGCCGGTCGAACAGGTGGGCCATGTGCTGGTGCATCGGGTGGGCGGTGGGAGTTCATATATAGACAAAATATTGTTTATCCCGCGCGCGGTACAAACCGCGCGGCGCTTGCACAAACAAATCGGGTTTGATGCTTGTTGGTCGATGATGAGTTATATGCTTTTACCTGTAGTTTTGGCGCGGCTCGGCATCCCCTATGCATTAACTCTGCAAGAAGGAGATACAGAAGAGTACATGTTTGCCCGCGCGCGCATACTGCCGTTTTTATTCTTGTTAAAAAAAGGATTCCGCAATGCCACGGCCGTGTCGGCTCTCTCTACTTTTTTGGCGGCGTGGGCAAAACGCATGGGATACGCGGGTAAAGTCGAAGTCATACCCAACGGCGCTGATGTGCAAAAATTTTCAGGAACAAAAGTCTCGCATCAGGGCACAGTACTTATTACGTCCTCGCGTCTGGTACACAAAAACGCCGTCGACGACGTAATACGAGCGATGGTTTTAGTGCCGGAGGTGCGGTTTCAAATCGCGGGAGCGGGGCCAGAAGAAGAAAATCTCAAGGCATTAGCTTGCGAGCTTAAGGTCGAGAACCGTATCGAGTGGCTCGGCTATATGGACCATAGCCGTTTGGTGTCTCTGCTACATGCCGCGGATATTTATATACGCCCCAGCCGGAGCGAGGGCTTTGGGGCTTCTTTCCCCGAAGCAATGGCGGCGGGGATCCCTGTTATTACTACACAAGAAGGGGGTCTTAAAGACTATATAACCCCCGAGGTGGCATGGCCTGTAGAGAAAGATCGGCCCGATCAAATTGCCTTGCAAATTAAAGCTATTTTGAGTAACCCAGAGCGTACGGCCCAGGTTATAGAAACGGCTCGGGCCATGGTCGTACAAAAATATGACTGGAGCCTCATAGCGCGCGATATGCGGGAGAAGGTATTCGCCCGTCTTTTTGTATGACGCAAAAAAAAGTTTTTATAGCAACCGGCCTGTATCCGCCCCAAAGCGGCGGGCCGGCCACCTACAGCAAATTTCTTGAAGAGCGCCTGCCGGCTCTCGGGTTTGCCGTGTCTGTGTTGCCGTACCGCCGCGTGCGCCGTGTGCCGAAGATACTCAGGCATGCCGCATATTTTTTTATGAGCATCGGCTACGCGGCCGACGCCGATATAGTGTATGCGCTCGACACGGTAAGCGTCGGGTTCCCCGCGGTGCTGGCGGCCATGGTAACGGGTAAACCGTTTGTGGTACGGGTGCCCGGGGATTACGCGTGGGAGCAGGGGCGGCAACGCTTCGGTGTTACCGAGGAGCTCGACGAATTTCAAACTAAAAAGTACGGTTGGAAGCTGGAGCTCTTGCGCCGCGCGCAGCGGTTTGTGGTTAACCGTGCGCGTGTGGTCGTGGTGCCGAGCGAGTATATGAAACAGCTCGTCAGCGCGTGGACAAACCCTGCAAAAGTGCACCGTATCTACACCAGTATCGCGCTCCCGCCGGCGTACGAATTGCCGCAGGACAGACCTCAGGGTTTTCTTGTGGTGTCGTTCGGGCGCAAGGTACCGTGGAAAGGTTTTGAGGCGCTTGAGCGCGTGGTGTCCCAAGAGCCGCGTTGGAAGCTAAAAATCTTCAGCGAGTTGCCGCACGCGCAAGCCATGGGATGGCTTAAAACCGCGGACGTGTACGTTAACAACTCTACCTACGAAGGCCTTTCGCACCAGTTAGTCGAGGCGTTGTCGCTCGGCACGCCGATTATTGCCACCGATGTTGGCGGCAACCCAGAGGTAGTAAAAGACGCAGGGCTTTTAGTGCCGGCTCAAGACGACGAAGCGCTGTATCAGGCCATACGTAACGTCGAGGCGGACAGAGTTGCGGCCAGCGAGCGCGCGGTACGCGGCTTGGTGCGCGCGAAAGAATTTAACATTGATAGCGCGCTTACCCGCCTTTCGACACTTCTTAACACCTTATGAAAGTCCTTATGATAACGGGCGACAAACGGTTCGGCCCCGGCCACCCGCGTTTCGATGCGCAGGCCGGGGCGGTTGAGCGCTTGGAGGTCATTTTTTGGGGCCGCGGAGCTTTGTGGCCCAAAGTGCCGCAAGGCCCCTTCGATGTGGTGACCGTGCAGGACCCCTTTTGGCGGGGGCTGTTTGCCAAGCGAGTCGCGCGCATGTTGGGCGCGCGTTTTAACGTACAAGTCCACACCGACCTTGCGGCCCAGCCGCTGGTGCGGCGCGTGTTGGCGAGTATGGTGTTGCGCAAGGCGACTTCGGTCCGCGTGGTGTCGGAAACAATTAAAAAACAGGTGCTACGTTTGGGCGTCCGCGCGCCTATAACCGTATTGCCGGTGTTTGTAGAGTTGGAGCGTTTTAAAGCGATAGTGCCGGTGCCGCACGCGCAAAAAACAATATTGTGGGTCGGCCGTTTTGAATATGAAAAAGACCCCTTACGTGCGCTTGAGATTATACAAACCATACCGGAAGCAACGTTGGTTATGTTGGGCAGCGGGAGTTTAGAGCAAAAACTTCGCACCGTATCTGGGAGGCTAAACCTTCCAGTGGAGTTTCCCGGCTGGCACGAGCCGGCGGGTTACTTGGCGCGGGCAGACGTCGTACTGTCGACCTCGCGGCACGAAAGTTGGGGGCAAAGCATAGTAGAGGCGCTCGCGGCAGGCGTGCCGGTGGTAGCCCCCGATGTCGGCATTGCGCGGGAAGCCGGCGCTGTAGTCGTACCAAGGTCAGACCTCGGTCGGGCGGTTGCTCAGGTGTTGGCCTCGGGTACACGCGGGGTACTTGCGCTTTCGTTGCCTACCAAAGAAGCGTGGGCAAAGGAGTGGGCACAAAGCCTTGTATGAAATTACTTATCTGCGCTCAAGCGGTAGACAAAAACGACCCTATGCTCGGGTTTTTTGTCGCGTGGGTGGCCGAGTTGTCGACGCACTACGAACAGGTAACCGTGCTGTGTCTGCGGGAAGGTGAGCATAAGCTCCCGCCTAATGTTACGGTGCTGTGCTTGGGGCGCGGACGTCTCATGCGTTTGGCCCAACTACTACGATATATCGTAGTGCTTCGAAAAAATTACGACGCGGTATTTGTGCACATGAGCCAAGAGTTTGTGCTTGCCGCCGGCTGGCTGTGGACGCTGCTTGGTAAAAAAATATATCTCTGGCGCAACCATTATGCGGGCTCATTGCTTACCTCGTTCGCCGCACGTAGCGCTGCAACCGTATTTTATACATCCGCATTTTCGTATACCGCGCGCTACCGCAATGCGGTACGTATGCCGGTCGGAGTAGTACTGCAGGCAGTGCCCGCACTACCCCGCGTCCCGCACTCGGTGCTCTTTTTGGGCCGCATTGCCCCTAGCAAACGTCCGGAGCTATTGCTCGAGGCCGCGCGCCTGCTTACAACGCCGGTCCAGCTGTCGTTCGTTGGTCCTGCAGACAAGGCCTACCTAGCCTCGCTTACGGCCCGCGCACCGGAGGGTACGCAGTTTTCCGCCGGTGTGCCGCACGCCGACACACCGCGGGTGTTTGCGGCGCACGAACTGTTCGTCAACCTTTCTCCGTCGGGGATGTTTGATAAAACTATCTTCGAGGCCGCGAGCGCGGGCTGTGTACCCTTTGCCACCAGTAAAGACTGGGGGGCGCTTATGCCGGAGTTGTATGTTGATGGCGCCGTGGCGCTCGCGCGCGCGGTAGACCGTTTTTTTGCGCTGCCGGAGGAAGAAAGGGCGCGTCTGCGCAACGCGGCACGCGCCGAGGCCGAGCGCCAGAGCCTGCCGCGCCTTGCAAAGCGCCTCGTGGAAGAGATGTCCTGAATAGCCTATACTCACCCTATGCGCATGCCTTGGGACGCGTTTGTAGACAGCCATATACGCGAGTTGGCCCGCAAGCGGGACGTGCTTGATGTGGGCGGCGGGGAGCGGTTTCAAAAGTGGCTGGCTCCGTACCGCGACCTGTTTGCCGGGTCTAACTACCGTACGTTCGACACCGACAAAGTGTCGGGGGCGGACATCGTGGGCGACATACATCACCTGCCGATGCCGGAGCATTCGCTCGACGGGATTATCTGCCAAAGCGTACTCGAGCATGTACACGACCCGCTGCGCGCGATGGCCGAACTTAAGCGCGTGTTGCGCCCCGGCGGCGCCATGCTGTTGTATGTGCCGTCTATATATCCGTATCATGCACGCAAAGGCGCGTACGGCGACTATTGGCGGTTTTTTGACGACACCATAGCGCTTTTATTCGAAGGTTTTGCCGAGGTCGCGGTGTGCAAACGCGGCGGGTACTTTACCGCACTTTCTTTTTTTGTACCGTTCCAACACAAGATGCGCTTTGTACTCGACCCGCTGGCCTATGTGCTTGATACGTTGCTTGGGACCGTGCGCCGCACGACCACCGCGGGGTACTACGTGTACGCCATCAAATGAAACAACCGCTTACGGTAGTATATGTAGCCGATACGCGGCTCCCGACCGAAAAGGCTCACGGCCTCGCGCTTATGAAGCTGTGCGAAGCGTTTGCCCGCGCGGGTACGCGCGTCGAGGTGGTGGCGCCGCGCCTGCTGCGTTTGAGTAAAAAAGACCCGTACGAGTATTACGGCGTCAAGCCGCTCTTTACCATTACGCGCGTGCCGAGCATCGACCTGCACCCGCTGCGCGTTGCACGGCGCTTGTTGTATCTGGTGCAGATGGTCTCCTTTTCGCTGTGTGCCGCGGCGTACTGCGCGTGGCAGTACCGTGGCCGTACCGTGGTTTACTTTTCGCACGACTATATGCCGCTATACTTCCTCTCGTTTCTTGGAGTGCCGGTGTATTACGACATTCATCACTTCCCCGGCACAAATTTTATGTATCGCCGGATTATGCGCCGTGCAGCCGGGTTTGCGGTGCAGACTAAATGGAAAATAGACGAGTTGCACCGCCGGTTCGGCATAGCAAAAGAAAAAATAGTGTATTGGCCGAACGGCACCGACGTAGACATCTTTGCGATAGAAGAGAGTGTTGCCGAGGCGCGGCACGCGGTCGGTTTAAAGGCGCAGGGCCCCGTGGCGCTGTATGTGGGGCAATTTTTTGCATGGAAGGGCGTGGCCACGCTGGTGCGCGCGCTCGCGCATATGCCCCCGGCCGTACAGTTGGTGCTGGTCGGGGGCACCGAGGAAGACACCAAGCAATTGCAAAAAGAAGTACCCGAAAGCAACAACCCGCGTATATTGTTTGTGCCGTTTCAAAAACGGGAGACTGTCCCGCATTGGCTGCGCGCCGCCGATGTGCTCGTCTTGCCCAACACCGGCACGCAGGCGGTGTCCAAGTATTACACTTCGCCTATGAAATTGTTCGAGTATTTGGCCTCCGGCCGCCCCGTAGTCGCTTCGGACTTACCGAGTATCCGAGAAATTGTGTCTGAAGATACGGCGTACTTGGTGGCGGCCGACGACCCCGCGGCGCTTGCCCGCGGCATTACGCATGCGCTTACAGACGTGGCAGACGCGGCCGCGCGTGCGGCCCGCGCGCGGGTGCATGGCGCGCGCTTTACGTGGGACGCCCGCGCACAGGCCATACTGCCGCACCTGCAGCACTGCTCGCTATGAAGATTTGCTTTCTTGCGCACAATTTGCGGCACGACAACGGCGGGGGAGTCTTTTCCGCGCATATTATCGAGGCGGCCCAAGCGGCGGGCGCCGAGGTTGTGGCCCTTACGACTCTGCAGTCGGGTAAACCCTACGAACGGCCGCTGTTTACCGGCGGCACGTTTGCGCTGGTACGCGATTTGCTGCGCGTGCGCGCCGCGCTTAAAGAAGCCGATATCGTGCATCCGCTCGACACCTACCCCTACGGCGTTATCGCCGCGTTTGCGGGGTTGGGGCTAAAAAAGAAGTTTATTATCACGGCGGTCGGTACCGGCGCAATAGCCGGACTCTACCGGTGGCCGAAAAGTTGGCTCATGCGCTTTGCATATGCGCGGGCGGACACGGTGGTTGCTATAAGCACGTTCGTCCGCGACGAAATACAAAAACGGATACCGCACCTTGCTATCAAGGTCATTACCCACGGGGTAGAGTACGAGCAGTTTGCCGCACCGGCGCCGGAGTATGTCCCCGCTGCCGCGCACCGGCCGTATATTATTTCGGTCGGCTCGTTGCGCTGGCGTAAGGGATACAAGTTTAGTATCCGCGGCTTTGCCGAGATACGCGCGCAGATGCCCTCGCTTCACTACCTTATCGTCGGCAAACGCTATACGGAAAAAGAGTTTAACAATCTCACCGCGCTGATAACGCAACTGGGACTCCAAGATGCAGTGACTATATTGGAGCAGGTAGACTCCGCCGAAGATATGCGCGCGCTGTATCAGGGCGCCGAGGCCTTTGGATTGTTGTCGCAAAATGACGACCATGACGTAGAAGGCTTTGGCCTTGTCTTTTTGGAGGCGGCCGCCGCGGGCTTGCCGGTGGTCGGCAGCAGCGGCTGCGGCGTCGCGGATGCTATGGCCGACGGCATTAACGGGTATTTGGTGCCGCCGCGCGACACACACGCCTTTGCCCAAGCGATGCTGAAGATACTGCAGACGCCGGGTTTGCGCGGCAAGATGGCGGACGCATCGCGCGCCTTTGCACGCGACAATACATGGGACAAAAAAATCCCGCAGTACCTAGCGCTGTGGGGGTTACCGCACTAACGTTGTTTCGATATTTTCGGCGGGGAAGAGTCCCGAAAGGAAAGACAGTTCGTACAGGCGCATGCGGCGGCGGTTGGCGTTTACCCAGCGCTCAACCAACCGGTTAAGGAACAGCAGTTTTGAGCCGCGGGGGAAGGTGATGCGCATGCGCGCGATAGAGGAAAAATGAAAGTCGGTGTAGTAGGTAAGCGCGTGGTTAAACTCGGGCTCGGCCAAAAAAAACTCAAACGTATCGATACTAAAAGTTTTGCAGTGGGTCGGGTCGACCGCGTTGTTGCGCGAGGTGTAGTGCGGCACGCGCACCACCAAGCGGCCTCCCGGCGCAAGGACGCGATGGATTTCTTTAAGCAGGGGCAGGTAGTCTATATGCTCGAGCACGTCTTGGCACAACACCTCGTCGCACGAGCCGTCGGCAAAAGGCAGGGGCGCCGCCGCCACGTTAAGTACCATGTCGACGCCGGGGAGCGCTACGGAGTCTATGTTGACGTAGCCTTGCCGTATATCGCGTCCGCATCCGAGGTTGAGTTTTTGTGCCTCCATGTTAGGGTATACTAGCGTAAAAATGGCGAAAAAACGAGCATTTATAACAGGCATTACGGGGCAGGACGGGTCGTATTTAGCCGAGCTTCTGCTTGCAAAAGGCTATACCGTGTACGGCCTTATCCGCCGCAGTTCCAACGATCCGTTGGTGCGGCTGCCTCAGCGTGTCCGCAAAGACATTACCTACTTGTACGGCAACTTGCGCGACAGCGCCTCGCTGCGCCGCGCGCTCGAGGTGGCGCGGCCGGACGAGATATATAACTTGGCGGCCCAATCGGATGTCGGCGTCTCTTTTAAAATTCCTGAAGAAACGTTTGAGATAAACTACCACGGTCTTGGCCGGCTTATACACGAGGCGGTCGCGATTAACCCGAAGGTCCGCATATATCAGGCTTCCACCAGCGAAATGTACGGTTCGACCAAGCCGCCGCAGAACGAGCGCTCGCCCTTTAATCCTGTGTCGCCGTACGGCGAAGCAAAGCTGCGCGCACATGAAGACTATGTGGTCGGCTACCGCGACCGGTACGGCCTGTTTATCTGCTCGGGCATACTTTTTAATCACGAGTCGCCGCGGCGCGGGGAACATTTTGTCACCCGCAAAATAACGCAGTCGCTCGCCAAGATAAAACTGGGGCTCCAAAAACAGCTCGAGCTCGGAAACCTAGACGCCAAGCGCGACTGGGGGTTTGCCGGCGATTATGTAGAGGCGATGTGGCGCATGCTCCAGCAAAAAAAGCCGGTTGACTATGTTATCAGTACGGGCGAAACGCACACGGTGCGTGAGTTTTTGGCCGCGGCCGCTAAGGCACTGGGTATGACGCTGACGTTTACAGGCAAAGGTCTGCGCGAAACCGCGATGGATGAAAAAGGCCGCGTGCTGGTAAAAATAAATAAAAATTTTTACCGTCCGCGCGAGGTCCACAGCCTGCGCGGCGACAGCCGCAAGGCGCGCAAAGAACTCGGTTGGGATCCGCAGGTTTCCTTTGACGAGCTGGTAACCATGATGGCGCTTGCCGACTTTGAGCGCGTGCGACGGGAGCAAAAATGAATATCGCCATTATCGTCAGGCGCCTGGACCGCATCGGGGGCGTTGAGCGGCAGGCGTTGTGTCTTGCCAAGGGCTTGCGCGAGCGCGGACACACCGTAACGCTGTATACTTTTTTCTATAACCCCGAGGCGCTGTTCGGCGGGCTCCGTGATGTTGCGCCGGTCGTCTCTTTGGGCGCACGGCAGGGCGCGCTGGAGCGGTTTTTGCTTGCGGTGCCGCTCGTCTCTTTTTTTGTGATGGCATATGTCGACCGCCGCCGCTCGCACGCATTGGCGTTGCGCATTGACCGGTCGACCGAGGTGTTAAACCCCCACGACCAAGTGGTGTATCAGGTGGCGCACTATTATAAAACGTTGGTGCGCGACATACCGTCGGTGTGGACGATGGACGACTTGCCCACGCGCGCGTTTACCCGTTACCGCGATGCCGCCTGTTCGGGCCGTAGTGTAGGACTTTTGCATCGTGTCGTGGACCGCGCGCTTGACGCGGTGGCGGTGCTGCCGTTTATCCCCGCGCAAACAGCGGTTGCCGTGCTTGATGAGCGTGACAAAGCGTGGGTGCGCGAGCAGTTTGGTAAAGACGCAGTCGTGGTGCGCCCCGGCGCCGACACTGCGGGCTTTGCCTACCGCGCCCGCACGGCGGCAGGGCGTCCGCTGCGTATGCTTATGGCGGGGATTTATTTCCCGCATCGCCGGTTCGAGGACGGTATTAGAGCGCTCGCACTGTTGCGCGAGCGCGGCATAGAGGCGACGCTTACTATTGTCGGGCGTTCGCACGCGGCCGATCCGTACGTGTTGCGCGTGCGCGCATTGATAACACAGTTGGGTCTTGAGTCGCAGGTGACTTTGCGGGGAGAAGTAACCGAAGAAGAGCTGCACGCGCTCCATAGCGCGGCGGACGCGTTTGTGTTTGCCAGCCATTTGCAGTCGTGGGGTATTGCCGTATTTGAGGCCATGGCCTCGGGTACGCCGGTAGTGGTGTCGCGTAGTGCGGGGGCTTCTGAGGTGCTTACCCACGGACAGACGGCTTTGTTGGTGAAGCCGCTTTCGCCGGTGCAGATTGCCGACGCCGCAGAGGCATTGGCGGGCGACCCCGCGCTGTATGGGCGCTTAAGCGCGCAAGGCAGGGCGTTTGTCGAGGGGAACCTGCGCTGGGATACAATGGTTACACAGATGGAGGCGCTTCTGCGGAGCGCCTCTGCTACGTATGGACACTAATATTTCTCTTACAAAAAAATTTCTGACGGGAGAGTCGTACTACCGGTTTTCTTCCATTGCCACAAAAGGGCTCGGCTTTATGACGACCTTGTTCGTCTTGCACTCGCTGACGCTGTACCAGTACGGCGTCTTTCAACTGTTGTTGTCTATCTTTGGAGCGGGTATGGTGGTTTTTTATTTGGCGGGCAATGTCGTGGGCAACGACATACAGCGTTTTATAGCGGCAGGGCAGGAGGGGCGGGCAAAAAAACTTTTTACCGAGTACAATATCATACGCTTAAGCCTTGGCGTGCTGCTGACGCTCGGCATGGTGCTCGGCGCACCGCTGTTGTCGCGCTGGTACCAGCCGGACTTTATCCAGATGCTCCAGATAGTAGGGTTGTACTTTTTTGTCGAAGCGCTTTCAGGCTCGCTGTTGTCGTTGGTCAAGGTACGCCTTAACTTCAGGGCGGCGGCCATGGAGCCCGCCTACGGCAAAGTGGGCCAACTCGCTTTGCTTATAGTATTTTCGCTCACCATAGGCATCTCGACGCGCGAGGCGCTTATTGCGGGGCTTATCGGCAACATAGTCGCGGCGCTTACCATGCTCCCCGGCGCCCGCGCCTCGTGGCGGCAATGGCGCGGTGTGCCGCTCCATCATGTGTCGGTGCTGTGGGGAGTATTGCGCGGCTACGGCAAGTGGGATACTGCGCGGCAAGTCGTGTCTAATTTGGTTTCCAACATACAGCCGTGGCTTATCAAAGTATTTATCTCTACCGAAGCGGTGGCTATTTATAGCGTTGCGCTTACCATGGTTGATCTTAGTAAAACCTTTTTGTCTTTTAATACGCTCAGTTCTATCGTGCCGCGCCAGCTTGCCGACGCGGCGGCTTCGCGCAGGACCTTTGTGCTTAGCATTAAATACCTGTTGTGGATGGCGGTAGTCTGTACCGCCGTAGCGCTTGTCGCGGGCCCGCTTGGTATAGCGACATTCTTCCCTAAATACCTGGCGGCACTCCCGTATTTTGCCGCGCTGGTGTGGACCGTGCCGTTGGTGGTGTTTACCATGCAGGCGGAAACGTTTTTGGTGGCGCTGCGCGAACAGCGGTTTCTCTTTTTGGCGTCGCTGTCGCGCAATGCCGTAACGCCGTTGCTTTTGGTCGCGACGCTGCCGGTGCTTGGTTTGTGGGGGGTGGTGGCGACCAAACTGCTGGTAACCGCAAGTTTAATTGTGGCGGAGTTGCGATACCTGTTTCGCAAGCACGCGCATCTACGGTTTGTGCCCCGCGAACTCCTTACGTTTACCGCCGCCGATACGGTGTTTTTGACCGGTCTTTGGCGCCACAGCCGCGAGCTCCTATCGGTCAAAGTACGCTCTGTGTTAGGATAATTTTATGAGCGGCAAGGAGCCTTTTATGACCGTGGCCGAGATGCGCGCCAACCCCGAGCGGGTGCGGGCGCTTGATGTCAGCCCCAAAGACGGCAAGGCAAAAAGCCGCCGTTTTGACGGTTCAACCCGCCCGTCGCTTGTGTATGAGTTTGTAGACAAAGACGCCAAGTTGCTCGAGCTGGGGCCCTTCGGCGGCCCGCTCACCAAAGAGCTGCAGGAGCAGGGCTACAACCGCATCTCGACGCTCGATTTTATAGACTTGCTCGAGCTGCCTGACCGCTCGAAGCTCGAAGCTATAGGCGTCGTCGATTTTAATCGCGACACCTTCCCGCACCCGGACAACACGTTTGACGCGGTAGTGTCCTTCGGTATGTTTGAGCATTTGGAAAATCCGTTCCATGCGGCGCGCGAGGCGGCGCGCGTGCTTAAGCCCGGAGGTGTGTTTGTTATGGCGATACCGAACGTATTCCATATCGTCAGCAAGTTAGTCTTTTTGCGTCGGGGGATGTTCCCGCGCTGGAGTTACGGCAATAACCATATTTCCATACTGCCGCACGGCGTGTTTGAAAAGACGATCCTGCGCGATTTTAAGCTTAAAAAGACCCTGTACTACAAACCTTTCTTGCATTGGTTAGGAGCAAACGCAAAATATCTGCCCGCCAACGAGTGGTTTAGCGACTACGTCGCGTACGTGCTGGTAAAAAAATGATAACGCGCATAAAAAATGCCTTGGCGCGTCGGTATTGGCGGGTGCGCATGAGCCCCCCGCTGTGGCGTTTTATCAACCGTGGCCGCAGGCGCACGTGGCAGGCGTTGGCTCTGCGGGAGGCGCCGCACGAGCGGCGCATTGCCGACGCATTACGTGCCGACGGTATCGCGTTTTCATCGCTCCAAGAGCTGGGGCTCGACCATCTTTGGCCGGCCATGCAGGAAAACGCGCGTGCGCTCAAACAACGCTGGGTCAGTGACGCGTCGTTTAGAGAACATATTTTAGGCGAACTTGAAAGTAAAGAAATAGCCAAAGGCGCCAAAAAAACATTTTTACTTCCGCTCTACGGCGGCGGCTGGACCACGCCTATGCTTGAACCGGAAAATCCGTACATACAGTTTTCTCTTTCCGACACGGTGCTTACTATTGCGGGGATGTACCTCGGTCTTATGCCGAAGTTTGACTCGTTTAACCTTTCTGAGACGGTGTTGGTCGCGGGGGATGCAAAATTTTCCCAGCGATGGCACCGCGACCCGGAGGACCGCCGGCTGCTCAAAGCTTTTATTTATGTCTCCGACGTGCTCGACGACGGTGTGGGGCCGTTTACGTATGTGCGGGGAAGTCAGGAGGGCGGCAGGTACCACCACCTTTTTCCGCAGCAATTTCCGCAGGGGAGTTATCCGGCGCCCGAGGCACTTGAGCGCACGGTGCATCCCAAGGATATCCAAAAAGCTTTCGGAAAAGCGGGCACGGTGGTGTTTGCCGACACCGCGGGTCTGCATCGCGGCGGCTTTAGCACCACGCGGGAGCGTATGATGTACACCGCCGGATACGTCGCTGCAACCTCGACCCAGCCGCGCAAGTTTACTATAGGGGAGGCCCCCGCCCATCTATCGGTATTGGCGGACGCGTCGCTCAGAGTATACTAAACCCTTATGCGCATCGAACCTTTTACACTTATCCGCGGTCGCCACCCCTTTGTAACGGTCGAAGAGCTCCGTCGCGATTCCACGCTCCTTTTAGAGCCCAAGGGCGATTGGACGGGGCCGCGGTTTGAGGGTTCTACAACCACCTCACTGGTCGAAAAGTACTGCCCTAAAGAAAGGCCAATACTTGAATGCGGCCCTATTTGGGGAAAGTTTACAGAATGGCTGCAGAATTACGGCTACCGCGATGTACGCGTACTCGATTTTGCAGATATGCTCCGGTGGGGCGACCGCGCCAAGATGCAGTTTGCGGTAACCGATTTTAACAAGGACCGCATGCCGTATGCGGACAATACCATCGGGAGTGCGGTCGCGTGGGGGATATGCGAGCATTTGGAAAATCCGTTCCATGCGGCCCGCGAGGTAGCACGCGTGCTTAAGCCCGGAGGTGTGTTTGTTATGGCGATACCGAACGTATTCCATATCGTCAGCAAGTTGGTCTTTTTGCGTCGGGGGATGTTTCCGCGCTGGAGTTACGGCAACAACCATATTTCCATACTGCCGCACGGCGTGTTTGAAAAGACAATTCTGCGCGATTTTACGCTTGTCGAAACACGCTACTACAAGCCGTTCTTGCATTGGCTGGGTGCAAAGGCAAAGTACCTGCCGGCAAACGAGTGGTTTAGCGATTATGTCGCCTATGTGCTGGTAAAAAAATAACTACACGAGCCGCATGAAGACCCTGCTTATTACCAGCTTTCATCCGGTTGTGTTGCGCAACCTGCTGATGACCGAGGCCCTGAGTCTGCTTATGGCGCGCACCGACGTGCGGGTGGTGGTGCTTGTGCCGGGATATAAAAAAGAGTATTTTGCCGCGCAACTTCAGTACCCGAACCTTATAGTCGAGGGCATTACGCTCGGTTCGCCTTCAAAACAGTTTGTTACGCTTATTATAAAACGGCTCGCAAAACTTTCTATCGATACTGCATCGGCCAAAATTCAGCGCCGTATGAAGTGGGAGCGCGAGGGCAAGTGGTGGTACTATGCGGCCGCTGCCGTACCGGCATGGTTGTCACGTCACGGGTGGTACCGCGCCGCGTTGCGCTATGCCGACCGCGTACTTACCGCTACAAATCGCTACGAGGAACTCTTTAACACCTACGCTCCCGACTTGGTATTGGTAACCGACGTGCAGAACGAGCGCGATGTCGAGGTGTCGCAATACGCCAAGCGCCGCGGTATCCGCACCTACGCGCTGGTGCGCAACTGGGACAACCTTACAAGTCACGGGCTTATCCGTAGCGTGCCGGATGTGCTGCTGGTGGGGAGCGGCGAGTTGCGTCGGCAGGCAATACATTTAAACGGCCTGCGGCAGGAGCGGGTGCGGTTGGTGGGCAACCCGCACCATGACCGTTGGGTTAAAGGATCACCCCAAAGTCGCGAGGCTTTTTTTGCCGAGCACGGTTTTGACCAAAAAAAGCCGCTTATTCTCCTCGCTCTTATCGGCGATTGGTATATCCCCGACAACGATACCGACGCCTACTTGCTTGAGCTTGCTGCAACGTGGGACGCAAATGTGATGGTGCGTTTTCATCCGACGGTAGAAGTGGCGGCGTTGCGGGACGCCAAACCAGCCCCTAATATGGCGTTTGACCGGCCGGGACAGGCGTTTAGTAGCGAGTATGCCGACCGTGTACTCGACACCAAAGACGACGAGCGGCTTATGTGCGAGCTTTCTTACAGTGACATGGTGGTGTGCGGGCCGACTACGTTGGGCATGGAGGCGATGTTGTTCGGCAAGCCGGTTGCGCTTATTAACTTTCACCGCCGCAGCCGTTCGCTCAAAGAGGGTATTGTACTGTACGAGTATGACCACCTGCGTTTTGTGCGGCAGTATCGCGCCGCGTGGTTGACCGAAAGCGCCGAAGAGCTCGGCCGCGCGATAACAACCTATCTCAAAAATCCTGAGTTACATGCAGAGGGACGCGCGGTTGTGGCAAATGCCTACGGCGGCCCGCAGGACGGCCGCTCGGGCAAGCGTCTTGCGCAGGAGCTGCTCGACGGCCTCGGGCTCTTGACGTAAACGCCCGCCAGCGACACCATCACCCTATGAACGTACTCGGACTCAAAATAGCTAACCACGACACGGGCGCCGCGCTTATTGCGCACGGGCGCGTCGTCGCCGTCTCCGAAGAGCGGCTTAACCGGGTTAAGCACTCGTTTAATATGTTCCCCACGCTCGCGATAGACTACTGCCTTGCGGAGTTGGGGCTTACACCGGCAGAGCTGGACCTTATTGTTATCGATCAAACCGGCGTGCGCGAAGAGGCACCGATGAAAGAAATTTTTGCGCGCGAGACAGGTGCCCGCTTTGCGGGCGTGCGGGTGGAGGTTATCAACCACCACGACGCGCACGCGGCATCGGCTTTTTTTGCATCACCGTTTAGCGAGTCGGCGGTGCTGGTGTACGACGGCTCGGGCGAGCGCTTTTTGACGCAAGAAGGCGTAGTGGTAGAAACAGAGACGCTCTACCAAGGCCGCGACAACACGCTTACCGAACTGCAGAAAGTGCGCCACTTGCGCGACGGACGCCGCGCGACCATCGGCATCGGCAAAGTGTACAGTCTGCTTTCAAGCTCGTACCTCGGCTTCGGCAACTACAACGAAGGCAAAATGATGGGGTTAGCGCCGTTTGGGGACCTGTCGTTGCTACAAAAAATCCCCGAACACCGCTGGTGGAAAGAGGTAGACGGCGAAATTGTCTGCAACGCGCAGATATTCCCCGCATGGCGTATTCCGCTTATCGGCGGCGCATTGGCGGCGCTGTGGCACCGCGCACGTTTGGGCAGCAGTGTCTTTGCCCCTATTATCCTGCCGCGCCCGGCGCGCAATGGGGAGCAGCTACCCGACACGTACTATGCAAGCGTGGCGCGCACCGCCCAGCATGTGCTCGAGGCCGTTGCGGTCGCGCTCGGTTTAAAACTTAAAGCGCTGACCGGCTCGGATAATTTGGCGATAGCCGGCGGCATCGGCCTTAACATCGACGCCAATAAAAACTTTTTAGACAAAGCGGGTTTTAAGCGCTTGTTCGTACAGCCCGGCAGCTCCGACAGCGGAGTACCGCTTGGGTGCGCGCTGTGGGGCTACCATGTACTCCTTAAACAGCCGCGCTTTTGGGAGATGAAGCATGCCTATCTCGGACGCGCCTACTCTACCCTAGAGGTTGAAGCGGCCCTAGACGCTTTTAAAGATAAGGTGCGCTGGAGACGCTCCGCCACGATAGCCAAAGACGCGGCCGCGCTGTTGGCCGACGGCAAAGTGGGGGCGTGGTTTCAGGGCGGGAGCGAGTATGGGCCGCGCGCGCTCGGGCACCGCTCGATTATTGCCGATGCCCGCCGCCCCGACATGGCCGACACGCTTAACTATCGCGTCAAGCACCGCGAGGCGTGGCGGCCGTTTGCCACCTCGATGCTTAAAGACAAGTTGAGCGAGTGGTTTGACCTTGCGCACGAAAGTCCGTACATGCTGCTTGCGGCGCAGGCGCTCCCCGGCGTAGCCGCGCAGGTGCCGTCGGTCATACACGTCGACAACACCTCGCGCATACAAACCGTGACCAAAGAAGACAATGGGCGGTACTTCGAGCTGATAGACGAGTTTTACAAACTGACCGGTGTGCCTATTATCCTCAACACCTCCTTTAACCTCGGCGGCGAGCCTATTGTCGAAAGCCCGCAAGACGCCCTGCGCACCTTTACCTCGACCGACATGGATTACTTGGTGCTCGAGGAGTATGTGGTAGAGAAGCTCTAAGATGAAAACTGTTTTTATTACGAGCTTTCATGCGCTTATATCGCGCAATATCCTAATGGCCGGCGTACCCGCGCTGTTGGCTAATACACACCGCGTGGTGCTGTTGGTCCCGCAGGAAAAAGTATCCTACTTTGCCGACGAGTTCGGCCTGCCTGCCGGCAAGGCAGGCGGTGGCGAAATTATAGTTGAAGGCGTGGATACGACGCTTACCCGCCGCGACCGCCTGCTGCGGTATGCAGTGCTGGCAATTACCCGTACCAAAGGCCTTGCGATAAAAAGACGCGCTAAATATGCCGCCGGCGGGAACTTACTTTCCTATATCGGCTCGGCACTGCCCTCGGCGCTGCTGCGCGGCGCGCGGCCGGTTGTTGCCGCTTTACGTTTTTTTGACCCATTGGTGCTGCGCTCGCGCCGTTTTGCACCGTTGTTTGCAAAGTATCAGCCGGCGCTCGTGTTTGCTACCGACCTGCAAAACGAAATGGATGTGCGCCTGCTCGAAGAGGCAAAGGCCCGCGGTGTTGCCACTGCGGGCATGATCCGCTCGTGGGACAACGTGTCATCAAAGGGTTTGTTGCGCGCGGTGCCCGCGCTGGTGGTGGTACACAACGAGTCTTTGAAGCGCCAAATGATTGAAAAAAATTTCATACCAGCAGACACTATTGCGGTGGTAGGTATCCCGCATTACGACCGGTATGCGGAGCCCGCCGTTACCGTGCGGGAAGATTTTTTTGCCCCGCTCGGGCTCGATAAAAACCGGAAACTTGTTTTGTTCGCGCCGATAGGCGACCGCTATATCCGCGACAACAAGCTCGATGCGCTTATACTCGAGACACTTTCCCACCTCGATGTAAACGTTCTGGTGCGTTTGCCGCCGACCGACACTATCGCGTACCTGCCGGTGCCGAATAATCGCGCGCATATAGTAGTGCAAAAAACCGGCGACCGTCCGTGGAAGAATGCTCATGGAGGGGGAGCTTCTAAACTCAATGAGATAACGCGCCAAGACGAACAGACGCTTATAGACTCGCTCTACTACGCCGACGTATTAGTGACAGGGCAGTCGACCATGGTTATCGATGCGGCGGCCTTTGATACCCCGAGCATTATTATCGACTTTGACACCGAGCCGCGCGAGTACTACGACAGCATGCATCGCTACTACGACTACGAGTACTATCCGCCGGTTATACAAAGCGGCGGGGTGTTTGTGGCGCGCTCACCCGAGGAGTTGCGTATACTGGTCGAGTCTTCGCTTACGGACCGCGCACTCGGCCACGATGGCCGTATGCGGCTGTTTGCTGAGCAAGCGGGGGAGTTAGGGGGCGGTTCGGCGGAACGACTTGTGGAGGCGTTGCGGTCGGCGATATACTCCTAATATCATGGAAGGGCCTCTTATAAGCGTATATATACCCACCAACGGGCGTCCGGAGCTGGAGTATGCGATTGATTCGATACTCAATCAGGATATACCGGGAGTCGAGATAGTGGTGAGTAGTTGCGCCAAACAAGAGGAGGTTGCTCGGCTCATCAGGAGATATAATAACCCTTTAATTAAAAACGCTCCCTTGCCGGAGGGGATGCCGACTAACGGTACTTTTGATTATGCGGCGCGACACACGACCGGGCGGTATATTTTTTTCCTGAGCGACGACGACTGTTTTTTGCCGGGGGCGCTTGCTTTGATGGTCGCCGTGGCGCGCTCTACCGGCGCCGACCTAGTGGCGGGCAACCACCTGTACTTTTACGACAACAGGCATGCGCGCCGCTATTTGTGGCATGCGATGGGCGTCGTTCCGTACACCGGCACTACACGCACTTTTAATCCGTTTCAGGCTATCCGGGCGTTTTTTGCCTTCGATCGCATAGGTCCCAAGCATCAAATTCCGCGTCTCCATCCGTCTACGATTATGGTCGAGCGGGGCGTGATGGAGCGGGCGTGGAAACAGATAGGGACGATTATGTTCGACGATTTGCCGAACGGGCTTTCGCATCAGCCGATTCTTCTCGCGCATGCGCAGCGCTGCGTGTCGGTTGATTACCCCGTGGTCATCGTCGGACGCCTCGGCGTCTCTATGAGTCAGGTGTGGTCGACGGCTGCCCGCAACCGCTTTCGCAAAACACCGTTTCCTTTGGAATATTCGCCGGTCATCGGCTACACGCGCATTAACGGCTCGATAGAAAATTATCTCCGCCTGCAAAAACGGTATCCGGAGGTGTTCGGTGATATTCCCATCAATTACAATGTATTTGCCCGTATTTATGTGCAGGAGTTGCGGTACTTGGACATGGAGTGGAACATGATGGTGCCGGTATGGCGCGACGCCTTTGCGTTTTTGCGCACCTTGCCGGAGCCGGTACGCACCGAACTGCTCGCCAAAGCGCGGCGTTTTGCGCTTCTGTATCCTGTCGTATTCGTTGCGCGGCGCACGGGGCTGCATCACCTGTGGCGGGTACTGCTCGGACGGCGGATCGCCGCTCGCGCTCCGTCTCCTGCGGTGGAGTTTGCACACAAGCGGGAATTTTATATACCGCTTGCAAAGTATCCAACGGTTCGCACCATCAGCGATGTGGCGGCCAACGCCTTTTCTATTTTGCGCCATGAGATAGGCCAAGGCCTTCCTTCGGCACCAAGTATATGAAGATACAACACTGCAGACTCTGTAAGGGGACTTTGAGCGAACCCAAACTCAAATTTCCACCCACTCCTCTGGCGAACGAGTATTTAAAAGACCCTACTCCGCAGGAACTTTTTCCGCTCGAGGTGTGCGTATGTACGGTGTGCGGGCATTATCAGCTGAACGAAAGCGTCGACCCTGCGCGGCTGTTTCGCTATTATCAATATGTAGCGGGGCATTCGGCGGTTAACAAAGAGCATTTTGTACGCTACGCCGGGCATGTGGTAGAGCGTTTTGCGTTGCCGGAGGGCAGCGCGGTGCTCGATATCGCCAGCAACGACGGCATATTGCTGCAGGCGTTTAAAGAGCGGGGTATGCGGGTACTCGGCATTGATCCGGCGGAGAACTTGGCCGCGCTGGCGAATGCAAACGGCATCGAAACCATCCCCGACTTTTTTACCGAGGCGAAAGCGTTAGAAATGCGCGCACACTACGGCACATTCGACCTTGTCACGGCAAACAATGTCTTTGCGCATGTGCCCGATTTGGAGGACTTTGCAAAAGGGGTACAGGTCATGCTCGCGCCCCGCGGCGTATTTTCTTTCGAGGTGTCTTATTTTCTCGATGTGTGTGACAAGACGCTGTTTGACACTATTTATCACGAACACTCCTCGTACCACACTCTTACGCCGCTCGTTCCGTTTTTTAAACGGCTCGGTATGGAACTCTTTGACGTAGAGCATATCGAAAATCACGGGGGCTCTGTCCGGGTGTTTGTTACGCGCGCGGGCGCGCGGCCCGTTGAGTTGCAGGTTGCTGAGCTTTTGGCAAAAGAGCAGGATATGGAAGGCAAGGTTGCACGGCTGGGGGTAAAAGTGGAGGAGTTGGGGCAGGCTTTGCGCGCCAAACTCAATGAGCTCAAGAGTGCGGGCAAGCGGATAGCAATTTTCGGCGTGCCGGCAAAGGCCACGACGTTGATATACGCGCTCGGCATCGACGAAAGAACAATAGAGTTTGCGGTAGATGATACAACGCTTAAACAAGGCACCTATACGCCGGGCAAACATATCCCGATACTGCCCTCGAACGCCATCTATGAGCGCAAGCCCGATGTCCTGCTGGTGCTGGCGTGGAATTTTGCCGATAGTATCATGCAGAAGCATGCGGCATTTACGGGTACATGGATCGTCCCTATCCCCGAATTGAAAGAATACGGTATATGAAAAAAATATTAGTGACCGGAAGCTGCGGGTTTATCTTTAGTAATTTTATGCGCAAAGTGATGCGCGAGAAGACGCCGTACACATTCGTGAGCGTCGACAAAGTTATTGCTCCGTATAATTTATATAACGTCGGGCTTAATAGGGACCACGCGTTTTACATGGGGGATATCGCCGATGAGGCGTTTATTAATAACGTATTTTTGCTTGAAAAGCCGGACATCGTCATCCACGGCGCCGCCGAGAGCTTTGTCGACGCCTCGATACAAAGCGCCGGACCGTTTATCCACTCAAACGTGGTTGGCACGCAGGTGATGGTCGATATGGCGCTGAGGCACGGCGTCGAGCGTTTTGTCTATGTAAGCACCGACGAGGTCTACGGACAGCTGGGGAAGGACGAACCGTCCTGGACCGAGGAGACTCCCATCAACCCGCGCAATCCGTACTCCGCCTCTAAAGCGGCAGGGGAGCTTATCGTGCGCGCCGCCGGCGAAACGCACGGTCTGCAATACACTATTACCCGCTGTTGCAATAATTACGGGCCGGGTCAGCCGCCCCGCAACTTGGTACCGAGGGCAATCAAATCTATTCTGGCGGATGAACCGGTACCTATTCACGGGAGCGGCAAGTATATCCGCGAGTGGCTGTATGTTGATGACCATTGCACGGCGATACTTGCGATTCTGGAGAAATCTCCCTACAACGAAATCTACAACATCGGTTCCGGCATATCCTGTTCTAATTTGGACATGGTGCAAAAAATCGGAACGTGTCTTAACAAGACTCCGAAAATCGAATTTATGAAAGATAGGCTCGGTCAGGACTTCAGATACTCGGTAGAGTTCTCAAAAACTCAGAAACTCGGATGGAAAATCGCGCACACGTTTGATGCGGGTATTGAAAAGTGCGTCAAGTGGTATGTCGACAACGGATGGTTTTTACAGAGCACCGGTATGTAACACATCAGGGAGAGCCTGAAGTATCGCTTGTGCGATGCGTTCCCCCGCTTTGCCGTCTTGCAATGGCCCGTACTGCTCTCGCGAGAGCAACTCGCGCCGTTCGCGGTCGAGCTCGGGATGTGCGAGATACTTCAGCAGCCACTCCAAAAGCTCCACTTTGCTTTTGACGATACGAAAGCCGCCGGTAGCGACCGCGTTACTATGGTGCTCGGTGCCGTAATAAAAGGTAGGGGTCTTGAGCCACTCTTTTACGGGCTTTAATAAAAAATCGATATTTATGACCGGCGTACCGACCACGGCGGCGTCGACGCTGATTGACGAGGTGTAGGTAACCAACACGGCGGCATGCTTGAGCGATGAGTTGAGGTCGCGCAGGTCGGCGTCTGTCATGTCCCAGTCGCCGCCGCGCTCGGGCCCTAGCCGTATGCCCGGCAAGTCGTAGATAAGCCACGGGCGTTTAGCAATTTCCTCTTTATCTAAAAAGTCGTTGGGCTGAAAGCGCACCAACATCTGCGCATCGGGGACCTCCTTTGTTTCGTCGATCATCCGGTGCAAGAGGTCGATGAGCTCCCAGTCACTGTCGCTAAAGGTGGCACCCATGGGGGCGACCAGTACCAGTTTTTTGGCGGGATCGAGGCCCTTTTTTGCAAAAAATGTCTCCCGCGGCTCGGGCTCTTCGGTGATGTAGCGGTCGTACTGCGGTATACCAGTGAGCACGATACGCTCGGCCGGCATGTCCGCATGCCGCACAGCGTCCCTTTTAACGGCCTCGTTGTACACAATCATCACGTCGGGCAGTAGCCGCACAGTCCAACGGGCCGTCAGGCGGTCCCATGAGTTGATAAACCCAACGGTCTTGATACCGAGCCGCTTGGCCTCGCGCAGGAGCGATATCTCCACATCGTCGAAAAGGTTGGTGCACACCAACAAATCCGGCGCCTCGGCGCGCAAAAGTTCTGATACCCGCGGATCGCGGATAAGATGACGGTCGAGCGTGCGGATCACTCGGCGCACTGGCCCCATCGAGCAGATGCGATTGAGCAGAACGCCGCCGATAAAGTTGGCGTACCGCCCAGTGTCGTGAGCCAGCATGCGGCGGCGCAAGTCGGTGGTCTTGGTACGTATCGTGTATTTTTTTAGAAAGCCGAACAGCTTCTCGAACATGCCTGGCGGCGCCTCATAAAACGCGATATACGAGGTGCGCGGCAGGGTAAACTCTTGCGCATAATGAAAGGCACGTTCCTCGCTTTGCACGAGCATCTGTAGCTCGACCTGTGGGTCGGCAAGAAGGGTCTTTACAATATCGGTCCGCAGGACATTTTTGACCGTAACGGCCTGCGTAATGGTTACAAGGACTTTTTGCATGTGGTGTAGTTATATACTACTATTGCCGCTGTATGAAGGTAACCTCGGTAGACATGCTGCACGCCGACGCGGGTTGGCGCCCGTGGTCGTTCGTTAAAATCGTGACCGACACGGGGCTTGTGGGCTGGAGCGAGTGCACCGACTCGCACGGTTCGCCGCGGGGCATGGAGGGGGTGGTGCGCGACTTGGCGCCGCTTATTGTGGGAGAGGACCCGCGCCGCATCGAATTGTTGCTTGCCCGCATGCACGCGCGCACGCGCCAAAGCCCCGGTAGTGTAGTCCAAAAAGCAATCGGCGGGATAGAAAACGCATTGTGGGATATTACCGGCAAGGCGCTCGGCGTGCCGGTGCACGCCCTTTTTGGCGGCGCGGTGCGTGACCAGATACCGCTGTATTGGTCGCACTGCGGCACGTCGCGCGTGCGCGCGTGGCAGACCGTAGGGAAGCCCCAGATTAAAACGCAGGCGGACCTCGACTTGTTTGGCGCAGAAGTGAAAGCCTCGGGATTTACCGCGCTCAAGACGAATATCGGCATACTCTCCGGCGAGCCGCGGGTGTATATGCCGGGATTTTATAAAAGCGAAGGCGGCCCCGAACGTAACGCCGACACAGCGCTGCTAAAAGAAATAGACGCCTGGGTCGGCGGCATGCGCCGCGCGGTGGGGGACGATATCGGCATTGCGCTCGACCTTAACTTTAACTTTAAGACCGAAGGGTACATTAAGGTCGGCCGCATGTTAGAGAAATATAATTTATTGTGGCTCGAGATAGACACCTACGACCCCGATGCCCTGCGGCAGATAAAAGACGCAGTACGCACGCCGGTTACTTCGTGCGAAAACCTGTACGGTTTGCGCCAATATCGCCCCTATTTTGAAAAGCATGCCATGGACGTCGCTTCGGTAGATGTTATTTGGAACGGATTTTCCGAATCAAAAAAAATAGCCGACATGGCCAACTTGTATGAAATGAACGTCACCCCGCACAACTACAACGGGCATCTTTCGACCGCGATAAGCGCTCATTTTTGCGCGCTGGTACCGAACCTGCGCATGATGGAAGTCGACGTGGACGACGTGCCGTGGCGCGACGAGTTGTTTACCGCGGTGCCTAAGGTGGTAAACGGCATGCTCGGCGTACCGCAAAGTCCCGGTTGGGGAGTCGATGTCAATGAAGAGGTACTTAAAGCGCATCCGTGGCCAAAACCATAATCCCTAAGACTATAGGCATACTCGGCCCCGGCGCCATCGGGGGTCTTTTGGCGCAGCGCTTGGCCGCCTGCGGGCATCGCATGGTGCTACTTGGCCGCGGCGAACGGCTTACCGAGCCGGTCGACCTGCTTTTTATAACCGTTAAGTCGCCGCATCTTGTCGAGGCGCTTGCCCAAGTGCCGCGCGAGCATGTGGTGGGCGCGGTAACCGTGCCGCTCTTAAACGGCGCGGGTCATGCGGCAGCCGTCCGCGCCGCGCTCGGCACGCCGGTTGCTGCAGGCACTATCGGTTCGGTCGAGGCAGTAGTTGAAGACGGTGTGGCAAAACAGTTGTCGGTTAATCCGCCGCATATAGACCTTGCCTCGCGCGAAGTGTCGCGCGAAATGCTCAATACTATAGCCGAGATACTGCGCGACGCGGGGCTGAGCGTCTCGGTCTTAGATAGCGAAGAAGAAGTGGTATGGAAAAAGTTGGTGCGGCTTAACGCGATAGCCACCGCCACCGCCGCGGCAGGCCAGCCACTGGGTATGGTGCGCACCGACCCTGTGTGGCGCCCCGTGCTTGAAGCGTTAGTGCAAGAAAGTTCTGCGGTTGCCGCCGCCGAAGGGGTTGCGGTACCGCCCGCACAAGTACTTGCCGACATCGACAAGTTGCCGGCATCGCTTATGACGTCGCTCCAACGCGATATCGCGGCGGGGAAACCATCGGAACTCGATGCCATACCGGGCGGGGTGCTTGCGCTTGCGGCGCGCTACGGCGTGGCGTGCCCCGTGCTTGCGGCGCAGTATGCCGCCTTGATAAAACACACAAAGTCGCCAATAGTATAACGGTATGGATAGCGCGCCGAAGATTATGGTGCTTGTGGGCATACGCTCGGGCTCTAAGGGCGTGCCTAATAAAAATATACGGCCCTTGGCGGGCAAGCCCTTGGTCGGCTGGATACTTGAGGCCGCCGCGCGCTCAAAGCACGTCAATCGGATTGTCGTGTCGACCGACAGCGAAGAGTATGCCGCAGTAGCGCGTAGCTTTGGCGCCGAGGTGCCGGTGCTGCGCCCTGTCGAGCTTGCGGCAGACCGCTCTCCGGAGTTTGAGTATGTCAAACACATGCTGGCGTGGTTGCGCGAACACGAAGGCTACGAGCCCGACCTTGTGGTGCGTGCGATGGCGACGGTGCCGCTACAATCAACCGAGGACATCGACGGCGTGGTGGAGCTGTTGCTCGGCGACTCCGCGGCGGACTCGGCGGTAGTCGTTGCCGAGGCGCATCAGCATCCGCACAAAGCGTTAAAAATAGTAGAGGAGGGAGGGCATAAAAAAGTACTCACCTATTTTACCGACAGCGGCCGCGAGGTAACGCCGCTTGCGCGCCAAGGGTACGAAAAAGCCTACTTCCGCGCCAACATTATCGCGTTCCGTCCGCGGGTTATTAAAGACACCGACTCGCTTACCGGCGACACCGTGCGGCCGTACGTCATACCGCAGGACCGTGCGGTCGATATAGACAGTGAAGCGGATTTTTTTATCATCGAACAGCTTATCAATAGCCGCCGCGGGGAAAACCGATAATTCGTATGGCCGTACATATTATAAAAGCGCAGATAGACGAAACGCTTGCCGCGGCGCCGCTGCAGGGCAAACATCTCGTCGAGCCGCTCAAAAGCATTGCCGCCCAAACCGGCTTCCCGCTTAAAGTGCTTGAGGACGTTGCCGTAGTAAACGAGGCCGAGATACATAAGACCGAAGGCGACCTCTGGCAATGCGTCGAAGGAGAGGTGGAGTTTATATGCGGGGGCGAATTGGTTGACCCGCGTTTTGTTAAACGCGCCGACGGCTCGGACAATACTGATGAGCTTAAGGCGGCGGAGATACGCGGCGGCGTTAAAACTATACTGCGTCCCGGCGATTGGCTGTGGATACCTCCGGGCGAGCCGCACGTGCACTCATGTGCCGGCGTCGCGCGGTTGCTTATAGTTAAAATTCCGCGGTAATCTTGACAAAAATAATTTTTGTGATTACTGTATGCGCAGAGTCAACTGAGGAGATCTTCCATGGCTAAACACATCGGTGTTGAGTTCGTTGAGCCCAAAGAAGTCGGCCCGCGGCCATGGGGGCGCGAGCTCCTTATCGGCGTGGTACCGGGGCACTACAGCTTCAAGATTCTGGAAGTGAAGGCCGGCAACAAGGGCGGCCTCCAGAAGCATCACCAGAAGGACGAGATGGGGTATCTGGTGTCGGGGCGGCTTATTGTGCGCTTTGACCCCGGCACCGGCACGATTGAGGAGAAGGTACTCGGTCCCGGCGCCTGCTTCCACTTTCCGCCCGGGGCGGTGCATCAGGAAGAGGCTCTGACCGACTGCGTCATCATCGAAGCCTCGACCCCGCACTTTAACGACCGGGTGCGGATGGAGCCCCAGTACGGGATGGAAATCCCGCCGGGTGGGCTCCCTTCAACCAAGCCCGAGGACGTCGAAACCCGCTGAATATGCAACCTTTTCCCCCGTGTGCCGTTATAAATGGCACCCGGGGTATTTTCTTGATAGAAACAAAACCTTGTGGTACAGTGCGACCCATGTCAGAGAGCCCAAAACCCAACTTCCGGGAGCAATTGCGCGGTGCTAAAAGCACCTTTTATCTCAGTGCTCAAAAGATAGGTCACGGCCAGCCGGCGTACTTTATCGCCGAGATAGGCAACAACCACAACGGAGACTTTTTTCTTGCCAAACGCAGTATCGAAGAAGCGGCCAAGGCGGGCGCTCACGCGGTCAAATTTCAAAAACGCTCTATCAACGACACGTTTGCAAAAGAGTTGCGCGATAAGCCCCAGACCAAAGGTGACATTAAAGGCACTACGTACGGCACCTATCGCGAAGGGCTTGAGCTTTCGTTCGAGCAGTTTGTCGAGCTTAAAAAGGTCGCCGAGTTCCACAAGGTCGCCTTTTTTGCGACTCCGTTTGATATACCGAGCGTCGACTTTTTGGAAAAGGTAGGGGTGCCGTTTTATAAAATAGCGTCCTTCGATGTTACTAACCTGCCGCTTCTTGCGCGCGTTGCCGAAACAAAGAAGCCGGTCATACTCTCGACCGGCATGGCCACACTCGAAGAGATAGATGAGGCTGTCTCCACGATACTTGCGCACCACAACGAGCTCGCAATTTTGCACTGCGTTTCTATTTACCCGTCTCCGGACGAGGTTATTAATATCGGCGGCATCAAAATTTTGGAGCGGCGCTACCACCCGTTGCCGATAGGCTACTCGGGCCACGAGCAGGACATATTGGCCAGCCTGACCGCCGTCGCGCTCGGCGCATCTATTGTCGAGCGGCATTTTACCCTGTCGCGTTTGCTCCCCGGCCCCGACCATGCGTCGGTGTCGATAGAACCCCACACCTTTGCCGAGATGGTGCGCTCGGCCGCGCGTATGCGCACTATCCGCGGCACTCGCGGCAAAGAGCTTCTTGATGCGGAAAAAGTAACCCGCGACAAGCACGGCAAAAGCGTCGTTGCAAAAGTCGCCATACCTAAAGGTGCGATCATTACCGAAGCTATGCTTACCTGCAAGAGCCCCGGGTACGGACTGAAGCCCCGCGACCTACCGGCGTTGGTCGGTTTGCGTACCACGTGCGCTATTGATGCCGACGCCGTTATCCGACGCGAGGACATCGCTTGGGAAGACCGCTTGGTCCCCGCCGTACACCCGCAGTCATGAGCGTCCCAAAAATTTTAGCCGTTATACCCGTGCGCGGGGGCTCTAAGTCGGTCCCGCGCAAAAATATCCGCCTGCTCGGAGGCAAGCCTTTGGTTGCGCACGTACTCGATGCGGCGCTCGACTCGAAGATGCTTACTTGTGTGGCGGTGTCCTCTGAAGACCCGGAGATTCTTGCGGTCGCCGCCCAGCACGGCCGCGGTCGCGCGGAAATTATTACCCGCCCCGCGGCGTTGGCTCAGGACGACACGCCCTCCTTGCCGGTTATTGTGCACGCGGTCGAGGAGCTGGAAAAAAAGCACGGCCGCTTTGACTACGTGGTCATGTTGCAGGCGACTACTCCTTTTGTGCGCACGGAAGACATAGACGCCTCTCTGAAACTCCTTTTAGATGCCGGCACCGACTCGGTGTTTTCGGTCTGCAAGGCGACCTCGTATCATCCTGCAAAAATGAAGCGCATTACCGACGATAACCGCTTGGTGCAGTATGTCGAAGGTATGCCTGAAACCCAGTTTACCCGACAGAAGTTAGATCCAGTATACCGCCGCAACGGCGGGATATACGCGCACAAGCGCGCGGTCGTTATGGAGCGGGGGCTCCTGTACGGTTCGGACAGTACGGTGTGCCGGCCGTATATCATGAGCGACGAACGCTCGGTCGACATAAACAGCATGGCCGACTTTTTGGCGGCTGAAGCCATTTTCGGCTATTTGCAGGCAGGAGGAGAAGAAAAGTTCGGTAAAAAATAATATGCCCGCCCATAAAAATATAGACACTATTTGCATAGCGCCCGACACCGCGATAGCGGACACGTTGCGGGTGCTTGCCCGCAACAAGCCGCAAAAAAGCGGTATCCCCGGCGGCATCGCATTAGTGGTCGACGATTCCCGCACGCTTTTAGGGCTCGTCACCAGCGGAGACTTGCTGCGCGCGGTCGCCAAAGGCACGCCTTTGGCGCGGCCGGTGCGGAGCATTATGAATAAGGACCCGTTTGTGATTGTCGGCCGGCAGCCCGCCGCCGAGGTGGTGCGCCTTGCGGTGCAAAAAACCCGCGAAGAGGGCTGGCACAAAGACAGGCTGGAAAAAATTGTCATTGTCGACGCCAAGCGCAAGGTGCTTGATTTGGTCGACCTGTATGACCTGTGGCAGGGCAGCGACATACGTCTGCGCCGTATCGCGGTCGTGGGGCTCGGCTACGTAGGGCTTACGTTGGGCCTGACGCTCGCGGATTTGGGCTTTGAAGTGCGGGGGTTTGATCTGAACGAAAAAGTGCGTGCCATGGTGTCGCGCAAAAAAGCGCCGTTTTTTGAGCTGGGGCTCCCCGAGCTTTTGACCACGCATGTGGGCAAGCGCTTTGCGGCCGTGGGCACGCTTACCGGCAACGAGTGCGAGGCGTATTTTATTGCCGTCGGTACGCCGCTTAACGCCGCTAAAAAGCCGGACCTCGGACACTTGCGCGCCGCGGCACAAAGCGTCGGTAAAGTATTAAAGCAAGGTGATGTCGTTATATTGCGTTCGACCGTGCCGCTCGGCACCACGCGCACGGTGGTAGTGCCGATACTGGAAAAGGCATCGGGGCTTACGGCGGGCGAAGACTTTTATGTCGCGTTTGCGCCGGAGCGCACGGTCGAGGGCAAGGCGCTCGAAGAGCTGCGCACCCTGCCGCAGGTTATCGGCGGTATTAACCGCGCCTCGGCCAACGTGGCGGCGGATATTTTTAACCTGATGACGCGCACTATCCACTTGGTGGACACGCTCGAAGAGGCCGAGGTGATAAAACTTATCAACAACACCTACCGCGACGTGTCCTTTGCTTTTGCCAACGAAGTGGCGCTTATCTGCCAACGCTGGGGGATAGATACCAACAAAGTCATTACCGCGGCCAACGCCGGCTACGAGCGCAGCCGCGTCCCCAAGCCGTCCCCCGGGGTGGGCGGGTACTGTTTGGACAAAGATCCGTACATTTTTATCGAAGGCGGCAAAGCAAAACAGTACGAGTCCGCGCTGTTTAAAGAAGCGCGCGCGGTTAATACCGCTATTTTGCAGGTAGTGGTCGCTGACGCCGTGGCGCACTTGCGTGCCGCGGGCAAAAAAAATCCGAAAGTCTTCGTGCTCGGCTTTGCCTTTAAGGGCAAGCCGGCCACCTCCGACCTGCGCGGCTCCTCCACGCTTATATTGGTCGAGGGTCTGCGTAAAGCGGGATACAAAAACATCCACGGCTTTGACCCGGTGGTCGGCGCTGCCGAGCTGCGCAAACTGCGCGTGCGCCCCGTTGCCGACCCGAAAGAAGGGTTTAAAGCTGCCGACTTGGTGATTATTATGAACAATCACGCGTACTTCGAGCAGCCCGACATGGTGCGCCACCTGCGCCACGCCGCCAAAGGCGCGCTCTTTTTTGACACTTGGGCGCTCCACAATCCGGAAGAAGTCGCCAAAATCTCCAACATCAAGTACCGCCGCCTATAATGGAACCCTGCATTGTCACTAACTTCGCGTACGGCACGGGGCCGTACCTGCGCACGACCGAGCTTGCGCTCGCCTTTAACGACGAGCTCGAGCGCCGCGGGCACAAGCGCATGAAGATAGTGGTGCCCTTGGTGTACGGCGAGCGGCAAAAACAAGTATTGGCAGAGGAATTCGGCGAGCATCCTGAAATTATATTTGACGAAACGCTCGGTGCGCTGTTAAAGAGCGTGTTTTATACGGGCGAGAAAAAATATGAAGAGAGTCTGCGTACGTGGATAACAAAGGCAGACGAGGTGTCGCGCGCCGCGCATGAGTATTTGAAAGACAAAAACGTCGCGGTCGAGATTAACCGCTCTCCGCGCGTGCGCTACGATGTGGCGCCCAGCTACTCGACCGGCTTTGGCTACGTCGCCGATATTCTGGAGCATGCGCTGGCCGCGGGCCGTAGTGTGGTCGATGTAGACCCCGAGTTGCTTAAGGCCGGTATTGCGCTTGCCGACCGCATCGAGGGTAAGCAAGATTTGCGTTGCATGGCGTATCCCGCAACCTTTTCGTCGTTCCAAAACTACAAGCCGCGCTACGACGGCGAGGTGCTTGTCCCGCCGATTACCGACCTGCCCAAGGCGCGCGTGCACGAGCCGATGGAAGACGGTTTGTTTGTAACGATTACCGGTATTGAAGGGCTCGAACGTTTGTACGCCGAGGCCCGCGCGCTGGGGCTAAAGCTGTACTCCAACGACACCGGTGCCGTAGCGGGTGCGGTTAAAGCGTTACCGCACGTGCTCGGTAACCCCGCTATTAAACTGCAGTTTGCGCGCGCGGGCTGGGGGTCGGTATGGCTGTCGATGTTTACCGGCGTGCCGGTAGTGGTGCCGCAATACGACAAAACCGATGACCCGGAGATTTATTGCAACAACAAAGCGGTCGAAGCAACCGGCATCGGTGTGGTGTACCGCGGCCAGCCGCTTGTGGAGATTATGGCGCAGGGCGACGCCGTGCGCGCAGCCCAAAAAAAGATGCGGGACGCTATTGTGGCGCGGTGGGGGACGCTTAGCGGCAACGAGGTGTGCGCCAAACTCATGGCCGACCGGTTTCTTGCCAAGTAGGCGGTTTTTATGTACAGTGTTTCGGCTATGACAAAGCTGATAGTCGAGATTTGCCAAAACCACAACGGCTCGCGCGAGACCGTGCGCGAAATGATACAGGCCGCCGCACTGGCCGGCGCCGATATTATTAAAATGCAGTCTATGTGGTCGGCCGACCTACCTAAGCGCGAGCGCTTTGAGGAAGGCGAAGTGCACGCGCAGACCGGTATCCGCACCGCTATTAAGCGCCCCCACGGCCCCGAGCAGGAGCGTCTTGCCACACTTGACCTCTCTATAGACGACCATCAGTTTTTTATCGACACCTGCCACCGGTACGGGGTGTTGCCGATGACCACTATTTTCTCGCGGCACCGTATTGCGGAGGTTGCGGGCCCCAAAGCCCCCGGCAAATGGGTTAAGGTGGCAAGTTACGATTGCGCCAGTTACCCCATGCTGCGCGAGCTTGCCGAGCATTTTGATAACTTTATTATCTCGACCGGCGCAACCTACGACCACGAGATACAAAAAACCGCCGAGCTTATGAAAAGTTTGGGTAAAAACTTTTCCTTTTTGCATTGCGTCACCAGCTACCCTAACGCGCTCGAAATCTGCAACCTTGCGCGCATGGAGTGGTTGCGGCAGTTTACGCCGACGGTCGGTTGGAGCGACCACACCAAGATAGCCGACACCGGTTTGGCGGCGGCAAAAATCGCCATTATGCTCGGTGCCGACTACGTCGAGCGGCACTTTACTATTTTGCCCGCCGATCAGACCAAAGACGGACCGGTTTCGATTAATCCCGCGATGCTCCGCGAGCTCTCCGCGTTTCGCAATCTTTCCAAAGCGCAGCAGCAGGAGCAGATAGCAAAAGAATATCCTAACTGGAAGTCTGCCGTAGGCGTGCCGGTGCGCGAGATGGGCCATATCGAGCTCCTCAACCGCGACTATTACCGTGGTCGCTTCGCCAGCCCCGACGGCAACGGCGGGTGGATATATAATTGGGAGGAAAAGCCGGTGCGCTTTGCCTAATGAAAATTCTCAACCTGGTCGAACAATTTAGCGAGGAAGCAAAAAGCGTCCTTGCGGCGCTCGGCGAGGTTGACTATCGCTCGGTACGCCAAGAGGAGCTTGCGGCCGCAGTGGCGCCGTATGAGGCGCTCTTTGTGCGTCTCGGTCTCCAATACGACAAGACGGTTATAGACGCCGCGCCGAATCTGAAATACATCGCGACCGCTACGACCGGTCTTAACCATATCGATGTCGCGTATGCCGAGTCTAAAGGTATCAAGGTCATATCGCTGCGCGGCGAGAACCAATTTTTAGACACCATTACCTCGACCGCCGAGCTTGCCTTTGGTTTGCTGATAGATCTCGCGCGTTACACGCCGTGGGCCTACGACTCTATCCGCCGCTACGAAATGAAGATGGACGATTTTAGGGGCACCAGCCTGTTCGGCAAAACACTGGGCATTGTCGGCATGGGGCGCTTGGGCAAGATTATCGCCGCGGGCGCCGCGGGTTGGCGCATGAACGTTGTCTTTACCGACCCCAATGTTCCGCAGGAAAAATTTCCGCAGTATACAAAAGTATCGATGGACGAGCTGCTTGGCCAAAGCGACTTCGTAAGCCTGCACGTGCACCTGCTGCCGGAAACCGCGGGGCTACTGGGGGAGTCGGCGATAGGAAAAATGAAAAAAGGCGCACTGCTGGTTAACACCTCGCGCGGCGAGTTGGTGGACGAGGCAGCGGTGTTGCGCGCGCTAGAGAACGGGCACTTGGGCGGCTACGCCACCGACGTGCTTACCCGCGAGCTCGATTTTACTAAAAAGTTTGAGAACCATCCGCTCGTTGAGTACGCCAAAAAAAGCCACAACTGCATTATGGTCCCGCACACCGGCGGCCTTACGCACGAGTCGCGCCGCGACACCGACGTCTTTATAGCCACCAAGCTCGCTGCTGCGGTGCGCGGGTAGGGTACTTGCTTTTTTATATTATACGTGCTATAATAGAAGCAGACGGCCATTACTAATACAACCGCCCCTCAGTGGGCAGAAAGAGGTGACTCGTGGCGAAGATTGTGCTCGCGGCCCACGATGCGGGTCCGTCGAACGCGCTTGGCGCGTTTGCCAAGGTGCTCGACTCTCCGGCGGTGTTTCTCGCGAACGCCGGCAAGACCTACCTGAACGAAAAGGCGACGGATGCCATGCGTTACAGCATACGCACCGCCGACTTCGTGCTTATCGGGATGTCGTTCCCGGAGGCTAATGCCGCCATCGAACTGATGGCGGCAAAGACCGCCGCGGAAGCGCGGATCCCGTACGGTTTCTGCGCCGACATACCGGGCGCGTGGAACCGTGTATGGTTTGCACCGTACCGCGCGTCGGCATCATTGTTGCTTACGGTGGGCGGCGTTGAGGAGATTGCCAAAGCGACGGCGCTCTTCCCCAAAGCCTACATCACCCGCACGGGCAACCCCGAGTGGGAGAAGTACTTCCTGCCCGCGAGCCGGAGTGCGGCCCGCGGCGCAATGGGCGCAAGTGATGACGAGTTTGTCATCCTTTCGCCCGGCGGCAAAGACGCGGTGCTCAATATCCAGTCATGGTCGACGGTGGTCGAGGCCGCCTCCTTGTACCGGAGTAATGTGGCGGTCGTGCTGACTTGCCACCCCGGCGACCGCACTCCGAAGGACGTGTACCAGTCGTTGGCACACTACGGCCAAAAGCTCGGCGTGCGGGTGCTCTGCTCGGAAACGCCAAGCGATGTACTGGTACCCGGCGTTGATGTGGTGGTACAGACACCAAACTTTTCGGTCGGCCTGCACGCGATGTGCAGGCGAGTCCCCGTCATCGATATGATGGGGGCCATGGCCGCGGAGCGGGTGTTTGAAAACACGGGTACGCGCGAAGGTCAGTTTGCGGGTACCGAGGCGGTGTTGTCGCTGTATTACGAAGAGGCGACCGCCCCCGCTCTGGCGCAAGCATTGGTGTCGGTGCGCACCAACACCGTCATGCGCGAAGCGCAAGAGCGGTTGCTTCCGCCGCTTAAGCAAGGCGGTGCGGTCGCGGCGATGAAAGCCGCGGTCGAAGAAGTGCTCAATAAGAAGCGTTAGCCAGCAGCCCCTCCGTCAAACGGAGGGGCTTTTTTCTATAACGCCCCGTGGTATAGTCTCTGTCATATGCAATACACCACGTACTTGCGCTGGGGCGTCATAGCCGGCGTTTTTTTGGTTCTTATTACTCCGTTTTTGGTCGCCGGTTCCTGGGGCATACCGCCGTACTTTTTCCCTTTTATAACGGCTAAAAACTTTACTTTCCGCATACTGGTCGAGTTGTCGCTCCTGTTGTACGTGATACTCGCCCTGCGCGAGCCCAAGTACCGCCCCCGCCCGTCGCTCATTATGTGGGCGGTGCTCGGGCTTGTGGTGTGGATGGGCTTGTCGACCATTACCAGCGTCGACCCGATAAAAAGCTTTTGGAGCAACTTCGAGCGCATGGACGGTTATGTTAACCTCCTACACCTCTTTGCGTGGTTTGTTATCACCGGCGCGGTATTAACCGCCGAGAACTTGTGGGGGCGTTTTATTAATACCTCCATCGGTCTTAGTGCCGTGCAAGGGCTTGTGGCGCTTTTGCAGGTGATGCACCTGTTTGGGTTTGCCCCGAGTTCGCAAAGCGGCATACGCGCCGACACCACGTTCGGTAACGCGACCTACTTGGCCGTGTTTATGCTGTTTAACATCTTCCTTACACTCTTTATGCTCGCGGGCCGTCTGCAAAAAGGCCGCCTCAGCGGCGGGTGGCAGGCGCTCTATGGTTTGGCGTTGGTGCTGCAGTTTGCGGGGCTCTTCTTTACCGAAACGCGCGGTGCACAACTTGGCGTTATCGGCGGGCTTATCGTCAGCGCGCTTTGGATAGCGGTATTTGCGGGGGCCAACCTTAAGGCGGCGCGGCGCTACGCGCTCTATACGCTCGGCGGACTCGCGGTGCTTATCGCGGTGTTTATAGGCATCCGCGACACGCAGTTTGTCCAAAGCTCTTCGACGCTCAGTCGCTTGGCCTCTATCTCGCTCAGCGACTCTACCATCGCGGCCCGCATTCACTTTATCTGGCCGACGGCCATTAAAGGCATTATGGAAAAACCGGTAACCGGCTGGGGTGCGGAGAACTTTAGTTTCGTCTTCAATAAATATTACGAGCCGGGTATGTACAACCAAGAGCAGTGGTTTGACCGCGCGCACAACCAATTCCTCGACTTCGGGATCGCGGGCGGCGTGCCGGCGCTCCTGTTGTACCTGTCACTCTTCTTCCTCGGTCTGTGGGCGCTGTGGCGCTCAAATCTCGGCGTGGCCGAGCAGGCGGTGCTCGTGGGGCTGTTGGCCGCATACGGGTTTAACAACTTGGCGGTCTTTGACAACGTAGTGAGCTTTATCTACTTCTTCGCGTTGATGGCGTACCTGCACAGCATCTCGCGCAAGGAGCTGCCGGGGTGGTTGTTCCTGTCGCGCAAAGTAGGCGAGCAGCCGCTGGCCATAGCCGCGCCGGTGCTCGCGATACTGATACTCGGCGCGGGCTTTGTGGTAAACGCGCCGGCGATGGCGCGCGCCTCGCAGCTGGTGCAGGCGCTCGGCTCGCAAAGCTCGGCCGACAAAAACTTGGCGCTCTTTGCCGCCTCGCTTGAAAACACAAAGCTGCCGGGCAACCCGATAGGGCTGCAGGAGGCGGTCGAGCAGTTGTCGCAGTTCAGCGTTAACACGGTGGCGCCTTCCTCCGTCGCCCCGGGCGTTAAGCAGCAGTACTTCTCGCTTACCGCCGGCAATCTTGAAATATTGATGCAGCAGCGCCGGCACGACGCGCGCCTCGAGCTCTTTATGGGGTTGCTGCTTTCGACCTTCGGCGACTATCAAAACTCAATCTCCTACCTTAACCAAGCCCTTGCCGACAGCCCTAAAAAACAGCAGATACTTATGCAGCTGGGCCTTACCCAAATACAAAGCGGTCAGCTTATAGATGCGGTTGCAACGTTGCGCACCGCGTTTGAGTCGGAGAAAAACTATGACACCGCGCGCGTACTGTACGCCAGCGCGTACTACTATGCGGGGGATACCGCGCAAGGCGACGCGCTCCTGATAGAAAAGTGGGGTTCGGTCGTGGTAGACAACGACCAACTGATGCAGGTGTACACCAACACCAAGCAATGGTCGCGCGCCGTCGCTATCTGGAAGCTCCGCATCAGCAAAGACGACACCAACGTCCAGCTCCGCCTTGGCCTTGCGGGCGTGTACTTTGCCTCGGGTGACAATGCCTCGACTATCGCCGAGTTGCGCGCCGTGGCCAAACTCCAGCCCGCTTCCGCCGGCCAAATGGAGACACTTATAAAGCAGATTCAAGACGGCACCCTAAAGCCCTAGTGGTATAGTAAGAGAGTGGGTACAGGGGAGCTCCCTGCCATTGTCCGCAACAAGCCGCCGCAAGGCGGCTTGTTGTTTGCGCTATATACTACAGAGGTAGCGCTTTGAGCGGGGAGCGGAGCACTCACATTAGGACAATGTATTGGAGCTCGCTTTCCGCTTCCCGTTCAGAGCACAACTCGGTACACTGGTTGTGTATGACTATCGAAGAGCATGTGCCGCTTGCCCCGTTGACCACGTTTGGTCTTGGCGGCGCGGCGCGTTTTTTATTGCGGGTGGGCGATGTCGTGCAGTTGCAAGAAGCCATTACCTTTGCGCAAGAAAAAAAACTCAACACGTTGTTGCTTGGGGGTGGGTCTAATCTGCTGGTGGGCGACGGCGGGTTTGACGGACTGGTTATTAAAATAGAAATGCGAGGCGTAGTGCAAGACGGCGACACGCTGGTAGCGGGTGCGGGAGAGAGTTGGGATGCACTGGTGGCGCGTAGTGTCGCGGACGGTTTGTGGGGGCTCGAAAATCTTTCCGGCATCCCCGGCACGGTAGGTGCCGCGCCCATACAAAACATCGGCGCGTACGGCGCAGAAGTTGCGGATACGCTTGCGTGGCTCGATGCTTTTGATACGCACGAAGACAAGACGGTACGTTTTTTGGCGCAAGAGTGCGGCTTTGCGTACCGCACCAGCCGGTTTAAACAGGAGTCGGGGCGCTATGTGGTGCTGCAAGTTGCGTTTGCTCTTAAGAAAAACGGCGTACCAAACCTATCGTACAAAGACCTTGCGGGATTGAAGCAACCGACTCTCGCCGGCATACGAGCGCAGGTGCTTTCGGTGCGCGCGCAAAAGTTCCCCGACCTCGCCAAAGAGGGCACTGCAGGCTCGTTTTTTCTTAATCCTATTGTGTCCGGCGAAGTCGCGGGCCGTTTGGCCGCGCAGTATCCGGAGTTGCCGCAGTTCCCCGCAGAGGGCGGCGTAAAACTATCGCTCGCATGGCTGCTCGACGAAGTATTGCACCTCAAAGGCGCACGTGTCGGCGGCGCGCGGACCTTTGAGCGTCAGCCGCTGGTGCTGGTTGCGACGCCCGACGCGCGCGCAGGCGATGTGTGCGCGCTTGCCGAACAAATAAAAAAAGAAGCAAAAGAAAAATTAGGAATCGAAATCCAAGAAGAAGTGCGTATCGTGCGGTAAATCAGTCGAAGCAGTTATCCACAGTTAGAGATTATTTTTCGTTGTATAAGCAGACATAACGTTCGATACTTATTACTAGAGCATCGAATTGCTCTTCTGAGATACTCCTAGGATATTTCTTTAGAGCGGTCGAGCGATGCGCAACCCAATGCGGTGCAAACCGCCACTATTATGGCCAAGAAAAAGAAGGCAAAGAAAAAGAAGGCAAAGAAGTCGCGCCGCTAAGCGCGAATGTCCCGCACTATTGTGCGGGCATCCTCTCGAAAGAAAAGCCGCCGAGCAATCGGCGGTTTTTCTTATAGTGTGGTATAGTATTTGCCTCACTGGTATGTCATTTCTAACAAAACTATGGGGCGATCCTGCTCAAAAAATAGTAGCCGCAAGTCGCGGCATAGTCGAGGCGGTAAACGGCTTCGAACCCGAGTATAAAGCGCTCTCTACCGAGGAGCTGTACGACCGCACCCACAAGTTCCGCAACCGCATATCGGCGGGGGAGACGCTGGAGGATTTGTTGCCCGAGGCTTTTGCGGCGGTACGCGAAGCGTCGGTGCGCACGGCTGGGCTCCGGCATTTTGACGTACAACTGGTGGGCGGCGTGGTGCTAAACAACCGCGGTATTGCGGAAATGAAGACCGGCGAAGGTAAAACCTTGGTCGCCACTTTGCCGGCGTACCTTAACGCGCTTATGGCCAAGGGCGTGCACGTGGTAACGGTCAACGATTACTTGGCGCGTCGCGACGCGGCGTGGATGGGGCAGATATACGCGGCGCTCGGCATGTCGGTGGGGATTATCGGCGCCGACGGCTCGTACCGCTACGACCCCAAGCATATCGAGACCGACAAAGAGCGTGACCAAGAGGGGAGCTTTAAAGTATTTTATGACTTTTTGCGCCCCTGCACACGGCGCGAGGCGTACGAGGCCGACATTACCTACGGCACCAACTCGGAATTCGGCTTTGACTACCTGCGCGACCATATTTCCTACGATGCCAAAGATCTGCGCCAGCGCGGCCACTTTTTTGCGCTGGTAGACGAGATAGACTCTATCCTTATCGACGAGGCGCGCACACCGCTTATTATCTCCGCGCCCACCACCGAGTCGGAAGACCTCTACCGCACCTTCGCGCGCATTGCCGGTACGCTCGAGCCCCTACGCGACTACACGGTAGACGAAAAACAACGGGCGATACAGCTGACTGACGAGGGCATTACCCGTGCGGAAAAGGCACTGGGCGTAGACAATATATACAGCGAGGGCGGTATTAAGTACGTGCACCATTTAGAAACCGCGGTGCGGGCGCAAGCGCTCTTTCATTTGGACAAAGAGTACGTTATCCGCAGCGGCGAGGTGGTGATAGTCGACGAGTTTACGGGCAGGCTCCAACCGGGGCGCCGCTGGAGCGAGGGGCTCCATCAGGCCATCGAGGCAAAAGAGGGTGTGGCGGTACAAAAAGAGTCCCGTACTTTTGCGTCTATTACCTACCAAAACTACTTCCGTCTGTACGACAAGCTTGCGGGCATGACGGGCACCGCTAAAACAAGCTCCGAGGAGTTTTATAAAGTGTACGGGCTCGAGGTTATCGAGGTGCCGACCAACCGCCCCGTACAGCGCAAGGACGACAACGACCGCATCTTCCAGACCGAAAACGGCAAGTTTCAGGCGATAGCCTATGGGGTTAAGGAGCTGCATAAAAAAGGCCAGCCGGTGCTTATAGGCACGGTGAGCATCGAAAAGAACGAGCTTCTGTCGAACTTTCTAAAGCGCGAGGGCGTGCCGCACGAAATGCTTAACGCCAAAAACCACGAGCGCGAAGGCGAGATAATCGCGCAGGCCGGGCAAAAAGGCAAAGTTACGGTAGCGACCAACATGGCGGGCCGCGGCGTCGACATTAAGCTCGGCGGTGCTTTGGCTACCCCTGAGCAGGCCGAAGAGGTCAAGAAACTCGGCGGCCTTTTTGTGCTGGGCACCGAGCGCCACGAGGCGCGGCGCATAGACAACCAGCTGCGCGGCCGCTCGGGCCGCCAAGGCGACCCGGGCGAAACGCAGTTTTTTGTGTCGCTCGAAGACAGCCTGATGCGTATTTTTGCCCCCGACTCTATTAAGACCATGATGGGCCGCTTCGGGATACCGGAGGACGAGCCGATAGAAAACCGGATAGTTAACCGCGCACTCGAAAGCGCCCAAAGCAAAATCGAGGGCTTTAACTTCGACGCGCGTAAGCACGTGCTCGAGTTTGACAACGTGCTCGACAAACAGCGCCGCGCGATATACGACCGCCGCACAAAAATTTTGACCGGCGGGCCGGAGCGCGTTACCGATGTCCTTACGGAGTTGGCGGCGGACAGTACCGAAGCCCTCGAGCTGCTCAACAAAAAGTCGCACGAGGTGGGGGAGGAGAAGTTTCTTGCCATGGCGCGCGGCATACTCCTGCAGACGCTCGATTTGCTGTGGGTCGACCACTTGGAGTCAATGGAGTACCTGCGCGGCAGTGTTAACCTGCGCGCCTACGGCCAACGCGACCCGTTAACCGAGTACCGCCGCGAGGGCACCCGCCTGTATAAAGACCTCGAGGAGATGTACCGTACCCGCGTATTTGAGTTGTTGGAAAAGTTGTCCGACCTGCCTGCCGGCCAGGCAGGCCAGCCTGCCGCCACGCCGATGCCGAGCCCCGCGCAGGTGTTTACCGTGCGCGCGCCGGGGGCCGACAAAATCGAGCGCAACGACCCGTGCCCGTGCGGCTCCGGCAAAAAATGGAAGTCCTGCGGGCTACTCAACACCTCCGAGCACCAAACGCTCTTAGCCGCAAAACACTAGCATGCCGGCACGCACCATCGGCGCATCGACCGGTTGTTTTTGGAAGCTGGGCGCATCACTGTCGGAGTCGTTGCGCGGATTGAGAGAGAAGGGTATTACCGCCGTGGAGTTGCACCTTGACGCAGGCTTCGACACTGTAACGCAGGGAGACCTGTCGGGATTTTCGTATATAAGCGTGCATGCCCCGAAACACGATTACAGAAACAATGCGGAAACACGCGAGCTGCTCGGTCGCATTGCCGCTCTGCATGCGCGGGCGCCGCTGAGTCTAGTGCTCTTTCATCCCGATGTTGTGGCGGAATCCGATATGCTTGAAGGTTTGCCGTTTCCTATCGGATTTGAAAACATGGACAGTCGCAAGAGTATGGGCCAGCAGCCCGAAGATCTCCGCCCGCTACTGGAGCGTTTTCCCGAGTCAAAGTTTGTCTTTGATGTTAACCACATTATGACCAACGACCCGACTATGGCGCTTGCGGAAGAGTTTTACCGCGTGTGGGGTCATCGGCTCGGGCAGGTCCACATCAGCGGTTTTGGCGGATTTGCCGACGGCCAGGACCATGTCCCCCTGTTTAAGACAAAACAAACCGAAATTATCAAGGCTGCCGCGCGGGCTCGTGCTCCGTTTATTATAGAAAGCGCGTTGAGCTTGTTTGACGATATAGTACAAGAATCCGCGTACATTAACGAAGTACTGGCAACATGACCCCCAGAGAAACAGCGGGTGGTGTGGTATTGGGCCCCGATGGTCGTATCGTGCTGGTTAACCAAGGGAGCAACGTGTGGTCCTTGCCCAAAGGCGGTGTGGACGAGGGCGAGTCGCTTGCCGATGCGGCGCGCCGCGAGGTAACCGAAGAATGCGGGCTTACCGACCTTACGTTGCGTAAAGAGCTTGGCTCATACTCCCGCTACCGCACCGGCAAGGGCGGCATCGGCGAGGTTACGACCGAGCCTATAAAACACATCACTATATTTTTGTTTACCACCGCGCAGACGGCTCTTGTCCGCCAAGAGGGCGAGACCGTGGAGGTGCGCTGGGCCACTGTTGATGAAGCTACTGAGATGCTTACCCACCCTAAAGACAAAGAGTTCCTCCGTTCCGTACGCGGTATAATCGGGTAATGCTTTCCTTGACGCTTATATTCGGAGCGTTTGCCGCCGGTATATTGATGTTTCTTGCGCCGTGCACGCTCCCTATTGTACCGGGGTACTTGGCGTTTATAGCGGGGGAGCGCAAGCGGGTCATGCGCAACGCACTGGCATTTGTGCTCGGGTTTTCTGTGGTGTTTATAGTGCTCGGCGCGTCTGCGGGACTTTTCGGTATTATTGTCGGACCGTGGCGCTATGCGCTCGGGCAACTCGGTGGGGCGCTTATTATACTCTTCGGGCTTACGATGCTGGGGCTGCTGCGCATACCTTTCCTTAGCGGCGAGCGGCATATCAAACTGCCGAAGTATATTACCGTCGGCAACCCTTCGAGCTCGCTCCTTATCGGCGTTCTTTTTGCGCTCGGGTGGAGCCCGTGCATCGGGCCGATACTGGGCACGATACTGTTTTTTGCATCTTCTTCGGCCACCGCCCTTTCGGGCGCACTGCTGCTCACGGTCTTTAGCGCGGGGCTTGCATTGCCGTTTATCCTTACGGCACTACTGTTGTCGCATGCGCAGAGTATCGTGGTGCACGCGGGCAAAGTGTCGCGGGTCCTTTCGGTCGTGGGGGGTATCTTTTTAATACTCATCGGTACCGCTATGCTTTTGGGCATGCAAGGACAATTGGTTGCGTGGGCGTACGGAGCACTCGATGTTGTGGGGTATGACCGATTGCTCAACTACTTGTAATAGACTACAGTGTCTGTATGCCGTGGATCGAGATAGCCGTCATCATCGTCGTGGGATTTCTAGCCTTAAAGTTTTTGGTTAAGCCTTTATTTAAAGTTATCGCGATAGCGGTGATTGGATTTTTTGTATGGCGTTTGTTGATGAACTTTCTATAGACGCGCGTGCCGGCAAGGGCGGCGACGGTGTGGTGCGCTGGCTCCACCTTAAGGGCAAGGAGTACTCGGGCCCCGCGGGGGGTAACGGCGGCAACGGCGGCGATGTATATATCCGCGGGGTGCGCGACATTGCGCTCCTTGGCCGCTACCGCGGCGAAAAAAACTTTAAAGCCGGCGACGGCGACGACGGCCAAAGTTACAGCATGGACGGCAAGCAAGGCAAAGATTTAATTATCGACCTGCCGGTAGGCTCGGTGGTGGAAAACAAAACCACCGGCGAACTCTTTGAGCTCCTTACCGAAGGCGAGCCCAAAATGATTTTAAAAGGCGGCCGCGGCGGCGCGGGCAACGTGGTGTTTAAGTCCTCCGTTAATACGGCTCCTACCGAATGTACGCCGGGGGCCATGGGGGAGTCAGCGCCGTTGCATATAGAGTTGCGGCTTATAGCCGACGCGGGATTTGTCGGGCTCCCCAACGCGGGCAAGACGTCGCTTCTTAACGCGCTTACTAATGCCGCTGCGAAAGTGGGTGCCTATGCTTTTACTACCCTTGACCCAAATCTTGGAGTATTGCCCGGTGGGTACATACTTGCCGACATCCCCGGCCTTATCGAAGGGGCCTCGGAAGGGAAGGGTCTTGGCTCTAAGTTCCTCCGCCACGTCTCCCGCACCCGCGAATTAATACACTGCGTTTCGCTCGAATCCGAGAATCCGGCCGAGGATTATCGGGTAGTACGGGCAGAACTGGAGCAATTCTCGGCAGAATTGGCTCAAAAACCCGAGATTATCGTATTAACGAAGTCGGATACCCGAGAACCACCGGCTATTAAGGAGATACAGGCATTGTTTAAAAAAGACAAAAAAGAAACTTTGGTGGTAAGTGTTATAGATGACGCATCGGTCAAAGCTTTACGCGACCGGTTGGCGGCACTGTTGAGCAAGAGCGTCTAGCGCGGTATCCTACTCTACATGTCCGAGTATCGCCTGACCGTTGGCCTCGAGGTCCATGCCGAGTTGCGCACGGAGACCAAAATGTTTTGTGCCTGCCGCAATGCGCCCGATGAGCGCGCGCCCAATGTGCACGTGTGCCCGGTATGCTTGGCGCACCCCGGCACCTTGCCGGTTATCAACAAACAAGCGGTGCATAACGTGCTCCGCATGGGCGTTGCCATGGACGGCACGCTCGCCGACTACACGGAGTTTGACCGTAAAAATTATTTTTACCCCGACATACCCAAGGGCTACCAGATAAGTCAGTATCAACATCCGCTTGTGCGCGGCGGTACGCTTGCGGGCGTTGCGCTTACGCGCGTGCACCTCGAGGAGGACACCGCCCGTTCGCAACATACCCTTGGTAAGGGCACAAGCGAGGGAGAAAAAAGTTTAGTCGACTACAACCGTGCCGGCGTGCCGCTCCTCGAGCTGGTGACCGAGCCGGTGATACATAGTGCCGAAGACGCGGGCCGGTTTGCCCGCGAACTGCAGCTGCTGTTGCGATCGGTCGGGGCAGGGGAAGCCAATATGGAAAAGGGCGAAATGCGCCTAGAGGCAAATATTTCAGTATCAAAGGACGGCACGCTCGGTACAAAGGTAGAGGTCAAAAATATTAATTCCTTCCGCTCGGTAGAACGGGCTATTGCGTTTGAGGCGGCACGGCAAAGTGCCGCACTGGAGAAGGGGGAAGTGATAGTGCAGGAAACGCGCGGATGGGACGAGGCCGCTCAAAAAACATTCTCCCAGCGCAAAAAAGAAAGCAGTCACGACTACCGCTATTTTCCCGACCCCGATTTGCCTAAGCTCGTACTCTCCGAGTTGCCCGAATGTTCTGCCGCCGCGTTGCGCGCAGGTTTGCCCGAGTTGCCCGCCGCAAAGCGCGCTCGCTTGCAAGCGTTGGGTATCCTGCAAAACCAAGACATCGCGCAGCTGGTGGAAGACGCCGTATTGTCCGATTTTTTCAGCAAGGTGGAAACAGAGCTTGATACGCCGGAATTGCTTAAGACAGCGGCCAATTTCATACTTAACGACATTGCCGGAGAGCGAAAAAAGAATCCGGATTGGATGCCGCAGGCTGCTCATGTTGTTGCGGTAGTACGCGCGTACCAGAGCGGCGCGCTGGCGTCTCCGCAAGCAAAAAGTTCTATCTTAAGCGGTACTATGGCGTCAGTAACTGCCGCAGAAACGCTACCCGCGCTGGTCGCCGGTATTATTGACGCGCACCCGCAGGTCGTCGCCGACTATAAAGCGGGGAAGGGGGCGGCACTCCAATTCCTTATAGGGCAAGGCATGAAAGAGAGTAAAGGCTCGGCTAATCCCCAGGCCTTGCGCGAGGCTATACAAAAAATTCTCGGATAGGAGTATACTGTCCGCATGGACGAACTCCAGATATCGGGCAAGCGATTTATCTCGTCGCGCCGCGTTGCAAAAGAAAACGGCTATCACACCGACTATATCGGCCAACTGATACGTGGCGGAAAAATCAAAGGTCAAAAAGTCGGCCGGGCGTGGTATGTCGAGGCGTCGTCGCTTGCCGAGTTTTTGGGTACCGAAAGTGCTCCTGCGTTGGTCGAGGCTTCGGTAGAGCAAGTCCCCGAGGTTCCGGCCGCTCCTGTGGTGCAGACGCCGAGTATGGTGGAGCAAGCCGAGAAGAAAGAGATTACTGTTCCGGTTGCAGAAAAAATAGAAGAAGTAAAAGTCGAGATAGCGGCAGAACCGATACCGGAGACAAAGGTTGTAATTAACAAGGAAGAAAAAAAAGTTCTCCCGCATATCTCGGCAGGACTTAAGTATCTTGCCGACGACGAGCCTCTATTGCCCGAGATAGCACCTAAAGAAGACGCTCCGCGGGCAGTACCGGTGTCGGCCGCGGTATTTGAGGACATACAACCGGAACCGGAAGTAAGTATTATCGAGCATCGCCCGCGCGCCGCCAAGACACTTTTCGGGCTTGCGTTGGTTGGAGCGGCGGTTTTTGTTTTTAGCGCAGTCGTGTCAAGTACCCTGTTTCAAACCATCAATATCGAGGCGGGGAATTCGGCAAACGTTTCGTACGGTATTAAGTGGTAGTCGGGATCATTTATAAAAAAAGTCAAACAGCCCATTATTGGGCTAAAAACAAAAGCTCTCCGGACTAAAAACCGGAGAGCTTTTGCATAGGTTCGATATACCATACAAAATCACTCAATATAAAAATATCGGCAAAAAATACTATCCGAAATATGTTTGCGTAGCAACGTATCTCGGATAGCAATAAAAATATCTATAAAAGTATAAAAATACCCTTTAAAATAAAGATATATAGAAAATGGTCGATGTAAAAAAATAATATAAACTCACGAATATACTTTAAAAATAAAGAGTATTCGTCTATTGCCGAGATATAAAAATAAGCCGTGTTGTGTCCGAGATTGTTGCTATAGGTCATAGTATTTAGCATTTATTTGGTTTAGCAATTAGCTGCAGTATTAAAACGGTATATATTTTTGCCGAGATACTATTGTTATATAAGGCTATCTCGGTTAAAAGTAATTAAAGTATCGGAAATTTTTATGAGCCGGCAACGAACCGGTTTTTTTCGATGCTCTAGGTGTCTGTGCTTAAAATACTTTATGCCGCAAGTACAAAAAAGAAAAAACATTTCACCATATCCACAGTTGCAGAGTATTTTTTTACCGATTTTGACCTTAATACTCGGTACAATTAGCTCATCAGGGTTTCCGAACTCACTTTGTAAAGAAAAGACTTTTCGGCCACATGGCTCCTTTAACCAAAATCACATCTCAAGACGGCAAAACGCTTTTAAACGCGCGCAAGGTTGCCGCGCGCCTTCATTGCGCTCCGGACTATGTCGGCAAGCTATGCCGCGAAGGAAAGCTTAAAGGGGAGCTCGTCGATCAGGCTTGGTTTGTAGACCCGGAGTCCGTCAGCATATTTGAGGCAGCCCGCACCGCCCGCTCTGAGAAACTTTCAACGTTACGCAAGCAGGAACTTTCTAAAAACGGTTTTGTCCCTAAGCCTGCAGCAGTTGCCGCGGTATCGGCGGTGTCGCTCGCATCAGCGGCATGGCTGCCGCTTGCTAAAGCAGCGGTCGCTTCGGTAGCTATCGGCGCCATGGTCGTGGGGTCCGCAGCGGCAACCCGCGTACTCCCGCTGTTTCCGCATGCGCCGCTGTCTGCTGCCGTAGCACAAATTAACTCGCCGTTTTTCGGCGGGCTCATGCCGAGCGCTAAAGTTGCGCAAGAGACGCAGACAAAGCCCGAGCCGGTTACCGCGCCGGTTGCTGTTGTTGCAACCACGACTCCGGTGTCCGCGCCGGTTGCGACCACACCGGTACCCACCACCACAATCGTCAACACCTATCCGGTTATCGAGCGCACCATCGAGCGGCTGGTCGCGACACAAGGCGTTTCGGAAGACGTGCTGGCCGCAAAACTCAATGAGCTGTCAAATCTGCTTACGTCAAAAATCTACAGTATTTCGTCGCAAACCTCCGGCAACGCCACGGTGCAGTACGCGCCGTCGCAACGCATCGACAAACTAAACGGCGTCACCATCACCAACTCGACGATTGACGGGTATATTCCTACCGGAACTATTTTTGGGATTTCCTCCGGCGGTACGGGCACCACGACGGCGCCTTCGTACGGCCAGTTGCTGGTAGGCAACAGCGCCGGCGGGTACGACCTTTTGGCCACCTCGAGCCTTGGGATAACCGGCAGCGGGGGTACGTTCCCTTTTGTGGGCGCGGTAAACTATGCGGCAAATGTTAACGCTACGACCACGCCTATCTGGTTCCAAAACGGTCTGCAGGCGTCGAGCACCTCGCAGATAGCGTACGCGTCCTCAACCGCGCTTAGCGTGTCGGGCACGGGCTACTTCGGGACCGCGTCTACCACCAACCTGACCATCTCGGGCCTCGGCGCGTCGGCGGGGCAATGCCTTACGATAAACTCTTCCGGCACGGTGTCGACCACCAGCTGCGGTAGCGGCGGCGGCGCGGCGTTTGCTTACACCCCAAGCACCAACTACGGCGCGCTTGCCAACGCCACCTCTACGCCTATATGGTTCCAGGCGGGCTTGCAAGCATCGAGCACCTCCTATCTTGCAAACGCGACGACCAGCTTGCTTACCATCAGCACCGCCGCGGCACCCACGACCGGTACGTTGTATTTTGGCAATGGTACGGGAAATATTAGCTACAACTCGAGCGACTTTACCTTTAACGGCGGCAGCGTATACACCAACGGCGGGCGCATCACTGCGGTCGGGCTAAACGAAACTATTAGCATCGGAGTACGCTACGCGGCGGGTAACGGCACCTACTACGTCGGCGCAACCAACAGCGCGTCTCCCGATCTTGTGCTGACCAACAATGCCCAAGTCGAGCGCGCGCGTTTGACCGACGCGGGGAACTTTGGCATCGGCAGCACCTCGCCTTATCAAAAACTTTCGGTCGCAGGCAATGTCATCGCGGATACGTTTATAGCAACATCGACGGTCGGCGCCTCAACCTTCCCCTACGCCTCCACCACCGCGCTTACCGCAACCTCGCTCTACGCCACCAACTATCTGGCAAGCGGCTCTACCACGCTCCAAAACTTCACCGCACTGCAATCAACGTCTACCAACGCCACTTCGACAAACAGCTTTGCCACCACCGCCTCCTCCACCAACCTCTTCGCCCAAGCAGCACAAGTAGGCTCACTTACCATCAACGGTCTCTCGGGCTTCCTCAAAGCAACCGCAGGCGTAGTATCCACCGCACTCATCAGCCTTACCGCCGATGTCTCCGGTATCCTGCCCATCGCCAACGGCGGTACTAACGCCTCAAGCTTTACCACCTCGGGCAACGCCGTGTACTACGACGGCACCCGTTTGGTCACCGCCCCCGCTACCACCTTTGTCACTACTCCGTA
>CALRFF010000003.1 GCA_943356495.1 Candidatus Nomurabacteria bacterium
GCCTACAGCCCAACTCCCGCCGCTGGTGGCTCTGGAGGCGGTGGCGCGGGCGGGACCAATGGTGGGACTGCAGGCACGGCAAACACCGGCGGCGGTGGTGGTGGTGGCGGTGGTGACGGCACTCAACTTGGCGCGGCGGGCGGCTCGGGGATTGTTGTCATCAAGTACACTCCAAGCGCCTCCACTATAGGCTTTACCCCCAGCCTCGTCTGGATAAAAGACCGCACCACAGCCTTGGCGCACCAACTATTCGACTCGTCCCGCGCTGTTATACCGTATTGGTCATCCAACTCAAGCGCGGCCGAAGTGAGCTCGGGTACAGCGCTCACGGCATTTCTCTCCAACGGCTTTACTATAGGCTCCAATGCGCTCTTTAATACTTCGGGCAACAACTACGTGGCATGGATGTGGAAGGAGTCTGCAACCAGTGGGGTAGACGTAGTGGCCTACACGGGCACGGGCGCCGCACAAACTATCGCCCACAGCTTGGGCAAAGCGCCTGACTTTATTATCGTCAAGCGCCGCGACGGCGCCGGCAGCCCGGCGGTGTACCATACCTCCAACACCTCTGCACCCGAGACAGACTATCTCTTGCTCGACTCAACGGCCGCCACTGCAGACGACGACACGTACTGGAACGACACCAAGCCGACTGCATCTGTCTTCTCCGTCAAGTCTGCCACTGCCGTCAACGCCTCCGGCGCCACCTACGTCGCATACCTCTTCGCCTCCACCACGGGCTTCTCCTCATTCGGCTCCTACACGGGTAACGGCAGTGCCGACGGGCCCTTTGTCTACACTGGTTTTAAACCTCGCTTTGTGCTTGCTAAGCGGACCGACTCAACAGGTGACTGGTTTATGATCGACTCTGCGCGGACTACCACTACTAACCCCATAATTCCGACTGTGTGGGCCGATTTGGCGGATGCGGAGCAACTCAGCACCGCTCAGGCTGACTTTAATGCAAACGGTTTTAAGCTCCGTTCCACCGGAGGCATAAATACCAGCACAGCAACCTATATCTACGCCGCATTCGCCGACGTGCCGTTCAAATATTCCTCCGCAATCTCCGACGTCGGCGCGCTCTCCATCGCCAACTCCGCGCGGTTCATCTCGGGCAACAGCGATTATTTGAGCAAGACACCCGGAAGTGCAAGCAACCGCAAAACCTGGACTTTTTCAACCTGGGTGAAACGAGCTGAGCTTGGCGCATATCAAAATATCTTTCAGATAGGAACAGCGGGTTCAGATTCGACGACATTCAATTTTCGTTTCGACTCCTCCGACCGTCTCGATATTGGAGGTGGCGCGACCACGTGGCGCGTTACGAGTGCGGTGTACCGCGATCCCGCCGCTTGGCTTCATCTAGTGTTGGTAATGGATACGACCCAAGCGACTGCCGCCGACCGAATAAAACTGTATGTGAACGGCTCGCAGGTAACGGCGTTTGGCACAAACGCTAATCCGACGCAAAATGCCGATCTCGCCGTCAATAACAACGCACTGCACGCAATTGGTAGGCACAATGACCCCACACAGTATCTCAACGGATATCTATCGGATGCTCACTTGATAGACGGCGCGGCGTTGGCGCCGACATGCTTTGGCGAGACAGACGCTAATGGATATTGGAGGCCGAAGACCTACAGCACCGCGTCGCCCTGCGCGGCATACGGCACCAACGGATTCAAGCTCTCGTTCGGCACGGGGAGTGCGCTCGGCACCGACACTTCCGGCAACGGCAACACGTGGACAGTCAACGGTCTTACCTCGGTCGACCAAGTTATCGACACACCCACTAATAGCTTCCCTACATTGAGCCCTATCGGTAATGTGGTTGCAGCGACGAGCCGCAGTACTCTGGCGAACGGCAATCTGAAAGCATCATCGGGTGCCGCGGTAAACGGATTACTCGCTACGCAAGAGTTCCCCACAACCGGCAAATGGTACTCAGAGATAACACTGAATACCGCGCCGCCCTATCCATCACTCGGCCTAGCAATTTCTCAAACTGCCAACCAGCAGTACATAGATGCGGGTGTATATCTTAATAGCTCTACGGGCATTTGGTACAACTCACAAAGTGCCACCGGACCGGCTACGAGCGATGCCGTAGGATTGGGCACATGGTCGAGCGGCGACGTGCTGAACATCGCCTACGATGCGGACAATGGCAAGATATGGTTTGGCAGGAATGCCACCTATTACAACTCGGGAGATCCCGCCGCCGGCACTAATGCTACTTTTTCCGGTTCTGTTGTCGGTAGTAACAGATGGCAAGTCGGTGTCGGGACATATACCGGAGATTTGACCGTCAACTTCGGCCAGGGAGGTTTGGCCAGCCTGACCTACGACTCCGCAGCGGGTGGCTACTTTAAATACACCCCACCCTCGGGCTACAAAGCCCTCTCGACCGCCAACATGGCGACACCCACCGTGACGGTGCCTAAAAATTATTTTGATGCCGTTACTTATCTCGGCACAGGCGCTGCAGAGACAGTCAAGGCATATGCGGTAACAGAAACATTTTATTACACGGGTGCGGACCAAACATGGACAGTCCCAACAGGAGTCACCTCAATACGCGTAAAAGCGTGGGGTGCGGCAGGAGGCTCAACATCGCAAACGGGGGCTAACGCGGACTATGCAGGCGCGGGCGCGTATGTGACCGGAGAGATAAGTGTAACTGCAGGACAAACCTTAAAGTTGGTAGTAGGGCAGGGCGGTTCGCCCCGTGCAACCTCGGGGGGGCAGACGTATGGTGGTGGTGGCGGCGCCGGTACAAACAATGGGGTGTCGCCGGGCACGGGCGGGGGATATTCTGGCATATTTCTTACCTCGGTAAGCCAAGGCAATGCACTCGCCGTCGCGGGCGGCGGCGGCGGGTCTGCCAACACGAGCGACGCCGCTCAGTCTGGCGGAGCCGGAGGAGCCACGACCGGCTCGACAGGCACAGGGCCCGGCGGTACGGGTGGTACTACCTCGGCAGGTGGTACGGCCGGCACCGCAGGCTCAGGCCAAACCAACGGCTCGGCTCTTACCGGCGGCGACGGCGCAACGCTCAACGGCGGCGGCGGCGGCGGCGGATACTATGGCGGCGGCGGCGGCGGGCAAACGACATCCGGCGGCGGCGGTTCAAGCTACCTTGGCACCATGACAAATGCGTCAACAACCGCGAGTTCGGATGGTCATACTGCACCAAAAAAATCTGATCCCAATTATCCTAGTGGTGGAGTTGGCGAGGCTGATACCACAGGAAATGTATCGGGTGGAAGCGGGCATATTGTCATTAGTTACAATATAAGCAACGTCACCGGCTTTACCCCCGACATCGTGTGGATTAAAGACCGTACGAGTGCGAATGCGCACGGGATTTTTTCCACTTCAACAACGCTGTATCCAGCGTGGGCGAGCAACGGCTCTGCGGCCGAAGGGGGCGGCACTACTGCCTTGCTCTCGTTTTTGAGTAACGGCTTTAGTCTCGGTGCATCTACCACGGTTAACACCAGCGGCGACAGTTATGTAGCCTGGATGTGGAAGGAGAGTGCAACCGCCGGTTTTGACATCGTTACCTACACGGGCACGGGCGCCGCACAAACTATCGCCCACAGCTTGGGCAAAGCGCCTGACTTTATTATCGTCAAGCGCCGCGACGGCGCCGGCAGCCCGGCGGTGTATCACACCTCCAACACCTCGGCACCTGAGACCGACTACCTTTTGCTTGACTCGACTGCCGCCACCGCCGACGATGATACTTACTGGAACGATACTAAACCGACTACGTCGGTGTTTAGCGTCAAGTCCAACACCAACACTAATTCCTCGGGCGCTACCTACGTGGCGTATCTCTTTGCCTCTACCACCGGCTTTTCCAACTTCGGCACTTATATAGGCAACGGCTCCGCCGACGGGCCGTTTGTGTATACGGGCTTCAAACCGCGTTTCCTGATGTGGAAGCGAGTAAACAGCACAGGCTCATGGGGTGTCTATGATACGGTCCGTTCCACGTACAATCCGGCAACCGCAGGACTTCTTTTTGAGGAGAAGGGAGCAGAATTTTCCTACGATGCTTTTGATGTCCTCTCCAATGGATTCAAAGTACGTGCTGCAGGAGCAGGCACAAACGCGAGTAGCGATACACATATCTACTTTGCGTTTGCTGAACAACCGTTCAAATACTCCGCCGCTTCCGCATCCTCGGCAGCCTCCACTTTCGTCCAAGCAGTCGCCTTCCTCCTCGGCATGACGTTCTAAAGATAGTTAAAACACAAGTTAGTAGTGAGTAGTTTGTAGTCAAAAAAGAAAATCCAAAACTAGTACACTACTAACTACGCACTATCAACTAACTTCTATGTCAAATTTCAGAGAACTAAAAGTATGGCAACGGGGGATAGAATTAGCAAAAGAAATATATAAAACTACCCACGCAATGCCCTCGTCGGAAACTTTTGCCTTACAGGGGCAGATGCGCAGAGCTGCTGTTTCTATCTCTTCTAATATTGCAGAAGGCTCTAAGCGCAGTACTCGGAAAGACTTTGTCCATTTTCTGCATGTGGCAGATGGTTCGGCTGCCGAATTAGAAACACAGATCATCATCGCGAAAGACTCCTATCCTAAGCTCGATTTTTCACGGGCTGATGCTTTACTCGACGAGGTCCAAAAAATGCTCTTGGCTATGAGGCGCTCTCTGAGTCCTACTACAAACTACAAACTACCGACTCCCCACTAGCTATATGCCTCCGAAAATTGAAAATAAAAATTTGGATGCTGTACAAGATTTGCTTGTACAATCGAGTATGCAGATGGTGCAGCCGCCGGTTGTGAGTAACGACCAAGCGGCTAGTGTGCTAGTGGGTAGCGGAACTATAAACTCCTCACTACCAACTACCAACTACCAACTACAAACTCCGGTTGTTGCTGCACCTCCGCCGGTCGCCCCGACTCCGCCGCCTCCTACACCTATCTATACACAAGTTGCCCAGCCGGTTGCCGTTGTGCAACCAACACCGGTTACTGTTGCGCCACCGGTTGCGCACTCCAGACTACGGCCGTTGCTTGGCCCCGCACTGTTTTTATTCGGGGTCGCGCTGGTGGCCTACTCGGTGCGGTTGGGGAGCATCACCGGAGGCTCGATGGAACCTACCTTGCACGAAGGCCAACACTTGGTTATCGATGCGCTCACGTGGCGCTTTACCGGTGTGCATCGCGGCGATGTGTTGGTGTTTACCAACCCGCACGACCGCACAACGGTCGAGGTAAAGCGCGTGATAGGCCTGCCGGGAGAGTCGGTACTTATCGAGGGCGGTACTATCGGGGTGACGCCGCTTGGCGGACGGTACGAGGAGTTTCCGCAGGGGACCGACATAGGCGGGCATGGCGATATAGCCAACTTTACTATCCAGCTCGGGGTAGAGGACTTTTTTGTCCTCGGCGACAACCGCCCCAAAAGCACCGACTCCCGCGACTTTGGCGGGGTGCAGGCGGTCGACATTATCGGGCGGGTAATAGCTAGTTTTTAGTTAGTAGTGGGTAGGGTAAATCAAGTTATAATTACTCTATCCGGAACTACCAACTACAAACTACAAACTCATGCAACAAATTCTTAACTTTTTCAAATACAACAACGCGTTCCCTATTATGCTCGGGGTTATATTCCTCGGCTCGGGGGCGGCGTTTGCCGCGGTTGACCCCGAGGCGGTGTACTCGGCCCAGCAGGAAGTTATTTCGGTAGACAACACCTACATTGCGGGCAAAGACTTTACGCTGTGGACGCCGCGCATACTTATCAATGAGGTGACCGAAGACGCCGACAACTATTACGTCGCCTATGCACTTACCACTATCGATGTGGTTGACTACGCGTGGCGCGATGCCGCAAAAAATAATGTCATGACCGTTTCCAAGGCCGACCTCGGCGTGCGCGACTTGGGAGTGTACGTTACCGGCCAGTTCCGCAACATTATCCAGAACGAGCTCGCGTACTTGACCGAAGTGCAGACCAACGCTAAAAAAGCGATTTCCCAAAAAATAGTAGCAACCACCTACGGCGGGCTTATCGGCAAGTTCCTCGACTCGACCACCGAAACACTGCCGGGGTATGTGCCGGTAGTACAACCGCCAACAGCGAGTAACGACCAAGCAGCTAGTGTGCTAGCGGGTAGCCAAACTACTAACTCCTCACTACCCACTACCAACTCCGGTGGTTCTTCTAACTTGATGTCGTTGCAGGTGCTCGGCAACAACCCCGCGCGCGTGGCGGTGGGCGGCGGTTACCTCGACCTCGGGGTCTTGTCGGTCAACCCGACCAACCCCAACATCGGGTACCATGCGTTTGTAAACGGCATACCAAGCGACCCGCCAAGTATTGATACCTCGACCACCAGCGCGCATGTTATTGAGTATCGCGCCACTGACCAGGCGGGTAATCACTTAAAGGTGGTGCGTATTGTGTTGGTGGGCGACGCACCCGACCCGGGCGGCGCGATAAACAAAGCAGGCAATGTGCCGACGATTGTACAAGGGGAGATAAAACCGCCCGAGCCCGAGCCGGCACCTGCGCCCGCTCCCACAAGTGCTCCCGCCGCTGCTCCTGTAGAAACGCCGGCAGCGACCACAACCGAACCTGCTCCCGAGCCGGAGCCCGCTCCTGCTCCGGCGGCCGAAGAGCCGGCGCCTACGCCCGCACCCGTGGTTGAAGAACCTGCCCCTGTCGCACCCGTCGAAACTCCGCCGGCTCCTGCAGAGACACCTCCCGCCGAAGCAACAGCGACCACCACTCCGTAATGAAAAAATATATCCGCAACCTAAGCGCGCGCGAGCTCCGCAACTTGGCGTGGGTGTGCGTAGGGACAGCGGTGCTTATAGGTATGGCGTTGGTATTGTCGGGGAGCATCCCGTTGCCGCAGGGCTTTTCCAAACCGCGTTTGTACGAAGAGCCGAAGCCGTGGGTCATGGAGTTGCCGTAAGCGCAAAATTTTCGTAGTAGAATAATGGCATGAGCGTCTTGCGCATAGCGTTAGTGCTGCTGGCAATTGTTGTAGCCGTGTTCGGATTTGCAATAGTGCGGCGCTTTTTTATACCGGGGACCACACCGCTCTTGTCTGAAGAGCGGACCGCTGTGTTCGGCACTCTTATCGAAAAGACTGCCGAGGCTTTTAGTATCGAGTTACAAGACGGGTCGGTACGTACGATATATATAAGTACAAGCACAAACTTTCTGGCGGCTCCGGTGCCTCTTGCGTACGACGGCGTTGTCGTCGGCGCTCAGGTGGGTGTCAGCGCCATAGAGGGGGCAAACGGATCACTCGACGCCCGCTCGGTACAAGTCCTCCCGCCCCGCCCCGCACCTTCCGCCACCTCTTCACCCGCAGCCACTACTACAGTGCAACAATAGCTATATGTCAGTACGCGTCGCTATCAACGGTTTCGGGCGCATCGGGAGATGCTTTTTGCGCGCGGCCATACACGACCCCGAGATAGACATTGTGGCTATTAACGACCTTGGTGATATCGAAAACTTGGCGTACTTGTTGCGTCACGACAGCGTGTACCGCGACTTTGCGGGGCAAGTGTCGGTCGAGCCCGGCGTGTTGGTGGTGGGGGCCAAACGCATTAAGGTACTGAACGAAAAAGATCCTACAAAGCTCCCGTGGGGCGCGCTTACCGTGGGTGTGGTGGTGGAGTCTACCGGTCTCTTTACCGATTTTGAAAAGGCGCAGGTACACTTGGCCGCCGGTGCCAAGCGCGTGGTTATCTCCGCCCCCGCGCACGGCGAACACGAAACCGGCGAACACCCGCTGGGCGCCACGGTGCTTATGGGTGTTAACGAAGAAAAGCTGCAGACCTGCCAGATAACCTCCAACGCATCGTGCACCACCAACTCTGCCTCGCCGGTTATTGCGATACTCGACGAAGCGTTAGGGATAGAAAAAGCGCTGCTTAACACCACGCACGCCTACACCGCCAGCCAGCGCATTGTCGACAGCCCGAGCGCTAAAGACTTTCGCGAGGGGCGCGCAGGCGCACAAAACATTATTCCGTCCTCGACCGGCGCGGCTATTGCGGTTACCAAAGCATACCCGCAGCTCGCTAACAAGTTTGACGGTATTAGTTTGCGCGTGCCGGTGGTCGCGGGCTCAATAGCTGACATCACCTTTATATCCAAGCGCGACACAACCGCGGAGGAGGTAAATAAAATTTTAGAAGACGCGGCCAAGCTGCCGCGGTGGCGGGGGATTTTTACCACGACGCGTGAGCCGCTGGTAAGCAGCGACATCATCGGCAACGAGCATGCCAGTATTGCCGACCTGCCGATGACGCGCGTCGTGGGCGGCAATTTGGTAAAAGTGCTGGCGTGGTACGACAACGAGGCAGGGTATACGCAGACCCTTTTGCGGCATGTAAAAGCCGCCGGAAGCCACGTATAATAGAGGAGTGAAAATCTTCATCGGTGCCGACCACGGCGGGTACGCGTTAAAGAATATTCTATATAAACAGCTGGTGGCTAAAGGCCACTCGGTTACCGATTGCGGGCCGCAGGTGCTAAACCCAGAGGACGACTACCCCGACTATGCCCGCAAGGTAGCCGAGGGTGTTGCTAAAAACGCGGGCAGCCGCGGGGTACTGCTGTGCCGTTCGGGGTTGGGGGTGGGCGTCGTTGCCAACAAGGTGCGCGGGGTACGCGCGGGGCTTGGGCTCAGCGCCAACGCGGTTATGCACGGCCGCGTTAATGACGACCTAAACGTATTGACGCTTGCGGCCGATGCGATAACCGAGCACGACGCGGAAGCGTTTGTAGAATTGTTTTTGATTACGCCGTTCGGCGGCGAGGAGCGCAACGTCCGCCGCCTGCAAAAAATAGCCGACCTCGAGGCGCAGAATTTTAAATAGTATGAAGGCGCCTATAGAAATAATCCCCGCGGTACTGCCCAAGTCGTGGGACGACCTCGAGGCACATGTGGCGCGCATCCCCGGCATTACGCGGCATGTACAAATAGATGTCGTCGACGGCCATTTTGCCAAAGGTAAGACGTGGCCGTACAAAGACGGGGAAAAGTTTGCCATGGTAGTCCAGCAAGAACACGGCTTGCCGCACTGGGAGGAGCTGGATTTTGAGTTTGACTTGATGATTGCCGACCCCGCCGCCGAGGTGATGAAGTATGTGCACGCCGGGGCGTCGCGCATCATCATACATGCCGCCAGCAAGACAGCCCTGCCGGCGCTCCAACAGTTGATCGACCTTAACGAAGACACCGGGGCGTGGAGCGTGCAGGTGGGTCTTGCCGTAGGGTGCCAGCAAAACCTCGATGACCTTGAGCCGTTTGAGGGCCAGTACGACTTTGTGCAGGTAATGGGCATAGAGCACATCGGTAAACAAGGCGAGCCCTTAAGTCAAAAGGCATTGTTTATGCTTGAGCGGTTGCGCCATCGCTACCCAAACCTGCCCTTGCAAGTAGACGGCGGGGTAAAACCGGAGAATGCCGCGGCACTGGTTGCCGCGGGGGCAACGCGGCTGGTTGCAGGTTCGGCTATTTTTGGCAGTGATGACGCAAGGGCAGCCTACCAGGCGCTGTATACTGTAGCTAATGCTCAGTGACGTCGATATTCTTCGTATAGAGGAGCGCGCCGCGGCAATACGGCGCACGATTATTGAAATGCTGGTGGCGGCAGGCTCGGGCCACACGGCGGGCCCTTTGGGCATGGCCGATATCTTTGCGGCGCTCTATTTTAGTATCCTTAACCACGACCCTGCGCACCCCGAGTGGGCCGCACGCGACCGGCTTATTTTAAGCAACGGGCATATTGTGCCGGTGCGCTACGCGGCGATGGCACATGCGGGTTATTTTCCTGTCTCCGAATGTTTGACGCTACGCAAGTTCGGCTCGCGCCTGCAGGGGCACCCCGAGCGGCTAAAGTTGCCGGGTCTTGAGACAACCGGCGGGCCCTTAGGCTCGGGGCTCGGCCAAGCGGCGGGCATTGCCTACGGCGCGCGTATGGATGGGGCGAAATTCCGTGTGTATTGCGCCATGAGCGACGGCGAGCATGACGCGGGCAATGTGTGGGAGTCGGTTATGTTTGCGGGCGCCAACCGGCTGAGCAACCTTACCGTTATTATCGACCGCAACAATATACAAATAAACGGCATGACGGAACAGGTGATGCCTCTTGAGGGTTTGCGCGCCAAGTACGAGGCGTTTAACTGGCACGTGCTCGAGGTAGACGGCCACAATATCGCCGCGATTATCTCGATGGTCAACCAAGCCAAAGCAATTTACGAAAAACCGACCTGCATTATTGCCCACACGATACCCGGCAAAGGCGTTAAAGAAATCGAGTTTGACTACAAGTGGCACGGCAAACCACCAAGCTATGAGGAGGCGCAAAAATTCTTGGCCGAGCTACGTACGATGAAGGGTAAGATAACAAGCGAACACCAATAATGATTACTCCCGACGCAAAACTTAAAGAAAATCTTTTTGACAAGCCCGAGACGGCGCCGACGCGCGACGGCTTTGGTAAAGCGCTGCTTGAGCTCGGCGAAAGTAACCCCAATGTCGTCGTCTTGTGCGCCGACTTGGCCGAAAGCACGCGCGTACTGCCGTTTAAAGAAAAGTATCCCGACCGGTATATAGAGTTGGGCGTTGCCGAGCAAAACTTGGCTACCGTAGCTTCGGGCCTCGCCACCTACGGCAAAATCCCTTTTATTACCTCTTATGCAACCTTTTCCCCGGGCCGCAACAACGAGCAAATACGCACCACTATTGCCCTTAACAATGTGCCGGTAAAAATCATCGGTTCGCATGCGGGGCTCAGTGTCGGCCCCGACGGCGCGACGCACCAGGCGCTCGAGGACATGGCGCTTATGCGCGTGCTCCCTAACATGACGGTCCTTTCCCCGTGCGACAGCGAGGAGGCGCGCAAAGCGACGCTTGCCGCCGCCGCGCACGCGGGGCCCGTGTATGTGCGTTTAGGCCGCGCGCCGACCGCCGCAATAACTACGGCCGAAACACCGTTTGCAATAGGCAAAGCGCAGTTGGTGTGGGCAGGCGAGCATGCGGCCGAGGTCGCGGTGTTTGCTACGGGACCGCTTTTGTACCAAGCACTATGCGCCGCCAAAGAGCTTGAGCACCATATACCGGTTGAGGTGTATAACGTGCACAGCGTTAAGCCGCTCGACGTTGAGGAGCTGGCCGACGCCGCCGAGCGCGCCGGCGCGGTAGTAACGGTCGAGGAGCATCAGGTTGCAGGGGGCCTCGGCGGCGCTATTGCCGAAGTGTTGGCGGCCCGGTGCCCCGTGCCGGTGGAGTTTGTAGGAGTCAAAGATAGCTTCGGCCAGTCGGGAGAGCCCGCGGAGCTTATCGAGCACTACGGGCTTGGAAAGTCGGGTATACTACAGGCTATACAAAGGGTACACACCCGCAAAACCCTATGATTACCCGAGGACAAGCAACACTATTGGGCGAGAACGTCCGCAGCTTCGTGGGCCTAAGTTTTGTCGCCAGTTTTTCGCTCGCGATGGCGCTCCTTATTTGGCAAACCGCATTTGATGAAAACCCGGTGGCCAACGCCATGGCAAAGGCGCTGTACGACCGCAACATACAGTACTCGCAGGAGATTTAAAGCGGCTTAGTTACCGTTTTTCAGTAATTGTAAGCAGTTGGTCTACAGGGACCGCTGTACTAACTGTTTTAATACCCGAGGGCCACAGCACCGTAATGTCGACGGGGTTTGTTTGCTTGCCGAGTCCGAATAGTAGGCGGTGCGAGCTCTGCGCGTAGAAACTGCTCCCCAGCAACACGGTTTGTGTTTGGGTAGTGCCGCCGGCGGTAACAGACACGACGGCGCCCACGGCGTCGGCGTTGCTTACGGTGCCCGTAAGATTAACTGCAATATAATGTGCGCCCGTGCCGGTGTTGCGGTACAGGGTCGGCGGTGTGCGCGCGACACCAAAGGCAAAGTATCCGACAAACAGGTCGGGGTAGCCGTCGTTGTCGTAGTCGGCGACCGCCGAGGGCCGGGTCAGTTGGCCGTCTGCGGGGCAAAAACCCTGTGCGGTGACATCGGCAAAACCGGTGGCGGTGCGTCGGTACAGCTTGTCCGAGCGGTACAGCGCGCGGGTAAGGTCGAGCCGCGGCAGGTCAGAGCGCGTCTCGACGTTGCCGTTGCCGACAAACAGGTCGCGCCGGCCGTCGTTGTCGTAGTCAAACAGGTTAATGCCCCAGGCGATACTAAGCGGGTTAAGCCGGTGTACCCAGCGCTCGTCGGTAAAAGTGCCGTTACCGTTGTTTTTGTACAACTCGGTCTTGCTGATGTTGCTTACCGCCACATCCTGCAGGCCGTCGCCGCTGTAGTCGCCGACGTCGGCCCCCATGCCGTCGCCGTAAAAGTTCATACCCGCCTCGGCGGTCATGTTAGAGAATGTCAGCCTGCCGTCGTTGCGCATAAGCAGGTTGGTGCCCCAGTCGACGCTTAAAAATATGTCCTGCCTGCCGTCTTGGTTATAGTCGAACGATACCGGTTGGTAAAACGAGTTGGATACGGCGTCGTACGGGTGTTCGGCGGTAGAAAATGACTGACCGGTGCTGCTAGCGTAGAGCGCGTGCAGTTGCGCGGCAAACGGCGCGTGCTCGGTAAACCCATTGCCGCCTCGGTTGGTAAACAAATGCGCCGAGCCCGGTTTGTATGCGGTAGCAAAAAAGAGGTCGTCGAGGTTGTGGTGCAATGCCTGCGGGTCTTTGGTAAGGGGGATCCGTTCCACCGTAAGCATGCAGCCGCCGTCTGCCACAAACGCGTCGCGCGCCGCGGCGCGGGCAAACTCCGGCGGTCCGTACTTTTGCAGAATCGCGGTGACGACCGCGCTGTCGCATATAATTTGTTGCTGCGTATTGAGATACGGTTCAAAAAAAGCTTTAAGTAACGCCCAGTTGCCGACCGGCGAGAGGTCGTAGTAGTTGGCCTGCGCCGCGTACACAAAGTCGAGGTACCCGTCGCTGTCGTAGTCGGCAAAGGAGAGCGTGCCGCCGCCCGGCGGCAGGGTAAACGCATTCAGCCCGAGCGCCTTCGTTGTTTCGCTAAAGCCGCTGCCGGTATTTTTAAATACGCGCACGGCGGTGACTTTTGGTTTTTGTGCCAGAGGTTCGCCGTCTACGGCCGTACGATAGTCTTGCATGCCTTGTACGACAAACAGGTCGCGCCGGCCGTCATTGTCGTAGTCGGCAAAGAACGCGCTTTGCGAGTTAACGGCGGGCAAGCCCGCAGCGGTTGTGGTGTCGACAAACCCCAGAGGGGTATTGCGATACAACCGGCTGGGTTCGTCGATACTCGAGACAAACAAGTCGTCGCGGCCGTCGCTGTCGTAGTCGCCCCACGAAGCGCCGGTGGTCATGCGCGCCGAGGCATTAAATGATTTGTCAGGGACAAACGCAGGAGTTTTTGAGCATTGTGTTATCGACGGGCTTTCGACACCCATCAGCAAAAATGCCGGCGAGACACGGGTAAATTCTACATACAGGCCGTCTTTGCGTATGGTCTGTACGTAGGCGGCCCCCATGGCCAGTACCAAAAAAAGACACGCAAGACTATTTTTGGGCAGTGCGGCCGCTTTGGTGGGCACAAGTCGCATGGCGTATGCGGAGAGGAGCGTAAGCACTGTTACGCCAAACGATGCGACAAACAGCGCATACTTGACCCCCAGCATTTCCAGCAAGAAGAATGCCGAGGCAACCCCGATGCCGTGCAGTATCCGCGGGTACGTGCCCGTGGGCGAGGTGCGCGGGTCGGTAATCATAAACGAGGCAAAAAGCACCAGCGAGGGGCCGAGTATCCCGTAGTGGTGCACCGACAATATATCGAGATGGAAAGGAACTGATATAAGGAGGAGTGCGGTGTAGCTGAGCAAAAAAGACAACGTTGTTATCCATGCGCCTGCGCGGTAGGAAATAAAAAAGCATATAGCCGCTACCAGCGCGTAGACCCATAGACTGTTGCCCCATTGCGTAAACTCGACTGTTGCGGCGGAGGGGAAGGCAAATACCAACACCACGACGGCGATGTTCGACGGATTAAAAATGTGTTTACCGTTTGCTTTGAGTACGTATTTTGAGCCTACGGCGACGAGTGCGGCAAGAAAAAAGTATATGGGGTCGGTTGCTCTAAAAAATATAGCTATCCCAAGCGCCGCGGCTACGGCGCTTGCGGGGAAAAACAGCTCAAACGGGAGACCTTTGGCACGGCGCGCTATGTAGGTAAAAAGAAGTTCGGCCGCAACAGCGGTGGCAAGCCCGACGACGATGTCTGTCCACCCGAGGTTAAACTCCAGCACCGTCTTGCCCAAGACAACAAAGAACGCTTGCGCGGCTATAAGGAGATATAGCGGGTTCAGCCCGTTAACGATGTCGCTAACGGGCTTCACAACGGTCGTACTGCAAAGGGCGCCGGCGGGTTAGCCAAGTTGTGCTCCAATTGCTCGCGTTTTAGCAGACCTTTTTGCGCTCCTATCTCTTGCAGCACGGCCGAGGCGTTGGTCGCCCCCCACATTAGCGCTGTCTGCAGGTCTTTGCCCAGTTGGAGCGCGGCCACGGTGGTCGAGGCAAAAGCGTCACCTGCGCCCGTAATTTCGTACGGTGGGCGCGGGTCGGGGTATCGGGGGATAAACCAGAAGTTATTTTCTTCATCCACGGCCGTGGCGCCGCGTACGTCGTCGGTGATGACAACGATCTTAGGGCCCAACGCTTTCATCTGAGTCAGTAATGCTTTGGCGTCTTGTGTTGGCTCGATACCTAATATCCGTTCCGCCTCTTCTTTGTTGCAAAACACAATGTGCGCGCGCTGGTACACTGCAGCCAGCGCTTCTTTGCCGAATTTCATCTGGTAGGTGCCGGGCTGGAAGGCGAGTTTAACGCCGGGATTTTTTTGCAGATACTCTATCCACGTACTGTGATACGGTAGAGAATTTTCGCTTAGGGAAGAAAGGTAGAGCCATGCCGGCGGCTCGGCAACGGCGGGCACCGCATAGTCAAACGTTTCGTGCTTTACCAAAATGGTGCGTTGGCCCTCAAACCACAGCACGTAATGGTAGTTAGTTTTCTTACCGTTCTGTTTTTCTACAAAATCAGTGTTTACTTGGTCGGCTGCAAGGCTGGCAAGGCACTGTGCCCCCCACTGGTCGGCGCCGACATAGGCCCGCAGGCCGGAGCTAAGCCCGAGGCGGGCCGCCGCAACAGCGGCGTTGGCCGAGTTGCCCACCGCCGGCACTATCGTTGATGACTCGAAAGGGATTTTGTCGCCCCAACGCATGCATATCTCGCAGGACTCGTCGTTTATGTTGCAGTGCACGCGCGCGTCTTTAAGCCTGATAAAGGCGTCTACCACCAGGTCGCCTACCGCAAGGAAGTCCATATAATTAGTAGTATACTGCAAGTCATGCAGACGTTGCGGCAGGTGATTGGGGATTTTAAAAAGTCGGGGCGCGCGATAGGGCATTTTAATGTCTCGGACTCTAACCAGCTGCATGCTATTGCGCTTGCAAGCAAAGAAACGGGCTTGCCCGTCATCGTCGGTTTGTCAGAGGGCGAGCGGGAGTATTTTCCTATCCGCCATGCCAAGGCACTTGTTGATGTGTACCGCACGCACGGCATTAACATCTACCTCAACGCCGACCATACCTACAGTTTAGAAAAGGCGGTGGCCGCAATTGACGCAGGGGTAGACTCTATCGTCGTCGATGGCGCCAATTTGCCGATGGCCGCCAATATTGCGCTCGTAAAGGCGGTTGTGGAGTATGCCAAATCCAAGAAAACATTCTGGGGCGGCCGCGACATTGTGGTCGAGGGCGAGCTCGGCTACATCGGCACCTCGAGCAAACAGCTGGACGCTTTGCCCGAGGGAGTGACGCTTGAAAATTTGACCAGCATTGTAGACGCTAAACAATTTGTCGCCGAGTCGGGTGTGGCCTGCTTTGCGCCGGCGGTGGGCAATATACACGGCATGCTAAAAAATGCCGCCGAGCCGCGCCTGCATCCCGAGCGGGTTAAAGAGATAGCCGACATGGTCGGCATACCCTTGGTGCTCCACGGCGCCTCGGGCAACACCGCCGAGGATATAAAAGAGTGCATTACCGCGGGTGTGGCGGTGGTGCATATTAACACCGAGTTTCGTGTAGCGTACCGCGACGCTTTGCGCGACCAAATTGCCCAGAATCCGGACGAAACGGCGCCCTACAAGTTGCTGACTCCGGTCGTGCAGAAACTAAAGGAATTCATAATCCAGAAACAGCACCTGTTTGCAAAAGCCTAGATTCTTCGGTATATTGTGCGGGTCATGGAACTCGCTGTTACCAAGCGCGATAAAGCCAAAAGCCCCAATACTCTCCGTCGGGAGGGAGTTTTGCCTGCGGTCCTCTACGGCCGCTCCCAAGAGGCTACTCCGGTGGCTGTTGACCGCAAGGTGTTTGAAAAGCTTTTCCACACCGCGGGCGAGTCCACGGTTATTACTCTGACCGGCCTCGATACTCAAAAGCAAGTGCTTATACAGGAAGTCGCGACCGACCCGGTTACCGGCGTCGCGGTGCACGCCGACTTTTACGCAATAGAAAAGGGCCAACTGGTTACCGTCTCGGTACCGCTCGAGTTCGACGGCGTTGCTCCGGCTGTTAAGGATCTTGGCGGCATTTTGACCAAGGTTATGCACGAGCTCGAGATAGAGTGTGAGCCGTCTGAGCTTCCGCAGGCAATACATGTAGACGTTTCCAAACTTGCTACCCTTGAAGACCAAATAAAGGTCAGCGACCTTAAGCTCCCTAAGAGCGCCAAAATTTCTGTTGATGTCGACGAGGTAGTGGCCATGATCTCGGTCGCCAAAGAGGAGGTTGAGGAGGTTGCTCCGATGGACCTCTCGACTATCGAGACCTCTGTGGAGCGCGGCAAAAAGGAAGAGGAAGGCGAGCCCGCCGCCGAAGGAGAGCCAAAAGAGTAACCACGAAAAGTGGCTTCGCCACCTCGTGGCCTGCGGCCGAGAAGCAGGCTTTGCAGGGCTCGTGGCGGGCCAACTTGAGTGAGCCCCGCGTGAGTCCTCGAATTTTGCGGGGTATTCTTGGTATATGTATACGGTCTATGTGTTGGAAAGCCAACGAGACAAATCCTGGTATATCGGCCAGACAGACGACCTAAGGCGTCGCCTGATGCAGCATAATTCAGGCAATGGGGGTAGGACTACAAGAATTAAAGGCGGACCGTGGAAGTTGGTATACGCTGAAGCGTATTGTGACAAAAGAGATGCATTAGGTCGGGAAAAGTTTTTAAAAGGTGGTTCTGGTCGGAAATATTTACAAAAGCAACTAGTGCATTATTTACAAGACACTCCTACCCTCGAAGGAAGTTATATAAAATGAAAACCGCGATTATTGTACACGGATGGGACGGGACGCCGCAGGAAGGCTGGTTTCCTTGGCTTAAAAAAGAGCTGGAGGCGAGAGGGTTTGAGGTGCGTGTGCCGCAGTTACCGGACCAAGCCAACCCGCGAATTTACAACTGGGTGCCAGCGCTTGCTGCAGCAGTAGGTACTCCTACTGAGCAAACATATTTAATTGGACACAGTATGGGTTGTCAGACTATTGCCCGCTACTTAGAAAGTCTGCCTGAGGGACAAAAAATTGGTGGAGTAGTTTTTGTGGCAGGATTCTTTAAACATCTTACCGGTCTTGAGGATGACCCTGCTGTGCAAGAAACAGACAAGCATTGGCTCGAGACCCCGCTCGACTTGGTAAAAGTTCGGTCGCATCTGCCTAAAAGTATTGCAATTTTTTCCGACGATGACCCGTGGGTACCGCTCGACAACCAAGATGATTTCCGCGACAAGCTTAATAGCGAAATAGTCATTGAGTACAAGAAAGGGCATTTTAGTGGTGGAGAAGGACATACTGAGCTCCCTGCAGCACTAGAAAGCGTACTCAAACTGAGCGCTTCATGGTAAGCAAAAAACGCGGCGCGCGTCTGATATAATTGAACTAATAATGAAATTGGGGCGACTTATAGGTGTTTCTGTTTTTATGTTTGCCCTTGGGGTAGGGGGATTTTTTGCCTATAACGCCCCCGCGCCGGCCGTAGCGCAGGAGCTGACGCCCCAGCAGCGTGCGGTCCTGCAGGCCGAGTATGACCAATTGCAAAAGGAGATTGCCGAGTGGCAAAAAGTCTTGGACGAAACGCAGGCCAAGAAAAATACTCTTAAAGGCGATGTTTCCGCGCTTACTGCGCAGATAAACAAGGCGACCGCCGAGATAAAACAACGCAACGTGGTTATTACCCAGCTTTCCACCCAGATAGCACAAAAAAATAAAACCGTCGCCACGCTTAATGCCCGCCTAACCGCCGGCCAAGAGTCGCTGGCAAAAATTTTGCGCGAAAAGTCCGAGCGCGACTCGACGCCGCTGGTGGTGCTTGCGCTTTCTTCGGGCAGTTTGTCCGACTTTTTCGGCACGGTAGACGACCTCGACACGCTCAACGGGGCACTGCAGGAGCACTTTGACGACCTGCGGGGGATAAAAAAACAAACCGAGGAAGAAAAGGCGGCGCTCGCTAAACAGCAAAACGCGCAACTCGACGCGCGCTACCAAGTGCAGGTAAAAGAAAAGCAGATAACCGCCGACAAGACCGAAAAAAATAAGCTTCTGGCGGCGACTACAAAACAAGAGCAGGGCTACGCGCAAATTCTTGCCGAGCGGCAAAAACGCGCCGACGAAATCCGCAATGCTTTGTTTGACCTGCGCGACGCGGGCGGCATTTCGTTTGAAAGCGCGCTTAACTACGCCACCGTGGCGGGCGCTAAAACCGGCGTACGTCCGGCGATGATACTTGCCATCCTTTCGCAGGAGTCCGACTTGGGTAAAAATATCGGCTCGTGTTTAGTGACTAACCTTGAGACGGGCAACGGCGTGGGTAAAAACACAGGCTCGGCGTTTGAAAAGGTGATGAAGGCGCCGCGCGACACCGAGCCGTTTCAAACCGTTACAGCGGCGCTCGGGCTTAACTGGGCGTCAACGCCGGTGTCCTGCCCCTTGGGCAAGGTGTACAGCGCGGGCCGCGGCTACGGCGGCGGTATGGGGCCGTCGCAGTTTATCCCCTCTACCTGGGTGCTGTTTGAGCCGCGGCTAAAAGTGGCGCTTGGCGTCGGCACCCCCAACCCGTGGAATCCGCAGGACGCTATTATGGCCACATCACTGTATTTAAAAGACTTAGGCGCCGCCGCGGGTACCTATACCGCCGAGCGCAATGCCGCCTGCAAGTATTACTCGGGCCGCTCGTGTGACAGCAGGACCCCCACCAACTATACCTACGGCAACGCGGTGGTTGCCAAGGCGGAGACCTTCCAAAACAATATAGACTTTCTTAAGGACAACTAGCGCGGTTTGGCGCAAAAAGCAGAGGTATACTGTAGGTATTGATGCAGCAACAAAGCCGCAACCTATGGATATTACTGGGCGCGGTTGCCGTAGCCGCGGGTATCCTGTCGCAGGGTTTTTTTGCCGAGCAATTTAGGCTAGTCTTGGCTACACTGCCCGCTGCCTCGCAAAGCGCCACAACTGCGCTTGGTGTCGAGCAAGGCTTGCCCTCGTATAGCGGCTACCCGTCGCCGACCAACTGCAGCACCGGCGAAAGTCTTTGTTACCCGAACACGCGCATCACTATGGTAAGCGTGCGCGACCAAGGCGGCGCCTCGGGCGCAGGGGAGACAAAATATATGGATTTAGCAGGGGTTGCAGGCTCTTCCGGTACCCCGGTAGTATTGGCGACACTTAACCCCACTACCATTCAATGGTCGTGCCAGCCGTCGCAGGTCGTAACCAGTCCTTACTATCAATCGCAGACCTGCTCCTCCACTTACGACTGTAGCTGTTGGTTGGACTCCTATGGTGGTGTATTTTGCAGCACGTGTACCAGTTATTACGAGTGCGGGTATTGGACCACACAAACCAACACCTACACGATGAGCGCGGGGTCCACCGGGAGCGGCGGAGCATTTACCGCAGGCGGCCTTAGCGGGTCGCAAACGCTTACCTACCCGGTGGGTACGTACGAAACCGGAGAGGTCGTGCCCTACACCCTTTCCTGCAACTACGGTACACCCGTAAGTATCAACGTCACCATGGGGTCGACGATTACCACCACCTCGCTGTCGGCAAGTGCTACCACCTTGCGCGCGGGGCTCGACCAAACAACGCTTACGGTTACCGCCACTGATGCGGTTGCCGACTCCTGCCAGTTGTTAGGTAACGCGGGTGTCATTAAGTCATACACGGGCACTAGTGTTAGCGACATAATAGACGTAGGGCCTTTCAACAACGAAAGCGAATCACAAACCGTACGCATAAGGTGTATTACGCCGGAGGGCTTCAGCAAGACGTCGTCCGTTACTCTGACGATAAAAATACCGCCGGCACTTTCTATCACCGCAAACAACCTCCCTACGGTCGCCTTTGTCGCGCCGAACACCAGCGCCGATATACGCTGGACCTCGAGCAACCAATATCCTAACTCCTGCTCGGTCAGCTATACCGCGTACGGCGGCTCGTGCGCCGCCGCGGCCAAGTATGTCGCCACTAAAGGCGCCTATGCATGGAAGGCGTTTACCGTGGACGGGGATACCTTTTTGGCGGTCGCCAACGCGTACGACGGCACGACGTACAACACCGACTCCAGTATTTACAAATGGGTGTCGAGCTTGAGCTGTTTCGGTAAAGACGCCGAGTCGCCGTGCGGGACGTCGTACCAAGACATAGCCACCAACGGCGCCTCCATGTGGGAGTCGTTTACCGTCTCGGGCGATACGTACCTTGCGGTCGCCAACAGCCGTAATGACACGACCCGTCTGGTGAATTCAAACATATACAAATGGCTTTCCGCACAGGCGTGCTTCGGGGCGGACACGACCTGCGGCACGGCGTACCAGTCGATACCCACAAGCGGCGCGGTCGACCTGCAGCCTATTACTGTCGGTTCTACGTTATATTTGGCCGCGGCCAATTATCGCGACGACACGACCTACGCCACCAGCAGTACGCTGTATCGCTGGATGTCCTCGGGGACCAATTGCCCTTCGGGCGGCGGCTTCGGCAACGGTGCTGCCTGCGGGTCGGTGCTGCAGTCGATAGCTACTAAAGGTGCCTACCGCATGGAAGCATTTGTAGTAGAAGGTGAGTCGTACTTGGCGGTCAGTAACGCCTACGACGGCAGCGGGTATAACCTTCCTTCCCATATCTATAAATACACCGCGACCGGCACTAACTGTCCCTCGGGCGGAGGCTTTGGCAACGGCAATACGCATACCTGCGGGACGCCGATACAAACCATAAACACGAGCGGGGCATACGGGTTTAAATTCTTTATGGTCGGCAGCGCGCCGTACCTTGCGGTCGCCAACTCCTACGACGGCACCACCTTCCAGATCAACTCAAAGATTTATAAATGGATGAGCGGCAGCAAATGCTTCGGCAGCGGGACTACCTGTAGTGCCGCGTTTCAGGTATTGGCAACCAAGGGCGCCACGCAGCTGCAGACGTTTACTATCGGCCCGGAGACGTACCTGCTTGCCGCCAACGCGTACGACGGACTTACCTACAATATAAGTTCCAGCATGTACCGCTGGATGCAAAGCTCCCAGTGCTTCGGCAACAGCACCTCTTGTGGCACTGCGCTCGAAGTAATCCCCACGAGCGGAGCGGCATGGTGGGAGCCGGTCACAGTAAACGGCGACGTGTATTTGGCGACCGCCAACTACTTTAACGGCACTACCCGCAACATAAACTCCGCGATTATGAAGTGGTCTCCGAACGGCTGCGGCGACACAGAGTTTGGTACTCCGGCCACGTGGACCGCCGACCAAAGCCCCGTCGCCGGCTACCCGACGGGAGTCTTTTCCGGCGCTCGACTGTATACGCTTGTTTGTAAATGGATGGACAACACCACCGCCAGCAGTACCAGCGTCATCGTATCGGTGTTGCCGGAACTTATATTGAGCGCCAACGGCAGCACTACCAACCCTGTGTATGTGACCCCCGGCAGCGCGGCGCTTATACAGTGGTCGGCAAAGAATGTGCAAAACGGTTCCTGCGGCGTCACCAACACCTACGACGCTTCTAATTGGGCAGGGGACAACAACTCCGCCGGCTACTCCTCGCCGGTGTTTAGCAACGGACAGGAAATAACCTACACGCTCGCCTGCCTTGGGCTGGACGGCGCACCGCTTACTAAGGTAATGCGGGTCATCGGCGCTACGCCGGTGCCGCTGCTTTCCAGCCTTTCTATATCCGCCTCGCGCGTGGTTAAAGGCGGCCGCCCGACTATCCACTGGAACGCCACCGACCTTGATGCCGGCATCGAGTGTAGCGTTACACCTACCTTGCAGGGCGGTGCCTCGGCCTCTACGTGGGATGGCTCGGGTACTACATGGAGTTCACCCGTGGGCGGCGCGATAGGGCCCATTATCACCGTGGCGACCGCCTTTACGCTTAAGTGTGTTAATGCGGCCGGCGACATCGCGCAGGTCTCTGCGGTAGCCAACCTGATTCCGGGCTTTAAGGAGATATAATATAATCAACCCATGACGATTAACCGTTTCCGCATAAAAATCGTACTGGTAGTCCTTGCTTGCCTCCTTGCGACGGTCGTGTTGAGCGAGCTACTGATTCGGACCGTGCAAGGTATGTTACCCGGACACGATAAAAGTGTTGCGGCCGCTGACCGCTCGTGTCCCCTTATTGAAGACGAAGCACGTTTTGTCGGATGCAACGCTACTCTATAACGCGGCGTTGTACCAGCGCCTGAGCAGACCTGCGGCAAAAATTACAGCGAAGAAACCGAGGAGCGGCGCGTTACCGAAACGCGAGAAAAAAGTCGGGCTCGTGTCGGCCAACACGATCTCGCCGCGCAGGAGAGTGCTTTCACCTATACCCGCGTATGCCATAAGAGAGCCGTCCGCGCGGATAATGGCCGAAGGCCCGAGCACATTGGCGCGTATGACGGGCAGATTATTTTCTACGGCGCGAAACCGGGCCGCTCGAAGGCTGTACACACGCACGGTCGTCCCAAAAAAACTTTCAGAGCCGACGGAAACAATAACCGATGAACGTTGCGCGTCTGTGCGCACCTCGTCTTGGCCGTATACCTCCGAGCATATGGCCCCCGCAACCTCCCTACCCGCTATGGTGAATTGCTGACCGGCTCCGCCCGGAGTTATTTCCTCCGAGATGGTCGAAAGGCCGGCGTGCTGCGCCCAGCGTGGTGTATAGTCAAAAAAAGGAAACAAAGAACGCTTTCGGTACTCGGCGGCGAGCGCCCCGTCTTTGTAGGTCTGCAGTTCGTTGTACAGCAGGTCGTTTTGGTAGTAACTGGCCCAGACTAAGGCAGTGGTTCCCGCAGGCAACTGTTGCGCAAACCACGCCGCAACCGAGTCTGCCGAAGCAACGGAAAGATCGTATTTGAGTACCGGCTTTTTGTCATCGTACAGTACTCCCCGGGAGGGCGAAAAAGGGTATACGACGAGGTTGGACTTGTTTTTTGACGCCTCCCTAAGCCACGGCTCCAGCGCCGAGAGGCTAAACACACCATCGTACTCCCGGCCGATAAGACGTTGGGGGTTAGCATCATCGCCAAACTGGATACTGGCGACCGAGATAGACTGACCCCCAGCCTCGGGCGCGCGTGCATACAGGACCGCGCCGACACATAGCACGCCGATTACATACAGGGGGACGACCCCGAGGGCTACCGCGGGGCGGCGTGCCCAGTGTTGGGGTGCCTCGGCTAGCAAAGCATTACCCCAGGCAATCAAAAAAGAGACAAGAAATAGGCCCCCCACTGCGCCGAACGCCATAAGCACGGGCACCTCGGCGGCGGCATAGCCGAGGAGTGCAAAATTGTACCCGCCGTAAAGGCTGTAGAGCAGCAGCTCACCGGTCACATACAGGACGGCGCCAAGCAGGCTGTTATGTAACAACGAGTCCGACCGCAAGGCTCTATATATGAGCAACGCTATGCCGGTGCAGACCCCGCCGAGCGCGGCAACAAGGAAAAAGCTAAGACGCACCGCCGTAATAAAAAACTGCTGGTCTGCGCTCCACCGAAACTCAACCACTGCGCCGAGCGAGAGCGAAAGAGCCAGCATGCCGCCGGCAATACATCCGCCCAAAAATACTTGCCATGCCGGTCGGTTGGGGAATGCGGCAACAAAATAAAAAAGAGGCGCAAGCGCGACGAACGTCAGGGGCCATACATCGTAGGGGTAAAAGGCGAGGACCAAAAGCGCGCCCGAAAGTACGGGCAGAATAAACCATCGACGCTCTAACAATTCACTGCTCGGCATGCGTAATAAAGCGGCGCACTTTGACGCCGCCACGGGATAGCACAGGCACGATAATAGCTTTAAAAGTCCCCACCGCGCCTTGCGCAAGGGCTGTCTGCATTGTTGCCGTCGGAGAGAGACGCCACACACTCGGGACCTCGCGTTCGATAAACGCGGCAAGATCGTGCGCACGTTCGGAGTCGGTCGACAAAACAGGGTCCACCACTTCTACCTGTATGGAGACTGCCGTACTCCCTTTAATCGGATAAAAATGTACTTGATACTCTTTGCCGGCCAAATGGGGAAAGACCGCAAACGCGCGGTCCGACTCCTCGACATCGAATTGCATGCCGTTGACGCGTACGCGGTCCACGTCGCTTCGGTGTGACCACTCAAGCAAAGGACCCGGCAAGTCGCACGAGCAGCCCTCCGGAACTTCGGCAAAATAGTCGCCGGTCCGGTACCGGAGCAGCGGCGTCGCTTTATTGTTGCCGAAGCTTATAACAAGTTCGTCGTCTATAAGCTCCATGGCAGCAACGTCGGTCGTTACTATATGAAAACGGTTTTGTCCTTTCTTCATTATGTCGGGGCAGGTAAAGAGGATCCATTGGCCTATCTCGGTCGTAGCGTATATGCTGCCCATTAACGCGTTAGGGAACACCGCACCTAATTCAGCCCGTCTTGCGCCGGTAAGTGCCTCGGCGGAAAAGACTATAAGTTTTATATGTTCTGCTATGCCGCCGGCTTTTGCGTAAGGAGCGAAGGCCGAGGCGATGGTGGGGAGTGCCCACAACGAGTCGCATCCGGCCATCTTGGAGATAATCACGTTGTTGGCCATGTTGTTGAGGTCGCCGAACACGGGTACGACCGGATGGCGTGCCTCCTGACACATCTGCACGAACACGGTAGGGAACCCTTTTTGTATCTGCGGATGGAGCACCAACGGACGCGCGGTGGGGTAGCCCAGCGACGGTTCAACCCCGTACTTTTGCACCCGCGCGTACGGGATAATAAGCGGAGTGCCCGAGGTAGTGCCGGAGGTAAGCGCAACCGAGCGTATCTCTTCTTTCGGCACAAAAAGTCTGCGGTCTACCGGAGTATCGATAAGTTCTTGGCGCGTGAGCAGCGGAAGATTAAAAAAACTATCTATGGTTACGGTCTTGGGCTCCACCCCGGCGTGCATATATTTGTCGCGGTAAAAGGAAGAGTAGGAGTTGCCGACCGCGGCCGCGAGTAGCTGCTCGAGCAGGGGGCGGTTGATCCATTGCATAGGGCTATTATTGCAACAAAAGCGCTTTTGTGCTACATTCTTGGTGTGAAAACCGACACCCACCCGACCTATTTCCCCAAGGCTAAGATAACCTGCGCGTGCGGGCACTCCTTTACCGTGGGCTCCACCAAGGAGAAGCTCGAGGTGGAAATCTGCTCCAATTGCCACCCGTTTTACACCGGCAACGAAAAGGTGCTCGACGCCGCCGGCCGTGTAGAGAAGTTTAAAAAGCGCGCCGCTTCCAAAACCTCGACTCTCAAGTCGAAGTAGATGGATCTCGAAAAATACAAGAAAAATCCTAAGACCGCGTACTTGGTAGCGGCTCTTCTGCATATACAAGACGAAGAGTCACGCGCGATGATGGTCGCGCAGATGGACGAGATACTGAAAGCGGAAGAGGGAGAGGAGGAATTCCCCAACGAAGCCATTATAGAAGTCCGTGCCGGCGTGGGCGGGCAAGAGGCGGCGCTCTTTGCCGAGGAGGTTGCCAACATGTACCGCAGTTATGCCGAAACCGAAGGCTGGCAGGTAAAGGTGTTGCATGAGGCCAAAACCGACCTCGGCGGCTACAAAGAGGCGGCATTTGAGATACACGGCAAAGGGGTCTATAAACGCCTGCGTTACGAGACCGGCGTGCATCGCGTCCAGCGCGTCCCCGCGACCGAAAAGGCGGGGCGGATACACACCTCGACCGCCTCGGTCGCGGTGCTCCCGTTGCGCAAAAAACACACTATTGTCCTTAACCCCGCCGATATCGAATGGGAGTTTAGCCGCTCGGGCGGCGCCGGCGGACAAAACGTCAACAAAGTCGAGACGGCCGCGCGCATCATACACAAGCCGACCGGTCTTGATGCCCGCTCGACCGCCGAGCGCTCACAAGCCGCCAACCGCGAGCGCGCCATGGCCGTGCTTATGGCCAAGCTCGAGGCCGCACAGGAGGAAGCCGAGCGCTCAAAATATGCAGCTACTCGCGCTGAACAGATAGGTACCGGCGACCGCTCCGAGAAGATCCGCACCTACAATTTTCCTCAGGACCGCATCACCGACCACCGCCTAAAAGAGAGCTGGTCGAATATCCCTAAAGTCATGCAAGGGGCCGTGGGCCCTATACTGGACGCCCTATCAGCGGCATGATAATCTCTTGGGACGGCCCTCGGGCCCATTTTTAGATGGAAAACAACCCACTTATAGACAAACTCTTCTCGGTCGGCGCTCACTTCGGCTACAGCCCGTCGCGCCGTCACCCGAGCATTTCGCGCTTTATCTTCGGCCAAAAGGGCGGGATGGAGCTTTTTGATTTGGAGCAAACAGCCAAGCTTCTTGAAGAGGCGCTGGCGGTTGTTAAGTCCCTTGCCGCAGAGCGCAAAGTTATTCTTTTTGTCGGCGGCAAAGCCGAGGCAAAAGCGGCAGTTACCCGCACTGCGCAAATGCTTAACCAGCCGTACTCCGCCGGCCGCTGGATAGGCGGCACGCTCACCAACTGGCAGGAAATTAAAAAGCGCCTCAACCGTTTGGCCGAGCTTACGCAGATGCGCGAAAAGGGCGAGTTGGTAAAATTTACTAAAATGGAGCGCCTGCTTATCGACCGCGACATTGCCGACTTGGAGCTTATGTTCGGCGGCCTTAAAGGTATGCAGAAGGCTCCGGACGCGCTGTTTGTTATCGACCCTAAAGCCGAGAGCGGCGCGGTGGCCGAGGCTAATCAATTGAAGATACCGGTTATTGCGCTGCTTAACTCCGATTGCAATCAGGCGGGGGTGGCGCATCCGATACCGGCCAACGACTCCTCGCGCGAGTCTATCCAGTTTGTGCTCGACGAAGTCGGCAAGACCTACCTCAACAACTTGGGGGCTGTGCCTGCAGCGGCCGCTCCTGAAACGCCGGCTAAATAATCCTACGTATGGCTATCTCTCCCGAGGCCGTTAAAGAGCTGCGCGACAAGACCGGTATTTCGGTTATGGAGTGCAAAAAAGCGCTCGAAGAAGCGCAGGGCGACATGGCAAAAGCCATCGAAATTCTTTCTGCACGCGCCGCCGCGTCTGTAGCCAAAAAGGCCGACCGCGTTTTGGGCGCCGGCACCGTAGCCTCCTACATTCACAACCAAGGCCAAGTCGGTGCGATGGTCGTACTTTCCTGCGAGACTGACTTTGTATCCAAAAACGACGAGTTTATGACGCTCGCGCGTGATATTGCGATGCACGCCGCGGCCATGCGCCCGGCAGATGTTGCCGAGCTGGCGACACAGCCGTTCATTAAAAATCCCGAGAAAACAATTGCGGACCTTATCTCGGGTGCGACGCAAAAGTTCGGCGAGCGCGTTGAGGTAACGCAATTCGCGTGCTTTGCGGTCAAGTAGCCCCTGCGCGTAAAGCGCTATACTAGTATTATGTGGCTGTTTTTTACCATAACGCTTCTGCTTTCCTGCCTCGGCATGCTGGTCTTGCTATGGCTTAAACGCTACGAGTTGCGCACGGGGCGGATGTTCTTTGCGGGTGCGCGCCCGCGCTTGGGAGAGTTTTTTAGCCGCACCCTGGTATGGGTCGAGTATGCGCTGCCGGCTCTGCTTGCGCACGCCGCAAAGCGCTTGTGGCGTGCCGCACGGGTGCTCGCACATCGCACGGTGGCATGGGTGGTGGTGGGCACCGAAACTTTGCTCGAGCGCGGGCTGCAGGTGTTGCGGCATAAAACAGACGCGCCGCGCCAAGGCGGCGAAGCGTCGCCTTTCTTGCGCGAGGTAGCCGAGCATAAAAAAATCCTGCGCGGCGGGCAGGATGATGGTCAGCCGGAGTAGCTTAGTTGGTAAAGCACCTCTTTTGTAAAGAGGCGACCGTCGGTTCGAGTCCGACCTCCGGCTCTAATTATTGGTTTGTGCTCGTTGCCGCCGTAGTGGTGGCGAGATTTTTTAGCTCGGGTATCAGCTTTTGCATTTCTTCGAGCGTTTTAAAACCGTATACCGACGTGCGGTTGTTTATTACAAAGGCGGGGAGTCTGCCGCCGTCTACGCGGCGCAGGGTCTCGAGCGTGCGCAGGGCCGAGAGGTCGAGATGGTAGTCAAACGAGTACACGCGCAACCCCGGGTAGGTCTCGCGGAGATACGTAAGCACATCGCCGGCGCGCGCGCAGTCTTTGCAGTCTCCGGCGTTTGAGTAAAAGTACAATATGTACACAGGTTTATAAGAAGCGCATTTTTGAGAAATTTGGCGCAGCAACAGATAGTCTTTTATCTGAAAGAGCGAGTACTGCTTTTTTAGCTGCACCACCTCGGCGTTGGTTGCGCCCAAGTTTTGCTCGGCGACCGAGAGCTTGCCCGACAGGCTGTTTAACTCTTCGGAGAGTACCGGATTTTCCGACAAGGCCGAGCAATCGAGGCTACCCAAGAGCTCAAACTGGGTTTCGGACGACAGTATGTCTATAGAAATAGCGTCCTGCGTGGTGCGGATATCGGCAATGCGGCGGGCGTCGAGCCGCGAGGCAATATAAAAGGCGGTGCCGAATATGGCCGCGGTAATACCAAACGCCAGTATATATTTCTGCCAACTCATAGAGGCCGATACTTTACCGCCAAGCGCTCTCGCGCGCAAGCACGGCGCCCCATGCGGCGCGCGCAAGCCACAGCGGCGCTATAAACCCAAAGAGCGCAAAGTAGGACACTATCGACAGCACTCCCAGCTTTGTGTTTGAAATACGGCTGCCGAGCACTATGGTCGCCAAGGTCATACCCAGCACCGCAAGGATAACAAACAGCATCATGCCGGTATCGAGGTAAAACCAAGACACCTGCTCGGCGCTCGGCAGGTGCAGTGGTATGCCGGTTGCGTACAGATCGGTTATTTTTTGTGCAATAGTGGCGCCGACATGTACCAACGCATAGCCGGCCATATACAGCCCCGCCCCAAATGCCGAAAGTGCAAAGGGCAATACCAGCATACCGAAGTTGCCGAAGCGGCGGTTAAAGAACATGTACTTGTAGTCCCGCGCGTTTTGGAGGAAGCCCTGCGACCAGCGGGTGCGCTGCTTGAGCAGAGCGCGGACGGTCTGCGGCACCGTGGTATATACAAATGCGGTGTGTGCGTTAACAATTTTTAGATGGTTGGCGTGCATACGGAACGCTATCTCCATGTCCTCGGTGTTGTGCGCGTGCCGGAAGGGGCCTATTTTTGTAAACACGTCGCGTTTGTACATCGAAAACGGCCCCGGCAACACGTTAATAGCCGAAAGGTTGTCGAACATTTTTTTGTAAAAGATCCCGAAGGTGTACTCCACCGCCTGCATGCGTTCGAGTATTTTGCGCGGGCGGTAGACCTTCATGACGGGAGTAATCGCCATAATACCCGGGTCGCGGTCAAACTCTTTTACCGCCTCCAGTAGCGCGTCTTCAGCGGCAAAGGAGTCGGCGTCCAAGCATCCGATAAGCTCGGTAGTAGTGTGCGCAATGGCAAAGTTGAGTGCGGTGTATTTGCCGCCGTTTTCTTTATGAAAAAAGCTGACCTGCTGATACTTGGCGGCGTAGCCTTCGGCAATGGCGCGGGTGCTGTCTTTAGAGCCGTCGTCTACGACTACTATCTGCAGTTTGTCGGCGGGATAGTCGAGCGCCAGTAATGACTCGATTGTCTTGCCGACCGTTTTTTCTTCGTTATAGCAGGGGACTACCATAGCAACCGAAGGATACCGTTTAGGCGGTAAAGATGTTTTTGCCGCGGGCTTTTTTTCAAAAAAAGAGATAAGCAGAAACACCTCAAAATAGAGGGCAATAAAAAGACACACATACAGGCCGGTGGCCCCTATATCCATACTGCTGAACTATAGCATTTTAGGCCTTTTTGAGCCATAATTTCTTCATATGGCAACCGAGGCTAGGCGAGGCAGTATACATCCTATTTCTTCGCTTATCCGCGAGGCGGGCACTATTTTTACGCAGATGGGCTTTACGTTGGCGGACGGGCCGCTTATGGAAACCGAGTGGTACAACTTTGACGCTCTAAATGTGCCTAAAGACCACCCTGCGCGCGACATGCAGGACACCTTTTTTATCAAAGACACGCCCGCTACGGTGTTGCGCACCCACACCAGCAACGTGCAGATACGCTACATGGAGGCGCAGCTTAAAGCGGGTATCCAGCCGCCCTTCCGCATGGTCACGATGGGCAAAGTCTTCCGCAACGAGGCGACCGACATGACGCACGAGGCCGAGTTTTTTCAAATGGAAGGCTTGGTGGTGGGCAAGGATATTACGCTGGCGCATCTTAAAGGCACTTTGGAGCAGTTTTTTGCGACCTTGTTTAAAGGCGCTTCGGTGGAGGTGCGCTTCCGGCCGAGCTTCTTCCCCTTTGTCGAGCCGGGGGTCGAGGTAGACATGCGCTTGGTCGGGGACGGCGTGCCCGAAAAGTTGCGCGACAAGTGGATAGAAATGATGGGCGCCGGCATGGTGCATCCAAACGTGCTTACAAACGCGGGTGTCGACCCCACGCAGTATCAAGGCTTTGCCTTTGGTATGGGGCTCGACCGCTTGGCGCTTTTGCGCTGGGGCATAGACGACGTGCGGCACATGCACTCGGCCGATCTGCGTTTTGTAAATCAATTTTAAATGAAAGTCTCTACCCTTTGGCTCAGTAAATTTTTTGACGCGCCGCTCCCCAATGCGGAGCTTATTGCCAATGAGCTGACGTTCCATGCATTCGAGATAGACGGCATCGAGCAAAAGGGCGGGGACTTTGTGCTTGATGTCAAAGTAACGCCCAATCGCGGGCACGACTGCCTTTCGCATCGCGGTATTGCCAAAGAACTTTCGGCAATACTCAAACTCCCGCTTGCGCACGACCCGTTTGCCGTACAACCGGTGCTTACTCCTGTGGCGGCGGAAGTTGCCGTAACTATCGAAGAGCCGGGTCAATGTTCGCGCTATATTGCGGGGCATATCACCGGAGTCAAGGTGGGTCCGAGCCCCGCGTGGCTTAAGGACAGGCTCGAGGCTATCGGCCAACGTTCTATAAACAACGTCGTCGACGCAACAAACTTTGTCATGTTTAACACCGGTCAACCGCTCCATGCGTTTGATGCGGGCAAGCTAACGCATGTAGATAAGTACTCTATTGTGGTGCGCCGCGCGGAAGAGGGCGAGTGGATGCGCGCACTCGACGGCAAAGACTACAACCTTGCGCGCACTATGCTGGTCATAGCCGACCAAAACGCCGATGTGCCTGTCGGTATTGCGGGGGTTAAGGGCGGCATGCCGGCGGCTATTACGGAGGAAACAAAAGATATTATTATCGAGTCGGCGACCTTTGACGGTGTGGCGGTGCGCCGCGCGGCAGCCGCCCTTAAACTGCGTACCGACGCGTCGTCGCGCTTCGAGCAGGGGCTTTCGCCCGAGCTTGCGGCCTACGGCATGCAGGCGGTAGTGGAGTTGATACAAAAGCTGGCGGGTGGCGAGCTTGCAGGCTATGCCGACACGTATCCCGCGCCCCAAGCGCCGCAGTTTGCCAATGTCACGGTAGAAAAAGTAAATGCCGTATTGGGGGCTACGCTTACCGGCGCCGATGTGGCCGACGCGTTTGTGCGGTTGGGTCTGCCGTACAAAGAAGAGGCGGGGGTATTTGAAGTAACGGTGCCATTTGAGCGTTTGGACCTTTCGATACCGGAAGACTTAGTAGAAGAGGTAGGTCGTATTGTCGGCTACGATAAAGTGCCGGCGACACCCTTGCCGCCGTTTGCAAAGAAGCCCGAAGTAAACCCAAACTTTTATGCCGCCGAAAGCGCGCGTGAAGCGTTGACTACGCGCGGCTACTCGGAAGTATTTACCAGTGTGTTTACCGACAAGGGCGAGCGCGCGGTCGCCAATAAGATAGGCGGCGACAAGCCGTACTTGCGGGCGAGCCTGCTGCCGGAGCTCGAGGAAGCGGTCAAGAAAAACATCCCGTATAAAGACTTACTGGGTCTAAAAGAAATAAAATTATTCGAAATAGGCACGGTATGGCGGGGCGGCACAGAGGCGGTGATGCTTGCAACCGCGGGGGAAAAGGAAAAGTCCGAGGAGCGCGTGCTCGACCCGTTGGCCGCCGCGCAATACGAGGTACTGCCTACCTCGACGACCGAGCGCTTTGCGCCGTACTCGAAGTACCCCTACATTGTGCGCGACATTGCGCTGTGGACGCCTGCGTCCACAAATCAAGAAGAGGCTGCAGCTTTGATTAAAGAACAGGCGGGGCCCTTGGCCGTCAAAGTATCGCTCTTCGACCGGTTTGAAAAAGCGGGCAAAGTCTCCCTAGCGTACCGTATTGTATTCCAGTCATTTGACAGGACACTAACCGAAGTGGAAGTCAATCAAATTATGGCTACAGTAAGCGGTATTTTGGTGGATAAGGGCTTTGAGATTAGGTAGAAATTTGGTACAATAAAGGTACAGATATGGCCGAGGAAAAGAGCAAAAAAGGCAGTTACAGCGCTGCCGATATCACCGTATTGGAAGGCCTTGAGGCCGTGCGTCGCCGCCCGGGCATGTACATCGGCACCACCGGCCCCGATGGCCTGCACCACTTGGTGTGGGAAATTTTTGACAACTCCCGCGACGAGGCGATGGGCGGCTTTGCCGATGACATCGAGGTGGTGCTCCTGCCGGGCGACTTGGTGCGCGTTGCCGACAACGGCCGCGGCATTCCGGTAGACGTCCACAAACAAACCAAGGTCTCCGCGCTCGATACTATTATGACCACGCTCCATGCGGGCGGCAAGTTCGGCGGCGAGGGATACAAAGTTTCCGGGGGTCTCCACGGCGTCGGCGCGTCGGTAGTAAACGCACTGTCGACCTACTGCATGGTCGAGGTACACCGCGACGGCGGCGCCCACATGCAGGAATACAGTATCGGCAAGAAAAAAGGCAATGTAAAAAAAGTGGGTTCCTCGAAACTCCACGGTACCGTGGTTTCGTTTGTCCCGGACGCCTCCATCTTTCAGGGCGGTATCGAACTCGATTTTGACAAAGTAGTGGCGCACCTGCGCGAGCAGGCCTACTTGGTTAAGAGTTTGCGTATTACGGTTATTGACGCGCGCAAGGGCGGGGCCAAGATGCCTAAACCCGGCGAGGCGCTGTTTGTCCGCGACCTGTTGCGCGACCAGCCTTCGCACACTTTTTATTTTGAGGGAGGTTTGCGCTCGTTGGTCGCGTTTCAAAACCGCCACCAAAAGCCGGTCCATAAAAATATTTTCTACATCGAGAAAGAGGTCGACAAGGTTTCGGTCGAGATAGCCCTCCAATACGTCGACGACATTACTGCGCGCGTGTTGCCGTTTGCCAACAATATTTACACGCAAGAGGGCGGTACGCACGTAACGGGCTTTAAGACCGCACTCACCCGCACACTCAATGCCTATGCGCGCAAGAGCAACAGCGTCAAAGACAGCGAGGAAAACTTTACCGGCGAGGACGTGTTGGAGGGTTTGGCCGCGGTCGTGTCGGTTAAGCTGCAAGAAATACAGTTCGAAGGCCAGACCAAGGGCAAGCTCGGCTCTGTCGAGGCCCGCGGCGCGGTAGAGACCGTGTTTAGCGAGGCGTTTAGCAGCTTTTTAGAGGAGAACCCCGAGGACGCCCGCGCGATAGTAGGCAAAGCGGCGCTCGCGCTTAAGGCCCGCAAGGCGGCTAAAGCGGCTAAAGACTCGGTGTTGCGTAAAGGCGCCATGGAAGGCTTTGGCCTGCCGGGCAAACTCGCCGACTGTCAAAGCAAAGACCCGGCGGAGTCCGAGCTGTTTATCGTAGAGGGAGACTCGGCAGGCGGCTCGGCCAAGCAGGGCCGCGACCGCCGCACGCAGGCGATACTCCCGCTGCGCGGGAAAATTCTTAACGTCGAGCGCGCACGCTTGGACAAAATGCTGGCGAGCCAGTCGGTTAAAGACCTGATACTGGGCTTGGGCACCGCTATCGGCGATATTTTCGACATAACAAAGTTGCGCTACCACAAAATAATTATCGCGACCGATGCCGACGTAGACGGCGCGCACATCCGCACGCTGCTTCTTACTCTTTTCTTCCGGCACTTTAAACCCATCATCGAGGGCGGCTTCCTCTACATCGCGCAGCCGCCGCTGTATAAAATTAAAAAAGGCAAAGATATTACGTATGCGTACTCGGACGAGGAAAAAAATAAAATAGTCGGCAAAGACGCGGTGATAGAAGACGAGAACGCCGACCCGGAGGCGCCAGTGGATCTTGACGCAACCCCGACGCCTCAAGAAGGGGTCGGGGCCCCGACTTCGGGCAAAGCCCGAGCGTCGGGGAAGGTAAGCATCCAGCGCTACAAAGGTCTTGGAGAAATGAACCCGGACGAGCTGTGGGAGACAACCATGCACCACGACAACCGCGTGCTTAAACTTGTAACTATCGAGGACGCGCAGGACGCCGACAATGTGTTTGATATCTTGATGGGCGAGGACGTCTCATCCCGCAAAAGCTTTATCCAAAGCAACGCTAAGTTGGCAAACTTGGACATCTAGTCCGCGCAACAAAAAAGCCCCGGCGAAATGCCGGGGCTTTTTTGTTTTCGGAGTATTAGTAGGAAATGTAGGTCGCGGTTGCGCTGTTGTTGTACTTGCTGCCCTCGAAGACCTGATTGTTCGGGTCGACGGTGATAGTAACCGCCTTCTGCGCGTTGTAACCGGTGTTGCCGGCCGGCTGGTACGGGTACCAATTGGTATACGGCTGCGTGTAGCCGCACGGCGTTGCGCCGCAACCGCCGGAGTAGCCCGGCACTGCGCACGGGCCGTACAGGTTGCACGTACCGTAGGTGTAGCCTGCCTGACCGGTAGGCAGGCTGTTGGTGCCGTAGTTGGTGGCGCCGTACTGGGTGTTGCTGTTGTAGTCGCTAAAGTTGAGCGTGTAGACTATTTTGTCGCCCGGGTACAGAGCGCGCTGCGGACCGGACGGGTAGGTGTAACTGCCGTTAATAGGGAGTATCGCGTTAAAGCTCCAGTTAGAAGGGGAGACGTTGGTACCGACGTTCTCAACCACAAACTGCGCCGTGGCGTTGCCGTTCTGCGAACGGACCGAGCTAATAGCAACCGCGAGGTCGGCGTAACCGTAGAGGTTACTCGTGCGGCCGCTTGCGACGTAGGTAGTGTTAGAGGGGCTCTTGGTCGTGGTCGGTTTAACTGTGGCCTTTTTAGTGGCCGGTACCGTCATAGCGCCGGTGGCGGTTGCAGTAATAGCGCCGCTCGAAAGCTTGGTGGCGGTAACCGTAATAGTCGTTTTTGCGTCAGTAGTGCCGCTGTACACAGGGGTAAGCGCGAGTGCGGAGTTTGCCTGCGTGTAGTTAAACGGCGTGTCGCACGCTACCGTTTGGGTAGCGCCGGTCGGGACCGGTGCCTTAAACGAAAGGCCCTCAACACACGAGTAGGAAAGGGTGTAGGCGTATGCGCCCGTGCCGCCCTGATGACCCCAGCTTACGGTAGTTGCAGAACCCGCGGTTGCGGTAGCGGGGACCGATATAGTCAGGGTCTCGCGGACGACGGTTTGGGTTACCGGCGCGTTGGTAGTGCCGCCCGTAAAGAGTGAGGAGATAAAAAAGGCGAGCTGTATAATACCCCAAGCGCCGAGGAGCAGTATCGCCAACAGGCCGATAACCGCGACGACGCGGAGGACGTTTTCCTTAAAAGTGTGTTTGGTTGTCATACGGTTAGAGGGTAGCATGATACAATATACTTGTCAAGTAGGCAAGTTGACAAAACACCAAAAACTGATATACTATAACGGTATATGGCACAACGCCGCTTTAGCTTTGCTCTGACTTTTCTGGCGCTCTTTGCGCTTACTTTTGCGTTTTTGGGTTTTGCCGATGCCTTGCCCAATGCGGTGACTCGGGATCCCTCACAAGAAGTCCTCGGTTCTCCCGTCTCGGGTCAAGACCCTCGCGGGCCAGACTATCTTGCTCAGAATCCTGAGTCACCTATCCGTGTCGTTGCTAAAACAGTCGGTTTGGATGCAACCGTAGGTAACCCCGACACTACCGATGTTGCCGCGCTCGACAAGGCGCTCGAGGACGGCGCCGTGCGGTACCCGACCTCGGCCCTGCTTAATGTCGACGGCACGGTGCTTTTGTTTGGTCACTCTTCCTACTTGCCGGTGGTATATCACCAGTACTACAAAACGTTTAACGGTATACAAAAACTTAAGACGGGGGAGACGATAAGCGTCTACTCCGGTACTGCCGAGTATCGCTACAGCGTTACCGGTGTGCGTGTTGCCAACGCCGAGGAAGAGAACATCGAGCTGCCTGCAAGCGGTAAGCACTTGGTCTTGGTTACCTGCGACTCCTTTGCCAGCAAGTCGAGCCGCTATGTGGTACATGCCGATTTTGTCGGTGTTTTTGCGGCTAATTAAGGCCTTCAGATAAGGGCTTGACAAGCAAGCCCGCTTGGTGTATACTAGAAACAGACTATAAGATCTATCTAGCCCACCCAAAACTTCACCAACGGTCGAGGAGACCAGTCATGAAGACCCATATTGTTGCGCTCGCCGCCTTCCTGGCGGCACTTGCGACTTCGACTCCGGCTACCGCATATGCGGAACCCGGCGACTACGCCAAGACCTCCAAACGCTTCCAGACCTACGTCGACATCTGCGGCATGAGGGAATCGCCGCGGATTCAGGACGAGGCCGCCAAGAAGCTCGAGCAGATGTCCGTGAAGCAGTTCGAACTTCATATGGAAGTCTGCCCCAAGCCGCGTACCAAGGCCGTCGCCAATCCGGCGAAGGACAAGGTCGCCGACAATAAGGTTCTGCCGTTCGTCGCTGGGGCGGCGGTCGGCACGGTTGTCGGGGCGGCGGTCGTGTCGCAGCGTCCGCGCTACGGTGCACCGGTCGAGCGGCCGATGTATCGCGGCGATCGGGAGCTCCTCGAGCTCCAATCGCTCGGTCCGCGCGGCCGAGTGATCCGTAACCGCCCAGCACCGGCCGGAGCCATTCCCTGCATCGTGCGGGGTGTGGTCGGCAAGTGTGTGCCGAGGTAACGGTGGGATCAACTACGTTCGGTGCGCTTGTTTTAGGAAACAAGCGCACCGGACACACTATCTTCAATTTTCATACTCCTGACTTAATCTAAACTTGAGTCCGGAGCGTGAGTATTGACATTTATTAGGTTCTCAGTTACTTTTTGTTTTCAATTATATGCAAAGCATTACTAACACCAAGGCCACCACGGTTGCGCTTATAGCGGCGCTTATAGTTGCTGCGCTCTTTGTTGCGGCACCCAAGGCACAAGCGGCTGACCTCGGCGACTTTGGCGGCTCGTATGATTTTTACCCGGACGCTCCGTCGTACGATTTCTACTCGGATGCTCCTTCTTACGATTTTTACCCTTCTGCCCCCGCATCGGCTCCGTCGTACGATTTCTACCCGGATGCTACTTCGTATGACTTCTATCCCGGCTACAGTTCATACACTCCGTCTTACGGCGGTTCCTACGGCGGTGGCAGCATGGGCGGCGGCTTCCCGTTCGGCGGTTCGAGCGGCATGAGCCAGTCTCAGTCGCAGAGCTCGACCAACGTCAACACGAACGTCAATACCAATACCTGCACCAGCGGTAGCTGCAATACCGCAATCAACGCTCCGACTAACATCGTAGTCTCCGGCGGCGGCTCTTCTAATAACAGCTACCCGGTCTACACGCCTGTATACACTCCGGTCTACACCCCGCCGGTCTATCAGCCGACGTACTACCCGACCTATCAACAGCCTATCGCGTACAACAATACGCCGTATGTGTCGCTCTCTGCGGTACCGTACACCGGTCTTGAGCTGGGGCCCGTGGGCACGGCACTGTACTGGGGCTTCCTTATCGCTTGGTGCCTCGTTGCGGCGTACCTTATAGTCGTCAAGCGCGTGCAGAACAAACTCGTAAGCGGTCTCAATACCTTCCTCTTCGGTGAGCCTTCTCAGAAGACTGTCGTTCAAAAGTCCTCGGATCTCCCGTCTGGGTCGGGCCAGACTTTTGCCCGCCAGTCTTCTGCTCCGGTTCGCGACAGCTTCTCTAACATCGACCCGTTTGTCGCGTCGCAAATCAAGCGCGCCGCGTTCTAAATCCTAATGTGGGTGCTCCGCACCAGAAAAAACCGCGCCTTAGGCGCGGTTTTTGATTTCCTCCTGCAGTTTAGAAATTATTTCAGCAATAGGGAGCGCGCCGAGTTTGCCGGTGCGGCCCTCGAGCGTCGCGGTACCGGCCGCTACCTCGGCATCGCCGATAACCAGCAGGTAGGGAACTTTTAGTGTCTTAGCTTCGCGGATTTTTTTACCCAAGCTTTCACCACTCTCATCCAATTCTGCACGGATACCGGCCTTGAGTAGCTGCTGATAGGCATTATGTGCAAACGCCATATGGCCTTCGCCGATAGGGAGCACGCGCGCCTGTACCGGCGAAAGCCAGGTGGGCAGTACGCCGCCCAAGTGCTCCAGCAGTACCGCGACGCAGCGCTCTATCGAGCCGGTAATCGCGCTGTGTATCATAACGATGCGCTCCTTCTCGCCTTTTTCGTTTATGCAGTTTAAGTCAAACCGGTCGGGTTGGTTGAGGTCAAGCTGTATGGTGGCTACCTGCCACTCGCGCCCTGCGGCATTTTTAGCCATAAAGTCGAGCTTTGGGCCGTACAGCGCCGCCTCGCCCGGACCTTCTATATAGTCGGCGCCGCGCTCCTTGGCTATCTCGCGCAACTGCTCTTCGGCCATGTCCCACACGGCTGGTGTGCCGATGTATTTCTCGGGCGCGGCGGGGTCGCGGAAGGAAAGCCGGACACGTAGCGAAAAGCCGAACTGCTTATAAAAGGTATCGACAATATCCCAGATTTTTAGAAACTCTTCTTTAATCTGGCTGGTGCGGCAAAACACGTGGCTGTCGTCTTGGGTAATCGAGAGCACACGCGTCAGGCCCGAGAGCTCGCCCGACTGCTCATCGCGGTAGACCATGGTGGTTTCGGCGTAGCGTTGCGGCATTTCGCGGTAGCTGTGCGGGCGGCGGTTAAAAATTTGGGTGTGGTGCGGGCAGTTCATCGGCTTTAAAGCCATCTCGCGGCCGTCGCGGCTGGTTATGCGAAACAAGTCTTCTGCAAATTTGTCCCAATGGCCCGAGGTTTCGTAGAGCTCTTTTTTAGTGAGATGGGGGATAGTGACGCGGCTGTAGCCGTAGGCGCTGCGCAGCTCCCATACAAACTTGTCTAACTCTTCGCGCACCACGGTGCCTTTGGGCGTCCATAGCGGGAGCCCCGGGCCCACTAGATCGCTAAAGGTAAATAGGTCGAGCTCTTGGCCTATCCTGCGGTGGTCGTTGTCTTCCATATATCGCTATATCCTACCGCGGATTTGTAAAAAGAAAACCCGCCGCACTTTCGTGCGGCGGGGAGCGGTTTAACTGCCGGCGGCGGCCTTGTCGCCGGTAATGACGCTAAATGGGTGCGCGACCCGGGTCGGGGCAGGCAGTGCGGTCGCGGCCATCTCCTGCAAAATAGCCTCGCAACACTCGGCTATCGAGTCGCAGTACGTGCCCGACTGGCCCCGGATAGCGGGGGACAATATGCCGTGCTCCACCGCCCAGATGGTGCAGTATATATCGCGCGCCCGCTGTGTAACCAAGTCATCCTTGCGCGAACTCAGCAGTTTGCACCAAAAGGCTTTTGCCTGCGCGTACTCGGCGAGGTCGATTGTCTCGCCGAGCGGCTTTTCGGACATTTTTGCCTGCTGGAGCAACCGCAGCAAGTGCCGATGCACTTTTTGCAGTTGGTAGGTTTTGCAGGCCATATGCAACTGAGACAGACAGACTCTGAATTGCTCGGACATGGCAGATGCTCCCACGTAGTGACGTCTATCGCTATTCAACTCCTACCGGCGCAAAATTGCAAATAGAAAAGGCCCCGACTTTCGCCGGGGCCTCTGGTCATTTCTCGTCCGCGCAGTGCATCAGTCGGACACTTGGTTCGCACGTCGGGCACTTGCCTGTGCGGTAACTGCTCCCGCACCTGCAGAGTGTCCACTCATGGAGCGGTGCCGACGATGCAAGTGTCGGCTTGATATTGTGGACCGGAGCATGTGCTCCGGCAAAAAGCATATCGACGCCTTGGATCAAGAGTACCTCCCCAGGTTCAGCTGCAACTAGCAACAAGTATACCCCCAAAAGGGGTAAAAGTCAAGGTAGGATATCTACAGGGCTTTTAGCGCGTCGGCGACCATGCTGAGTTCGCCGTTGCGGTTACTTAGTCTGCCTTTAAGCGCGATATACTTTTCGGGGCGCAAAATATCCTTATGCTCCGCGTAGCCTTTAGGAAAGACGACCGCCTCTAGCTGGTCGTCAAAATCACTGATTTTTATAAACGCCATCTGGTCGCCGCCTTTGGTAAGTATCACGCGTACGTCAGAGACCATGCCGGCCGCTACAATCATTTGCCCCGGCGATACATTGCTTTTTATCTGCGCCAAGTTCATCGTGCGCGCCGCCAGCTTGTCTTTGTATTTGTCGAGCGGGTGGCCGGAGACATACAGGCCCAGCAACTCTTTTTCCCACCCGAGCCGCAGTTCTTGCGATGCGGCAGCGGCGGGCCGGAGCGCCAGCTCGCTTGCAACACCGCCGCCGGCAAACAACGAGTCCTGCGCGCTGTCTTTTTGCGAGTCGCGATGATACTCAAGCAAGCGCTCCAGGTTGGCAAGCATTGCGCCGCGCTCGCCGAGCGAGTCGAGCGCTCCGCACATTATTAAACTTTCGAGCGAGCGCTTGTTGAGTGTTTGGCCTTTGATGCGCGATAAAAAGTCCGACAGGGTCGTGTACCTGCCGTTTGTTTTGCGTTCGGTAATAATTTCGTCGGCAATGTTGCGCCCGAAGTTTTTTATCGAGTACAGCCCAAAGCGTATCGAATCGGTGTCGGCCTCGGCGGCCAGCGCGGCCGCTTTGGCGGTGCGCTCTTTGGTCGCCCCAAGCAGTACCGTAAAGTCGCCGAAGCTTTCGTTAACATCGGGCGGCAAGACGGGGATACTCGCACGTTTACACTCGCCGACCATAATCGCAATGGTGTCCACGTCGCCGGACTCGGCGGTAAGCACCGCCGCCATGTACTCCACCGGATAGTTGGCCTTCATGTACGCGGTCTGGTAGGCGACACGGCCGTAGCTCGCGGCGTGCGCTTTGTTAAACCCGTAGGCGGCAAAGGGCTCGATAAGCTTCCACAATTTTTCGGCCAAGCCGGGGCTTAGTTTGCCGTAGCCTATAAACCCTTTAATCAGTTTTTCTTTTTCGGCGGCCATCACGGCGGGGATTTTTTTACCCATCGCTTTGCGCAGCATGTCGGCCTCGAGCCAGCTGTACCCGCCGAGCGTAATAGCAGTAAGGAGTACGTCGTCTTGGTACACGAGCACCCCGTAGGAAAAATCGAGGTACGCGCGCATGCGCGGGTCGAGGTAGTGGATACGGTCGGGGTTGTGTTTGCGTTTGATGTACTGCGGGATAGTTTCCATCGGCCCGGGGCGGAAGAGTGCGACCATCGCGTTAATGTCGTGTATGGTCGTGGGCTTAAGTTCCTTTAAGTAGCGCGTCATGCCCGCGCCGTTTAACTGGAAGGTGCCCTCGGTCTCGCCGCGCGCCAGCATTTCGAATGTGTGGGTGTCGTCGACCGGTACATTTTCGATATCTATTTTTATGCCGCGGGTTTTCTCTACCAGTTTGACCGCGTGCGCCAAAATAGCGAGGTTACGTATACCAAGAAAGTCGAACTTAAGCAGGCCCGCTTCTTCTATCGAGTACATATCGTACTGTGTAATTATTTTGCCGCCTTTGGGGTCGAGTTGGAGCGGCGTAAAGTCGACCAAGGGGGTGGGCGACATCACGACGCCCGCAGCGTGCACACCCACGTGGCGGGCGCAGCCTTCGATTTTTCTGCCGAGGTCGATAACCTCGCGCACCTCCTTTTCTTTTTTGTACATCTTTTCGAGTTCCGGATTTTCGGCCAAGGCGCGCTCGAGCGTCATGGGGAAGCCCTGCGAGCCGAAGGGGATTTCTTTGGCAATGCGATCGCCGAGCCCGTACGGTTGGCCGAGTGCGCGGGCGACATCGCGCACCACCCCGCGGGCAAGCATGGTGCCAAAGGTACCGATTTGGGCTACCTGTTCGTTGCCGTATTTTTGCCGCGCGTACTCGATAACCTCGTCACGCCGGTTGTCGGCAAAGTCCATGTCGATGTCCGGGGCACTGGGGCGCTCTGGGTTAAGAAACCGCTCGAAGGGGAGTTTGTACTCAAGTGGGTTTACATTGGTAATGCCGGTCACGTAGGTTACTAAGCTGCCGGCGACCGAGCCGCGGATAGTGGTGAGTATTCCGTTTGTACGCGCAAACGCCAGCAGGTCGGCTACTACTAAAAAATACGGCGCGTAACCCTTGTCGGTAATAATTGTAAATTCGTACTCAATGCGCTCACGTACCTCGGGGTTTGCGGAGATAAAGCGGCGCTTGATGCCTTCTTCTATAAGTTCGCGTAGTGCGTCGTTGTAGGAAACACCGCCCGGTTTGGGGTAGTTAGGGAAGACCCACTTTCCTAGATCAAGTTCTAAATTACAAGAGTCGGCAATTTCTAAAGTTTTGGCCAGCTGCGCCTCGCTAAACTTCTCCGCCATCTGTGCGTTAGTGGGGAAGAAGAAGGCATCGTCTTCTTGTGTAATGTCACCGTCCTCGGCGGGCCCGCGGTTTTCTATCGCGCGCATGGTCTCCCACGCGCGGCGGTCGTCCGGTTCTAAGTAGTAGATTTCGCTCAGTGCGACTTCGTTCGTTGTCGGGTCGAGCGTAATAAGTCCGGCGCTGTGCGCGCTTAGCATCTCTTGCGTAACAGTCGGATTTTCGGGTGTCGCCAAGTGCGACTTGGTTACCAACTGCAAAAGGTTTTGGTAACCCACGCGGTCCTTTGCATATAGTAGAGTGCGCTTGCCATCGCCTACGTGTGCATCGAGGCCGATAATTGGCTTAATGCCTGCGCTCTTACATTCTTTATAAAACTCTATCGCGCCGTACAGGTTGTTAAGGTCGGTGAGCGCCAGCGCCTCGCATCCTTCGGCCTTTGCGCGCGCCACCAGCTCGGGGATTTTAGGCAATGCTTTAAGCAAAGAGTAGTGCGAGTGTACGTGGAGGTGTACGAAACTCTGTGCCATGCACCCACTATACTCCCGGGGTAGTACCTTGAGCCAATGCTGATACAATGGTCTTAATGCCGCAGGAATTCATCCTCGGGGTGGACGAAGCGGGGCGGGGGCCCTTGGCGGGGCCGGTTGCGGTAGGGGTCGTTGCCTTGCCGCCGGGGTTTGATGTATTAAAGGAATTTCCGGGGGTTAAAGACTCTAAGCTTTTGAGCGCTCAAAAGCGCGAAAAGATTTTTGTCGAGGTCGAGCGTCGCGCCAGCCGCGGCGACCTGCACTTTGCGGTCTGCTTTTCGAGCCACCGGTTTATCGACGAGTACGGTATTACGCACGCGGTACAAACTGCCGTGGCGCGCGGTGTGCGCGAGCTTGCCCCGCCCAGCCGCGGCGTCGTGTTGCTCGACGGCCTGCTGCGTGCGCCCAAAAACTATACCCAACGCACTGTCATACATGGCGATGGGTTGGTGCCGGTCATCGGCCTTGCCTCGATACTCGCAAAAGTTACCCGCGACCGCTTGATGGAGCATCTTGCGCGCTTGTACCCCGAGTACGGGTTTGACCAACATAAAGGCTATGGCACCGAAGTGCACTTACGGGCCCTACGCCGCCACGGCTTGTGTGATATTCACCGCCGTACCTACTGCAAAGTTGGTGTGCACAAACGGCTTGACCGATTAGTACAAAGGGTGGTATAGTGCTTATCCAGTTGCTCTACTGCTTTGTTTTGTACTCAACCGGCGTATCAAATTAAGAAACAGCAAAAGGTTAAGGGGTTACGAAATGACATCCAAGGGACCGAAGGCGGAACGGATTCCCAAACGTAAATGCGGCGGCATCTGCAGAGATTGTCCGCTGCAGCGAGACTTGAGGCTCAAAGACGCACAGGTGTTCTGCGGCGCGGAACACGCCACCATCGGCATGAACCGGTGGAAGCTTATCCCGAACGGCCCGTGCAAGGACCGTCCGGGGTCAGATACCGCTTCTGCTTTGCCGTCGCCGTGGGTTACCTCGTTGGCGCAAGCAGGTTAACCGCTACGGCCCCGTCTTCGGACGGGGTCTTTTCTTTTTAGCCCTTATTTGATAGGGTATTGGCATGGTAGTCAGGATGAGAAGCACCCGGTCGCACACGGCAAACCGCCGTTCGCACCATGCCTTGGTGGCCCAGACGCTCGCGGTATGCGAGTGCGGGGCTACGCGCGTGTCTCATCGCGCCTGCCAGACCTGCGGCCGCTACAATGGCCGCGTGGTAGTTGATGTAGCGGCCAAGGCATCCGCCAAGGCGGCTAAGCGTGCAAAGAGGGATAAAAGCGAGGGGCAGAAATAAAATTCTGCGGTTCGGTTTTAAATCTCTGGTACAATTGCAGACATAGAAGCGCAGGGGCGGTTTGTAGCGCGTTCTTCAAATAACAATGGCCAATAGGCACCTTTCACGCTCAGTAGTCCTCCAAACACTCTTCGAGTGGGACATCCGCCAACTCTCCGCGGATGTCGCGCGTGATGCCTTGCGCCGCAATGCCGCCGAGTTCGCCCCCGGCGCCGCGGACCTCCCGTTTATGGAAGACTTGTTGGTGGGCAGCGTTTCGCGCCGCAACGACCTCGACTTGGTTATAGAAAAGGCCGCCCCCGAGTGGCCCTTGGCGCGTATTGCGCCGGTCGACCGCAACGTATTACGGCTCGGCCTCTACGAGCTCCTTTTTGCCGATAGGGAAAAGGTTCCCGCTAAAGTCGCTATCAACGAAGCCATCGAGCTTGCCAAAAGTTTCGGCGGCGACAACAGCGGCCGGTTTGTTAACGGCGTGTTGGGCGCGGTATACAAAGAGTTGGGCGAGCCCGGCAAAGACGATGTCGGCAAAAAAAAGAAGGACGTGCCCTATGCCGAGATGCCGGTGCAAAACCTCGGCGGTGCGGTAGTGTACTGCCGGCAGGGCGGCGACCTGTACTTGGCGCTGGTGCACGACATCTTCGGTCATTGGACGCTTAGTAAAGGTAAAATCGGTGATGCCCCCGAGATAGCCGACGAAAGCGTCGAGGAGGGGACCGTGCGCGAGATAAAAGAGGAGTTGGGCCTTGATATTAAAATAAAAGAGAAGTTGGGGGAAAACGAGTACGTCGCGAGCGACCCCGCGACCGGCAAAAAGCGCAAACATGTCACGTACTTTTTGGCCGAGTCGCCGTTTACCGAGGTAAAGCTCGAGCAAAAAGGCGGACTCGACGACGCGCGGTGGTTTAGACTCCAAGACGCGCTCGACCTTAACTTTTATGAAGATATGCTGCCTATTATCCAAAAGGCCGTAGAACGCCTGTCGATGCAGACCAAGAAAACAAAGAAGTAATGAAAGACTTTAATTCGTTCGAACAAAATATCGGAGTTTCATTTAATGACGCCGCGCTTTTACGGCAGGCTTTTACGCATCGCTCGTACCTTAACGAACACCGCGGCGAGTCGGGCGGGCACAACGAGCGGCTTGAGTTCCTCGGCGACGCGGTGCTCGAGCTTATCGCCACGCACTTTTTGTACACCGAGTTCCCCGACAAGCCAGAAGGCGAGTTGACCGCGTACCGCGCGGCGCTGGTCAACGCGGTTACCTGCGCGCAGATTGCCACAGAGATAGGCATGAACGACTTTTTGCTCCTCTCGCGCGGCGAGGCCAAGGACACCGGCCGCGCGCGCAACATTTTGCTTGCCAACGCGTTCGAGGCGTTGGTGGGCGCGATATATATCGACCAAGGCTACGACGCGGCCAAGCAGTTTATCTCCGAGCGCCTCTTCCCCCGTATCGACTCAATTATAAAAGAGCGGCTGTGGCAGGACGCTAAGTCGTCTTTGCAGGAGAAAGCGCAGGAGCACGAAGGCTCGACCCCCAACTATAAAGTAATGCAGGAGACCGGTCCCGACCACGACAAGCATTTTGTCGTCGGTGTGTACGTAAAGGACGTATTGCTCGGGCAAGGCGAAGGCAAGGCCAAACAAGAGGCCGAACAAGCGGCAGCCCGCGAGGCACTAGACAAAAAGGGTTGGTAGTGCTATAATACATAGCAGAGGGTCCGGTCGGAAACTCAACAACACAAACACACGAGGTGTGTCGTGAATTACCAAAGGTCTGAACCCGCCACAACATCTAAGCACGTTCCGGGCGGCGCAGCAGTGGTCATCGCCATCATGGGCGAAAAAAAGATTCTCCTAATTAAGGAGACGACCAAGCCGCGGCCGCATTTTTGGAAGTTTGTCGGCGAGACGGTTGAGCCCGGCGAGCCGATACTCAATGCGCTCTGGGGCGGCGTCCGCGAGGAAGCGGGCCTCGAGCTCGAGGCCCGCAGGGTCGGCGGCAAAGTGGTCGAGATCATCGACCCGCGCATCAAGGTCACCAGGCAGCTTTTACCGCCGCACTGGGTGCAAAGTCACACCCCCCACAAGCGTCATTTCTGGGGGCTTATGACGACCGACGAGGTGGTGCTCGCGCTTTCGGGCAAGCACCACACCGGCGATGTCAACGAAGAGATCGACACGCTCGCGTTCGATCTTTCAGAGCTCGACAAGATGCCGGACTTCCACCCCCAGCATCGCAAGTTGATCGGGGAGCTTAAGCGAGCCGGCTGATATCTGGGCGCCCCGATTGGTAGGCCCCGCGCGAAAGCGCGGGGCCATTTTTTTGATACAATTACACCGCATGCGGCTGAAATCGATTGAGTTGTCGGGGTTTAAATCCTTTGCCAAAAAAACTCCGCTGGAGTTCGCCTCTTCTATTACCTCTATTGTCGGGCCCAACGGCAGCGGCAAAAGCAACATTGCCGAGTCGTTTCGCTTTGTGCTCGGTGAGCAGTCGATGAAGTCGATGCGCGGCCGCCGCGGCGAAGACATGATATGGAACGGCAGTGCCGCCGTGCCGCGCGCAGGGCGGGCCGGTGTTAAGCTGGTGTTCGACAACTCCGACCGCGCTTTAAATTTAGACTTTGACGAGGTAAGTATCGAGCGTGTGGTGCACCGCGACGGCGTCAACGACTACCTACTCAACGGCTCCATCGTGCGCCTGCGTGACGTGGCCGAACTTCTTTCGCAAGCCAACATCGGGTCTTCCGGCCACCATATTATTTCCCAAGGCGAGGCCGACCGCGTTTTGACCGCCAGTTCGCGCGAGCGGCGCGAGATGATAGAAGACGCGCTCGGGCTTACGGCCTATTTGTATAAGCGCGAAGAGGCCGGCCGCAAACTCGATAAAACAGCCGAAAATATGCGCGAGGTGCAGGCCCTGCGCCGCGAGTTGGCGCCGCACCTGAAGTTTCTCGGGGCCCAAGTTAAAAAAATCGAGCAGGCACAAGCGCTGCGCGAGGACTTGGCGGTGCTGTATGCCGAGTACCTCAAGCGCGAGCAAACCTATGTGTCGATAACCAAAAAAGAATTGGCGGGCGAGTTGCACGAACCGTCCGCCGAGCACAAAACACTGAGCGAGCGGATTAACCATCTGCGCGTGAGCTTAAGCAAAAAACTCGACGACAAAGGCGCCTCAGAGTTGGTGCGGCTCGAGGAGGAGAGCCGCGCGGTGGCTAAAAAGCAGGAGGCAGCTAACCGCGAGTTGGGTGCGGTCGAGGGCGAGTTGCGCGCACACGAGCGGCTGGCAAAAGAGGCCGGCGGCACCGTGCCGGTTGCCGAGGCACGCGGGTTTGCTGAGCGGGTTCTAAAGGAGCTCGAGGCCGGCGGCAATATTGCCGCGCTGGTGGTACTTGCTAAAGAGTTTTTGCGCCGCCTTACACACACGCCCACGGCGGGTCATAGTAAGGGGGAGTTAGAGACCAAAAAAGCGCAGCTCGAAAAAGAGCTGGCGCATTTGCGCACGCAAGAAGAGCATACCCGCCACGCCGTAGCCAAGCTGCGTAAAGAACTGGAAAGCGAAAAGGACTTAAGCCGCGATGCCGAGCGCGAGTTGTTTGCCGCGATGGCCCGCAGAAGTGAGTTGGAAACCTCGCTTGCGGGTCTGCGCGCCCGCGAAGAGATGCTGAAGCGCGACGAAGAGCAATATAAACAAGAGTTTCGCGAGGCGGCGGTGCTGCTTGGCCATTTGCCCGAGACAGAAGTCTTGTTTGACGACGAACCGCGCGAGGCCCAAGCCGAGCGCCGCCGCAAACTTGAGCGCCTTAAAATCCGGCTCGAAGAGGCGGGGTTGGGCAACTCTACCGAGGTGTTACGAGAGCATCAGGAAACGACCGAGCGCGACGCCTTTTTGGAGCGCGAGCTCCAGGACCTCGAGCTTTCTGCGGGCAAACTGCGCCAGCTTATAGAAGAGCTGACAAAAACATTAGAGACCCGTTTTGTCGACGGTATAGATAAAATAAACACCGAGTTCGAAAAGTTTTTTAAACTCATGTTCGGCGGCGGTTCGGCAAGTTTGGCGATAGTTAAAGACAAAAAACTGCGCCGCGGTGCGGGCGAGGCACACGACGGCGATGAGGAAGAGATAGTGGATACCGATATTGAGGTTGAGGAAGGCGTCGAGATTTCTATAGCCTTGCCGCACAAGCGCATCAAGGGTCTCCACATGCTCTCCGGCGGGGAGCGCGCGCTAACCTCTATAGCGCTTATCTTTGCGATGTCGCAGGTTAACCCGCCGCCGTTTCTTATATTGGACGAGACAGACGCGGCGCTCGACGAGGCTAACAGCCGCCGCTACGGCGACATGATAGAAACACTGGCACGCCACAGTCAGCTTATTGTTATTACCCACAACCGCGAGACGATGAGCCGCGCCGGCGTGCTCTACGGCATCACCATGGGTTCCGACGGTGTCTCTAAACTTCTGTCCGTAAAATTTGAGGAGGCGCTGGCGGTAGCAAAATAACAAAAAGCAGTGTAGAGTTTTTGGAGACTGCAACCGGGAGCAAGTCGATGGCCACCAAAAATGAGTTTGACCGGCCGGAGCAGCCGGCTACGCACGAAACGCTTGTCCTGCGCCAACGGGACGGTACCTTTTATACCGACACCGTTGAAGACCCGGCGGTTACGCCAACTCAAAGTCCAGCTGACGACTAGCCAAGTCGGCCGACACCAATTTTACGCGCACGGTATCCCCGAGCGCGTATTTCTTTTTTGTCTTCTGCCCGATAAGCGCGTACTCTTTTGCCGAGTAGTTGTAAAAATCGGTGCCGATGGTGCGCACGCGCACCAACCCCTCGGCCGAGCTCAACTTTTCCTCCACATACAGGCCCCAGTCGGTAACGCCGGAGATAACGCCGTCGAAGGTCTGCCCGACCTTGGTGCTCATAAACTCCACCAACTTGTAGCGGATAGAGTCGCGCTCGGCACTGGTTGCCTTAGCCTCTTGCTCGCTTGCGGCGATGCACATTTTTTCCAAACTCACGTACTCGTCGCGGTTAATGGGGTTGCCGCTTAGGTGCGAGGCAAGTATCCGGTGCACCAACATGTCGGGGTAACGGCGAATAGGGGAGGTAAAGTGCGTATAAAACTCAAACGCCAGCCCGAAGTGCCCGATGTTTTTGGTCGAGTACACCGCTTTAGCCATACTGCGCAGAGTCGCGGTGCGGATAAGCGCCGCCTCGGGCTTGCCTTCTATTTGTTTGAGTAGGTTTTGGATATCTTTGGCGGAGTACTTCTTTTTTTGTTTATTCCCGAACTCGTACCCGATAGCGCGCACAAAGGTCGCCAACTCGTCGATGCGGTCGGGCTTGGGGTCGTCGTGGATGCGGTACAAAAAGACGTAGTTTTTTTCCGGCACTTTTTTGGCAAGGTCGGAGATGTAGGTGGCCACCTCGCGGTTGGCAAGGAGCATAAACTCCTCGATAAGCCAGTTGGTGTCTATGCGGTGCTTACGAACCACCTGTAGCGGCTTGCCGTCTTTGTCTAACTCAAAACGCACTTCGTTGTCGCCAAAGTCTATGGCGCCTTCGTTGGCGCGTTGCGCGCGCATAATCGCGGCAAGTTTGAGCAGGGTATTGAGCTCGCTTAGATACGGCCCGTTTTGAGTGTCGAGCACGGCCTGAGCCTCTTCGTAACTAAAACGCTTGTTCGAGCAGATGACCGACTTTTCGAACTTGCGGGAAAGTACGCGCGCATTTTTATCGAGTGTAAACACGGCCGAAAAAGCCAGACGGTCTTCGCCCTCGCGCAGCGAGCATACGTTGCCCGAAAGCTCGTGCGGGAGCATGGGGATAGTCGCGTCTACCAAGTACACGCTGGTGCCGCGCTTAACCGCCTCGGCGTCTATGGCGGTGCCCGGCGCGCAAAAAAAGGTTGCGTCGGCGATGTGGATACCCACCTCGTAGGTGCCATCAGCTAGCTCTCGGACCGACAATGCGTCGTCAAAGTCTTTAGCATCTACCGGATCGATAGTCATGGTGGTAACACCGCGGTAGTCGGCGCGTTTGGGTACCTCGCCGGCAATAGTCGCCGCATGGTTAGCCTCCATCTTCTGCGCTTCAAGCGCCACCTCGACGGGGAACTGGGTGCGGAATCCGTGCTCAAGCACAATCGCGTTCATCTCTACCCGATGTTCGCCGGCTTTGCCGATGTTTTCGATAAGCGTACCCTTGGCGACTTTACCGTCAAAGGAGTCGAGCTTGATAAGCAGCTTCTGTCCCTCTTCGAACGTGCCGGCAACGTCTATCGGTTTGTAAAAACGCTGGTCGTCGGCGATAACCAACCCCTTTTTAATAGTGCAGACAAACTCGGTTTTATTGCGTTCTACTATTTTTATTACTTTGCCGCTCGGGCGGGGAAACAGGCCCGTAAGCTCGACCGACACCATGTCGCCGTTAAGAGCACCCATCAACTTTTCGTTCTGTATCTCGATGTCCTCCTTTTCTTTATCATCGGGCCAAGCCACATAACCCGTCCCGCGGCGGTTTACCTGTACAATGCCCTCGACGGGCTTTTTCTGGATATGTCCTTTAGGCGCCTCCTTTTGGGGAGCGCCTGCGTGCTTTCGCTGAGGCATTAATAACGGCAGTATAAGGCATTTATTGACTTTAGGCCAGTGCATTGTTAGAGTGTCTTTATTCCCGCTCAGGCGGGTATTTTTAAGAAAATGCTTACCATCCGACTCAGCCGCGTAGGACGCAAGAACGACCCGTCGTTCCGCGTTATTGTCGTGGAATCCAAGCGCAAGCCCCAACCCGGCAATTATCTCGAAAACGTCGGCTCGTACGATCCGCGTGTTGACCGCGTAGAGTTGAAGGCCGACCGCATCAAGTACTGGATCTCGATGGGCGCTACGGTTAGCGACACCGTGCACAACATCCTCGTTTCGCAAAAAGTTATTGACGGCAAAAAAATAAACATTTTGCCTAAGTTTAAAGCGCCTGAGGCTGCTCCTGTTGCCGAGGCTCCCGCGGCTGCGGCAGAGGCTCCGGTTGCGGAGGTTGCCGTAGAAGACGCTCCGGCAGAAGCACCTGCTCCTGAGGCGGGTGTATAATTGCAGGTAATTACAAATAAATATACTGACATGGCAGAGAAAGACCAAGAGTTTTTGGAATTCGTAGTAAAAGGTCTCGTCGAGCATCCGCAGGACGTTAAGGTGTCGCGCGTGGTCGACGAGATGGGTGTGCTTTTGACGCTCGACCTTAACGCCGACGACATGGGCAAGGTTATCGGCCGCTCGGGCAACACCGCTAAAGCTATCCGCACCCTTTTGCGCGTTGTGGGTATGAAAAACAGCGCCCGCGTAAATCTTAAAATAAACGAGCCGGCCGGCGGCCGCGCCGATGCCGGTGGCGCCGCAGCCCAAGGGTGGGACGGCACGCACGCCGCGCCGACCGCTCCGCAAATGAAGTCGATAGACGAAGCAATGGGCGACCTGGGCAACTTCTAGCTTGCAATTTCACGTAGTTACATTATTTCCTGAAGTAGTAGACGCCTATGCGGCGGCGTCTATTCTTGGTCGCGCACAAAAGGAGAAGCTTTTGAAGGTAAAAACCTACCAACTGCGCGACACGGCAGGGAATAAGTGGGGCAAAGTAGACGAGCGCCCGTATGGCGGCGGTCCGGGGATGGTCCTGCGCGCCGAGCCGGTTATCAAAGCCGTCGAAAAAATTCGGAAGGCTAAACCTTCCAGTAAGGTTCTGATTACGTCGGCGGGAGGAAAGCCGTTTACGAACGCCTACGCGAAATCGCTTTTGAAATACAAAAATGTGGTTATTGTCTGTGGGCGGTACGAGGGCATAGACGTGCGCGCCAAAAAGGCGCTCAAAGCCGAGGAAGTCTCGGTCGGCCCGTACATTTTGACCGGCGGCGAGGTGCCCGCAATGGCTATCATCGACGCAACCGCGCGCCAGATACCGGGCGTGCTCGGCAAGTTTGAAAGTCTGGAGGAAGGTCGGGTAGCCAGCCACGACATGTACACGCGCCCCGAGGTGTTGAAGGTACAAGGCAAAAACTTGCGCGTGCCTAAGGTCCTACTCTCCGGCCATCACGCCAAGATGGATGAGTGGAAGAACAAACGCCGGAGCAACCCTAAACAATAGAGGTGTATAAGTGGGGTTGACCTACAAACAGCCCCGAGCTATCTTCGGAGAAGTTGCAACCGAGGGAGAGAAGCTCAATGAGTCAGCAGCAGGCTGAAGCGTCGTCGAGCATTCCGGAGGGTTGGCACAAAGATGTGTCGCCCCACTACATCGGCAAGGGGATGGCAACGCCCATCCTTCGGCAGGCCCCGCCGCCCGCCCCCAACCCGCAGACCGTGACCCCGCCCGGCCGCTAGCACGGTTCGATTTTTAAGAGACGCCGCCTGAGACTCCTCGGGCGGCTTTTTTATGTATTTGACAGGTATATAGGGTCTGCTATACTCGATAGCGAAACCAACGGGGGCTCCGCAAGGAGCAGATTGCGTATCGAGTGGGGGTTTCGATACAAAGAGTGCGACAGATTTTATAAAGCTTCATAAAGAAGCTAGAGGGAGTTGTATGCTCCCGCTCTTTTCGTGTTTTTAGCCGCAACACATTACTAATTCTTCACCCCACACTCATATGCGTGAACAAAAGTACTTCTCCCGCTTCAAGGCTCCGCGCGTCGAAACGCCAAACCTTGTCGCCGCACAGGTCGACTCCTATAAATGGATTATAGAGAAGGGGGTTCGGGAGACGTTCAAGGAGTTTACGCCTATTAGGGATTACTCCGGCAAGAAGTTTGACCTTGAGTTTGTAAAAGTAGAGATAGGGGAGCCCAAGTACGACGAGCACTACGCCAAGGCGCAGAAGCTCACTTTGGACGTGCCTGTCCGCGCCGTGGTCCGGCTAAAGAACAAAGTTACCGCTTCGGAGAAAGAGCAGGAGATTTTCCTTGCCGACCTGCCGATTATGACCACTCACGGCACCTTTGTTATCAACGGTGTCGAGCGCGTTATCGTGCCCCAACTCGCCCGCTCCTACGGCGTCTTTTTTACCGCCGAGGAAGTTAAGGGCAAGCGCCACTTCGGCGCAAAAATTATCCCCGCGCGCGGCGCGTGGATAGAGATAGAGGCCGAAAGCTCCGGCGACCTCTCGGTGCGCATCGACCGCAAGCGCAAGTTCCCTGCTATTTCGCTCCTGCGCGTACTCGGCGCCCATTTTGACAGCGACATTAAGTCGCTCTTCGGCAAAACAGCCATCGGTAAAGCGTGGGTTGACCTTGCGATAGAAAAAGACCCCGCTAAAACCTTGGACGAAGCCTATGTCGAGATACACAAGCGCCTCCGCGACGGCGACTTGGCTACCGCCGCCAACGCTAGGGAGTATATCAACTCTATTTTCGGCCCCGAGCGCTACGACCTGTCCCGCGTCGGCCGTTACCGCTTTAACCAGCGCTTCCAAAAATCGCTCGACGAGGTAGAGTTGCTCCGCAAAACCCTTTCTCTCGACGATGTCGTGATGGTGCTCCAGCATGTGCTCGAGCTTGAAAACGATCCGAACGCTATCGAGGACAACATCGACCACCTCGGCTCCCGCCGCGTGCGCTACGTGGGCGAAATGCTGCAGCAACGCCTGCGTGTCGGCTTGACCCACATGAAGCGCAACATACAGGACCGCATGTCGACTATCGACGCGGACGCGACCCTGCCGCAACAGTTTGTTAACCCGCGCCCGCTGCAGGCCCGTATTAAAGAATTTTTTACCACCAACCAGCTCTCGCAGTTTATGCAGCAGGAAAACGCGCTTACCGAGCTCGAGCACCTGCGCACGCTCTCGGCGCTCGGTCCCGGCGGTCTTACGCGCGAGCGCGCGGGCTTTGAGGTCCGCGACGTGCACCCGTCCCACTACGGCCGCCTGTGCCCTATACACACTCCCGAAGGCCCCAACATCGGCCTTATTTTGCGTCTCGCAACTTTTGCGCGGCTCAACGAGTTCGGCATGATCGAGACGCCGTACGCCAAGGTGGTTAAAGGCAAAGTCACGCAGGAAATTGTCTATCTTAACGCCGCCGAGGAGGAGCAGCAGCGTGTTGCCCACGGCGCCACCGCACTTGCAGACGACGGCACTATAGAGGAAGAGGTCGTCGAGGCCCGCCTTAACGGATACCCGACCCGCGTGCCCCGCAACGAGGTTAACTACATCGACGTCGCCCCCGAGCAGCCGTTTTCTATCGCTACGTCGATGATCCCGTTCCTCGAGCACGACGACGCTAACCGCGCGCTCATGGGTTCGAACATGCAAAAGCAGGCAACGCCCTGCATTATCCCCGAGGCGCCGCTCGTCGGTACCGGCATGGAGGCCCGTGCCGCGCGCGACACCGGCCGCCTTATTGTGGCTAAAGAGGCCGGCACGGTTACGGCAGTCGACGGCCGCCATGTCAAAGTTAAAAATGAAAAGGGTAAAGAAGTAGAGTATCCGTTGGTTAACTTTGTGCGCACCAACGGCTTTACCGCCTTGCACCAGCGCCCGGTTATCGAGCTCGGCGCTAAAGTTAAAAAAGGCGAGCTCTTGGCCGACACTTCCACCACCGACCAAGGCCAGCTCGCGCTCGGCCAAAACGCGCTTGTCGCGTTTATGTGCTGGAGCGGCGCCAATTACGAAGACGCTATCATCATTTCCGAGCGCTTGGTTAAAGACAGCAAGTTTTCCTCTATCCATATCGAGGAGTTTGTCTGCAACGTGCGCGACACCAAACTGGGACCTGAAGAGACCACCCACGACATTCCCAATGTGTCCGAAACCAAGCTCCGCAACCTCGACGAAGACGGCATTGTCCGCACCGGCTCTGAGGTGCGCCCCGGCGACATTTTGGTCGGCAAAATAACTCCCAAGGGCGAAACCCAGCTGACGCCCGAAGAGCGTTTGCTTCGCAGTATCTTCGGCGACAAGGCCCGCGATGTTAAAGACTCTTCCTTGCGCATGGAAAACGGCAAGCGCGGCCGCATCATCGGCGTTAAAGTATTTTCCCGCGAGGCGGGCCACCAGCTCGAGAGCGGGATCATCAAGCGCATACATATAGAGATAGCGCAGCTGCGCACCGTCTCCGTTGGCGACAAGCTCGCCGGCCGTCACGGTAACAAGGGCGTTATTTCCCGCATCTTGCCGGAGGAGGACATGCCGTACATGGAGGACGGCCGTCCGGTAGACGTTATCTTGACGCCGCTCGGCGTGCCGAGCCGTATGAACTTGGGGCAAATCCTCGAGCTCCACTTGGGGCTTGCGGCCAACACACTTAACTATCAGGCTATCTGCCCGCCGTTTGCAGGCGCCACCGAAGAGGAAATCCGCGCCGAGCTTAAAAAGGCCGGCCACAACGAAAACGGCAAGATGCCGCTCTACGACGGCCGCACGGGCGAGAAGTTCGAGCAGGACATCGCGGTCGGTTACATGTACATCTTGAAGCTCCACCACATGGTCGAGGACAAGATCCACATGCGCTCCATCGGGCCGTACTCGCTCATTACCCAGCAGCCGCTCGGCGGCAAGGCGCAGGGCGGCGGTCAGCGCTTCGGCGAAATGGAAGTCTGGGCGTTGCTCGGCTACGGCGCGGCGTACACACTCCGCGAGATGCTTACCGTTAAGTCCGACGACATCATGGGCCGCTCGGCGGCGTTCGACTCTATCGTCCGCGGCGAGCGCATCGCGCATCACTACGCGCCGGCGTCCTTTAACGTGCTTTTGCACACGCTGCGCGGTTTGGCGCTTGACGTTGAGCTTATGAAGAACAGCGACCCGGTCCGCGGCTCGCGCAAAACGCCGGGTGCCGAGGCATCCGACTTTGACGCGCTGCGTATCCGCCCCGCCAGCCCCGAGCGCATACTCGAGTGGTCGCACGGCGAGGTCACCAAACCAGAAACTATCAACTACCGCACCCAGCGCCCCGAAAAGAACTCCCTCTTTGACGAAAAAATCTTCGGGCCTGAGCGCGACTACGAGTGTTACTGCGGCAAATACCGCGGCATCCGCTACAAGGGCATTATCTGCGAAAAGTGCGGTGTCGAGATTACCCGCGCCATCGTGCGCCGCGAGCGCATGGGACACGTGGACTTGGCGGTACCGGTTGCGCACGTCTGGTTCCTCCGCGCGATACCGTCGCGCCTTTCGATGGTGCTTGGTATCTCCGGCGGCGATCTTGAAAAGGTAGTCTACTTCGCCGGCTACATCGTTAATGCCGTACATCAGAAAGAAAAGGAGCGCATTGTTACCGAGCTTGAGACCGAGTACAAGAGCAAACTCAAAAACCTCCAAGACGAAAAGTCGAAGGAAAAGATGAAGGAGCTCTTCCTCGAAGCTAAGGGCGACATCAACTCTATCGAGATAGGTAAAGTGCTCGACGAGCCGAAGTACCACCGCTTTGCCATTAAGTACGGTGCCATGTTCGAGGCGGGTATCGGAGCGGAGGCTATTTACAACCTCTGCAAGGGCCTCGACCTTAAGAAACTATCGAAAGAAGTCGAAGAGGCTTTGGCAAACTCCGGCGCAGCCGACCGCGAAAAGTTGAGCCGCCGCCTCTCCGCATTGCGCGGCATGATTAAGGCCAACGTCCGCCCTGAGTGGATGTTCCTCAGCCGCATACCGGTTATCCCACCGGGCCTGCGCCCTATGGTCGCACTCGACGGCGGCCGCCACGCAACCTCCGACGTCAACGACCTCTACCGCCGCGTCATCAACCGCAACAACCGCCTCAAGAAGCTGCTCGAGATACAGGCGCCGGACGTGATTCTGCGCAACGAGAAGCGTATTTTGCAGGAGGCTATCGACGCACTTATCGACAACTCTATCCGCCACGGCGGCGCGGCGTTTAGCGCCACGACGCAGGCGCGCACCCGCCCGCTCAAGTCGCTTTCCGACAATCTTAAGGGCAAGCACGGCCTCTTCCGCCAGAACTTGCTCGGCAAGCGCGTCGACTACTCCGGCCGCTCGGTTATCGTGGTCGGCCCAGAACTTAAATTGAACCAGTGCGGTCTGCCTAAACACATGGCGCTCGAGCTCTTCCGTCCGTTTGTTATCGGCAAATTGCTTGAGAAAGAACTCGCGTACAACATCCGCGGCGCCGGCCGTCTTATCGACGAAGGCGTACCGGAAGTGTGGGCGATTCTTGAAGAGGTGATTAAAGACAAGTACGTGCTGCTTAACCGCGCGCCTACGCTGCACCGCCTTGGTATACAGGCCTTCCAGCCTATCCTTATCGAAGGTAACGCTATCCAGTTGCACCCGATGGTCTGTCCGGCATTTAACGCCGACTTCGACGGCGACCAAATGGCCGTGCACGTGCCGCTCTCACCGGAGTCTCAGGCCGAGGCCCGCGAGATCATGGCCGCTACTAAAAACATCCTTAAACCGGGTAACGGCGAGCCGGTCGTTGCTTCCAAACTCCTCGACATTCTTTTGGGCTCGTACTGGATGACCAAAGAGGTTGCTGCAATGAAGGGCGAGGGCACCGCGTTCCCCAGCCCTAACGCCGCGATACTCGCGTACGACTACGGACAAGTCGGCTTCCAGGCCAAAGTTAAAGTGATGCCGTCGGAGAAAGAAAAGTACGCCCAATTCGGCGGGCAGCTCTTTGAGACGACGGTAGGCCGCCTCTTGTTCAACACCGTCTTCCCGAGCGACTATCCGTTTATCAACTACGCTATCGACAAGAAGTCGCTCGCCAAGCTGGTAGACGACCTTATACTCCGCTACGGACTCGAAAAGATTCCGGACATCATGGACAAGGTCAAAAACTTCGGCTTCCGCTACGTGACCCAGTCGGGCATTACGTGGTCGCTCGATGATATTCAGATTCCTAAAGAAAAAGCGGGCATTGTGGAGCGCGCGCAAGAGAAGTCCGACGAGGTGGTTGCTCACTGGCAAAACGGTCTTCTGTCCGAGGAAGAGCGCTACCGCATGAACATCGAAATCTGGCACGCAGCCAAGGCCGATGTCGAAAAGCTTATCCCGCTCTCGTTGCCGCAAAACGGTCCGGTACAAGACATGCTTAAGTCCGGCGCCCGCGGCTCGGTAGCCCAGATGACCCAAATGGTGGGCATGAAGGGTCTTATCGCATCACCGACCGGCGAAACCATCGAGCACCCCGTAACTAAGTCGATGAAGGAAGGTCTTTCCCCGATCGAGTACTTTACCACCACGCACGGCAGCCGCTCGGGCCTTGCCTCGACCGCGCTCTCTACCGCTAAAGCCGGATACCTCACCCGCCGCCTCTTCGACGTTGCGCAGGACGTAGTCGTCTCTATCGAAGACTGCAACACTAAAGACGGCCTGCTTATCAAGCGCGCCTCCGCTTCAGGTATCGGTACCTTTATGGCCAAAAACATCGACGGCCGCTACTTGGCCGCCGACTTGGAGCACGGCAAAGTGTCCTACAAAAAGGGCCACATGGTAACCGCCGCCGACGCTCGCGCTATTGAAGAGACAGGCGTTGAGGGCGTACTCGTACGCAGCCCGATTGCCTGCAAGGCCGGCCGCGGCATCTGCATGAAGTGCTATGGCGCCGACTTGGGCACCATGAAGCCGGTCGCCTTGGGCGAAGCGGTAGGTACCGTAGCCGCACAAGCTATCGGCGAGCCGGGCACCCAGCTGACGATGAACATTAAACACGCCGGCGGTGCCGCATCGGCCGAAGGCGACGTAACGTCGGGCCTTCCGCGCGTCGAAGAAATCTTTGAGCGCCGCAGCCCGCGCAACCCGGCGGTAGTCGCCACCGTGAGCGGCACCGTGGTAGAAATCCGCTCGGAGCAGAAAGAAAAAGTAATCGTAGTCGTGCCCGACCTCGAACACAAAAAGGCCGGTGCGAAGAAAGAAAATATCGAGTACTCCGCGCACCCGCGCCGTGTACCGACGGTCAAAGTAGGGGACGACTTCCAAAAGGGCCAGCTCCTTACCGACGGCTCGGCCGACATCCAAGAGCTCTTCAAATATGCGGGCAAAGATAGGACGCAGGAGTACATCATGTCGGAGATTATCAAGATCTACGAGCTCCAAGGCGCCAGCATCTCGGTCAAGCACGTTGAAGTGATTGTCCGGCAGATGTTCAGCCGCGTTAAGGTCAAGACCCAGGGCGGTACCGAATACTCGCCGGGCGATGTCGCCGCGTCGGCCGACCTTAACATCGTCAACGACGGCGTTAAAGATGCCGGCGGCGAGGCCGCAACCTCGGAGCCCTTGGTTATGGGTATTCTTGATGTATCGCTCTCGCGTGCATCGTTCCTCTCGGCGGCATCGTTCCAAAACACGACCCGTATGCTTATTAAGGCGTCTATCTACGGGGCTATCGACAAGCTCGAGGGGTTGAAGGAAAACGTCATCATCGGCCGGCTTATCCCTGCAGGTACGGGCTTTAAAGGCTCGGTCAAGGAAAAGCTGGTCAACCGGTACGCGCCGGCAGCGGGCGAGGCGGTGGACGAGCGCGTCCGCCCGACGATGTCGCGCACTGAGTAAGAACATATTAGAAAACAAAAAACCCGAGGTGAAAACCTCGGGTTTTTGGTACTCTATACGCTATGGACCCGCAGGTACAGCAGATTAAAGACAGGATAAATATTACCGAGGTTATCGGGCAGTATGTGCAACTTAAGCGTGCGGGGCGTAGCTGGACCGCGCGATGCCCGTTCCATAAAGAGCGCACGCCCTCCTTCCATGTCTCTCCCGAACGCGGGACCTATATGTGCTTCGGCTGCGGCGAAAAAGGCGACGTATTTTCTTTTATCCAAAAAATGGACGGGATAGACTTCCCAACGGCGCTCAAACAGATGGCCGAAAAGGCGGGGATTAAGCTCGAGCCGAGGCAGCAGCGCCCACCGGAGGAAAAAGAAAAAGAGGAGCGCCTGCGCGAAGTGTGCGAGGCGGCGGTCAAGTTTTTTGAAGCGGAGCTTAAGAAGCACAAAGAGGTACAAGAGTATGTGCGCACCCGCGGTGTAAAAGACGAGACTACTGCCGCTTGGCGCTTGGGGTATGCCCCCGCCACGTGGGACGCGTTGTCTAAACATCTGCAGGGTTTAGGGTGGGGTAACAGCGAAATTGTTGATGCGGGTTTTGCCGTGCGCTCGGAGAAAAAACAAGGCGAGATTTTTGACCGCTTTCGCGGCCGGATTATCTTCCCTATTTTTGATGTAGCCGGCGCGCCTATTGCGGTGTCGGGGCGCTTCTTCGAGAAGGTGCCTAATAGCCGCGAGGACGGTGAGCCTGCCAAGTATGTAAACTCTCCCGAGACCGCGCTGTTTAAAAAGTCGCGCGTGCTTTATGGGCTCGACCGCGCGCGCGGCAGTATCCGCAAAGCCGATTGTATATTGCTGGTTGAAGGTCAGTTTGACCTGATCATGGCGCACCAATCGGGCTTGCCGTTTGCGGTAGCACTCTCCGGCACGGCGCTTACCCCCGAGCACCTGTCGCTGCTCGGCAGACTTTCTAAGCGTTTGGTGCTGGCGCTTGATGCCGACGCCGCAGGCGTGCGCTCCGGCTTAAAGTCCGCCCATATGGCGCTTGCGGCCGGTTTTGACGTTAAGGTACCGACCTTCCCGCAGGGCCAAGACCCGGCCGATGTCGCCAAACAAAACCCGGAGCTTCTTAAGGCGGCAATACGCACCAGCGCTACGGCGGTAGAGTTTTTTCTGGCTGCATCGCGTGCGGGCGTACGCGACGAGCGGGCGTACAAAAAAGTAGTAGAGACGCAGGTGCTCCCGCTTATAGCCGCCATGGGCAGCCGCATCGAGCAGGAGCACTTTATACGCATCGTTGCCGCAAAGATAGGTGTCTCCGACACGGCGGTGCGCGCCGAGGTAGACAAGCGCCCTAAGCCGGTAGAAGACGCTTCATCGGATATTCAGCAATCGCGCGCAGAATCAACCGTAGGGCCGTTTGAAAAGAAGGTCGGTATGTTGTTGTTTTACTTTGGTCGGACGTCGGCGGTGGGCGAACAGTTAGAGGCGTTGCTCGGGGCCGAGCGGCTTGCCGAGATTGAGCAGGAGCTTGGCCCGCAGGCCGAAGCCCTGCGCTTTAAGTTTGAGGCCGAGGTGGGCGAGCATACCGAAGAGACTATAAGCCAAGACATGCTGGGGGAGCTCCAGCGGGTGGTAGAGAAGGAGCGTTTCAAAATGAAATTTTTGTGATATATTGATATCCAATCAAGCATGGCTAAAAAGAAGGCTAAAAAGACCGCGCGGCGCCCAAAAAACGCCGTGAAGGCTAAGAGGTTTAAGCTGGCCGCCCAAAAGCGTCGGGCGAAACTCATACCTAAAAAGAAAAAAGTCGCCAAGAAAGTGGTCCCCGTAGTGAAGCTCTCACCCAAGGCCGCGCGCAAAGAGGCCGATAACAACAAAAAAGCCGAGGCTCTGTTGGCCCACGGCCGCCAGCGCGGGTTTGTCACCTACGACGAGATTTTAAAATCGTTCCCTAATATCGAAACCGACGTCAACTTTTTGGAAGAGTTGTACGAAAAATTTTCGGTCGCGCACATCGACGTGCTCGAGGGCGGTGGCATGCTCGAGATTACCGAAGAGCCGCTGGAAAAAGGCTACAGTCGCAGCGACTCCAGCTACGACTCGATACAAATGTACCTGCGCGAGATAGGCAAGTACCCGCTCTTAAATGCCGAGGAGGAGCGCACGCTTGCTAAACGCATCGTCGACGGCGACAGTGAGGCCCGCAACCTGCTCGCCCGCGCCAACCTGCGCTTGGTCGTGTCTATCGCTAAAAAGTATGTAGGCCGCTCGCCCGACCTTACGCTGCTTGACCTTATCCAAGAGGGCAACCTAGGCCTCTTTAAAGCCGTGGACAAGTTTGACTACACCAAGGGCTACAAATTTAGCACCTATGCCACGTGGTGGATACGCCAAGCTATTACCCGCGCGCTTGCCGACCAAAGCCGCACGATCCGTATCCCCGTGCACATGGTCGAAACCATCGCCAAGTACAAGCAGGTCTCCCGCCGTTTGGCGCAGGACCTCGGCCGCGACCCATTGGCCGAAGAGATAGCACTCGAAATGGGCGTTGATGTAGAAAAAATTTACCAAATAGAAAAGATAGACCAAGACACGGTATCGCTTGAGTCGCCGGTAGGTAGCGACGACGACGACGGCAAGTCGGTCTTGGGCGACTTTATTAAAGACGACAAAATACTGTCCCCCGACCAAGAGGTGTCGCGCCGTATACTCGGCGACCAGCTTAAAGAGATTTTAGACGAGCTATCGCCCAAAGAACGCGAGATACTGAAACTCCGCCATGGGTTGGAAGACGGTATTTACCACACGCTCGAAGAGGTGGGTAAAAAGTTCGGCGTTACCCGCGAGCGCATCCGCCAGATCGAAGCTAAAGCATTAGAGCGCATCCGCACGCACGAAAAGGCCAAGCGCCTCCGCAGTTACTAAAAAGAAAAGGCCGCCCTTACTTGGGCGGCCGGTTTGGGTTGCTGGGTTTGGGGCAGGCAATGCCCCACGCAATAAGCACTACCACAGCCGCGAGGCCAAGGTAGCCGATAATTTCTGCTATCCTTTGAGCCATCACGCACCTCACACTACTGCAACTCGCTCTTTTTTTTGTACACAATATACTGGAGTTATGCAAGGAAAACGGCGGGCAAAAGCGCCGACACTGCCTATCAAACACTGGAGCCACTCGAGCTTGATGGCTTTTTTGCGCAACCCTTTGGCGTGGCATAAGCGGTATGTCGAGCAGGTGTATGACACGCCCTCGGGGCCCGCGGGTGTGGTGGGCCGTGCGGCGCACACGGCGCTCCAGCACTACTACGGCGGGATAGACAAAGAGGGGGCTACGGCGCTCGGGCTCGAGTACCTGCGCGGGGTGAGCGACTTTGAGATTAACTTCGGCAAGGCAAAAAGCAAGGCCGCCAAACGCAAAAAGCGCGAAACAATGGAGCGCGAGTACCTGCAGGCGGTTGGCTTTTACCTCGAGCGTCCGCCAAGGTACAAGGTGCTTGGGGTCGAGGTTAAAGCAATCGTTGAGGTATCGGGTTTGCCTCTACCCATTAAAGCAGTCTCGGACTTGGTGGTACAAAGCGGCGTCGACCCGCGCGGGGTCGACGTGGTGGACCATAAATTCGTGGCGGCTTTTACGCCGCACAAAGGGGACAAGGCGCTTTTTATACTACAGGCTATTTTTAACTATTACACGGTCAAAAAAACATTTAACAAACCGGTACGGCGCTTTATTATCCATGAGTGCAAAATCTCGCGCAATGCCGACGGCAAACCGCAGATGCGTCGGCACATTATAGACTTCCGCCCGTTTAGAGAAGAATTTATTATCTTTAACCGGCTTGTCCGCGACGCCACCGCAGCGCTCGCAAACATGAAGGTATTTTTACCCAACCCCTCAGACATGTTTGAAGGGGAAAATAGTTTCGATATTTATCGCATCAACCTGCCGCGCGAGGAGTCCGACGCGCACTTTAGACCCGAGGAGTAAATTACTGCGTCGTGGTGGCGGTGCCGGAGGTGCCGAGCGTGCCGAGTACGGCATCGATAGCGGCGCGCATCGAGTCATACGGTTGGGCGCCTGCAAGCGGTACGGCATCGGTGCCGACCATAATCAGTACATACGGCGTGCCGTTGCCGCCCGCGGCGATAGCTTCGTTGTAGCTGTCCTGGACCTTTTTGGCGAACTTGGCCGAGGAAAGGCAGGAGTTAAACTTGGCGACATCAAGCCCTATTTGCTGGGCGATAACCGGTAGTTTTGTAAGGTCGAGCCCGTTGTCGCTGGGCGTAATTTCAAACAATACGTCGGTGTAGCGGAAGTATGCCGCATCGCCGCCTTGGTCGGCTGCGCACTCGGCGGCCTGCGCCTCTTGCGGTGCTTTGGAGTGTATCTGGCCAAGCGGGAACGGGCGCTGTACCCACGCTACGTTGCCGGCAAGGCCGTAGTAGTCCATCACTTTGTGCATGGTGGTGTTAAACACTTTGCAGTGTGAGCACTCGAGGTCGAGGTACTCTACCACCTTAACTTTTGCGTTAGGGTTGCCCAAAATATGGTCCACGGCGGGGTCGTAGGCGCGCGCGGTTATCTGGCCGTTGTTGTCGGCAGGGTTAGGGGTCTGGTTTTTACCCGAGAGAAACACCGCCCCTGCGATAAGTGCCCCCGCGATAACAATAGTAAAAGGAAGTACGTATTGGGATTTCATATACAAGTATTGTAACTGCGCCTCTTAAAAAGGCAACGTGTGGGTCATGGCGGGGGAGTCGTTGGGTGTCTCCCAACTTGAGGGGTCGAGCTTTATTTCGCGCAGGCCGTCATAGTCGCGGTACTTTAGCGACTTCTTCTTTTTAGCGTACAGGTACAGCTCGTTGGTAATACGCACGTCGTCCAAGCAATACTCGCGCACCTTTTCAAACTCGCCGTTTTTCCACCACTCAACCGCCTCGAGCCCGTTGCTCGACTTGCCGACGCCCAACGTGGCCTCGGCCAAGTTGTCGAGCTTAAGCCTGCGGCCGAGCACGTTCTTTACCTCTTTTAACAAATCAACACTTTTTATTTTAGTAAGGTCGCCCGCGTAATATTTGTTGAGTATAGGGATATCAAAATGGTCGGAGTTGTATCCCACCAAGATATCGGCGCTCTCGAGTACGGGCCACAGCGCGTTGAGCTCGTGTTTAAAAAAACTTGAGTACTCGCCGGTTACCGAGTCGTGTACCCCCACTACCGTTACCTCCAAGTTGCTAAAGTCGCCGTTGCCGCGGAAATCGCCCTCGGTTTCGATGTCAAAGGTAATGCGCCGCATGAGCCTAGATTGTACGGGTTAGAAAATATGCCGCAAGCTCGGCGCGGCCGACATGCTCTTCCTCGCCGGTAGTGAGGTCGCGCACCGCAAAGGCGCCGGCCGTCAGCTCATCTTGTCCGACCACGATAAGGTGCGGGATCTTGTGCTTGGAGGCTGCCTTTATCTGGTCGCCAAGCTTGCGCTCGCCGAAGTCCTGCGCCACGCAGACCCCCGCCTGCCGGAGCTCCTGTACCAGCGTAGTTGCCTCGGGCAGTAGCTCGGGGGCGGCTAGGGCCACATACACCTGCGTAGGGGGCGTATAGGGCGGTATAAGGCCGCGCGCGTCCATAAACAGCCGCAGGGGCTCGTCGCCCATGGCAAAGCCCACCCCCGGCATGGGTTCGTCGTCAAAAAGCGCGGTCAGGTTGTCGTACCGGCCGCCGCCGCCCACGGCGCGGTTGTTTTGCGGGTGGAGGTCAAAGACCTCAAATACAATGCCGGTGTAGTACGCAAATCCGCGGACAATAGACGGGTCGTAGACAATATTGCCCACACCCCCGGCGCGAAACTGCTCGAGCATTTCTGCGATATCTGCGGGCACCTCGTCTGGAGAGACTGCGGCCATGGGTACGCCAAGCGCTTGTAGATTTTGTTCAAACTCGGTGGTCGGCATTTTGGCGCGGCGGTCGAGTAGCGCAAAAAACTTTTTGGTAGCCTCCGGCGACAAGCCCGCGCGTTGCGCGACCTCGTTCATGGCGGGGCGGCTGCCGACTTTAATAACAAAGTCGCTTTCACTGCCGCCGAGTGCGCGCATGACGCCGTAGGCGACGCTTATTATTTCTGTATCGGCTGCCAGCGAGCGCGAGCCGAAGATGTCTACGTTAAGCTGCCAAAACTCGCGCAGGCGGCCGCGCTGCGGCCGCTCGTAGCGAAAAAAGTTAGGGATAGAGTACAGGCGCAGCGGATAGCCGAACTCGCGGCGTTTTGCCGCGACCATGCGCGCCACGGTCGGCGTCATTTCGGGGCGGAGCGTTACCTCACGGTCGCCGCGGTCGGTAAAGGTGTAGGTCTGCTCGTTGATGATTTCTTCATTCTCGGCGTTTTTACTTTTGTACAATTCGGCGGGTTCGAGCACCGAGGCACCGTACTCGACGTAGCCTACGCGCTCGCACACCATCCGCAATACCGAAAATAAACGGTTGAGCATTGCTTGGTCCTCCGGATAAAAATCACGGACGCCTTTGTACGGATCTGTAGAAAGTTTGTCACTTTTGGACATAGCGGTGGCTTGTTGATATTCTAACAGAAATGGATGGGATTCTGAACATGGAAAAATCTGACAAAAAACTCCCTTCCGCGCCCAATACCCACGGCCAAGTACTAAACCTCTACAAGAATCTCGGCGAAACTCCGCGCGAGCGTTTGGACCGTTTGCGTCTTAAAAACACGCAGTACGAGCACGAGGTGCTTTCCTATGCCGGACGGCTCGACCCGATGGCCGAGGGCGTGATGCTGTGTTTGGTAGGCGCCGCCAACAAACGTCGCGAGGCGTATCTGGACCTCGGCAAAGAGTACGTGCTCGACATATTGTTCGGCTTTTCAACCGACACGTACGATGTGCTCGGCCGCGTGATGGAGCAGGGCGACGCATCGGCGCTGACCCGCAAGGATATACAAAAAGGGCTCAACGAGTTTCGCGGCAAGGTGCAGCAAGAGTATCCGCCGTACTCGAGTAAAACAGTCGAAGGCAAATCGCTCTTTGAGTGGGCGCGCAACAACGCGCTCGGTGCTTTAGTGATGCCCAGCCGCTCGGTCACGGTGCACGATATTTCGGTCGAGGCACTGTATAAAATTAAAGAACCGCTATTGCTTAGTTATATCGAGACCGGCGTGGGCAAAGTCCACGGCGATTTTAGACAAGAGGAGATTGTCCGGACGTGGAAACGTAACCTTAAGCCGGACGGCAGTAGGGAGTTTAAAGCCGCTACCGTAAAAATAGTCTGTACCAGCGGCACCTACGCCCGCTCGATAGCGCACGGGCTCGGCCAAGACCTCGGTGTCCCGGCATTAGCGCTCCATATCCTCCGCACCAAAGTAGGCGACTACAGCGTTGAAAAGAGTATCAAGTAGTGCTATATAACGAGTAGAGTTTTGTACCCTAGGAGGACAGTGTGCTCCAGACAACACCTCTGAGCGTGCTTGACCCAAAGGTCCGGCGGGTTAAGGAACGGTTCGAAACCTATAGGCGCAATAACTATCTGGCAAAGCCCATAGCGTTTGAAACGTTCTTGGGCCCATTTTCCGAACCGGTCATTGATTTCTACAAGCTTTCGCAGGAGACCGGGCTGAGCGTCAAAAGTTTGGCGCGCATCTACGACACGTGGTTTGAGGAGTTGCTCGGCGAAAAGACCGTTGCAAAGTCGAGGGCGTACTTTGTGGCACAACGACAAGAAAAAAAGTTGGGCGAGCGATGGCCGGCCCTGCGGCTCGTTATTGACTCGGCGCGCGCCTCCGGATGCGCGGTGCGGCACGTGGTAACGTCCGAGCCGCTCCGTACGAGACTACTCGTCAACAGGGCCCTCTGCGTCGTCCATCTGGTCGAGTTGGAACACAGCGCGCGGCAAGCGTGTGAGTCGCCATTGCCGCACAAGGTTGTAGGGCGCATCGCTTGTCATCTCGGGAGTAATACTATTTGGGTTACGACCGCCCCCATTCATTGGCGGTGCAATAGCAGATACAAGAACGCTTGGCATCTGCTTAAACCAAAACCCGCCCCCTAGTTGGGGCGGGTTTTTATTTTTATTACCAATCGAGTTCGCCGGTTTTGTACTCGGTAACGCGAGTCTCGAAGAAGTTTTTTTCCTTCGGCATATCGATAATCTCCGACATCCAAGGGAAAGGATTGTCTACATGATACTGGCGCTCGAGCCCGATGCGCTCGAGCCGGCGATCGGCAATGTGCTCGACATACTGCTTAACGGTCGCGGGTACCAGGCCCACAATGCCGCGGGGCAGAGCGTCGTCGGCATACTTTTTCTCGAGCTCTACGCCGCGCTTGATGTTGTCGGTAAGGGTTTGCTTAAACTCCGGTGTCCAGATTTCCGGATTTTCCTGCACGATGGTGTTGATAAGGTCCGCGCCGAAGGCAAGGTGCACCGACTCGTCGCGCAAAATAAATTGAAACTGCTCGCCTATACCTACCATGCGGTTTTTGCGCAGCATGCTCAGCATCATCACAAAGCCGGCGTAAAAAAAGATGCCTTCCATAATAACGTAGTAGCCCACGAGGTCGTGTACAAAGCGCTGAATGTTTTCTTTCCCGACGGTGTTGAAGTTGGGGTCAAAAACGTTTTTAGTTATCTCGACCACAAAGTCGTCCTTCTCTTTAATAGAGGGGACACTTTGATACATGTTATAGATGTCGTCGGGGTTTAAGCCCAGCGTGTCGCAACAGTAGATAAACGTGTCGGTATGCACCGCCTCTTCGTAGCTTTGGCGCAAAATGTACTGGCGCGCCTCGGGGTTGGTAATGTGGCGATATATGGCCAGCACCAAGTTGTTGGCGGTCAGTGACTCGGCAGTACTAAAGAAGCCGAGGTTCCACAGGATCATGCGTCGCTCGTCCTCGCTAAGCCCGCCTTGCTTCTTCCACAGCTCGACGTCTTGCTGCATCGACACTTCCTCCGGCACCCAGTTGTTGGCGACGCCTTTTTTGTAGTGGACGCGCGCCCACTGATACTTCATCGGCAAAATTTTGTTTGGGTCGGTCGAGGTGCCTCCGTTTATAACTCCCATAGCTTTGTCATTTTACCTACCGTGGGTACTGGGCGACAAGGGGACAGCGCACTCAAAAACACCTCTGCCTTTTTGTAAGGGGGTTGACAAATAGGGTATTAGGGTGTA
>CALRFF010000004.1 GCA_943356495.1 Candidatus Nomurabacteria bacterium
AAAAAGACATTTGAGGCATATTCAACTGGAAACTTCACTTTGCGGGAAGTCCGCGACAAGTTTAATGGGCTTGGATTGAAAAGAAAAAGCGGTAGAGAGCTTGCGGTGTCGAATTATCAAAAACTTCTCAAAAATCCTATTTACACTGGGCTAATGCGATATAACGGAGAGATTTTTGAGGGGAAGCACGAACCGATTATTACAAAGAAACTTTTTGATTCTGTTCAAGAAGTGATGAGTCGAAAATCTAAACCGCACAGCAAAGGTTTGAAGCCATATATTTATCGCGGATTTTTCCGTTGCGGAGAATGTGGTTGCTTCATTACCACCGAGCAACAAAAGGGGCATAACTATCTCCGCTGTACTAAACGGAAAAATCCTTGTACTCAAAAATATGTCCGCGAGGAGCTCATCACTTCTCAAATTCAAGAGGAAATTAAAAAAGTTTCTTTGCCCCTCGATTGGCTTTCTTGGATGATTGAAGAAAACAAAAAGGATCAATCATCCGAAGTCCAATCGAGTACGCTTTTTGCCGATTCAGTAAAAGCCGATATTTCTCTTTTGGATTCTAAAATAGAGAAGCTGATGAGTGCATATCTTGAAAGTGCGTTGTCGCTCGAAGAATATCGCGAAGCTAAAAACAAGTTGGTTAATCAAAATCAGCTTCTCAAAGAGAAATTATCGGCTTTTGAACAAAAAGCGAATAATCGGTTCGAACTTACCGAAAAGTTTTTGAAATACAATATGGAATTGGCAAACGACCGAACAAGTGAAGAAAATCTTCATTTGTTCAAAAAAGTCGGTTCGAACTTTCAAATGAAAGAACGAACCGTACTTTTTGAGCCACGCGGAGCGTGGAAAATCCTTTCTGAATCAGAGTTTTTTGGGGGGAATGCAGAACAGACGGCGCTTCGCGCCGACCATATTTTTTGCGGAAATTTGAATTCCGAATTTTGGCGGAGAGTGAGGGATTCGAACCCTCGGACCGGTTTCCCGGTCAACAACTTAGCAGGTTGCTCCATTCGACCGCTCTGGCAACTCTCCAATAGAGGTCAGACTACCATCTTTGGCCCGACGGGCAAAGTAGCCCTAGCGGTCGCCCCTATCGCGGCGCTCTTTGAACGTTTTGAGTTTAAGCTCTCTGAGTATCTCGCGCTGGACGCTGATAGACACCGCAATGTCTGCGTCCTCGTGAACCTCTTGCCCGGTCTTTTCTTTAGTCGATTCCTTACCGGAAGTCGAGGTCGCCTCCGGTGCTATAAAAGCTTCCGTCTCGGGGTCCGAGTTCTCAACGCTCGGGCTCGACGTCGACACATCGTCGACCGCAAGCATGGTAGACACCTTAAGCGTCGCGGCGCTGCGCGCGGTCGGCGTCTCTTGTACTTGCGGCTCTGCCGCGGGGGCAGGCACGTCTACGGTAATAACCGCAAGTGTGGCCACCGCCACTTCCCCGCCCGAAAGGGCGATAGCGCGCTCGGCATGCTCGTTAAAGTTGTCTTCTATTTCCTGCGTAGTGGTGGCATCAAGGCGGCCTTGTGCGGCAAGGGTTTGCGCCTCGGCAACGCGCCGCGTGGCTATCCGCGTTTCAACCTTTGCTTTGCCTTGCGGGGTCGGCGCCAAAGCAACTTCTACCGGCTCAAGCACCTTCGTCTTCAATACATACAGAGCCTCGCCCGGCAACGCCCCTTGCGCGGCAAAGGCGGCGGTTGACCCACCGGTAAAGACAACTATTACAAATGCGGCAAGCGCCGCCAAAAAGCGGTGCGATGCAAAAAAGACATACGGGCTATGTGTCACCGTAACAGGGCTTGGCGCGCCAAAAATATGCGCGCGCATGGCCCGCTTTTCATCCGCCGTAAGACGGATATGCTGCGACTCGGTAGTAAGTTTTTTGTATAGATTATTCATGGTCTGTAGGTTCCATCATTTCTTTGAGCTTTTTGAGCCCGCGGTGTACGCGCACCGAAACGACGTTTTCGCTCTCGCCTATCGCCTCGGCTATTTCTTGGGGCGACAGGCCGTCGACATAGCGCATGGTCACCGACTCGCGGTAGGGCTCTTGCAGGCGGGTTAACGCCTCGAGCACCCGCGCGCCATCAAAGCGGTCAAACGCGCGCTCGAGCGTGTTGCTGTCATCGCTCGGCAGCAGGTCCTCGACCTCGCCGTCGTAGCTCTCGACCATCGCCTCGAGCGAGACCGACTTTTTCTTGCGGTACTCGTCGATAATAAGATGCCGGAGTGTCCGGTACAGGAAGGGGCGCAACTGCTCTATGGTGCCGCCCTTTTTAGTGTAATCCCATACTTTAAGGAAGCATTCTTGGGTCAGCTCGACCGCGCGCTCGCGGTCGCGCAAGCGCAAGGCCGCGTGACGAAAAAGCTCGTCACTATACTGCTCAAACGCGTGGCTGAATTCCCTTTCTGCCTCCATGGTCTTAGACGGATATAGTACCGCGTGATTACCGTATTGCCGAGGCTACCGCACGGGCGACGCCCTTTTCAAACGGCCCCGGAACGATGTACTCGGCAGTAGGTTTCTTTACCAGCGCGGCCAATTTTTTGGCGGCGTTGAGCTTCATCGTGTCGGTAATTTTGGTTACGCGGTTGTCGAGCGCGCCGCGGAAGACACCGGGGAATACGAGGGAGTTGTTGATTTGGTTGGGGTAGTCGCTGCGGCCGGTGCCCACCACCATCGCGCCGCCTTTTTTTGCTTCTTCCGGCATAATTTCCGGACTAGGGTTGGCCATCGCGAGTACAATCGCGCGCGGTGCCATCAACCTAATATCTTTTGCTGTTGCAAGCCCCGGGCCTGAAACACCGAGCAGCACATCGGCGCCGGCAAGCGCTTGTTGCAACCCTCCTTTTACCTTGCGCGGGTTTATTTGTTTGGCCAGCGCTTGCTTATGCGGCTCTTGGCGTGTGCCATCGATGATGCCGCGGCTGTCGAGCATGATGATATTTTTGACGCCGGCCTTCAAAAGCAGCTTCGCTATCGCCGTGCCGGCCGCGCCCGCGCCGGAGATAACGACTTTTAGTTTCTTTAAATCTTTTTTGACCACCTTGCTCGCGTTGATGAGCGCCGCCAAAACTGCGATAGCCGTGCCGTGCTGATCGTCGTGCATCACCGGGATATCGAGCCGCGCCTTAACGCGCTCTTCTATCTCAAAACACTGGGGCGCTTTAAAGTCCTCGAGGTTTATACCCCCAAAGACCGGCGCAATGGCACAGATAGCCTCGACTACCTCGTCGACGTTTTGAGTATTGAGTACTATCGGAAAAGCCTCGACGTTTGCAAAGGTTTTAAACAGGGCGCACTTCCCTTCCATCACGGGCAGTGCACCGTACGGGCCGATGTTGCCGAGGCCCAGCACCGCCGAACCGTCGGATATAACCGCAACCGTTTTGCCTTTAATAGTGTAGTCGCGCGCAAGTTTAGGATTTTTGTGGAGTAGAGACGAAACGGCGGCCACTCCCGGCGTATATATAAGAGAGAGTTCCGCGCGGCTTGTAACCTGCATACTCGAGCCTATGGTAATTTTGCCCCGAAGTTTTTTATGCAGAGCGAGAGCCGCTTTGGAAACATCTTTTTTAACCATGTGTGATGAGTATATCAAAAAGAAATGCGCCCGCCTTATGGGGCGGGCGCATGCGAAGGTCGGGTAAGTACATAGGTGGCGGCAAGTCCGACGACACACGCCATGCCAAGCTGTCCCTGCCACAGCGGTATTGCAAACGCCGACACTCCGGCGCCCACCCCCATGCCGCCTACGGCAACCAGTTTTGCCCGCAGCGGTATGGTGCGGTGCCGCAACCAACGGCGTATAGACGGTCCGGCCCTTTTGTGCCGGACGAGTCTGATAAAAAACCGGCGCGAGCCGCGAGCATAGCAGATTGCCGCAAGAATAAGAAAGGGTGCCCCCGGCATAACCGGCAAGGCAACCCCGACCACGCCGACAACCACACAGGTGTGACCGAGCCCAAGCCAGACTATCCGCGGGACACGCATTGCCGCCTCCCTAAGTTGCTTCTCCTGTATTGGTATACTCAGCCCATGCAGATGTCAAACCTGCTCGACAAGCATTTTCGTCTTAGCGATGCGCAAAAAGCGGCCCTGCACAAAATCGGCATACGTACCGTACGCGACTTGTTGTATCACTTGCCCGCACGTTACGATGTCGCCGGCGGCGAAGCACAGATAGCGGGCTTGGTAAGCGGCCAAGAAGCGACACTTATCGGCACACTCGAGAAACTGGAGGCAAAAAAAGGGTGGAAGTCGCGCATACCACAGACCCAAGGCTACCTACAGGACGCGACCGGCAAAATAAAACTGCGATGGTTTAACCAACCCTACATTGCCAAGATGTATGCCGATGGCACGTTGGTGCGCGCCGTGGGCAAAGTAACCGGCAGCGAGGGCAAGTTGTACTTGGCCAACCCGCAACTGCAAAAAATATCCGCTACCGAGCTTCCCGAAACTTTTTCTGAAAATGCCTCAACTCCGTCCGACCTTTTTGCAGTGTATCCGGAGTCCCGCGGAGTCACCTCGCTTTGGTTTAGAAGCGCGATTAAAAAAATCCTTACTCCGGAGTTAGTGGTAGAAGACCCAATACCCAAACAGATTTTAAAAAAATATAACCTGCCGACGCTCCAAACCGCGCTGGTGTGGGCGCACACGCCGCAAACCACAAAAGATGCCGAGGCCGCGCGCAAGCGCTTTGCGTTTGAGGAAGTATTTTTAATCCAGCTCGAACGCGGGCGCGAACGCGCCGAGCAGTCGCGCGAAAAAAGTTTTTCTATTAATCCGCCGCGCCAAGATATCGACGCGTTTATGCAAGACTTCCCCTTCGAGGCAACTGCCGCGCAAAAGCGCGCGGTCGACGCTATACTCAAAGACCTTTACTCGGGGCGCCCTATGTCACGCTTACTCGAGGGCGATGTCGGCAGCGGCAAGACAGCAGTTGCGGCAACTGCGGCCTACGCCACGGTGCACACGCGCCCCGCAGAGCAAACCTTTGGCACCCTGCAGGTAGCGTACATGGCACCGACCGAAATTTTGGCCAAACAACATTTTGAGTCGTTTATAAAATATTTTGAGCACTTCCCCATTAACATCGGGCTTATTACCGGCTCGGGGTGTTATAAATTTCCCTCCAAAGTAAAGCGCGGTGCATCGACGGCTATTTCGCGCGCGCAACTTTTAAAATGGGTGGCACAAGGCGAGATACCGGTCGTTATTGGCACCCATGCACTTATCGAAAAGGCGGTGCACTTTAAACATCTGGCGCTCGTGGTAATAGACGAGCAACACCGTTTTGGCACCAACCAGCGCAAAAAATTGGCGCGTAAAGAGTCGCGGCTGCCGCATCTGCTTTCGATGACCGCCACGCCTATCCCCCGCACGCTCGCGCTTACGCTATACGGTGACCTCGACCTAACTTTGCTCGACGAAATGCCGCCGGGCCGCAAACGCATCATCACCGAGCTGGTGCGCCCGAGCGAACGCGAAAAAGCATACGCTAAAATGCACGAACAGCTGGCCGACGGGCGGCAGGCTTACGTGATATGCCCGCGCATCGACGAGCCCGACCCCGACAAAGCGTTTGCATTAATGGCCAAGTCGGTAAAGGCCGAAGCCAAGCGGTTAAAAGAAAAAATATTCCCCGACTACACGATAGATATTTTGCACAGCAAAATGAAACCGGCCGAAAAAGATGCGGTCATGCAAAAGTTTGCAAACCACGAGATAGATATATTGGTCGCGACCTCGGTTGTTGAGGTGGGAGTCAACGTACCCAATGCCACTATGATTTTTATCGAAGGGGCAGAACGCTTTGGCTTGTCACAACTCCACCAGCTGCGCGGACGCGTGGTGCGTAGCAATCACCAAGCCTACTGCTTTGTGTGCCCCGAGAGCCGCGGAGAACAGACGCTTGCACGACTTAAAGCGCTTATTGATGCTAAAAACGGTTTCGAGTTGGCAGAAAAAGATTTATTGCAACGCGGCCCCGGCCAACTGAGCGGCGCAAAACAGTGGGGCATCTCGGACGTGGGGATGGAGGCGTTGAAGAACCTAAAACTGGTCGAAGCTGCGCGCACCGAGGCGCTAGAAATAGTTACAAAAGACCCCAACCTGCTTGCCCATACACTCCTGCAGCACGCGCTCTTTGCCCGCCAAGGCGCGATGCATTTTGAGTAGGAGTACGATATATTGACCGTTACGGGCGCGTAGCTCAGTTGGTAGAGCAGTCGACTTATACTCGACCGGTCCCTGGTTCGAGCCCAGGCGCGCCCACATTTTTGTACTCGCTCCCCTGCCGTGCTATCCTCTGCGCAGACTGAACCTAGGCAAGGAGTAAGTGATGAACATCATGCAGCCGGTTCCCAAGGCCGCGGCCAAACAACAGCACGTCATCGACGTCCGCGATCTGGACAAAAAGTTTATCGACGCGGTGTTTAGCCGCGCCGAGACGCTCGGCCACATGCGCAACGACAGCCTTAAGGGCAAGTCGCTGTGTTGGGTCGCCGAGTCGGCGAGCACGCGCACGGGTATGTCGTTTAAGGCCGCCATTACGCAACTGGGCGGCGCTCACGACAGCTTACCCGACCCCGAACACTCGTCGGAAAGCAAAGGTGAGTCGTTTGAGGACACGATCCGCGTCGTTGGCACCTACCACGACGTTATCGTGATTCGCTCCAAAGACGCGGCCTTCCCCAGCAATGCGGCAAAACTGTCGTCGGTGCCGGTTATCAACGCGGGCAACGGGCCCGACCAGCATCCGACCCAAGCACTGCTCGATGCGTTTACCGTCAAGCAGAAGCTCGGCACGCTCGAGGGACTGAAGATCGCGCTGGTCGGCGACCTCTCCCGCGGGCGCGCTCCACGCTCGCTGGCACTACTGTTTGCTAAGCACTACCCGAACAATGAATTTGTCGGCGTAGGGCCCGAGGAGCTGTGGATGGACACCGACGTCGTCGAGTATCTGAAGGAGCAGAAGGTCCGCTACAGCGAGGTCAAGCGGCTGACAGACGTGATCGGCGAAGTCGACGTGGTGTACATGACGCGACTGCAAAAAGAGCACCCGCGCAAGGGCCTGTTCGGGGTCGAGTACCCTCAGCTTACGCTCGAGCTGGCAAAAAAACTCGACCGGCACGCGCTCATCATGCACCCGTTGCCGGCCAACCGCGAACGGGAGTTGCCCTACTCGATCGACGGACTCCCGCAGGCTATCTACCTGAAGGATCAACTCCGCGCCGGCCTTGCCGTGCGCAAGGCAATCTTGCAAGAACTCCTGCTCGACAAATAACCGCCCGCCCCATCTGTGGGGCGGTTTTCTTTCTCGCCCTTCGTAGCCTTGGCGTAGTAGGGTTATGCGTGCTACTGTGCGGAGCAGAAATTCTTTCAAACGGAAGGAGAACTTATCATGCGCACCTTTGTAAACCAAGACGAGGCGTTGGACTTTGTCACGCATGAACTGCCATGGGGCGCGGCTGCGGGGACCTGCAAGGACCTCGCGACCGCCAAAAAATACGCCCAAGCCGGCTTCCCCATCGTGTCGTGGGGCTCGACGACCACACTCGCACGGGCGGGCAATGCGGGGGACAACTTCTACTACGATGAAGAGACCGGAAACTCCGTCAACGCCTGGGGTATCCCCAACAAAGGCAACGCGGCGTATCTGCACGAAATGGCGCAGGCAAAACGGGCAGTCAACGCCGAGGGTAGCCGGCTGCTGGCCAGCATCTCGGCCGGCGACAAGTTTGACCCGCAGGAGTACTACGACATGGCGGTCGACATCAACAAACATGATGCCGCCGACATCATCGAAGGCAACAAGTCATGCGGCAACATGAAGGTTGGCGACGAGTACAAGCCGATCGTCTGCTACGATATCCCCGCATTTACCAGCGGAGTAACGGCGTTGCGCCAGGGGGCCGGAGACAAGCAAACCTCGATCAAGCTGACGCCGACGACTGAGCGACGATTCCTCATCAAGAATGTCGAGATCTGCGTCGACCTCGGTATCGACTACATCGTGCTTGCCAACACGATACCGAACTCCTATCTCGAAAAGCCCGACGGCACACCGGGCATCACGATGGTGCGCGGTGGGCTGGCGGGGCGGGCGCTCCGCCCGATCGTCACCGGCATGCTGCAAATGGCGGCGCCCGTAGTCAAAGGGACCAAGACCAAACTCTTGGCTGCGGGCGGAGTCGAGGACGGCAAGAGCGCCTACCAGTATTTGCGCCACGGCGCGAATGGTTTCGTCTTCAGCACACTGCTGTGGCGCAACAACTTCAATCCGAAATGCGGGCAGGAGATTATATTCGGCACCGAAGGCCCCGGTTCGCGAAGCGTGAGTCTCCTAGACCTGCTGGTGCAATACGGACTCCCCGACTAGCGTCGGGGATTTTTCTTTGATACTCTGGCGCACAGACGAAACTTCAACCAAGGGAGACCGACATGTTCGAAGTCCTCGGACGAACGGAAGGCAAAGTGACCGCGTTTCGGATGCTGAAGCCGGATGATTGGCATCAGCATATGCGCGACGGCGACATGCTCAAACTCGTGGGGCCGATGGTCTCCAAGCGCTTTTATTCGGCGATTATCATGCCCAACCTGACGCCGCCTATCACGACGGCGCAACAGGCCTTCGAGTACCGGCAGCGTATCCTCGACGCGACCGAACCGGGATTTATCCCGCTTATGACGCTCTACCTCACCGACGGGCTCGACCCCGAAGAGGTGCGGAAGTCGCACAACGCCGTGTGGGCTATCAAGTACTATCCGCGCGGGCTCACGACCAACAGCGACTCGGGCGTCAAAAACCCGGCCGACCTGTGGACCCCCGGCACCAAGCCCTACGACTGCCTGCAGGTACTCGCCGAGCAGCGCGGCGTCCTGCTCCTGCATGCGGCCGACGGCTTCGATCGGGCCGGTGCCGAACTCGACCCGTACGACCAAGAAAAACACTTCGTGATGCACACCTTGCCCGAGATCATCAAGGCGCACCCGCGGCTGAAGATCTCGGTCGAGCACCTTTCGACCAAGTGGGGCGCCGACTTTATCGTCACCCACGGCGGCGAGTATCTCGGTTGCTCGCTCACTGCGCATCACCTGCTGCTCGACCGTCGGGACGTCTTCCGCGGCGGATTCCATCCGCACCGCTCGTGGATGCCGGTGATCCAACCGCCGGAACACAAGGAAGCGCTCCGCCATCTGGCCACAGCCGACAAGCCGTTCGTGTGGCTTGGCTCCGACTCTGCCCCGCATCCGCGGGTCAAAAAAGAGGCGGCGTGCTGCGCCAGCGGTGTCTTGATGGCGCATGCCGGCATCGAGCTGTACGCCGAGGCCTTCGAAGACATGAAGGCTCTGGACAACCGGTTCGAGCGGTTTGCGTCGTTAAACGGCCGGAAGTTCTTCGGCTTCATAAACGACCATATGCAAACTATCGAGTTGGTACGCGAGGAGTGGAAGCCGCAACCGCTCTTTTACGCGGAGTCCGGCGAGAACCTCGATGTTTCCGAGCTGGTCCCCTTCAGGCTCGGCGAAAACATCCGTTGGAAGCTCGCCGCCTGACACAACGCAACCCCCCGCCTTTCGGCGGGGGATTTTTCTTTGTAGTTAGAAGTTGACGGTCGCGGGCGTAACGATAATGTCTTTCTTTTTCTTGGGCGTGATGCCGTGTATCACCAGCATCTGCTCAAACTCTTCCCGCTCCATCGTTTCTGTCTCGATCAAACGCTCGGCGATTGCGTTAAGTGCCTTGCGATGCTCGATGATAATGCGCTCGGCTTTGTCGTATGCCTCGCCTACTATCTTTTTAACCTCGGCGTCTATCTCGGCGGCCATTTTTTCTGACGGCTCGCCCACCGCGACCGTGCCCATTTTGTCGCTCATGCCGTAGGTGGTAACCATGGCGCGGGCCAAGTTGCTGAGCACTTGCAGGTCGTTGCTGGCGCCGGTCGTGACATCGTCAAACACCGTCTTTTCCGCAACATACCCGCCGAGCGACATGGCAATGTCGTCGAGAAACTCTTTTTTGCTCTGCATCTTTTTATCCTCAAACGGCAGCTTAAGGGTGTAGCCCGCCGCGCGACCGCGCGAGATGATAGAAATTTTGTGCACAGGGTCGGCATACGGCAAGACGCTCGCCACCAGCGCATGGCCGGCCTCGTGGTAGGCGGTTATCTCTTTTTCTTTTTTATTAAGCACATGGCTTTTGCGCTCGGGGCCGAGCATCACCTTTTCGATACTGCGGATAAGGTCGTACTGCGATATGGTTTTGCGGTTTTCGCGCGCGGCCAAAATGGCGCCCTCGTTCATCAGGCTGTACAGGTCGGCGCCGCTAAACCCCGGGGTACGCTCGGCGATGACATTAAGGTTAATGTCTTCGGCAAACGGCTTTTTGCGCGAGTGGATAGTAAGGATATCCAAGCGGTCTCCCCTGTCCGGCAGGTCTATAACGACGCGGCGGTCAAAGCGGCCGGGGCGCAAAAGTGCGGGGTCCAAAACGTCGGGGCGGTTGGTCGCGGCCATGACAATTACTTTTTCGTTCGGCTCAAAGCCGTCCATCTCGACCAGTATTTGGTTGAGTGTCTGCTCGCGCTCGTCGTTGCCGCCGCCCACCCCCGTGCCACGTACGCGGCCCACGGCATCAATTTCGTCGACAAAGATAATAGCGGGGGCGGCCTTTTTGGCGGTCAAAAAGAGGTCGCGCACGCGGCTGGCACCCACGCCCACAAACATCTCGACAAACTCCGAGCCCGAGATAGAGAAGAACGGCACCCCCGCCTCCCCCGCCACTGCGCGGGCAAGCAATGTTTTACCGGTACCCGGTGCGCCCATAAGTAGTATGCCTTTGGGGATACGCGCGCCGATGTCGAGAAACTTTTTAGGATTTTTAAGAAAGTCGACGACCTCTATCAGCTCTTCTTTAGCCTCTTTAGCGCCCGCGACGTCTTTAAACATCACGCGCTGTGTGGCGTCGTTGGGGTCGATGAGCCGCGGCTTACTTTGCCCGAACGAAAATGCCTGCATGCCCGCGCCTTTGACCTGCCGGCTAAGGTACCAGACAAAAAATGCAATCAACAACAACGGCGCCAAAAACGGCGCAAGCGCCTCGAGCCAGAACTGCCACGAACTCTGTTTTTTGATATCGATGGTTACTTTGTCGAGCGCGCTCGGTGCAACGCCGTAGTTGACCAGTGTTTGGCTAAGCGCGGTGCCCGGCTCTTTTTTGGAAATCTTTTCGGTTTTGTCGGCGTAGGTCAGCGTAAGCTCGTCGCCGTCTATTGTTATTGCGGATATTTTGCCCGCGGTAACATCGGCGGCCACTTGCGATACGGCTATCGTTTCGGGCGCGGTCTCCCCCGCACCGGCAAAGTAGCTGTACGCCCCCGCAAGAAGCAGGAGCACGACAACCGAAGTAGCGAGGTTAAACCAAAACGAGTCGCCGGTCGGCGGCAACGACGGCATCTGCGGCATGTGGCGGCGCGGCTTCTTGTGCGGAGGCTGCTTTGGGTTTGGTGCCATAGTGAGTACATAATACTACCTCGCGTGAAGATAAACAAAAGAAAAAGGCGCGCCCAGGGGCGCGCCAGTATTGCTCTTATTGAATTGACTTCTTCTGGAAGAAGATACGCTCGTGGCTCATGATCTCGCGCTCGAAGCATTGGCCCTGGTCGCCACGACGAATCGACTCCATCTGGATCCGCGCGTCACGGCTCTTGAGAAGGTTGTACGCGATCGGGATGCCATGACGCAACGTCTGAGGCCAGTTGTGCGGCTTCCAGAGGTTTGGAGTTGCAGAGTCCCAGCCCTTGAGCGTCTCGATGTAGTCGAGCCGTCCGTTGCTGTGCATAACGAACTCAAACTGGTCGCTCGCGCACTCGACCAACTGCTCCAGCCCGTTGGGCGGCCATGAACCGGGATAGAGGTACTCCATACGCGCAAGGATTGCCTCGGGCGAGTCCTTCGGCGCCTTGAGCGACAGCTTACGGTAGTCGGGCACCTTTGTGCCCCACGTCATCGTCTGCAAGAACAGCCGCCCGCCCGCAGGCAAGCGGTCGGCGCAGATCTTGAAGAAGTTCTTGTAGACCTCCTCCTGCTTGCCGATGCGCATCTCGTCGATCGAGCAGAAATGCTCGAACGCACCGAGCGAGACGACGCCGTCGAAGACGCCGAGCTCGCCTTGCTTGAGGCTTTTGTAATCCCTCAGCCGAGCATCCAAATTGCGCTCGCGGCAGTAGGCCACTTGGCCCGGAGAGAGCGTGAGCCCCAACCCGTAGCCACCGCGCTTACGCGCGGCGTTGAGGATCGGACCCCATCCGCAGCCGATGTCGAGCACGTGCCTGTCCTTGAGGTCGCGGCCGAAGCCGAGATTTTCGAAGATCCACTCGTGCTTGTCGTCCTGTGCCTGCACGTAAGAGTAGTCCTTCAACTTCTTGCCGTCGAAGAACGCACACGTGTAGTCGGCGCACTCGTGGAGATCGCTCATGCGCAATGCGTGCATGGCGCCCACGGTGTCGTAGTGGAACTGGATTTCTCTTCCTGTAGCCATTGGTCTACCCTTCCCTTAATTGTGACAGTTTACGTCTAGCCGGCACACTAGCATGAGCATGGAATTAAAGCCAACAAAAATGATAGAGTTACCGCATGGCGTTAATCGAGCACAAAAAGGCGCGGCTTAACTACGAGATCCTCGAGGAATACGAGGCGGGTTTGGAGTTGCTCGGTCCCGAGGTAAAAAGTTTGCGTGCCGGCCAAGGTAAACTTGAGGGCGCTCATGTGATAGTCAGAAACGGTGAGGCATACTTGGTGGGCTCGGACATCCCCGCTTATCAACCGAGCAACAGCCCCAAGGACTACGAGTCTACGCGTACGCGCAAACTCCTATTGACCAAGGCTCAAATCGGCGAGCTGGCGCACTACGAGGGGCAGAAGGGCTTGACAATAGTGCCACTTAGGGTGTATAATAAGGGGCGAAATCTCAAGCTGGCTTTAGGCGTTGCGCGCGGCAAGAAAAAGTACGACAAGCGCGCTACACTAAAGGAGCGCGACACCAAGCGCGAGATAGACCGTTCGTTGAAAAATCAACCCCGACGCTAGGTCGGGGCCCCGACAAAAATCGTCGGGGTAAAAAATAAATAAGCCAGAACTTTTCGAAAAGCGCGGGGTTAGCGTCGCGCGTTTCTCGGGGATGACAGGCTTAGACAATGGACTGACGCGCTCAATGCGCGATGCAGAAGTGAAGCGTCTTCTCTAAAACGCTTCAAACCATAACTGCTAAATCAGTTACGTCGCCGTATTTTGCGGCCGACGCCTTCTCTTTCGCCTACGCTAAGGCCTAAGGGAACACACTTCCACCTGTTTGGCGGGTGGGGCTAGTGTGTTATACAGCCAAACTCGGCAGTATCCGCTCGCTTAGTAGATACACCTAAAACTCAAAGCTGCTGCGCTACTTGATTTGGTTTACTTTTAACAAGTAGGGCTTAAGACCTTAAAGCAAACTACGCACCGTAGATGCTTGAGCCGTTATCCATTGCACCGGGGTTCGATTCCCCGCATCTCCACATATATAAACAACTTGCCTATACTTGGGCGGGTTGTTTTGCTATCGTAGCCGCAGACGCAAATCAACGAGGAGTAGACCATGGGTACTATCGCCAAGGTTATCGAGGTCGTTAAAATGCCCCACGGCAACGCCCCCGAGTCGGTGCGCAAGGCGTGGGTGGGGTGCCGGTTCCCCACCGATGCGCTCGAGTGCGGGCACGTGCCGCAGTACGTCAAACCGGTGGTGCCGAGCGGCCGCACCGGCCCGATTCCGGCAGCCGAGTACTTGGCAACACCCGCAGCCGACCGGCCACCGTGGAAGGTCAATGGCTTTAGCGTCAACCAAGCGGTCGCGATTGAGGAATTGGCCAAGCGCGACCTCGTTGCCGCGCAATGGTTTAAGGACCGCGGCTACCCGCTGAAAGGCGGCGGCTTCCGCTTCGAGCTCGACGCCGTAAAGATCATCGAGTACTACACCTCCGACGAGCTGATGAAACTCGGCCCCATTACCCGCTACGACGACATGGAGACCGGCACACCGCGGCCGATGACATAACGCAAAACCCCGCCGTTGAGGCGGGGTTTTTTCTTTTAGCTTTACTTTTATTGTGTAGGCGTAGGGGCCGGATTCCCCGCCGGGACGTTAACCTGTATAACCGGGTTCGAAGCCGGCGCCGGTGCCGCCGCGCCGCGGTAGCGCACCCACGCAAAGCCCGCGACTGCTATGACCGCAATTAACACCACTACCGCAACCGCCCAACCGGCGCTCGAGTCCCCCCTGTCGCGCTCTATAACGGTATCCACCATAGAAATATAAAGAGGTTAAGAAATAATACCTCTCCACTATGCGCAAATATTACTGAAGTTTAAGTGAGCGGGTAAGCAACACCATGCCGCTTAGCGCTACCGACAGTAGAAGCAGTGCGGACACGGCGTGTAACCACGCCGACTGCGAGTGGAACGTTAGTACGGCAAGCCCACCAAGCAGCAGCGCGCCGGATACCACATGCAGTACAAAAAAAATTCCCCGCACATTCCTAACCCCCATGCGCACGCGCGTCTCCATCATCAGCACCACCAGCACTATCGCCGCGAGTGCAGCGGCATTGGCGCCTATCGCAAGGCAGTAGCCCGCAATACCAAGCGCCACCATGGCTACTGCGGCGCATGCCCTGCTAAAAAACAACCTTGCTTGCATATGCGGGCAGTATATACTGGCCCGCAGACTGACGCCAAAGGGAGATGAACGATGAACGAAAAGTGGCTCGTCGCACAAGGCGCAGTCGCCTTTGCCGTAGCGCTTGGCTATGTGGCCTACAACGGCCGCAAAGTAAAACGCAGTTACGATCGCGCCGAACGCAACCTGCAACTTGGGCACCACAAAGACAGCTTGTACTACCTTGCGGTGGCGGCGTTACTTTTGCTGGTATTGGTCGAAGTGACCATACACAGCTTGCCCCGCCAGCCCCGCGGGCAATTATTCTTCGTCCACATGGGCCTTGTCACAACGCTGCTGGGGCTGACCGTGTTGGCCGTGTGGCCCTACAACGGCAAACGCAACCACATTGCCCACGGTGTGGTGGTGCGCCTGTTTATACTCTGTGTGGCCGCTGTCGCCGTAACCGGCGGCACACTGCTCTACCGCCTGTAGCCCAAGCCCCGCCCGCAAGGCGGGGCTTTTTCTTTTACCCCTGTATGATATAGTGTCCCCAACACGCTTTGGATACTCGGATAAACCACCAGATACGCGCGGCGGAGGTGCGCTGCCTAGGCCCCGCAGGGGAAAACTTCGGGGTACTCCCCCTGTCTGCCGCTATAGCCAAGGCGGCCGAGTTCGGCTTGGACCTTATAGAGATAAGCCCTAACGCCGTACCCCCCGTTGCAAAAATAATGGAATATGGTAAATTCCAATACGAAGAGCAGAAAAAACGCCGTGAAATAAAGGCCAAATCGCATACGACCGAGACAAAGAGTGTCCAGGTTAAGATAGGCACCGGCGACCACGACATGCAGTTAAAGGCCAAAAAGGCCGCCGAATGGCTGGCCGAGGGGCACCGCGTCAAGGTAGACCTGTTCTTGTGGGGGCGGTACAAGTATATGGAGTTCGCGTTTTTGAAGGAGCGGTTGGAGCGGTTTTTAAAGCTCATACCCGCCGACTACAAACTGGCCGACCCTATACAAAAGAGCCCCAAAGGACTCGCCACCGTACTGGAGCGGGCCAAAAAAGCAGCGAAATAAGACCATGAAAACGAATAAATCTTTCAGCAAACGCCTCAAGATTACCCGCAAGGGGAAGATAATCGCGCGCAGCCCGGGGCAAAACCACTTTAACGCCAAGGAAAAGCGCTCTACCCAAATGGGCCAGAACCGCAGCCAAAACATCTCGCGCCTGACGATGACCCCCAAGGTTATGCAGCGCTACATCGGCAAAATCGGCAAAAAGTAATTATTTTTAAGATACTACTATGGCACGCGTAAAAGGAGGCACAACCAGTAATAAACGCCGCAAGAATATCTTGGCGATGACCAAGGGCTACCGCCACGGCGCCAAGAGTAAAAAGCGTGCTGCACGCGAAGCGATATTCCACGCCGGTAAATACGCCTTTGCGCACCGCCGCGATAAGAAAAATGACTTCCGCCGCCTGTGGACCGTACGCATTAACGCCGGCCTCGACACGCTTGCGATTATCGGCGCCAACGGCAAAGAGCTTTCCTACAGCCGCCTTATCGACGCGATGAACAAGAAAAGTATTTTGGTAAACCGCAAAATGCTTGCGGAGCTTGCAGAAAAGTCCCCCGCTACCTTCGAACGAGTCGTCAAACAAGCGATCTAATAAAAATCCCCGCCACTCGGCGGGGTTTTTGTTTACAGCGCGCCGGCAAAGCCCGGTTGCGCGGGGTTAAAGCGAAATGAAGCGCGGTTTATTTTGTCTTTGTTTACCAATTCGATAACCCGCTCGACAAGCGCCTTAGGGTCGGAGTCGAAGATAATGCGGTCATTGGTACGATGACCTGCCTGCAAAATAGTTTTAATAATTTCATCGGTCTCCCAGTCGGCCTCGAGTATACCGATAGGCTTTTGGTCCTCAAAGGCGATAGTAAACTCGTGTATGGTACCGATGCGTCCGCAGCCAAAAAAGACGGCGTCGCTGCTGCGGGTCAAAATTAAATCGCGGCCCGGGTAGCCAAAGCCGGTGTAGACAATGAGGTCGAGGTACTCGACCGGCAAGTTGTACGACTCGATATGCTCCTTTTCGGAGTTGGCGGGGGAAAACCCGATAGTGTAGCCGCCCACCGACTTGGCGCCCATCGCCGCCCACAACGGAAAGCCCGTGGTGGCGCCCTCTACCAGCACCGCGCCATGGCCGGCAATCTGGCGCCCAAGCTCAAGACCCTTGTCGTAGGCGTCGATGCCGCAGTGGCCCGTCTCGGCCGCACCGGAGACGCAAAATTTAAGCTCCAAGTGTTCATGCTTCGGGTCCATTCGTATTACAACTCTATCACGGCCGCCTGCCCCAACTCCGGTACGGTCGCCTTTAACCCTAAGTAGTCGCGGATACGCTGCGCCAAAAACATAGACGAGGCGGGCTCCCCGTGCACCAAAAACACTTCCTGCACCGAGTCGGCCGCTTTGTTAACAAACTCGAGCAACGACTCGCTGTCGCGGTGGGCAGAGTAGCCGTACAGCGTTTCTACTTTAGCGCGCACGGGCACCTTTTCTTTATACAGCTGTAAAGTTTTTGCCCCCTCGATAAGCCGTCGGCCGATGGTCCCCACCGCCTGAAAGCCCACAATAAGCAGGGTCGAGTTTTTGTCCGGCAGGTACTGCCGCTCGTGCGCAAGCCCGCGGCCGCCGCTCGACATGCCCGAGCCCGCAAGGATAATTTTGCTTGCGGGGTTGCTGTCCAGCTTGCGCGACTCGTCCGCGTCTTGCATGTAATGCAAGTTGGGGAAGGTAAATATCGCTTCCCCACCCTCGATACGCGCGCGGATGTCGTCCGCAAAATACTCCGGGTGCGCCATGTAGGCGTGGGTTATTTTTTCTGCGAGCGGCGAGTCGAGGTACACCGGCACCTCGGGCACCCGGCCCTCGAGCATAAGTTTACGGATATCAAACAGCAGGTCTTGCGTGCGCTCGGTCGAAAACGCGGGTATCAGCAAGGTGCCGCCGCGCGCCACGGCGTCCTCGATAACATTTTCGAGCCGCTCAAACCGTTCGGCATCTTCGGGGCGTGTTTTGTCGCCGTACGTACTCTCCATCACCATATAGGTGGGGTGCACTTCCTCGGTCGGTTTTAACAGTGGGCTGTTGCCCCCGCCTAAGTCACCCGTAAAGACAATTGTTTTGCCGCCGCGCTCAAAATGCGCCATAGCCGAACCGAGTATATGGCCCGCATCAAGCAGCTGTAGCTCGACGCCGTCGGGCAACGGCACTTTTTCATGATATCCGATGCCACGCCACAACCGCATGGCCGCAGCAATGTGGGTAGCATCGTACAGCACAGGGCGGCCGTGGTGCTCGGCATTGCGGGTCAAAATTTCGAGTGCGTCGCGGAGTATCGGCTCGGCAAGCGCTTTGGTGGCCGTGGTCGAAATAATGACGCCGGCAAAACCGTCTTTAACTAGTTTAGGGATTTTACCTATATGGTCGAGATGTGCGTGCGTAATAACTAAGTGCGAAATGCCGGCGGGGTCATAGGCAAAAGGCTCCCAGTTGGCAGCCTCGTCTAACCCCTGCCGCAAACCGCAGTCGACCAAATACTTGCCGCCGCCCGTATCAAGTAAAAAATTGGAGCCGGTTACCGCGCCTGCTCCCCCGTAAAAGTAAACCGTGGATTGCATTGATGTTTTATTGTAACCCTTTTGCGAACGAAACAAAAAATCCCCCGCAGAGGGGGAAGTTTTTGATAGGAACCCGAAGGCTGATCCTAGTATCACTAGGTGGGTGCCCTACCGAATGACGTTAAGCCAACCGCCTCGAGCTCCCTGTGGTGTGTTTAAGATTTTGCCTTCGGACTCCTGCCAAAAGTATAGCACAAGGCCTATTCGTCTACCCCGAAGCGCTTGTATTTGTATATGGGAGATTTTTTGCCGAACCAGTGGGCAATTTCGTGCTTGGCTTCCTCGGGAGTTTCGCTTGCGTGGACAAGGTTAAACACCGAGCGGCGCTCGACGTTGGCATTGAGCGGCGAGTCGTTGCTGAAGTCGCCGCGGATAGTACCCATCTCCGCCAAGTACGGCATGGTCGGGCCCACAATCTTGCGGACCATGTCTACCGCGTGCACGCCCTGCACTACTACTTTAACCAACGGTGCCGAAGACATAAAATCGAGCAGCCACCCGCGCACGGTTTTGCCGACGCGCATCAGGTCGCTGGTGCCGAAATCTTTTTTAACATCGTGGCCGTACTTGGCGTAGGTGGCCATCGTCTTTTCGCCCAAGCGGCGCACCCACTTGTCTTCTTTAGGATAGTGGTTATCCATCTCTTTGCGCGAGGCATGGAACATTTCCATAGCGACAACCTTAAGGTCGCGCTGCTCGAAGCGCTTGATAATCTCGCCGATAAGGCCTTTGCGGACGCCGTCCGGCTTTATGAGTATGAAAGTCTTTTCCTCCTTCGGTTGCATGTTCGGCCAACTCTACAACAGTATCAAAAATGACGCAAGCTAGAGTGCGGTCAAAATTTCGGGGGCGCCCTCCCCTACAATAATCGTCTGCTCAAAGTGCGCGGCGCGCGAACGGTCGCGCATTTTGTAGGTCCAGTTGTCTTCGGCCAAAATAATATCCCCTTTACCTTCCGAAAGCATAGGCTCTATGGCCAGCACCATGCCAGCGGGCAATACCTCGCCCTCGCCTTCGTTGCCTTCGTTGCCTATAAACGGCTTTTCATGCACCGCGCGGCCCACCGCGTGGCCGCCCAAGTCTTTAACCACGCCCAGTTTGTACTTGCGCGCAACGCGCTCTACCGCGGCGCCGATGTCGCCGGTGTGCGCACCCGCGTGGGCGGCCGCCACCGCCGCATTAAGCGCCTCGCGCGTAGCGGCAATAAGCCGGCGCGCGGGCGCATCGCCCTCGCCACCCACTATCAGGGTGCGCGCGGAGTCTACAAAGTAGCCGTTGTACGAAAGCCCCAGGTCGAGCGACACGATATCGCCGTTGCGGAGTATCCGCTTTTGGCTGGGTATGCCGTGCACCACCTCGTCGTTGATAGAAATACAAAGCGCCGCAGGATACGGTATCGCGGCGCCGTCGGGTTTGTAGTTAAGAAACGCCGGTACCGCGCCGCGCGCGACAATTGCGTGCTCGGCCATTAAGTCGAGTTCGGCGGTGGTAATGCCCTCTTTGGCGGCGGCCTCCAAGTCTTTAAGCACGCCGGAGAGTATGTTGCCCGCGGCGCGCAGCTGCTTTTTGTCGTCGTCGGTTTCGATAATCATAGGGCAAGTGCGGTACGGACTTTTGTCTGTGTTTCTTCAATACTGCCGTTGCCGTCAATTTCTACAAAATGGTAAGTGCCGTGCGCGTTAAACCATACTTCAATCTCCTTCTCGGCTTTGCGGGTCCAACTCAGCCGCGAGCGGATACCCTCGGGGGTATCGTCGCTGCGCTTGCGCAGGGCAAGACGCTTCAAAGACTCCTCATCGCTTATTTCTATACGCACGACCGTGGGCTTTTGCCAGCCATAAAAACGTGCCGCCGAGTCAAGAAACTCGACCTGCTCGATACTGCGGGGGAAGCCGTCTATAAGCACATGTTCGTCGCCTTTAAGATTTTCTAACAAATAACTGCCGAACAACGGCACCGACACGGCGTACTCTACTAAGTCACCGCGCTCGAGCACCGGCCGCAAAAGCGCGCCCGCATGAGTCTGTTTGGCGGCCAAGGTACGCAGCATCGAGCCCATCGCGGGCATAAGTGTGGCACGGTTAGGGTCAACTTTGGCTAAATAGTCGGCCAAGAGTTTAAGTTGGGTCCCCTTGCCGCAGCCCTGCGGTCCTAAAAATATAACGGTTTGTTGTTGCACGTAAGGTATTCTACACCGACTGCTGCAGTTTCTCTACCGCCGCCACAAAATCTTTTTTAGCTTGGCTCAACCCGCCGTCGTAATTTTTGACCACGACGTCAGCTTGGGGCATAAAACTTATCTCATCTTCGTACCGCTTGCGGCGAGACAAAAGCTCGACCTCGCCCATCGAGGCGCGTGCCAAGACCCGGCGCTCCAGCTCCTCCCAAGGCCCCGCGTCGATAAAGATGATTTTGCACTGCTCTTTAGGCACCGCCTGCATAATCTGGCGCGCGCCCTGCACCTCGACCTCCCGCATCACGGTCTTACCCTGTGCAAGCATGGGGAATACCTGCGATTTGAGCGTGCCGTAAAAATTGCCGCCGTATTGGGCCCACTCCAAAAACTCCCCCGCCTTTTCCAGCCGCTCAAACTCTTCTTTAGGTATAAAAAAATAACGGTCGCCGTCCTTTTCGCCAGGGCGCGGAGTACGGGTTGTGCACGATATAGACCAATAGATGTCGGGTCTAACTTCGTGGAGATGTGCCTCGAGCGTGCCCTTGCCGCTACCGGTAGGGCCGACAACGAGTATGAGCTTGCCGTGCATGCTCACAATATACCCTAGTATTCGCGGATAGAAATTTGCGCGTCGATGCGGCGCGCGAGGTCGAGGATTACCTGCACCACAATGAGGAGTGCGGTGCCGCCGAGCGCGAGCGTGGTAACACCCGTAAGCGACTGCATAGCGATAGGTAGTACCGCAATAATGCCGAGAAAGAGTGCGCCCACAAACGTAATGCGCGTAATAACCTTGCCCAAATGCTCCTGCGTCGAGCCGCCGGGGCGTACGCCCGGTATAAAGGCGCCGTTTTTCTGCAGGTTTTCGGCGATCATCTTGGGGTCAAACGTAACTGCGGTGTAAAAGTAAGTAAAGAAGAAGACGAGGATAAAGTACAACGCGCCGTATATAGCGAGGTTTTGGAGCCCGCCGAGTATCCCCGCGGAGAGGCCGGCAAGCCAGCCCAAACTGGAGGTCTGGAAAAAGCTCGCAAACATCTGTGGGATAAGCAAAAGCGAGAGCGCGAAGATAATCGGGATAACGCCCGCTTGGTTAAGACGCAACGGCAAGTAGGTAGACTGCCCGCCGAAAAACTTAGTGCCGCGCACGCGCTTGGCATAGGTAACCGGCACAGGGCGCTCGGCCTCGGTAATGTAGACCACCGCCGCAATGGTGGCGATAGCCGCCGCCAAAAACGCGAGGTACACCGGCACTTGGGAAGGGTCGAAGGAAAAGATAACCTGACTGACCTGTGTCGGCAGGCTTGCCACGATACCGGCAAAAATAATTACCGATACGCCGTTGCCAAGACCGTACTCGGAGATAAGCTCCCCTATCCACATCAAAAGCAGGGACCCCGCCGTGATCATAAGCAGGTTAATGGCAAAGCCCATCGGACCAAGTGCCGGCAAGACGGCCTCGCGCTCGAGGATAAGCAAAAACGACACACCCTGCAAAAGTGCGATCGGGAGCGTAAGCAGGCGCGAATACTGGCTAAAGCGCTTGCGGCCGGCCTCGCCCTCTTCCTGATACAGGGCCTTGAGGCTCGGGATCATAAGGGTAAGGAGCTGCATAACGATAGAGGCCGTAATGTACGGGCCCACACCGAGCATGACTATAGAAAGGGTGCTGAGCCCGCCGCCGGAAAAGAGGTTGAGCAGGCCGAAGAGCTGGTTGTTGCTTAGAAAGTTGGCGAGCTGGGCCGCGTCGATGCCCGGGATAGGGATAGCCGCCAGAAGGCGGAATACAAACAGCGCGCCCAATACAAAGAGCAGGCGGTTGCGCAACTGCGCGTCTGAAAGGAGGAGCGCAAATTTTTGAGCAAAGGTTGGCATGGGTGTTTATGCTACTACCGAACCGCCCGCTTGTTCTATTTTTTCTTTAGCCGATGCCGACATCGTGCAGCCGCTAACCGTAAGCTTCTTTGTAAGCGTGCCGTCGGCAAGGATTTTAACCTTAAGTGTTGCGGCCTTGCGCGCACGGATAAGGCCGCGTTCGAGCAAAACTTTAGGGTTAACCGTGTCACCGCTGCTAAAGGCTACCTCGAGCGAGCGGAGGTTAATTACAATGGCAGGCGCAGCAAAGCTATTAAAGTTGTAGCCGCGGAGTTTAGGGAGCTTCTTCAACTTTTCACGGACATCGGGGCGGATACGGTGACCGGAGCGCGCCTTTTGGCCCTTGGTGCCGCGACCCGAGGTTTTGCCGCGACCACCACCGCGACCTACGCGTTTAACGTTTTTGTTTTTAGTGCGGCGCTGTAGTTGGTTGAGTTGCATATAGTTTACGCTTTCAATGATTTAAGCGCTTCGATAGCGGCGCGGGCATTGTTAAGACCGTTTTTGCTGCCGGAGTGTATTTTGGCGACGATGTTGGTAACACCGGCGAGCTCAAGCACCGGGCGCACCGAGGAACCGGCGACCAAACCGCGGCCCGGCGCCGGCATCATGGTTACGTGCGAGGCATTAAACTTGGCCGAAACCTCGTGCGCAATAGAGTTGCCCTTGGCAAAAGTGACCGTGATCATGTGCTTTTTAGCGTCACGGGTCGCTTTGTCGATAGCAAGCGTGGTGTCCCCCGCTTTGCCCAACCCTACGCCTACTTTGCCCTTTCTGTTGCCGATGATAATCGCAACCGAGAAGGAAAAGCGGCGGCCGCCGGCCACTACGCGGGCCACACGACGAATCGTAATCATCTTCGAGTCGTACTCGCTTTTGGCGCGAGGCGGGCGGGCGCCACCGCGGCGCTCACCACGGCGGCCTCCTGCGCCGCCGGCGCGGCCGCCGCGCTCGGGGCGGTTGTTGCGCGGCGCTACCGTTGCGGGAGCAGCCTCTACCGCCGGGGCCTCAGCCTCGGGAGTTTCGACAACGTCAGTTTTGATTTCTTCGTCAATCATAAAAATTTAGAATATAAGTCCGCCCTTGCGCGCGGCTGCAGCCAATGCCGCAATGGAGCCGGTATACCGGAAGCCACCGCGATCAAAGACAACCTTTTCGATTCCCTTCTCTTTGGCACCCTTGGCTATCGCCGTACCCAACTTTTCGGCATCGTCCATTTTTGCCGACACAATAGTGCGGCCGAGGTCGTCGTTGATAACCTGCGCTTCGAGGTAGCGGTTAGACTTGTACACCGCAAGGCGCGGACGCTCTGCCGTGCCCTTAACTTTGGCGCGGATGCGGTTGTGGCGACGCTGTATGTTAGTAAGGTCAGTCATATAAAATTATGCGGCTTTCTTGCCCTGCTTGCGGCGGATAACCTCGCCCTCGTAACGGATACCTTTGCCTTTGTACGGCTCGGGCTTTTTCTGTGCGCGGACGTTCGCCGCAAACTGCCCTACCAGCTCTTTATCAAACCCTACAACACTCAGTACGCCCTTTTCGATAGCTACGGTAAGGCCTTCGGGAATAGCCATAACCACCGGGTGAGAAAAGCCGAGCGCCAACTTGAGCGTCTTGCCCTGCACCTCCCACTTGTAGCCGACACCCTCGACAAGCAATTTTTTATTAAAGCCGGTGTTAACGCCCTCTATCATGTTGCGCACATGGCTGGCGTAGGTGCCGAGCGTCGCGCGAGCCTCGAGGCTGTCTTGTTTAGGGCTTACCTGCACGCCCTCTGCGCCGACCTCGATAGACACGAGGCGGTTGAGCGGCTTTTGCAAAGTACCCTTAGGGCCTTTAACCATGAGTAAACCGCCCGAGACGGTGACTTCGGTTTTCGGCGGGATCGCAATAGGGCGTTTAGCAAGACGTGACATATGATTACCAAATTTCGAACAGGGCCTCGCCACCGACGCGCTTGCCGACAGCCTCTTTACCGGTCATCACGCCCGCCGGAGTCGAAAGTACCAACAGTCCATGGCCGCGTTTAACCGGCTTTACGTCGCGCACGCCCATGTACATGCGGCGCGAAGGCTTGCTGATGCGCTTGGTGCCCGTAATAACCGGCTTGCCGGCGCTGTAGCGGAGCTCAATGGTGAGCGAGTAGGCCTTTTTGCCGACATCGCCGACGTAGCCCTCTTTTTTAAGAATCTGCGCGATAGAGTGCTTCATCTGCGAGTACGGCAATGACACAGACGTGTGGCCCACGCGCGAAGCGTTTTGAAGGCGGATAAGCAAGTCTGAGATAGGGTCGGTTACCATAAAAATTACCAGGACGATTTGCGGACGCCCGGTATGAGTCCCTCGTTAGCCGCTTCGCGGAAGCAGGCGCGGCACATACCGAAGTCGCGCATAAAGGCGCGCTTGCGACCGCAGCGGAAGCAACGACGAACAACCCGAGATTTAAACTTCGGGGGCTTGTTTGAGCGTGCGACTGTGGATTTTTTAGCCATTTTGAATGGATACTCCCCTTGCCTAGGAAGTTACGATTCTGAGGGTTTGCCTCGCCAGATGACTAAGCGGCA
>CALRFF010000005.1 GCA_943356495.1 Candidatus Nomurabacteria bacterium
CGACAAGGGGACAGCGCACTCAAAAACACCTCTGCCTTTTTGTAAGGGGGTTGACAAATAGGGTATTAGGGTGTATGATATACCCCAGTTACCCGTTCTATGACCCAGCGCCAACCGGAGGAATCCACATGCGCATTATCGCTCTGACTGCACTCGCTTTCGCCGCCTTCATCTCGACCGCTTCGGCTCAGCCGGTGGAGATGTTTATCTTCGACGGCCGGGCCGTGGTCATCCCGCATCAATCCAGCTTCGACCACTACATCACGATGTGCGACAAGTACGTGCACCGCATGGACCAGAAGAAGGAATGCAAGGTCGATATGGAGGTCCAGAAGAAACTCTGGGACTCCTTCGTCCAGGCGCGCAAGCACGCCTCGCTCGCCGTCGCGGCTAAACAGGCCGACGAAGAGCGGTATGGCCTGGAGCGTGCTCGTGCGCTCTTACAGCAAATCCGCTCCAACGAGAAGACCATCATGGCCGCGTGGCCGGAAATCCTCCGGCCGCACTAAGCCCTCAAGCCCCGAGACGAAGAAGCCCCTTGCTTCTCGCTCGGGGCTTCTTTTATTTCATATTTCAGTTATCCACAGTTACAGAGGACAGTTCTCTGTACGTTTAGGCGGAGCAGGACTCGCAGACCTCGCCTATTATTTCTACTTTTGGGCCGCTCACGACCGTCTTTTCGCTAAAGCTCGGTACGCCGCTTTTTAGTATCGGGCCGGGGGCTATAGGGGCCAGCGGCGCTCTGCGGGCAAGCTCTATAAGCTCAAGTTGGCCTGCCTCGACCTGCTGGGTCTCTATTACCGTTGCCACCTCGGCAACGCTCATAACCTGCGATGCCGTAGAACTTTCAAGTGTGCGTTCGCGCACCACCGCCACCATTTCTTCCACTATAACGGTTGAGGCTATGCCCTGCGAGGCAACCGAGGTGTTGCTGCCGTCGGCCTTGGTCGTGTTGCCGAACTTGGCCATGTTAACGGTCGACTTTTCAATGCGCGATGCGCCGAGCGTGCGCAGGTAGTAGGTGGTCTTTAGCCCGAGGCTCCATGCGTACTGGTATATCTCGCTTAGTACGCGGCCCGAAGTGCCGCCGTAAAAGATGTTTAAGGACTGCGACTGGTCTATCCAGCGTCCGCGGTACGCGGCCGCTTTGATAAGCCACTGCGGCTCTATCTCAAACGCTTCTTTGTACTTTTCGCGTATAGCAGGGGGGATCTCGTTGATTTCCTGTATCGAGCCGTCGTAGAACTTTATCTTCTCGAGCATGTCCATACCCCACAGACCCATCTTCTTTAAGTCGTCGACCAAGAACTCGTTGACGATCATAAAGTCGCCGGCCATGTTGCTCTTTACGTAGATGTTTTTGTAGATAGGCTCCACCGTCGGGTAGCAGCCGGCAATGTTGGCGGTGCTGGCGGTCGGCGCGTTGGCCATGGTGTTGCTGTTGCGCATACCCCACTGGCGCACGGCCTCGCGCACCAAGCGCCAGTCAAGCGTTTCGTGGCGGGGCACCTCTATCTTTTCGCCGCGCTCCTGCTCAAGTAATGCAATAGTATCGTGCGGCAGTATCCCACGGTCCCATTTGCTGCCTTTGTAGGTCTCATAGGTGCCGCGCTCTTTGGCAAGCAATGAGGAAGAAAGGATAGCGTGGTAGGAAATTGCTTCCATCGACTCGTCGCTAAAGCGCACGGCTTCGTCGGTGTCAAAATTGATGTTCATCTTATACAGCGCGTCCATAAGGCCGCGGAGCCCCAAGCCTACCGGCCTATGGCGCATGTTGCTGCGCTTCGTCTTTTCGGTCGGGTAGTAGTTGACGTCGATGACGTTGTCGAGCATGCGCATAGCCACCGGCACCACGCGGGCCACGGCCTCGCGGTCAAAGCGCCCGTTTACCACAAAGGCCGACATATTTATCGATCCGAGGTTGCACACGGCGGTTTCTTCGGCACTGGTGTTAAGCGTAATCTCGGTGCAGAGGTTGCTCGAGTGCACGACGCCAATGTGGTCCTGCGGCGAGCGGATATTGCTCGGATCCTTCCAGGTAATCCACGGGTGGCCGGACTCGAACAGCATGGTCAGGTTTTTGCGCCACAGGTCGCCCGCGCGGATTACTTTGTGGTGCGGTATGGTGCCGTCTTTGGCCATCTGCTCGTAGCGCATGTAGGCCTCGTCAAATTTGCGGCCATACAGGTCGTGCAGATCGGGCACGTCGTTGGGGCTAAAGAGTGTCCAGTAGCCGTCCTCGCGCAGGCGCTTCATAAACAGGTCGGGTACCCACACGGCTGTGTTTAAGTCGTGGGCGCGACGGCGCTCGTCACCGGTATTTTTACGCAGCTCCATGAAGTCCTCGATGTCGAGATGCCAGTACTCCAAGTACACGGCGGCCGCGCCGCGGCGACGACCCGAGCGGTTAATGGAGATAGTGACGTCGTTGGCGATTTTAAGAAACGGTATGACACCTTGGCTCTCTACACCGGTGGTTTTTACGAGCGACCCGGTAGCGCGCACCGGCGTCCAGTCGGTACCCAAGCCGCCGGCGTATTTAAGCAGTTGTGCGCCATCGGAGAACTCGCGGAAAATCTGGTGCAGGTCGTCGGGCACGGTAGACAGGAAGCAGGAAGACAGTTGCGGTTTGTTAAGCCCCGCGTGGTAGAGCGTGGGCGAGGACGGCGTGTAGTACATGCTTGCCATCACCTCATAAAACTCGACCGCGTAGCGGTTGCGCTCCTCCGGCGTCTTTTCGGCCAAGGCGCAGCCCATGGCAATACGCATCCAAAAGATTTGCGGGGTTTCCAAGAGTTTGCGGGTGGCATGCTCTTTAGAAAGGTAGTTGGCCTGTAGGGTTTGGAGGCCAAGATACTTAAAGTCGCGGTCGCGCTCGATAACCAGCGCCTCCGCTAGGCGCGGCAGGTCAAACTCGAGGAGCCCCTTGTCAAACTGGCCTACCTCGACGCCGCGGTGTATCGCGCGGGTAAACGCTTTTTTGTATTCGTCTTCAAGATTTTGATGATCGATAGTGCCCAACACCTCGCGGTACATGTACTGCAACAGCAGGCGCGACGCAACATAGCTGTGCGCCGGGTCGCGCTCTATTAAGCTGCGCGTAACCATAATAAGCACGTCGTGGATGTCTTTGGTTTTAATGCCGTCGTACATTTCTTGGCGTACGCGGGCGATAATCGCCGGTACATCTATCTCGCGCTCGTAGCCCTGCGAAGCAAGAAGGAGCGTGCGCGTAAGCTTGGCCTCGCTAAAGTTCTCCCGCGAGCCGTCCCGTTTAGTGATAACCAGCTGATTTTCGGTTATTTTTTCGGCTATTTCGGCTTTTTTCTCGGCGCGGGCCTTGCTGTGCTCGTAGCGGTAAATAATGTAGGACTTGGCGACGGTAAAATAGCCGCGCTCCATCAAAGCGTTTTCTACCAAGTCTTGGATGTCCTCGACCGAGGGGATAAACGCGGTGTTACCGAACTTTAAGTCGATAGCGTCAACTACTGCTTTAGTAATGTCGCTTGCGTCTTGGTCATGACTTTCGCCGAGCACGGCGGCAAACGCTTTTTGTACGGCAATCGTAATATTTTTAGGAACAAAGTCTACAATTTCCCCGTTCCTTTTTTTAATTTTTTGAGTGATTGCCATACGCGCAGTGCTTATCGATTAATAGTCCCCATAATTTTTGTCGGACATTAATTTTACGCCCATTGGCCTGTTGCTAGCCTGTGTATAAGCCACTGCGATACTAAATTCATCAAAACGCAACACTTATTTGTAAAAACTTCAAAATACACCCTAAAATAGGCCTATTTTTGAGGCCTTTGTCCCACTTTTCCGGTGGTATACTTGGGCTATGAACCCCACACGCTACACCCTCGGTTATAAGGTTTGGAATTTTATATTTTCGGTCCTGTTTTTGGGCGTACTGGCCGCCGCTATTTGGGAGATGCGGGAGATACGTGGGGGCTTTTTGGTGTCGGTACCGCCGTTTGATGCACTCCTTATGACCTTCGCCACGTTCCGTATCACGCGCTTGGTGGTCTACGACCGCATTACTTTGTGGTTTAGGGAGTTCTTTGCCGACCGCAAAAGCGCGTTTATGACCGTCGTAGCCGACCTGTTGTCGTGCCCGTGGTGCATCGGTATTTGGGCGGCGCTGGTGGTCGTCTTTACCTATTTTGTGTTTGACTGGGCGTGGTCGGTTATCTTCTTCCTCGCTCTTGCGGGCGCCGGGTCGCTATTGCAGGTACTGGCCAACGGCATCGGCTGGCGCGCCGAGCAATTAAAAAAGACTACTGAGCTGCTTTAAAAGACTATCGGTACCTCGACCGCTTTGTCGCGGGCGGGGTCGCCGGAGGGGTTGTCGTTTTTAAATACCACCGTGCCCTTGCTCCCTTTGGGTTGCGCGGGGTAGGTAACCGTGGCGGTAAAAGGCACAAAGTCCTCGGTCATCCAGTCGCCCTGCGCTTCGGCATGGCCTTGGGCGATAACCGTACCTGAAGCGTTTTTAATATCGATAGGGAAGCTGGCCTCAAAGTACCAAGTGCCGCGGGCTTTGCCGCTAAATACTGCCGCCGTTGCAGAAATGCCGTCGTTTGGCTTGGGTACATCGACGACAATAAGGTCTGCGAATGGGGCGACCGGAGTGTCGATGGGTGTCTTAGGCGCGGGTATAAGCACCAGCATCAATGCACTGCCAAAAGCGATTATGGTAAGTCCTACCGCCAGCAATCCCCAGTGGTTATTCATGAAGTGTATGCCGATTATGCAAGCAATTTCTTACCACCCCACGCAAGCACCACTACCAATCCGCCAAGCCCTACCCAGAGCAGGGGGTTTTTGCCTTTTGCGGCGGGCGCGGTTGCTATAGCGGCACCTTGCTCGCTTGCGTGCGCGACCGGAATAACGGTATTGGACGTATCAAGCACGGTGGCGGGTGCGGCGACCGGCGCGGTGTTGGTGCTTACCGGTTTTTTAGATGCGGCAGGATTGTTTTTTGGTGCGGCCGGCGGCTGGATGTTTTGCAGTACCTCTATGGCTTTAGGGGCGGCGTTCTCTTCGGCTTTGGTTTGGGTGCCCAAGACAACGCCTTGCGGCAAGCCCTGCGAAGGACTCTGCTGGGGCGGGCCGTTCCCGCCGCCCGAGTTGCCGGGGGCGGGCGGCGTAGGAGTTGCGGCAATTTCAAACAGTGACACCGCAAGCGGAGCGCTGCTGTTGCCCACGGCGTCGGTTACGGTAACCGTGCAGGTGCTGTACATGCCGACCGCAAGCGCGCCCAAGGTAACCGTATTGTTGCCTATGGCCGCGGTGTCCGCGGTGCTGGAGCAGGCACCGCCGTAGGTAGTGGTGCCGACCTCGGTAGAGCTAAAGGTGTAGTCGGGGGTTGTGTCGGTGGTCGTGCCAATGGCGGTTACCTCGGCAAGTGTCGGGGCGGTAGTGTCGACGCTAAAGGAGGTAGTGCTCGAAGCGCTGTTGCCCGCGTCGTCGGTCGCAGAAACATAAAACGTGTGGCTGCCGTCGGCAAGCGCGCCAAAGGCCTGCGGCGATGAGCAGGGAGTGGTGGTACCCGCCCCATCAAAGGCGCAGGTGCTGGTAGCGCCGGCGGTAAAGGCAAAGCTGACGCTATTGGTCGAGGTAGCCGAGCCCGCCGTAGGGCCGCTGTCTATAGTGAGCGCTGGTGCAACGGTGTCGACGGTAAAAGTGCGGGTAGTGGTTGCCGAGGTATTGCCCGCCGCGTCGCTGGCAATGACAAAGAAGCTGCTGTTCCCCTCGGCAAGCGCGGTCGAGGTGGCCGTGCCGGCGCAGGTGCTGGTAGCAGCGTCGTTAAACGAGCAAGTAACTGCAGCCGAGGCATCGTCGACGGTCCATGCAAACACCACCGGCGTCGAGCTGGCGTAGCCGCCCTGCGCGGGGCCGGAGGTAACGGTAATAGCGGGCGCGGTCTTGTCGAAGGTGACCGAACTATTGTTGCTCGTAGTCGAAGTTAGGAAGCTAGCGTCCCCGTATTTATTTGAAACGGAGATAGAAAAGGTAACCGCCGCGCCGTCGGTGTCGGATACATCAAGCGTTGTTGATGCTTGGTAGGTAACCGCCGAGCCCGCGGTGCTGGTGGTTGCAACCGATACTCCGGTGTGTGTGCCGATGGTTACCGACGGCGTGTACATGGGCGAGTCGATAGTGTCGGCGGTAAAGGTCAACACGACCGAGTCGCCTACCTTTGCAAGGGTGGTCGAGGCATTGGTAGATGCCGCAGAAACGTTGGTAATTATGGGTTTTTCGCCCAATGCGTCGTAGCCGACAAAGTAGATGTTGCCCGCTCCGTCGTCTTTGGTGCCGATAATACGGTTTGTGTCCGTGTGGCTGGAATCCGCAGTATCAAAGGTAATAGTGTTTGAGCCCGCTCCGTTAAAAATAGGGAATGCACTTTGCAAAGTATCCCAAACAAAATGTATCAAAAGAGGAGCAGGTTCCCCAGAGCCGTTTCCGGGTGCATTGGTAGGGATACTGTAGGTTGCGGCGTCAAAGTAATTTACACTACCGTCGATAATTACCTTCAGTGCGGCGGCTTTGGACAAGTCACAAAGATCATAGTTCGGCCATCGGCATCCAGACATTGATACGTATATATCAAAAGCCTTGAGTGTCCCATTAAGCACCGGTAAAGGATAGGGGTTGCTGGCCGAACGGGAGTTGTTGCTAGAAGAGTCGGTTTGCTGGCCGATAATGGCCGCCTGGGCTGCCCCGGCAAACAAAAATACGCCCAAAAACGCCGCCGTCAGGACCCTGAGGTTCATACCGTTACTTTACAAACTTTTTTTAAAAACGCAAGGGGTAGGTGGGGATTACCGAGGGAGCTTTGGCAGGATGTCGCGTATAAGGGCCACACTTTCCTCCGGCCCGAATACTTGGTGGGTATGGATACCCGTACCGATAACCATCGAGTCGTTGCCGCCCTCTTCCAGAGCATCGCCGACGTACAGCATTTCGGGCAGGGAAATTTTTGTCAGTTCGGCAAAACGCTCTACCCCGTAGGCTTTGTTAACTCCTTTGGGAGTAATGTCTATCGACGTAATCCCGCCGGTCGAGACCGAGTAGTTGAGCAACTTTTTTGCTATAACGTCGCGGAGTTTTTTACGGTCCTCGTTGTGTGCCGCCGCCCACGCCTGTTTAGCGGCGACCGGCGCCTGTTGGCCTACGGCCGAGTACGTTATCTGCGCTCCGCGGTCTTGGACAATGTCGCCGTATGTTGTTTCGGGGGCGGGTATGGACAATTCGCGCATGGCCGCTTCTATCGCCTGATGCACTTCCGCACGCTCGGTTTCGCTGTAGGAGTGGTCGTATTGGGGCTTCCAGCCGCCGCGGTAGACAAAACAGGCGGCCGCGTTGGTGGGGAAGATGTATAGATTGTTCAGCGGCACTTCTATAGGCAACGCGGGGAAAAATTGCGTCTCAAATTGCCCGTAGCTGCCGCCGGACATAATAGCCACCGGCATATGCTTAAGCAGTTCGGCTATAAGGAGCCCCGTGTCGGCCTCGACCCGTTGCTTACTTTCGGCCAAGGTGCCGTCTAGATCGAACACTATGGCGCGCGGAATAAAAGACATATTACACGAGCGTATCAGGGAGTAAAATCTTTAGCAATTTCTTTAAAGACATGGTGGCAACACCCACTACCGTGTCTGCGCCGCCGTAGTACACAAACAACGTGTCGCCGCGCAGGACCGCCCCGCAGCTAAACACCGCATTGCGCACCTGCCCCACGCGTTCATACTCCTCGAGCGGCTCGAAAATAGTGTCCACACTGCGGGAAATAATGACGGCCGGATTTTTAAGGTCCAGCAGCACCGCGCCCAAGCGGTACGTCGCCGTTTTAGAAACCCCGTGGTAGATAAGCAGCCAGCCTTTTTTGGTTTTTATCGGGGGCCCGGCGATGCCTATTTTTTTACTGTCCCACATACCGGGGCGCGGGCCCATAATTTCGATACAGCGGGTAAGCCGGCTTTTGGTAAAGTCGAGTGAGTCGAGGTAGTCGGCGCACAAAAGCGGGTCGATGCGGTGCAATATCATGTACTGCTTGCCTATTTTCTCCGGCAGTAGCGCGGTGTCTTTGTCCTGTACCGGGTCGGGGGTAATAAGCACCGGTTTTTCCCATTTGTCCCAGCGCTCCGCGACAAAGTCTTTAACCGATATAGAGGACAGCGCCGCGCGCCACGGGTTTACCCCGTCAAAAGCGGTGTAGGCGAGGTAGATAATGTTGCCGATGCGGGTCAGACGCGGATCCTCGCAGCCGGAAGGTACTCCGGCGGTTTTTTTAATCTCAAAGTCTTCGCGCGGGACATAGGCGGGTCGGTCGGAGCGCTTGGTAATTTTGATTCCGTTTTTGCTGGCGGCGTAGCCCAAGACCGACGTGTTGTCCTCGCCCATCGCGCGGTACAGAATATGCACGGTGCCGTCGATGTCTATGGCCGCGGGGTTAAAGACCGCCTTACTTTCCCACTCGTGCGCGGCAATAGGCTCCAGTATGGGATTTTCTTTAGCGCGCTTCATCAGCTCGACACGCTTTTCGGGTATCAATGCGCTCAGCAGGTCGTCGAGGTTAAGCGATGCCTTGGCGCACACGGTGTCGGCCGCCCCGTAGTACAGGTCGATACGCCCGTCTTTTGCCAACGTTGCGCCGGTAGGGAAGACAATATTGGGCACCATACCGTATTTTTCATAAATTTCTTCAGGCACCATAATCGGGCCTTTGGTTTTGCCCACAATGTGCCGCGGATCTTTTAGATCAAGCAGTAATGCCTCGATACCAAACACCCGCTCGCCTCCGCCGAAGTAGTTTTGAATGTAGGAGTAAAAAAGCAGCCAACCCGCCTTGGTTTTAAGCGGTACGGAGCCCACCTCTACGTGGTCCTGCTCGAAACGTAAAGGGTTGATGGTGTTTTCCTGCAGTTCTTGGTGCCAGCGCTCCCAAAACCCGAGGTCCCACAGCTCTTCTATCTTGTCGCACTGGGCAATGGCAATGCGCGCGGGCGGCTCGTCGGTGTGCGCCGTAACAATAACCGTTATTTTACCGTTAATCCGCTCGGGGAACAGCGCCATTGCTTTGGCATTAAAGGGCGTGACCAAATGTTTTTCTTCGATAGTCTCGAGGTCTTTAGAAATGGCGACCGCGACCTTAATATTGCCCGCGCCGAACGGCATCCCGCCGAGCGCGGTATAAAAAATATAGTATTTACCCTCAAAAAAAGTGGCGCGCGGGTCCTCACAGCCGAACTTTTCCCACGACTCTTCGGGGATAATAAACTGCCGCTGGTTTTGGTAGTGTTCGCCGTCGAGCGATAGCGCTTTGCCGATGGTCGATATGCCCGCCGGTGTCATCAGCGCGTCGGGCCTGCCGAGCGCGCGGTACAAGAGGTGCGTGATATTGCCCTTTTTGACGGGCGAGGGGTTAAATGTGGCGCGCGCCTCCCACTGTTTGTCATTAACAGGAGAGATAAGCGGATTGTGCGCGCTGCGACGGATAACGTACATTTGATTTAATTATACACGGACAGGCTCTACTACTGCGTGATCACCCGACATCAGTTTATGAAGAAACTCAGAAAGGGGAGCTTTGGCCGCGGCCACATGTTTGTCGCCGCCGCCGTAGTACACCACCAGCTCATCGCCTATAACTACCGCCGCCGATGCATACACCACTCCCGGTTTCCAGTCGTGTTCATACCACGCTTCGGGTACCAGCACCGGCTGCGCGCTGCGATACAAAATTTTAGTCGGGTCGTTAAGGTCGAGTAGCATCGCGCCCACGTTGTAGCCGTGACCCGCGTGCGGATTCATCCCGTGATACAGGAGCAACCAACCGTAGCGGGTTTTAATCGGTGGTGCCGAGGCGCCGCGTACAAACGCGTCCCAGTGGCCTTCGCGGCCGCCGCGGCGGTTGTTGCTCTGTATGGGGTTTGTGCGGATAGACTCCAGGTCGGTTACGTACTCGATAGCAATGTCGGGAGTCATCGCGTGGAGTATCGCAAACTTGCCGCCTATTTTGTCGGGGAATAGCACCCAGTTTTTATGCGTCTCTTCTTTGGGCGAGAGCGGGATGTACGGCGCCCACTGCCAAAACGTTTTAGACAGATGCCCTAGGTCAAGCGAGGTGAGCCCCAACCGCATCGACTGCCAACTTTCAAAAATACCGAAGGTCAGGTACAGGGAGTCGCCGATAATAACGGCGCGCGGGTCTTCCGAGCCGCCCCATCCGCCGCCGGAGGCGTACAGGTCGGTGTTGTAAGAGAGCGGACGGTATTGTTTGCCTGCCTTGCCGGTAGGCAGGCCCGGCATTGGGTTGGGGACTACAGCGCCCATGCCCGGGTCATAAGCGGGCATGGGATAGCGCTCAAAGTGGATGCCGTCGGCACTTTGCGCGTATCCGATGCGCGATATGCCGTCGCGGCCGAGCGCGCGGTAAAACAAATGCACTTTGCCGCCGTAGTAGACCGCGCCGGGGTTAAACACAGCTTCGGACTCCCACCACACACTTTGGTCGGGGGACAGTACCGGATTGTGCGGTAAACGCTGCAGCCCGAGCGGCCGGCGCATCCACGCTAGCCAATACAAAAGGAGCGCCAGACACGACAGTACTAGCGCAACAAGCGTTAAGAGTGCAAAGACGAGCTCAAGCCCGTCCATATCGGTCCTCTAAACGGATAATGTCGTGCTCGTCAAACTCGCCGAACGCTATTTCTAAAAAGGTAAGGCCGTGATGGCCGCCTTCAACCCGGTGTTTGCCCCCGCGTTTGCTAAAAAATTGGTCGCCGGCCTTTGCCTCGCGCTCTATACCGTCGATAACCACGGTGCCGGAGCCGCTGAGTATGCGCCAAAATTCGTCGCGATGTTCGTGCGTCTGCAGGCTGATAGACTGGTCCGCCTCGACGGTGATTATTTTGACCGTAGTCTGCTCATTAAGCGTAAAACGCTCAAAGTTGCCCCACGGCCGAACTTCCCGCTCATAGTTAGAGAGGCCTTCCATATTTATATTGTACAGCAAAAATAGTATATTGGTTTTATATATGTCCACACACAAGCGGGTAGTCGCGGTCTCCGGCGGGTTTGACCCGCTACATAAAGGTCATGTGCGCATGTGCATCGAGGCAAAAAAGCTCGGCGACGAGCTGGTGGTGATATTGAACAACGATGCGTGGCTGCGGGCCAAAAAGGGCGCGGCGTTTATGGACCAAGAAGAGCGTAAGGAAATTTTGGAGGGGCTCGAGGCCGTTGACCGCGTGGTACTTACGCAGCACGCAGAGCACCCTGCGGACATGAGCGTATGCGCCGAGTTGCGCGCGCTGAAGCCCGACATATTCGCCAACGGCGGTGACCGCCATGCCCACAATGTGCCGGAAGACGCCGTGTGTAAGGAGCTCGGCATTGCTATGGTTTTTAACGTCGGTCGCGGCGGCAAAGTACAGTCGAGCTCGTGGCTGATAGAAAAAGCACGCACCAAAGATACAAAAGAAAAGTAGCGGTACTGTATGGGGCGGATGCGCCGAGGCAGGCGCTCCTGTTAGGGCGGCGCCTGCCTCGGCTCAGTTCAGCGACATAGTTACTGTTGCCGATTAACTACTACACCTATCCTAACTACCAACCCCGCAAGAAGGTAACAGCGGCCCTTATAGGGCTCCAGATCGCTGCCCGTTCTCGCGTGCACCTAGATTATCAGAGGTGTCCTGAACCTCGGGTGAATCCGCTTTGCCTAAAGAAACGCCGGCGCGCCTAAAGCCGCCGGCGGGTAAAAGCAGCGACACGGTGGTGCCGCGATTCCTCTTGCTTTGTATGGCAATTTCGCCGCGCATGGCGCGCGCCATTTCGTGCGCGATGGTAAGTCCCAGCCCTGAACCGGTCTTGGTGATAAGGCGCGTGCGGGATATATCGGCGCGGTAAAACGGCTCAAAAATGTGGGCTAGGTCATCGGGTTTAATACCGATACCCGTATCGGTCACCTCAAACAGCACGCGGTTGTCCGCCGCCACGGCGGTACGCAGAGTAACCGTGCCGTTTGTGCCCGAGGGCGTATACAGCAGGGCATTTTTAACCACATTGACCATAATTTGTTCTACTGCCGTTGGGTTGGCCCACGCTATCGAGTTGGCGCCGGCGCGCAGGCGCAGGCGTATACCGCGCTCGCGGGCAAGGAGTTTGTGCTGCGCCAACGCGCGTTCCGCAAGCGGCACCAGGTCTAAGTTTTTAAACTGCATCCGCTCGGGGCGGGTAAGGGTGTTAAGCGACAGCAGGTTGTCGATAATGCCCGAGACCCGCTCGAGCTCGCCCATAATTTCCTGAAAGGTCGCGCGGGTGTCGCGGGAAAGTCCGGTGTCTATTAACGCCACCTCGGTAGAGGTTTTGATGGTCGAGAGCGGGGTGCGCAGTTCGTGCGCGACGTTAGAGATAAAGAGCTTTTGGCTCTACAGTATCTCGCGTGCGAAGAGCCGCTTAAGGAGTTTATTCGCGCACCTCTCCCACCAAGCGGTAGCCCACGCCACGCACCGTTTCAAATAGTTGTTCACCATCGTTGTTGCTGCCCAATTTCTTGCGCAGGTTCTTCATATGTACATCTAACACGTTGCTCCATGAAAGTGAGTTGAAGTCCCACACATGGTCAAACAGTTTTTCGCGGCTTAAGACTTCATTCGGCTGGCGCATAAAGCACTCGAGCAGGGAAAACTCTTTAAGCGTCAGCGGCACCTCGGCCTCGTCTTTTTTTACGCTACGGGTGGCCATGTCCATTTGCAGGGGGCCGACCTTTAATGTTACCGGCTTTTGCTGGGTGGGGCGGCGCAAGACCGCGTTAATACGGCTGAGCAACTCTTCGAACGAAAAGGGCTTTACCACATAGTCGTCGGCGCCTTTGTTAAGCAGGTCTACCTTGTGCTCGGTTTCGTTGCGGGCGGTAAGGATAATAATAGGGGTAACAACGCCCTCTTTGCGTACGGCTTCGGTAATCTCGGCACCACTAAGCCCCGGCAGCATGAGGTCAAGGATAATAAGGTCATACTCGGTACGGTAGAGCATAATGCGGCTGCGCGCCTTTTCGGGGTCGGCCAACCAGTCTACTGCGTAACCTTTTAATTCAAGGCCTTTCTTAAGCGCCTTGGCGAGCTTTTCCTCGTCTTCCACTATAAGGATATACATACCTCTACAGTATCAGGGATACCGCATGAAGGGTTAATGAAGTTTCTTCAGGAAGCTACTTGGGGCTGAAAAATAGGGCTCGCTCGCGGGGGAAGAGCCATAGCGCTATATGGTAAATCCCAAAAGTGATAAAAAAGGCCGAGGCGACGTCTATGGTGTAGTGCAGATGGCCCAGCAGTACCACCACGCTAAAGAACACTGACCACGTTAAAAAGATATACCGCAGGGCGGGGACGTGCCAAAAAATAAGCGCCATCAGGAAGGGTGCCCCCGCGTGGCCGGAAAAAAACTGGTCCGCCCCAAAAAAAGCGCGGGTAATCGCGGGCCCAAAGTCGCTTTGCGCTTGCGTGGTAAAAGCGCCTATGTGGGTGAGTGACACAAACACCGACCGTATCAGCACAAACAAAGTGAGGCTATGGAGTACAAACGGTATGCGTTGTGGTTTGTGCAGACACAACAGGGTAATAAATCCGACCAGCAGAAACATGCCGTATACAAAGTAGATGCCCACGTCGAATACCGGCGTGTTGGAGAGTATAATGTCGCCCACCGGATTGCTCGCGGCTTCGTTGGCAAAGTCTATGGCAAGCGGCTGTACGACAAAAATACTGAAACAGAAAATAATAAACGATACGGGTATAGAAAAGCGTAGGTACTTGTCGACCCAGCTTTCGCGGTAGCGCTCTACTAATATGACGACAAGCTCTCTCATGCGGGTAAGGCTGTCCGGTAAAACTCCTCAAAGTTTTCCAGCGTAAGGTTTATATCGTGGTGGGAGATAATTTCAAGACTTTTCTGCCCCATGCGGGCGCGCAGGCCGGCGTCTTGCATTAACTCAACGATGCGGCCTGCGAGCTCGGCGGTATTGCCCGGCTCAAACAGGTAGCCGTTTTCGCCGTCGTGGACAAGCTCGGGCAGTGCCACCGCGCGCGCCGCCAGCACGGGAAGCCCCGTGGCCATACCCTCCATAGCCGCAATGCATTGCAGTTCGGCAATGCCGGCATTGATCGCTACTGCCGCCGCCGCATACAACGGGGGCAATAGATCGTCGGGCACAAAGCCGGCAAAGGTTACTTGCTCCTCGATACCTAAGGTTTTTGCGAGTTTTTTTAACTTCTTTTCTTCCGCACCGTGGCCTGCCACTACAAAGTGGAAGTCAGCGCGCTGGAGCGCCTTGGCCACGGCGCGCAACACCTCGTCTACCTTTTTTTCTTTATCCAACCGGCACACCGAAATAAGGATAGGTTTCTCCGGCAAATGATACTCTTGTCGCGCGGGTGTAGGGTCAACGTTCGGGCTAAACCGTGCTAAGTCGATGCCGCAGGAAATAATTTGTATCGACCGCTTGTACCACGGAGTAAGCGCCGCTTTGCCGGTGTGGGTTTGGGCCGAAACGCCGTGTGTCTTTTCATAAATACGGACGCAGTCCTGCCACGCGAGCGTGTTAATCACATCGGTGACACCTTTGGGCATGTGCAGGTAGTGGGTCAGATTTTCCGGCATAAAGTGGTTGGTCGCCACCACCGGTATGTTGAGCTTGCGCGCCTCGTTGAGCGCCATGCGACTTACGGGGAAATGCATTTGGATATGCACAATGTCGGGCTTAAACTCGCGCAACGCAGCGCGCACCCGGCCGCTAATGCCGCTGAGTATCGGCATCACAAAGCGGAACTTAGGCACAATAAAAATAGGGAAGGAACGCACACCGTAAAAGGTCACCTTGCCGTGCATTTCGCGGGTTGCGGTCAATTGCGGCCCCGGCGCCACCACGGCAACCTCGTGCCCTGCGTTTGCAAGCGCATGCGCCAAGCGCTGGGTAAAGTATGACGCCCCGTTAACATGGGGATGATAGGTGTCCGAGGCAATAAGAACTCTCATGGGGTGGTGTGGTTTAGTATACTTGGTATATGTCGCTCGATTCAATCACCCCCCTTATACTCGAGTACCGCTACTGGATACTCATTCCGTTGACGTTTATTGAGGGCCCGATAGCCGCATTTGTCGCAGGTACCTTTGCCTCGCTCGGGTTTTTTAATTTTTGGGCGTTGGCGGCGCTCTTTTTTGCGCGCGACATAAGCATGGACTTGGCGTGCTATTACTTGGGCCACTACGGGTGGCGGTTTAACTTTGTCAGGCGCGCGGTAGCTAAGGTGGGCGTGACCAAAGAGCACTTAGACGACGTGCACCGGTTGTGGTTTAACCATGGGCTTTCCACCATGTTCTTCAGCAAGCTCTCTTACGGCATCGCCGCGGCGTTTGTGATGGTCGCGGGGCTTGTCGAGCTGCCGGTGTGGCGGTTTATCCGCTACGGCGCGATTGTTACGGTGCTGCAATACGGCACTTTGCTGGTGCTGGGGTACTTTTTGGGCAACGCTTTCGGCGGGACTATTAAAGGGATACTCGAGAGCGTGCAGTATGTCCTTCTTATCCTTGCCGTAGGGGCGATAGGCTACTTTTACTTTAAAAAATACATGCGTCGCCGCTTGCTGGAGGCCGAAAAGGCGGCAGAGCAGGAGGCTTGACTTTTACTAATTTCGGGTGTATAATAGTGGGCAGTATCTGATCCGTGCTTAATCGTTTAGTTTGTTTCTCAAACCCCAAGGGAGGGTCTCGTGATCTACCACCTGCTCGCCAAAAGCAACGCGTTCGCGCTGCCGATGGCTCTCTACTTCTTTGCGGTGCCGGTCATCTGGTACGGCCGCAAGAAGCTCGAAGGCGTGGCCTACAACGTGTCCTTCGCCAGCAACATCGGCGACTTAGCGCTGTGTGCCATGTTCGGCATCGGCATTCTGGTCCTGCAGCATCAAAACGTCCTGCCGCCGATGTGGCTGCGCGGTACGCCGGTGCAACTCGGGGTGCTGGTAATCGTGGCGGCGGTCATGGGTGTCGCTACCTATCTGGAGGACCTGAAGTCGCCGAAGCAGTGGATGGACATCTACCACAACGTCGTGGTGGTGCCCGTCTTTCTCTATTTGGTCATCCTGCTCGGCTCCGTTATCTGGGTCGACGGGACTAAGACGCAGGTCTTGGCCGCGGTCGCGTGTTGCGCTGTGTGGGTGATCTTGCTCGCGGTCGACATTCTCGACGGTCGGCTCAACCAGCGCAAATGGATCGAGGAACACAACCCCGCCCTCCATTACTCCCTCAAGTAACGATTGTTCCGACGCTCCGCCCAAAAGGCGGAGCGTTTTCTTTTGCTACAATACCTGCATGGACGCACTCATTATTTTTTGTGCCACATATCTTATCTGGGCTATTCTCGTTGCCGGTGTTGTATATGTATTCTTTACGCATGAGCTCAAGCGGTTTGTAGTGTCCGCCGTTGCCTCGCTCGGGTTGGCCTTTGTGCTCGGCAGAGCGGCCGAAATGCTGTGGTACAACCCGCGGCCGTTTGTAGTGGGGGACTTTGCTCCGCTTATCCCGCACGCGGCAAACAACGGATTTCCCTCCGACCATATGCTTATGGCCGCGACCATCGCGTCGATTGTGTTTGTGTACAACCGGCGCCTCGGGGTGGTGCTGGGTGCGGCGGCCGTAGCGGTGGGTGCCGCGCGCGTGCTTGCGGGCGTGCACCACGTGGTAGACCTTGCCGGCGCGGCGCTTATTGCGGTAGCGGTAGTTGCGTTGGTGGAGTACACACTCACCGCCTTTTCACGCAGACATACTACCAATTAGGTACATGGACCGTACCCGCTACGTCGTTACGGCGGCGCTTACCGCGCTTGCGGTGGTGGTATTTGTCGCTACCCTCGCGCGCGCGACACTGCTTACTCCTATTGAACAGGCCGCTACAAGCACGCCCCCCGCGGTATCGGCCTTTGCCGCGCCGGGCGACTATCCGGCGCGGTTGCGTGTCCCCGCGCTCGGTATTAACGCTCATGTGCAAGAGACAGGCCGTACGGCAAGCGGCGCTATGGGTACCCCTACGGTATTTGCCGACGTGGCATGGTATAAGTACGGCCCTGTGCCGGGGCAGTTGGGGAGCGCGGTTATAGACGGCCATGTCGACAACGGACTCGCGCTTGCGGGCGTGTTTGCCCACCTCCCTAAAACGCAGGTGGGCGACGAACTATTTGTAGATACTAAAGACGGCCGCGCGTTGCGGTTTGTAGTTACCGCGGTGGTCAGCTACCCGTACGACGCGGTACCTACCGAACTTATTTTCAACCGCGCCGACAAGCCGCGACTCAACCTTATTACCTGCGCGGGAAGCTGGGACAAAACTAAAAAGCTGTATGACAAAAGAGTGGTCGTCTTTACCGAGTTGGTAGTAGCGGAATAAAAAAGCCGCCCCACTTTGGGGCGGCTGCTACGGAGAGATTTGATTGCCAAACTTGGCGTGGATGACGAGGTGCTCGCCAAAGGGGCTTTGTTCGATGAGCTCAATGGCGCGGCTTGCCAACGATGGTTGCCACATGCTCCAGAACTCCAGAGTCATCGCTATAC